>NZ_JBXVVC010000013.1:0-550 GCF_057219435.1 Algibacter sp. YIN40 | reverse complement strand
GTAAGTATAACATCCGGCAGGAAGTGTAAAGCTGCCTTCCCATAGACTGGAATTGGTATTATATACTAAGGCTGGGTTCTCACATTCATAATCATAATCATAAATACAGCCCAATTCGTTCTGTAAAGTTCCATAAAGTGATACTTTTGTCACCCCCTGCGGAGCACCACTATAAGGTGTTGAAGTTAGGATATGGGTTTGCGGGTCGTAACTGAATGTAATTTCATCATCGGACGGAACATATAATTGAATATCATTACCCCATTCAATTCCGCTTTCTCCATAGAAGGTTACATTGTTACATCCAAATGTTTCTTTCACTTGGTAAGTATAACATCCGGCAGGAAGCGTAAAGCTTCCTTCCCATAGACTGGAATCGGGATTAAATAGTAACGCTGGGCTATCACATTCAAAATCATAATCATAAGCACAGCCTAATTCATCCTGTAAAGTTCCATAAAGTGATACTTTTGTCACTTCCTGAGGAGCACCACTATAAGGTGTTGAAGTTAGGATATGGGTTTGCGGGTCGTAACTGAATGTAATTTCA
>NZ_JBXVVC010000012.1:0-631 GCF_057219435.1 Algibacter sp. YIN40 | reverse complement strand
TGGTTTTGAAGTTCTCAATATTCAACCCAGTATAAAAGCTGAAGGATGTATCGATCCTAATTCTTGTAGTTATAACCCTAATGCTTTAGTTGACGATGGTTCTTGTACTTACTTGGAGTCTAAACCAATTGATGGAAATATTAATTCTGGTTATTTAAGTACAGAAGTATACACCTATCCTTTATTAGATGGCGCTCTAAGTATATGGCAAGTTATTGGAGGCGAAATTATTGACGGTCAAGGAACTGGCTCTATTACCGTTAAATGGGGATTGGAACCATTGGGAACAGTCTCTGTTGTTGAATCTAAAGAATGTTCTAGTTTACCTGTTGTGCTAAATGTAGATTTAAGTTCTTCTATATCTTTAGAAGATAAATCTGTAGCTAGAATATGGAATGAAGCGTTATTAGAAGCCATTCGTGGTGATTATGCTCGCCCAACTGTACATGCAAGAAATCTATTCCATACTAGTGTTGCTATGTATGATGCTTGGGCTATTTATGATGACCAAGCTAGACCTTATCTTATAGGGAATACAGTTCATAATTATGAAAATTTATTTGATGGCTTTACAACTACCAAACCTATTGAAGAAGCTAGAAATGAATCTATAAGTTATGCGGCATATCGG
>NZ_JBXVVC010000011.1:0-665 GCF_057219435.1 Algibacter sp. YIN40 | reverse complement strand
GATACTATAGAAAAGCTCACTGGCAATCCAGAAGAAGCCGTTGCATTGACTTGAAAAGGCACATCTGTAGTAAACTTATCACTAATAGGGTCAAACGTTATTGTTTGTGGGATATTAGTGGTGTTAGTAATAACTCTAAAATCGTCAAACACAAAACCATCAAAAGTAGTGGTATAGCTATCTTGACTGTTAGTAGAATCTGTATTAAAATTAAACCTTAAGAACACGGTAGATTGATTGTGGAAAACACTATTCTCTGAACTAGAGATAACAATTTCTTCCATGACCCATTTATCCTGAGTATCCCCATCATAGAGTTGTTCACCATCAGGTTGGAAGTTATTATTGGTAGAACTTTTACCAGAATAGGTATTATTAGCATTAGGCGCCCCTGGTTTGGTATAGGTCCCACAAAGTGGTGCCCAGGTAGAGCCGTTAGTAGAGGCCTCGATTTGAACATAATCAAAACTACGTTCTAAATCCCATTTGGCATTATACTGAACCACTGTTTGTACCAGTCCGCTAGTAGATATACTGTTATTAAGTTGTAGCGTATTACTTTGGCTATTGGCATAAGCACCAGAAGGCGAGTCTGTAATAGCAACACTACCAGAAAAAGCATCAGAGGTAGTTCCCCAGGAGCCACCAGAAGCAGTCCAGTTAGA
>NZ_JBXVVC010000010.1:0-1210 GCF_057219435.1 Algibacter sp. YIN40 | reverse complement strand
GGTATCATCGGAATCATTACAATCGGTATTGTTAGCACTATAGCCAGCAGGCGCTGAAGACGCACAAAGCATAGCCGTAGTTGTAGATCCAAAACCATCACCATCGGCATCCACATAATAGGTGTATAAAGTTAGCCCTTCATCTATATTACCATCGCAGTTATTATCGATACCGTCACATATTTCTGGTGCTCCTGGATTTATTGAAAAACCGGTTGCAATACTATCGTCACAATCACCATCACATGTAGTATAACCATCTCCGTCTAAATCCGTGCAAGGGTCTAAAATATTTATAGAATAGTCTTCTACTTCTCCATTAAACCCAGTTTCACAGCTTGTAGGATCCACACTGAACTTTACCGAAATACGCATTCTTGCTGTACCAGTTGCTGCACCGGAAGGAATTGTTATTGAAGTAGATGTTGGTGACAAACTTGTTCCATTTTTTACACTGCCTAAGTCGAATTGTTCATCGGTAGTATTGAAAGCTCCATCTCTATCAAAATCTATCCAAGCGAAAGCATGAACTGTTTTATTACCGTTTGTGTCGACGTCTACAGTCAATGAGTGGTTAGAACCTTTAATGACATCGGTGTTAATGGACGTAAAATCTTCGTATGCGTTATCTGTATTATTGGTGTCTGAATTGTCAATATCTACAAATACTACTCGTGTAGCACCTGTTGAATTTGCTGTGCTTCCGTTAGAAGTACAATAAGATAATACCGCTGTTGTAAAGTTATAGGTCGCACTATAAACAGAGGTAGAGGTATCTGGACAAACACTATTAACTTCAACATCATATTGTGTAGAATCCTCTAATCCAGATACTATTTCAGAGGTATTTGAAGTACTAAGCGTTGTCCATGTTGTTGTTCCTGATTTTCTATAGCGGTAATTATAAGTTGCGCCGCTAACATTATTCCAACTAATTGTAGCCGAAGAAGGAGCGATATTAGAAGCTGCTAATCCATTAGGAGGTTGCAAGCAAGGCGCGGGTAGTACCTCAAATGTTTGATCTACATCAGTAGCAGGGTTGTAAGTACTATTTCCAGTTTGACTAGCTCTAACGGTAACAGTTCCTGTAGTTCCTGACAATGTCACTGTGTTTCCGCTTACACTAGCAGGTCCTGATACTATAGAAAAGCTCACTGGCAATCCAGAAGAAGCCGTTGCATTGACTTGAAAAGGCACATCTGTAGTAAAC
>NZ_JBXVVC010000009.1:0-1842 GCF_057219435.1 Algibacter sp. YIN40 | reverse complement strand
TTTGAAAATAGTTTATATTTTAATAAAAAGTTTAGATTGATTATTTATTTTTAAGATATAGACACCAGATGCTATTGTTTGGGGGTATTTTAGCGATGTAATCTTGTTAGTTTCGTTGTATTGTTTTTCTATTATGTTAATAATACTTCCTTTCATGTCTATTAGTTTAAAACTATCAGACACCAATGTATTAGAAATAAAAACAGCACCAGAATTGTTAGGATTTGGAAATACTTGATAATTTTGAGAAATAGGTATTTCTTCTTGATTTTTACCATCAAAGTATGTCACTCCAAAATTAAAGGCATCAATTCCTAATTTCTCACCAATTAGTCTACCAGGGATATCATCAGCAGGCGGGTGAATACCACCCCATATTCTAGATAAGCTACATTGATCTGATGCATCGCGATAGGTTGCCCATTGTAGTTTTACATCTACAGAAGGTCCTTCTTCAAAAACTAGGAATTTATTTTTCTTAGCAATAAATTCTCCTACACCTCCAGGGAAGTATGCATCTCCTGTAAGCAAGGTCATTACCTCTGCAGCAGCTCTGGAATAGGTAGAATGCCCAGATACATACCCTGCAAAAGGAGGAGTAACGAAGGTTGGTCTTTGATAAGGCCACCAATTTTCAGCCAATATCCAATCTACACCAGCTTGATCTACTTCAGTATCATTGATGTAGTCATGTCCTTTCCAGGTGTATAGTTTAATTTTTCCTATATGTTCTCCATTTAGACCTTCAAGAGGGTCTCCATTTTCAACAATTTCGATATAGCCATCTATTAAAGTAATACCAGCTATATCATAATTTTCTTTAGAAGGGTCCGAAGACTGTCCTTTATCTGATAGAAAACGTATTGCAGAAATGGGTCTTATATAATCGTACCATCCTTTAATTGCCCATGCCGTAATAGCGGCATCATGCATGGCGCCTCCCATCAGGAAATAAGATTTAACATCCCATTCAGTTAGGTCTAATAATTCGCCAGAACCACTTAATTTTTTTTCTAATAGCGGATTATCGTTTACATAGTTTAATAATGTAAACCAGTGCCCTGGAGGTGTTTCTGAATCAGGTCCATCTGCCCAGAATTCTGCTAAAACCCTTGCGTAATCTCCTCTAGGGACGAGTTGTTGAGGATATGGCGCATTAGTATGCGGGTTTATGCTATAACCCATACCCGTATCACCACCCAAAGTTAAGTTGTAAAAGTCTGGGTAAGTGTTAAATGAATCAGGCATTGAGTTAATATCAACATTACCAATTGAATTAGGAGAAATATCCCAAAGTACATTATCGGTTGGGTCAAGATGAGATCCCCATATAGACACTAGTGAATACCCCCACTTATAAGCATCACTTTCAGTTGATTGGGCAGTAGTATTTAGATAAGGAGGCGCTCCAGGATCGTGATAAATATTATAATTATTTCCATCTCTTGAATAAGTTACTTTAGCATCATCAGAGAGAGAAAAAGAAGAAACATCCCCCCATTCTGGGCTTAGAAACTCTGGAGTTGAACCTTCGATTAAATTACCACTTTGATCAATAAAGGCATCTAAACTTAAAGGTTGCCATCTATTAGGGTCTGTTAATGTTTCATTTCCAGGAAGAACAGGGGATAAGGGTATATTTACAGGTACATAATGAGCATTATTATACTGGTTAATTTCACGAGCCCCATCTGTGTATCCATAACTTATAACCGATTGAGCTATGAAATTTCCTAAAGCAGCGGGATCTCCATTACTGTAATCGATTGAAGTATTGTTTATATCATACCCTAGCTGAGTCATTAAGAAATCAAAAATTTCACGAGATTCTTGTGCACTAGG
>NZ_JBXVVC010000007.1:0-5496 GCF_057219435.1 Algibacter sp. YIN40 | reverse complement strand
ATAGCATCTGGTGTCTATATCTTAAAAATAAATAATCAATCTAAACTTTTTATTAAAATATAAACTATTTTCAAATCTACCTTTTTAAATACTCAGTTAAATTAATATTGAATGAAAGTTAAAACAACAATAAAATATTGCTTCTTTTTGCTACTATTCCTTTATTTAAATAATAGCGCTAAGTTATTTTCGCAAAATTTTACTCGCGTTGAATCTCAAGTTGGCCTTGATTTAATGGAACAAAATACAGGATCGGCAGTAGCAGATTTCGATGGAGATAACGATTTAGATTTATTTGTTGTAGCTAAATTGAAAGATCAAAAAGGTAATAACATAAGCTATAGTCGCTTATTTAGAAATGAAAATAATGGCTTTTTTAAAGATATCACTGTATCTGCAGGATTAATTCTTTCCGAATCAGAAAATGACTCATCAGGAACCAACTGGGGTGTTTCATGGGGAGATTTTAATAATGATGGAAACCCTGATTTACTTTTAACAAAAACCAATGGAATCCATCTTTTTCAAAATCAAGGTAATGAAACATTTATAGACGTTACTAATAGCTCAGGTTTAAATAGTCAAGATGAGTGTGATAATAGGAGTGCCTTGTGGTTTGATTACGATAAGGATAGTTATCTAGATCTCTTCTTTAGTGATTACGGCTCTGTCTGTAATAAAAATTCTTTATACAAAAATAATGGAGATGGTACTTTTAGTGATGTAACAGGTATACTTTCTACAGCAATAGCTGGAAGTCCATATACATTTGTAAGTATTCCAATAGATGTAAATAATGATGGGTGGCTAGATTTATATTCAGCAAATGATTTTGGGCGGAATGATCTTTATATCAATCAAAATGGAATTGCATTTGTTGAACAATCTACAGAATTCAATTTAAATAATAATTCCACTGGAATGGGGTTATCGGTGGGAGATACAAATAACGATGGGTCCTTTGAAATATATCTATCAAACATAAATATAAATGCGCTTTATACAAGAGATGGCGGCAATAATTATATTGATATAGCATTGGATAAAGAAGTCCTCAATGCGGGTTGGGCATGGGATTCTCGTTTTGGAGATTTAGATCTTGATGGAGATGAAGATATTATAGTAGCTAATGGGACTATTGGTAATAAAAATTATAATACATTCTTTAAAAATTTACTAAAAGAAGGTCAAGACAAATTTATTAATGCAACAAGTGAAGTAGGTCTAGATGAATATACCTATAGTCTATGTAGTACAGTTTTCGATTATGATAATGATGGTGACTTAGATTTTTATACGACCAATTTTGATGCGCTATCATTCTTATACGAGAATAAAATTGAATCACAATCACAAAATCTTCATTGGTTTAAAATTGCTTTATCTGGGACAATTTCCAATCGTGATGCCATCGGATCGACAATTTCTGTAACTACCAGTAAGGGAATCTATCACAGATATTATCATGGTAGTGGTTTATATACACAAAGTTTGCAACCCGTTCATTTCGGTCTTGGTGAGGACGATAAAATTATAGAATTAAAAATTGCTTGGCCATTAGGTTTAATTGAAACTTATTCCAATCTTGATGCAAATACAACCATATTGGCTACCGAAGGGGTAGGATATGAAATTGTAAATAACAACCCAAGCACCAAAATAAAAGGCTGTACAGACCCCAATTCATGCAATTATAATTCACTAGCTACTGAAGATGATGGTTCTTGTACCTATTTAGATTCTAAAGATATAATCGGAAGTTCAGATTCATTTTTTTTAAAAACAGAAGTATATTCTTATCCAATAATTCAAGGTAGCAAGATTAATTGGCAAGTAGAAGGAGGTCAAATAGTAGAAAGGGTTAACGATAATACAATTAAGATTAAATGGGGACTACAATCTTTAGGTAAAATCCAAGTGATTGAAACAAATGGCTGCTCAAGCCTTCCTTCAAACTTAATTGTTAACCTCGAGCCATCTACAATTTCTTCAGAGAATGACTTTTCTGTTGCGCGATTATGGAATGAAGCTTTATTACACGCAATTAGAGGAGATTACGCCAGACCAACTGTTCATGCCAGAAATTTATTTCACACAAGTATTGCGATGTATGATGCTTGGGCCATCTTTGATGATCATGCTAGACCTTATCTTATCGGAAATAAAGTTCATAATTATGAAAATATATTTGATGGTTTTACAACAACTGAACCTAGGGAAGAAGCTAGAAATAAATCTATTAGTTATGCAGCCTATCGATTATTAACTCATAGATTTAAGAATTCTCCTAATGTATTAGAAACTCAAGAACAATTTAATGAGTTGATGCAAGCATTAGGCTATGATATAAATGAAACTTCGCAAAATTATCAAACGGGTAATCCAGCTGCTCTTGGAAATTATATTGCGGAAGCAGTAATCGATTATGGATTTACTGATGGCTCTAGAGAAACAAATAGTTATGAAAATAATTATTATGAATCTATAAATCCTCCTTTAGTGCCAGTACTTGCAGGCAACGAATCTCTCCTTGACCCCAACAGATGGCAACCTTTAAGTTTAGATGTTTTTATAGACCAAAGTGGAAATTTAATCAATGAAAATACTCCAGATTTTTTAAGCCCAGAATGGGGTAATGTTTTACCTTTTTCTATGAATGAATCAGTAAAAACGATTAATCAAAGAAATGGAGATACTTACGTAGTTTATCATGATCCTAGCCCACCTCCGTATATAGATCTGAATAATACAACAGATGCCAGTAATTCCTATAAATGGGGAAATTCTGTTGTAACTATTTGGGGATCACATCTAGATCCAACAGATCAAGTTATGTGGGATATTTCACCGAACTCAATTGGCAATATAAATAGTTCTTTATTACCACAGACTTTTCAAGATTATCCTAATTTTTATAATTTAATAGACGGAGGAGATATTGGTAATGGCCATGCTTTAAATCCAATTACCAATCTGCCCTACGACGAACAAATAGTTCCACGTGGTGATTACACAAGAGTTCTGGCTGAATTTTGGGCTGATGGACCAGATTCTGAAACACCACCAGGACATTGGTTCACACTATTAAACTATGTAAGTGATCATGAATTGGCTTCAAAAAAAATAGAAGGTATAGGAGATTCATTAAATGATCTAGAATGGGATGTTAAATCTTATTTCCTGATGGGTGGGGCTATGCATGATGCAGCAATTTCTGCTTGGAGCATTAAAGGTTGGTATGATTATATTAGACCAATTTCCGCAATTCGTTTTATGGCTGATAAGGGCCAAAGCTCCGATCCTACAAAACCAAATTACCACATAGCAGGTATCCCTTTAAATCCAGGTTATATTGAATTAGTCGAGGCGGGAGATGACCTGGAAGGACGAATAGGTCAACATATTGGAAAAATCAAATTATATACTTGGAAAGGACATAGTAATATAGGTAACCCAGAAGTGGACCAAGCTGGTGCGGGTTGGATATTAGCTGAAAATTGGTGGCCATATCAGCGCCCTTCTTTTGTAACTCCTCCATTTGCTGGTTATGTTTCTGGGCATTCTACCTATTCAAGAGCAGCGGCAGAGATAATGACCTTGCTTACTGGAGATGCTTTTTTTCCTGGAGGAATGGGCGAATTTGTTGCTATTAAAAATGAATTTTTAGTTTTTGAAGAAGGACCAAGTGTAGATGTAAAATTACAATGGGCAACCTATCGTGATGCATCAGATCAGTGTAGTTTATCTAGAATATGGGGAGGTATTCACCCACCTGCTGATGATATACCTGGTAGATTAATTGGTGAGAAAATAGGAGTCGATGCCTTTAATTTTGGAGTGAAATATTTTGATGGTAAAAATCAGGAAGAAATACCTATTTCTAAAAATTATCAAGTATTTCCAAATCCTAGCGCTTCTGGTTCTATATTTATTTCTAATACTCTAGTCTCTGACAATTTCAATCTTATAGATATGAAAGGAAGTATTATAAGTATTATAGAAAAACAATACGACGAAACTAACAAAATCACATCGATTAAATACCCTCAGACAATAGCATCTGGTGTTTACATCTTAAAAATAAATAATCAATCTAAACTTTTTATTAAATTGTAGACCAATTTAAAATCTTCATTAAATTCTTAGCTAATTTATAAAATGACAAACATTGCATCCATGGCTAAATTTATATATCTCTTTTTGATGTTACTAATTAGCCATCTAACATTAGGACAAAATTTCATACGAATAGAAACTCCGTCCAAAATCAACATCTTAGCTAAAAATAACGGCGTAGCAGTTGCTGATTATGATGGAGACAATGATTTAGATCTATTTGTTGTGGCGAAAGAGAAAGATGAAGAAGGTAATGAAATAAGCCACAGTAGATTATTTAAAAATAATAATAACGGCACATTTGAAGACGTAACTTTGGTATCTGGATTAATGAACTTGTATCCATTTATTGAAGACGATATAGAAGGTGGGTTTCAAGGATTTAAATTTGGAGCGTCTTGGGGCGATTATGACAATGATGGTTTTTCAGACTTATTTTTGACAAATGCATATAGAATTCAACTTTTTCATAATCAAGGGGACGGAACTTTTATAGAAAAAACTCAAGAGGCTGGATTTACAGCACGGAATAATTGCAACAATACAAGTGCTACATGGTTTGATTATAACAATGATGGATTTCTTGATATCTATATTGGTGATTGGGCATATTGTGATGGTAATAGCATGTATAAAAATAATGGTAATGGAACTTTTCAAAAGGTAAACGACCAATTCGATATTTCAGGCAATAATTTAAATACCTATTTAGGAATTCCAGTTGATGCAAATAATGATGGTTGGTCTGACCTCTACATTTCTAATGATGTTTTCACACCAAACAATCTATACATAAATAAAAATGGAACAGATTTCACAGAAGAAAGTATAAGCTATGGAGTAGACAATGCTGGAAACGGAATGGGGATAACTATTGGAGATTATAACAATGATGGGGATTTTGATATTTTTGTTACAAACATAAGCAGAAATGCACTTTTAAAAAATAATGGCAATAATACATATACCGACTCGGCAGTTGATCAAAATGTTTTGAATACAGGATGGGCTTGGGATACTCGCTTTGCCGATTTTGATCTAGATGGAGATGAAGATTTGATTGTAGTAAATGGTTACAGAGGAAGTGATACAAATTATTATTTCAAAAATTTACATGAAGAAGGTGGAAATGTATTTAATGATATCTCAAAAGAGGTTAATTTTAACGATTTAACTATAAGTTTAGGAGCCGAGGTTTTTGATTATGATAATGATGGTGATTTAGATATCTACTTAGCCAATTCTAATAAATCTTCTTTTTTTTATGAAAATAAAATAATCGACCAAAATAAACTTGATACTCTTAAATGGTTCAAAGTTTCATTAGAAGGAACCACATCTAATAGAAATGCCATTGGAACAACAGTTTCATTAACTACA
>NZ_JBXVVC010000006.1:0-9063 GCF_057219435.1 Algibacter sp. YIN40 | reverse complement strand
GTCTGTAATAGCAACACTACCAGAAAAAGCATCAGAGGTAGTTCCCCAGGAGCCACCAGAAGCAGTCCAGTTAGATATGCCGTTGGTTTCTTCATCATCTTCAAAAAGCACTGTAGGGGTATAATATTTAATAATGTTAGCTTCATAAATAAGGCCATCATCATTACTAAGAGCCACTTTAAATTCAATAGCATCATTGGGTTGAATACTTCCATCAAGAGTATAAGGCGCTGAAACAATACGTTGTTCAAGTGTTGCCATTCCTGTTTGTGTGCCAGGGCTAGTTAGTCCAGTGATGTTAGATGAAATAGGCGTAACAGTGAGATTAAAATCACTATCGGTTTGTCCTAAGTATTCAATACCAAAGTCGAAATTACCATTTAAGGATGTAATATTAGACGATGTTAAATCAATAAGTTTGGCATATTTTCCACTAAAGTAAGCTGCAAGGAAATTGGCTCTCATAGCACGACGTGCAATATCATCGATAAATAGTGGGTCTGGCCAAAAGCCACTACCTGTAGAACCAGCTTCAGATCCAGAGCCATTTTCAGGAGTCCATGCCATGGTATCTTTACCAGCCCCAGGACCACCTGTAGAACCTGCAACGGCAGGCCCCATCATCCAATCGTTCATATTACCACTGTTAAGAGCACTAATTTGTGTACTAGGACCATAGGCATAACGATTAAAGTGCGTCATATCATGATTGTACTTAGCAAACTCATCCTCACGTCTGTCTACGCCAGCGGCATCCAATGTAGCGGGATCCACTCCAGCATATCCATGAAGCATGGCATTTTTGAAGGAGTGGTGATTAAGTACCAATTTAAAATCATGATCCATGAAAAAATCTTTAACAATTTGTGATTCAGGTTCAGAAAAGAAGGTAGGGCCTCTATAGGTTTCATTACAGACATTGGTAGAAGAACCACCATTGCCCCAGTAATACCCAAAGTTTCTATTTAAATCAACGCCTTCGGCAGTTGTGCCACAGCTACCACCATAGATATTTCTATTTTTACGTTGCAGGCCTCCTCCGTTGGGTAAGATAGATTCATTATATGCTAAACCATCAGAGTTTACTATTGGGATAAAGTATAGTTCTTGATTGTTCACCAAGGAAGTAATAGCAGGGTCTGAACCATAGTTTTCAAGAATATACCACATATAGTACATCAGGTTCATAAGACTGGAGACCTCTCTGGAATGTGTCATTCCTGTATATAAGGTCTCTGGCTCATTGGCTTCATCAACGTCCGGATTGTCTGAGATACGCACAAAATAGGTCGTTCTGCCTTCAATTGTAGTTTGATTGGTTGTTGATGCATCCGCTTTTATGGAGATTAGGTTTGGATAAAGAGAACGCATAAGATCTAGTTCGGCTAGCGCTTCTGATACGGTAAAACACCCACCCATACTACCAAGTTTAAAATTAGTAGGGGTAGACCAGTTAATTTCATCACAGCCATTGTATTGGCCTAGATTATCAAAGAGAATATTAGATACACTGCTTTTACCAAAACCAGCTTTAGCAGTACTGTATTTTTGAGATTGTAGTTCTTGTTTGGCACGCGGTAGATTTTTCTGAGCTCTATCAGCATAGAATTTGGAGAGATCATTAATAAGAACTCTATATGGTACGCCTAATTTAGAAACGTTTTGCAATTCGCTTTCAGAAAGTTCGAGCTGTAAGCCACTAATCGTCTTTACAGCACCACAGGTTAAATCGATACCCTGACTGCTGAGGTTGGATAATAGTTGATTTGATGGATTAGAGATTACTACGCGTTTAAAATTTTCTTGTTGTGAGTAAGAAAAACTTAAGCACAAGATTGCGAGAAAGAGGGATATTTTTCTTTTCATTTTTAATTAAGTTAAGGTTTTGCTAAAAATAATGTTTTAAAATTGCATAATCAACGAAGCTGTTGTTGTTTAATAACAAATTGTTGTTAATAAACTATTATCCCTTTTTTTGAAAAAATAGTTTTATACAAAAAAGAGTCTCAAAAATTAATTTGAGACTCAAAATATTTAGCTGAATTAATGGTAGATTTGGGGTCTGTGACTAACTCAAACTAAAGTCCAACTAAAACTTAATTTATTAATACTTTTTTAGAAAGTGTGCCATCAACAGTTTTTAACTTAATGATATAAGTTCCAGCACTTACATTGCTAGTTTTAAATTCTTGGTAATTTTCTTTTTCTATTTTGTTATACTTGCTTATCGATTGTCCTAGAATATTTAATACTTCCAAAGATTCAATATCTTTAAGGTTAGGGTTATGAAGTATGAAGCTGCCTTTTTCGTTAGAATAATAGGTGTTTAAAGTCGAATTCTCAATATCATCAGTTCCTAACGAAGGAGATTCACCTGGCTCAAAAGTAATCTCAAAACGACCTAAATGTGTTCCTGCAGTTAGATAAACCTCGTAGCTTCCTTCTTTTAAATTCTGATAAATGTCTAAGTCTTTATCATGAACATAAATATTTTTATCAGCAGGGATGTTTTCTAATGCTTCAATTCTTAAAGTTGAAATACCATCCCCATTAGTTTTAACTCCAAAAGATAATATTCTATCAACATTAAAGTTGTTTACTGCTTGAATAATTAGTTTACTATTATCATCTAAGGTCCAGAACATATCTGCATTGTTCGATTCAAATAGATTAGCATCATACCCAATATCAAATCCATCGGTTGCATTAGAGTCTACACCAGCCAATAGTTGTCTGTGGAATCCTTGAGGAGAATCAAACATAATTCTGATTTTTTCTCTAATATCGGCTTCAGATTTTGAAGCTGCGGTTTTGCCTTTTGTGTTACCCGATTTTAAGAAATATGAAGAACCTCCAGATTCTCTTTGGAATATACGCTGACTATTCTTGAAAGTGATATCACCGCCAACAGGTACAACAGTATTCGATTCTCCAGTATTTCTGGCAAAGACAAAGAAACCTTGCCCTACTGGTACATGTTGTCCAGGAGTTTTAGTGCCTACTGATCCAGTGGCATTAATTCTGGTGTCGTTATTAATAGCTGGCGAACCACCCATTAACGTGTATGTAGCATAACCCCCTTGGTAGGATCTCAATACATGCGTACTACTAGCAAAATGATCCCAGAAATAAAGTGCACCGTTTATTACATTTTGGGCATTTCTACCACCACTGTCGGCTATATTATCTAGAATAAACTCATCTGCATCTATAGCTGAAGGGTATGGATTACCGACTAAATAATCATTGCCAGCAGCAACAGTAAGGGTAATATCACCGTTATTGGGCTTACCATTGAAAACATAATTTTGCTCTTGGGTAATGGCACCACCTGTATCTGCAACACCTTTCATGGTGAATCCTTCACCTGCTAAAATTGTTCCAGTACTTCTCATGTGTTGCCATTGCGAATAGGTATTACCAATTCTGTTGGCGTATTTCCATATCCAATAGTCTGCAATGGTTGCACCAGTCGTATTGGCTACTCCAGGAGATCCATTATAACCAGATCCAGAAAATGTAAGTGATAGTGGATTTGATGATACTAATCCATCACTCAACATATCTGGTACTGTATATGAATTATTATTTGTTATAGTATTGCTAACACCTGTTGGAGAAGACCAGTAATTATAGGTGAACAAATCTCTTGTACCTTGTTGATCTTTTTCAATTGTTCCCGAACTTGTAACATCTAAATCACTATCTTCTGATTGAATTAGTTGAGATTCGCCTTCAAGATCAATATCACCATCCATTTTAAGATAATGTGTAACGGTTAATCCATTACCAGTGCCAGAACTATTGTCACCAGTTAAAGTTAATTCGTTAGAATCTACAAATAAGCCTAACACCGATCTGTTACCATTATTACCTGCTGGTAACGATGAGTTATCCATGGTTATAATGTGTGCAGTTCTCACAATATTCCAGTCTACCGTCACCGTATTATCTGCCAATGCAGTCGCTCCAGGAATAGTTTGTACATCACCATTTGTCCAAGACGCGTTTGTGTTCCAATCGCCATCTTGTGCAGATATGTAAGGTAACGGAGCCGTTTGCCAATCTACTGTTTTTAAGTTTTTTAAAGCACCTTGATTACCTTTGCCAGATTCATCTTTTGTATTGGTGTAGGTATATGTAGACATTGGATAATAACCAGCTAGACTAGACCATGGTATGGTTGATGTTTCATCTTTAGTTGGGTTAACTAGACGACTGATGAAATAACCTGGACCGACGTTAAGAGAATTATCTGTGATTTCTTGATTCATAATATATCGCAATTGATCTACTGTTAAGGCAGTATCCCAAACGCGAACTTCATCTATATTCCCATGGAAATAGGCACCAGGGGTTAGTTTACCAGCTGCTGCAATAAAGAATGATTGCGAAGTATTCACTGGTGGCGCTAAGGTTTCTGTTTTTTCTAAAACACCGTCGATGTAAAGATTAGCTGTTGAACCATCGTATATTACTGCTACTTGATGCCATTCATTCTCTGGTATTACAACATCTGATACAATAGTTTGGGTACCACCATTTTGCCATGACATTTCAACATGTCCTGTAGCATTGATTTTAAGGTCGTATCCTTCTGTGTATGCTGCGTCTCTTTTAGAAACAATAGATTTATTCAAGGAGTTAGTTTCTCTTTTAATCCAAGCCGATATTGTAAAGTTCGCAGGAGTTAGGTCTAAATTATCTTCCACATCAACATAATGACCATTAGCTGGATCAAAAAATATGGAACGTTCAAAAGTTTCTTCTGGAGCCCAGCCAAATGTGATGTATTCTGTATTGTCAAAATCGTATTGGGCATATAAATTACCTCCAGATTCTGTCATTACACGATAGTCTGCAGTTGGATCGAAAACTCCAGTGGCAGAAATAAACATTAAATAGCGACCGTCTGGTGGTGCAGCTGTTCTTACAGCACTTACGGGAATTGAAACTTCTACCGCTGGAATATCACCAGCGTTACCATTTTCGACAACTTTCCATATCCTAGGAATGGCTGTAAATGAAACATTAGTGGTAGGTTTTACTCCAACGATGTCTTCACTCATATCTACAGTTACGTTAATAGCAGAACCATTAATATCGGCATTGTTATTTCCCCACATTAAAAATTGTCTATCACTTAAAGCAGTTGTGTTGGCAATATTTTCTTTATTTGTTGCATAAGTACTTGTCAAAGACATGGTTAAAAATCCTGTAGTAGGACCATCAATATCTGATTCATCATTTTGACTTCTAGATTGTCTTTGATCTAACAAAGATGCGTCATCGCGACCAATACCTGCAACATCGTAATTGTGTCCATTATTAACACTAGTATCCCAAACTACTGCACCCTGAGAATCAATATAATCTACATCGTTGAATCTATAGGTAGTTGCTGTACTTGCAGAATTTTGTAAGGTTACACCATATTTAACACCTAAGTAACTTTGTATTTTTTGTTGATTTAAAGCTGAATTTGGTGAAGTATAAGATATAATTTCGGTTAACATACCATTCATTTGTGATGTTGTACGTCCGGCTAAACCACTTCTACCTGTTCCTACTAACAAAGGAGTATTGCTAAACTCTTTAAAGTTTAAATCTGCTCCATTACCAGCAGTACCGGTAGCATTATCAACACGTTTACCATTTTTATAGATTTCGGTTGAAGTTCTTGCTGGGTCAGATTTTACATTAACTATTAATACATGATTCTGATATGTTTCTGTATTTGTAGTATACGCTCTACCGTATGAGTTATCGTTTGGTGCAGAAGATCCATTAGGGAATGAGTTTACATTATGCGACAAAATCTCATCCGTAAAACGGGCAGAGGTACTTCCCATACCCAATCCAGAAGGATCTTCATGGAAATTATCATCGCTGTAACGTCCTCCAACGGCAAATTGCCTTCCTGGACTAAAGCTTCCTGTTTGCGTATCTACCACATCATCACTTCTAAATACTGCGAAATATTCTGTAGAATAAAAACCACCTTTACCATTCATATACTCAACATTATTATTGTCGAAGTCGAGTACAGGGTTGTAATTCATGTTTCTTGTCCCATTGTCTCTATAAATAGGAGCTAAAGAAGCGGCTGCAGTAGCATCTTCTTTATCTAAAGTTGTAACATATGCTTGGTCTTCCCAATTTGTTAGTGCCGTACCATCCGTAGCGGCAATACCTTGATTTGCTTTAAGCCATAATCTTAAATTTGAAGTAATATTGGCTGGAGCAACAGCGGAATCGCTTAATGGCGTGCTAGGATCTGCTTCAATTCTAAAGTTATCAAATGCAACACCATCATCTGTGCCAGAACCATTAGAGCTAAATTCTATTCTAAATCTAACATTACTTTGGTTAGCAAATGTAGCATCAGATAGGGTAAGGGAGGCTCTAATAAATTTATTGTGTGTAAAAGCGGTATTAGTCGGGTGACTATTATTACTCCATCCATCAGCACTTAGAGCATTTACATTTCCTTCGTACCAGTTTGTACCAGATCCGCTAGCACCAAGTGGTGTATAAGCACCGCCAGCAACGGAATATAATATGCGCATACCATCATTACCACTTTCAGTTTTATATTTAACATCTAAACTTAAACGAATATTATCTATTCCAGTAAAATCTAACTGCGGACTTTCAACCACAATATTTACATTACTTAAATAGTTGTCGTAAGTAGAACATCTCCAAAAACCTCCTTCAGCTAATTCAATAGCTGTAGCGGGAAACGCATTGGTCCATAACCAAGAATCTCCTGTAGATGTTACTGCTGTCCATCCGCCATTATCGGCATCAAAATTTTCATAATAAGCGGTATATTCTGGTGGTGCAGCTGTACCTTCCCCTTGAACGGTAAATGTATACGGGTTTTCGTCACTATCATCATTTGCAATGGTAATCGTACCTGTAATAATACCAACCGAAGATGGTGTAAAAGTTACTGTAAAGGTTGTACTTCCGCCGGATGCAACAGTTGAGGAAGGTGCTATTGTTATGGCAAAGTCAGCATTATCACTTGTTATGGAGCTGATGTTTAAAACTAATGAACCATTATTTTCAATAGTATACTCTGTACTAATAGGTGATAATGAATCTGTTGAACCAAAAGCAGTTTGGTTTAGTGCTGCTGGACTATCTGTACTGCCATCACTAATAGGATTGTTTGCATCATCAAAAACATCTATTTCTGGAGATGGAGGTGTTCCTGTTCCTTGTATATCGAATACATAGGGCTGCTCACTACAAACCGAACTGTTGTTCACGATGGTAACGGTTGCAGTTCTTAATCCTAGGGCACTTGGCATAAAAGTAATAGTGAAATCTTCAAAGCTATCTCTATTAATAGTTGTAATTGCGCTAGTTACCGAAAAATCGCCAGCATGCGCTCCAGATACTGTAATACTACTTATACTTAATTGGTTGCTACTTGGATTACCTCCCGTATGAGTGTTCAGAACCCTAAAGGTGTTTATATTTGAAAACCCAACATTTAAGCTTCCAAAATCGGTATTGTCCGCTACAATTGGCGTCGTATCGTCATCTGGAATCGTTATTGCGTTTCCTGTAACATCAATATTTTGTGAACCTGTTACACTTGCTGTTCCTTCACCTTGTATATCGAAGGTATATGGGTTTTCGTCACTATCGTCATTAGCGATTGTAACAGTGGCATTCTTGATTCCACATGTCGTTGGGTCGAATGTTATATTGAATGTGGTACTACCACCCCCAGATGTTATTGGTGTTGTAGGATTTGCTGTAAGGCTAAAGTCTGCAGCGTCTACTCCTGTTATTGTTACATAAGTTGGACTAGTTCCTGTAAGGTTTAAATCTAAAGCACCTGTATTAATGATTGTAAACGTATTAACTACAGTTCCTGCAGCAATGTCTATTTGACCAAAATCGGTGTCGTCTGCTACATCAGGGGTTGCATCTCCATTTGCAATAGATGTTGCGTTGCCTTGAATGTCTATTTCTGGTGATGGAGCTGTTCCAGTCCCTTGAATGGTATATGTCCATGTACCTTCGTCAGGATCATCACTTGTAATCGTTACGATAGCTGTTATCAGTCCTGTAACAGTTGGGTTAAAAGTTATAGTGAAAGTATCGGAAATCTCCCGATTAATAGTTGTTATATTATTTGTTAATGTAAAATCCGTGGTATTGGAAACACTAATGCTATTTACAGTTAGCCTATTGTTTGCCGGATTTCCTGAGCCAGTAGCAGTATTTTGTATTTCGAAGGTATGTACAATACTACTACCTGTACCAATACTTCCATAATCCGTATTATCAGCAGGAATTGGTGTTATATCTCCATTTGGGATATCAATGGAGTTTCCTCGTATATTGATATCTTGATTTTGCGAATTCCCCGTTAGGCAAAATACAAATAACATTAAACATGTTATTACATAAGTAATTTTCTTCATGAGAGATTAAGTTTTAGTTTGGGACTAATTAAGTTTTATAAAAACCTATGCCACAAACATAGCACTTAACTCCATGAAATACAAAAATAATCGATGAACGGTTATTTAGTATTTTAAAATATTGATAATCAATTACTTAAAAAACGAGACTTCTTTTTGTTTATCTCGTTTTTTAAGTAATTATGGCCTCTAAAACCTAATTATTTGCTTTACAACGCTTTTTTGGGAGGCCAGATTGGTAATTTTAATGAAATAAGCCCCTTGAGAAAGTTCGTTAAGATTACTTATAACAAGCTTATTGTTTATTAACGATAATGTCTTACGATCTATAACTTTTCTTCCATTAATATCATATAATTTAATATTAAATGTGTCATTTCTAAACGCTATTGGCAGATTTACTGTTAAATGGTCAGAAAACGGGTTAGGTGTGACTGAGATATTGACAACATCAAATTTTTCGTTACTTAGAGCAGTTTGTGCTTCACCATCACAATCCTCGTCAATGGCATTACCAGGTATTTCTGTGGCATTTGGATTTACGGTATCATCGGAATCATTACAATCGGTATTGTTAGCACTATAGCCAGCAGGCGCTGAAGACGCACAAAGC
>NZ_JBXVVC010000005.1:11131-163005 GCF_057219435.1 Algibacter sp. YIN40 | reverse complement strand
CTTTGTTGATTATAATCGTTTCCAATTATAATCTTACGCTGTCAATTCAATATGTTTATGAACTTTTTTTGTCTTAACTTAAAGTCTTTCCTCCTTAAGCGGGTGCAAATATAAAACCCTTTTTTATTCCACACAATACTTTTTATGTCTTTTTTTAAGAAAATAATTATATCCCCTTAACTAAACTTTAAAACTACTATACTATATGAACTTTTTGCTTTTTAAACAGATTTTTTTATCCCCGTTTTAGCGGCTGCAAACATACTATCCTTTTTTAGTTCTGCAATGCCTTTTTTAATCTTTTTTATTACTTTTTTTTACCGCGCTCTTAACCCCCTTGTTTTCTGTGGTTTATAACATCTAATCTTATTAACATAACCTCTGTTCTTAACCGAATTTAACCCTTAATTTATCTTTAACCTTTTACCAAATAGAACCTTATATACATGAAAAGCGGTAACCTGAAAAATAAACCAAAATACTTAACAGCTAATTATTAGCCTTAAACACCAAAATCTACAAATAATATCACGCTTGAGATAGAAGTAGTAAGCCCACTAACAAACAAAGAAGGTTCGAGGACTTGGAACCCTTCGAATACCCTCACAATAAACTCAAGCCTCACCCTTAAAAGAGAACATCTTAATTAAAATTATACTTATATATATATTGTGTGGGTTTGTTTATACTATTATCTTTGCTCCCTGATTTTAATTTATATTAATGAGACATATAACGTTACCCGATGGCAGTGTTAAAACGTTTGAAGAAAACGTTACACCAATGGATGTTGCGAAAAGCATAAGTGAAGGATTTGCAAGAAACGTAATTTCTGCAAGTTTTAACGGTACAACTATTGAAACTGTGACACCCTTAACCACTGATGGTTCATTGGTTTTATATACCTGGAGGGATGATGAAGGTAAAACGGCTTTCTGGCATAGTTCGGCGCATGTTTTAGCTCAAGCTATTGAGGAAATATATTCTGGTGCTAAATTAACTATTGGTCCTGCTATTGAAAATGGGTTCTATTATGATGTAGATTTTGGGGAGCATGTAGTTTCGGAAAAGGATTTTAAGGCTATTGAAAACAAGATGTTGGAGATTGCTCGTGGAAAGTATGATTTTAATCTGAGAGCAGTTTCTAAATCAGATGCATTGTCCTTATATAAGGATAATGTTTTTAAAACTGAATTAATTGATAATTTAGAAGACGGGACTATTACATTTTGTGATCATTCGACATTTACAGATTTATGCCGTGGAGGGCACATTCCTAATACCGGCATTATAAAAGCTGTAAAAATATTAAGTGTTGCTGGTGCTTATTGGAGAGGAGATGAAACCAAACCACAATTGACTCGTGTATATGGTATTTCGTTCCCAAAACAAAAAGAGCTTACTGAGTATTTAGAATTACTAGAGGAAGCAAAAAAACGAGACCACAGAAAACTAGGTAAAGAACTTGAGTTATTTACCTTTTCACAAAAGGTTGGTCAGGGATTACCTTTATGGCTTCCAAAAGGGGCTGCTTTGCGCGAACGTTTAGAGAATTTTTTAAAAGCAGCTCAAAAGAAAGCTGGCTACGAAATGGTTATAACCCCACATATTGGGCATAAAGATTTATATATCACCTCGGGACATTACGCAAAGTATGGCGAAGACAGTTTTCAACCAATTACCACACCAAAAGAAGATGAGGAATTTTTATTAAAGCCAATGAATTGCCCACATCATTGTGAAATTTATAAGTCCTCGCAATGGAGCTATAAAGATTTACCTAAACGCTTTGCTGAATTTGGTACAGTATATAGATATGAGCAAAGTGGAGAATTACATGGTTTAACTCGCGTTAGAGGTTTCACACAGGATGATGCGCATTTGTTTTGTACACCAGACCAATTAGATAAAGAGTTTAAAGACGTTATAGATTTGGTGCTTTATGTTTTTGGTTCTTTAGGTTTTGAAAACTTTACTGCACAAGTTTCTTTAAGAGATCCTGAAAATCCGGACAAGTATATTGGTAGTCTTGAAAACTGGGAAAAAGCAGAACAAGCAATTATTAATGCTGCCAACGATAAAGGATTAGATTATGTTATTGAAACTGGTGAAGCAGCTTTTTATGGCCCAAAATTAGATTTCATGGTGAAAGATGCCTTAGGAAGAAGATGGCAACTTGGTACTATCCAAGTGGATTATACGTTACCTGAGCGTTTTGATTTAACATATAAAGGCAGTGATAACGAACTTCATAGGCCTATTATGATTCACCGTGCTCCTTTTGGAAGCATGGAACGTTTTGTAGCATTATTACTAGAACATACAGGTGGTAATTTTCCACTTTGGTTGATGCCAACACAAGCCATTATATTGTCAATTAGTGAGAAATATGAAAAATACTCTGAAAAAGTTTTAAATTTGCTAGAAAATGACGAAATTCGCGCCCTTGTAGACCATAGAAATGAGACTATAGGTAAGAAAATTAGGGAAGCCGAAATGCAGAAACACCCTTATATGATCATTATTGGAGAGCAAGAAGAAAAAGAAGATAAAATCACTGTGCGTCAACATGGTGGAGCAGATTTAGGCATGATTTCTGTAGAATCTTTTTCTGAAATAATAAAAGAAGATATTAAGAAAACGTTGAAATCGTTTTAAGAGAATAAGTATAATTTAAAAAGAAGAAACCATAGCAATTCGTAGAAGACAACAACCGAGAAGGGTTAAACAAGAGGATAAACATAAAATTAACTCTAAGATTATAGCACCAAATGTCCGCTTAGTTGGGGACAATGTAGAAATAGGTGTGTATTCTACAAGAGATGCCATCAAAATAGCTGATGACCAAGGATTGGATCTCGTTGAGATTTCGCCTAATGCAGAGCCTCCTGTATGTAAGATTATGGATTATAAAAAGTTTCTTTACGAACAGAAGAAACGAGACAAGGCTTTAAAATCGAAAGCTACTAAGGTGGTTGTTAAAGAAATTCGTTTTGGTCCTAATACAGATGATCATGATTACGAATTTAAAAAGAAACATGCCGAGAAGTTCTTAAAAGAAGGGGCAAAACTTAAAGCTTTTGTTTTTTTTAAAGGACGTTCAATCATATTTAAGGAGCAAGGACATATATTATTATTACGTCTAGCTCAAGATTTAGAAGAGTTTGGTAAAGTTGAACAGATGCCAAGACTAGAGGGTAAACGTATGACAATGTTTATTGCTCCAAAAAAGTAAAAATATATTGCTGATTTGTTCAGCAATTAAAGATAATTAAGCGAAATAATTAAAACTAGGAGAAGAAAATGCCTAAAATGAAAACAAAATCTAGTGCCAAAAAGCGTTTTAAGCTTACAGGTACTGGTAAAATTAAAAGAAAGCACGCTTTTAAGAGTCACATCTTAACAAAGAAGTCTAAAAAGCGTAAGCTTAAGTTAACTCATGATGGTTTAGTACATAAATCAGATGAGAACAATATTAAAACTATGTTACGTTTAAAGTAACATTGCTTTTAATCGGTTAAAACAATTTATAAACCCTGGAGTTAGGCAAAAATTTAAAAGTGTTGATTTATCAACCGCCTACTACAAAAAACAATTAAAATTATGCCAAGATCAGTAAATTCTGTAGCAAAAAGAGCCAGAAGAAAAAAGGTTCTAAAACAAGCAAAAGGTTACTTTGGAAGACGTAAAAACGTTTGGACAGTAGCAAAAAATGCGGTTGACAAAGCGATGCAATACTCGTATAGAGACCGTAGAAACAAAAAAAGAACATTCCGTGCTTTATGGATTACGCGTATTAACGCTGGAGCCAGAGAACATGGTTTATCTTACTCTCAATTTATGGGGAAATTAAAAGCCAATGATATTGAATTAAACCGTAAGGTTTTAGCAGATTTAGCTATGAACAACCCAAATGCTTTTAAAGCAGTTGTAGATAAAGTAAAATAAGGCGCTTAGCCTATTGTAAAACATATTATTCGCTTAATAAAAATCCGGTTCGAAAGAATCGGATTTTTTTATGTCCCAAAGACTGTAATAACAATTTTTCTTGGCCCACCATTATCTCGATGCTCACACAGATAAATACCTTGCCATATTCCTAAATTTAATTCACCATTAGTTATCGGTATTTGTAATGATGCTCCTAGTAATGATGCTTTAATATGCGCAGGCATATCGTCAGACCCTTCATACGTGTGTTCATAATATGGTGCGTTTTCTGGAACCATTTTATTGAAATGGCTTTCAAAATCTGTTCTCACAGTATAATCAACATTTTCATTAATAGTTAGACTTGCTGAAGTATGCTTAATAAATACTTGTAATTGTCCAATATTTATTTGTTTAATTTCTGGCATTTCATTTAAAACTTTATCAGTAATTAAATGAAAACCTCTTGCATATGGCTCTAATCTTAATTGCTTTTGGTTGAAATTCATTTAGCTAAAGTAATAAAGAATTCAAAAATAAAACAAAACCTAAAAGCTTCAATTTCAAACTTATTTATGTTAATTTTGACGCAACCATTTTATAAATACTTCATCTTATTATTAATACAAACTTAAAAATGAGAAATAAATTAATAATTGCTATTTCATTATTACTAATTTTAAACAGTTGTTCTGTGGATAATAATACAATAATAACACCAGAACAATCTTTTAAAAGCTATTGGCATTTAATAAGTGTTCAGGGTGGGATTTCTGGTGTTGATGATCAATTTGAATTAGGTATTATTAAATGGTCCTTTGATGAGGATAATGATGAAATAAATGTTGAAAACAACAATAATGATGACACCAAAGAAGATGGAATATTATCTGGCATTTACGCATATGAAATAGTTGTTTTTGGTTCTAAACAAATACTAATTATTGATGGGCAAGATCTTGGGGAAATATACTTGCAAACTCAGAATATTTTGATTGTTAATGAAAATGAGACTAGAGCAGGTTCTGGCTCCGATGGTTTTTTATATACATTTCAAAGAGTAATTAAAGCAGAATAATAATTTACTATTACGTTTTTTGCTTCTTTTTTCTAGCAGCAGGAAAAAGCACATTGTTTAAAATTAAACGATAACCTGGAGATGTTGGATGCAAATCAAGCTCGGTTTTTGAATCTCCTACTCTATGTTGATAGTCCTCTGGATCGTGACCTCCATAAAAAGTAAAAAACCCTTTACCCTTTATTCCATGAATATATTTGGCTTCGCCATTGGCCCTATTCTCTCCCATAACTAATACATTCGATTTAATTTCACCTCTTGTAAAAGCCGTTGTTTGCCCCATAAACCCCTTTACTAATGCTGTATGATTTTGGCATAACATAGATGGGATTGGGTCCCATTTTGCTGAAAATTCCATCAGCGTAAAGTAATCGGTCGTTTTTGGGATTCTACGTTTTCTTGTCATATCAATTGACGAAAACTCATAAATTATGGGGCTTCTTTCTAAAATAAAATCTTTAAAGGCAAAAGTTTTACCATAATTTATTTTGTTCTGATAACCTGGATCACTCCCGTCACCATCAAACATGGGTTCACAAATATCGATTCCTTCTGCAGATAAAGCAATATCGAAACTGTCGGTTGCACTACACATAGCAAACATAAAACCTCCTCCTACAACATAATCTCTTATTTTTAACGCAACATCTAATTTTTCGTTTGACACTTTAGAATAGCCTAATTTGGTAGCCAATGCCTCCGCTTCTTTTTTCTCTTGAATATACCATGATGTTGCTCTGTATGCGCCATAAAATTTACCATATTGTCCCGTAAAATCTTCATGATGCAAATGCAGCCAATCATAAAGTAATAATCCATCGTTTATTACTTCTTCATCATAAACTGTCTCATAAGGAATTTCGGCATATTGCAACACCATCGTTACGGCGTCATCCCAAGGCAAATTTCCTTTGGGTGTATAAACAGCAATTTTGGGTGCTTTTTCTAAAACTACCGCCTCCATGTTTTGACTCGGACTACTAATATCTTCTAAAATACGCTCAGCTTCAGTGTTTGATATTACTTCAAATGATACGCCACGGATTTGACACTCTCTCTGAATATTTTCTGTATCTGGCAACAAAAAAGATCCTCCACGATAATTGAGTAACCACTTTACTTTTAATTGCTTATCTAGTGTCCAATAAGTAATTCCATAAGCTTTTAAATGATTTTTTTGGCTCTCAACATCCATTGGAATTAGAACATAAGATGCAAATACATTAATGGATAATAGTACAAATAATATGAAAGATAACGTCTTTTTCATAAACCGAAAGATACTCAAAAATACTTTTACCAAACTTAGTTTAACAAGAGTTTAAATTTTGATTGATATCAAGTTTAAAACAAAAAATCCAGATTTAAATAATCTAGATTTTATAAAAGCTATAAAGTTTTAGTAGGACCTAGAAGGGAACATCACTCTCGTCCTCATCATTAAACGAGCTACCAAACGCTTGGTCTGGACTAGCTTTAAAATTATCTGCTTTAAATGTATCGTCATTAGCTGCAGCATTCATCTTAGAATGGAATTCAAAAGGTGAGTCGAAGTCATCAAGATTATCGAACTTACCTAAATGACCAATAAATTTTAACCTAATACTATCTAGCCCTCCATTTCTATGCTTAGCTACAATAAACTCAGCTTGCCCTTCTGTTGGAGAACGCTCGTCATCATCCCACTCATCAATTTTATAATATTCTGGTCTGTAAATAAAACTTACAATATCCGCATCTTGCTCGATCGCACCAGATTCACGTAAATCTGATAGTAATGGTCGTTTACTACCTCCACGTGTTTCAACAGCACGCGATAATTGAGATAGTGCAATTACTGGAACATTCAATTCTTTAGCTAAAGCCTTCAAATTTCGCGAAATCATTGAGATTTCTTGCTCTCTATTTCCACCATGACTACTCCCTCCCGTCATTAACTGCAAGTAGTCAATCATGATAAGTTTTATACCATGTTGTGATGATAGACGACGTGCTTTAGCACGCAAATCGAAAATAGACAATGATGGTGTGTCATCAATAAATAGTGGGGCTTTTTCTAAGCCTTTTACTTTTACATTAAGTTGCTCCCATTCGTGCTTTTCTAGTTTTCCAGTTCTTAATTTTTCAGAAGATAAGCCTGTTTCACTAGAAATTAGCCTTGTGATTAACTGAACTGATGCCATTTCCAATGAGAAAAAAGCGACAGGTATATTTTGATCTACAGCAATATTTCGAGCCATAGATAAAGTTAATGCCGTTTTACCCATACCAGGACGAGCGGCCACAATTATTAAATCGGATGGTTGCCACCCAGAGGTTAATTTATCAAGTTTATTAAACCCTGTAGGTATACCACTTAACCCCTCTTTATTAGAAATCTCTTCAATTTTCTTCTTTGCTTGTATAACTAAATCTTGAGCCGTTTCACTAGACTTTTTAATATTACCTTGAGTAACTTCATATAATTTAGCTTCGGCCTTGTCTAATAAATCGAAAACATCTTTAGTTTCATCATAAGAATCTTCAATAATCTCACTTGAAATTTTAATTAGACTTCGTTGAATAAATTTCTGTAAAATAATACGTGCATGAAACTCGATATGTGCTGAAGAAGATACTTTTTGTGTGAGAGAAATAAGATAAAAATCGCCTCCTGCTAATTCTAACTTCGCATCCTTCTTTAATTGACTAGAAACCGTTAATAAGTCTATTGGTTCACTATTTTCAAACAAATGAAATATAGCCTCAAATATATGTTGATGTGCTTCTTTATAAAACGCCTCGGGGCTTAAAATATCAATAACCTCATCGACACCTTTTTTATCAATCATCATTGCTCCTAACACAACTTCCTCTAAATCAATTGCTTGTGGCGGTATTTTGCCTTTTTCTAAATTAATTAAGGTGCTTTTATCGACTTTATAGCCTCGCATTTGGTTAGGTTGTTTCATAACTACGAAAGTAATTAAAAAGAAAGGTTTTATTTGATTGAACCTGATTTCTATTGTCAACCAATGGTTAACAATTTAACTGTTAATAACTTAATAATATTGTCAATAACCATAAAAAAATCTGAAGTGATTAGCTTCAGATTTTACTATGATATGATTTTTAATGGTTTACCCTTTGAATACACCCATTTGTGCATATTTATCCATACGCTGGGTTACCAAATCTTCTGGTGATAAGTTTTTAAACTCTTCAAAAGATTTCACTATCGCATTACTTACTATTTTAAATGTTTTTTCGCGATCTCTATGTGCTCCTCCAGAAGGTTCTTTAATAATTTCATCTACTAGTTTAAGTTTTTTCATGTCGGAAGCAGTTAGCTTTAAAGCTTCGGCCGCTTGTTCTTTAAACTCCCAACTTCTCCACAATATCGAAGAACACGACTCTGGAGATATCACTGAATACCAAGTATTTTCTAACATCATTACCTTATCTCCTACTCCAATACCTAAGGCACCACCAGATGCTCCTTCACCAATTACAACTGTAATGATAGGCACTTTTAAGCGTGTCATTTCTAAAATATTTCTTGCTATAGCTTCTCCTTGGCCTCTTTCTTCTGCTTCCAATCCTGGATATGCACCGGGAGTATCCAGTATAGTTACTACTGGGATCCCAAATTTTTCGGCAGATTTCATCAATCTTAAAGCTTTACGATAGCCCTCTGGGTTAGCCATACCAAAATTTCGGTATTGCCTAGTTTTAGTATTGAAACCTTTTTGTTGACCAATAAACATAAAACTCTGATCGCCTATTTTACCTAAACCTCCAATCATTGCTTTATCGTCTTTAAAACTTCTATCACCATGAAGCTCTAGGAAGGAATCACCACATATAGCCCTAATATAATCTAATGTGTAAGGTCTATTTGGGTGACGTGACAATTGTACACGTTGCCATGGCGTCAATTTTTTATAAATGTCCTTTTTGGCAGCTACGAGCTTCTTTTCTATTTGTGTACAAGTTTCACTTACATCTACATCGCTCTCCTCACCTATTATTTTACACTTTTGAAGCTGGTCTTCTAGTTCTTTTATTGGAAGTTCAAATTCTAAATATTCCATAAGAATTTATAATTTTAGTTAGCATACAAATATAAAAACTTTAATTAGGTTTAACCCTTATGAGTGTTTTCTTTTTAGCAGTCCTGTATTTTTTATAACGCCGTTTAATAAGACTGTAGAAATAATAATAATTGCACCGAAATAAAAGGAATTCGTCATAACTTCTTTCTCTGGGAATAAAATTACCGCCATAACTATACCATATACAGGTTCTAAATTATAAGTTAACACTACTGTATACGGACTAATAAGTTTCATCACATAAACCGCGGCAATAAAGGCATAAGCAGTACATACAGAGGCCAAAATAAAGAGATAACCATAATCTGAAACGCTCAATTTAAAAAAGTTTGTAGAAAAACCTTCTCCAATGAACCCTATAAAAATGGATATAAATATTACACCGCTTATAAATTCATAAAATGATATAACTGTAGCAGAATGTTGCTTTAAATATTTACCATTCAAAACAGCGAACATTGAAGATAAAAATGCAGACGAAATTCCTAAAATGATTCCTAATAGATATTTCATTTCACTCTGAGTAATAATAACGACTCCAATTATTACAAACAAACCAAAAAGAATTTCATACCAGATTATCTTTCTTTTATGTATAATAGGCTCAATGAATGAAGCAAAAAACGCACCAGTTGAAAACATGGCAAGCGCAATAGAAATATTAGCAACGTCTATTGCTGCAAAAAATGTTATCCAATGCAATGCAATAATAACTCCTGCCAGTGAAAATCTAAGAATGGCTTTTGGCGATGCTTTCAGCCTCACTTTGGCAATCTTAATATAAAAGAATATTAAAATTGATGCCATTACCATTCGAAACCAAACTAATGGAATTGCTTTAATGGTAATAAGTTCACCTAAAATAGCAGTAAAACCAGCTATAAAAACTAAGAAATGTAAGTGTAGATAATTTTTAAGCTTAGCGTTTGGCATTATACAACAGGTATATGGCTAAAATACCAAAAATGATATTAGGAAACCAAACTGCAATGATTGGAGGAAAATCGGATTGCTCGGCCATAACACCAAACACTTTATCGAAAAATACAAAAACCATGGCTATACATATTCCAACAGCTAAATTAACACCCATCCCACCACGTCTTTTAATTGAAGAAACAGCCACAGCAATAATTGTTAAGATAAAGATAGAAACAGGTAAACTCCACTTTCGATATTTTACCAATTTATACCGCCCTATATTGGAAGATCCTCGCAATTCTTCTTTTTGAATAAATTCATTTAATTCACTATAACCTAAAGTTTCAGCTATGTAAATTACAGGGGTTAAATCATCAACATCGAATGAGAAAAGGGTGTCTTTTCTTCTTTGACTTTCTATAATATCATTTACCTCACCAACAACACGCTTTGAATAGTTTGTTAAGCGGTACATAGTATCTGTTTCAATATATTTAATACTAGTAGCATTAATTTTATAAATAAGTTTGTTATCTTCTATATGCTCTAATGTGAAGTTACTCCCTTGATTATTCTTAACATCAAAACTGCTTACATATATAAAATCATTATCGTTAATTTGTCTATATACATTTTTATTTTCAACGGCACTCCTGCCCTTTTTTAAATATTTATAACTGAAATCATTAAATCCTTGACTTGCCTTAGGCGCTAAATACAAACCTAATATAATTGCCAAAATAGAAACGAAAAAGGCCCCTATCATATAAGGTCTTAAGAATCGTGAAAAAGAAACTCCAGAACTTAAAAAAGCAATGACTTCGGTATTATTAGCCAATTTAGAAGTAAACCATATAACAGATAAAAACAGAAATAATGGGAAAAGTAGATGTGCGAAATAAATAGTAAAGTCTAAAAAATAAAGCATGACTTCACCAAAAGGAACTTCATTTTCAAGTATTTTTCCAATTTTTTCAGCTAAATGCACTGTTATTCCAATAGGAACAAACAACAGAAGCATCATGAAAAATGTGAACAAATAGCGCTTAAGTATGTACCAATCTAATATTTTCACTTACAACCGTTTATCCATTTGTTTTACCATCTTCTCTTTCCATGTTCTAAAATCTCCATCTAAAATATGTTTTCTTGCTTCTCTAACCAACCATAAATAAAACCCTAAATTATGAATGGTTGCTATTTGAGCTCCTAATCTTTCATTTACAGTAAATAAATGTCTTAAATAGGCTTTACTATAGTCTGTATCTACAAACGTAATATCCATTTCATCTACAGGAGAAAAATCGTCTGCCCATTTTAAATTTTTAATATTTATCGTACCGTGTGCTGTAAACAGCATACCATTTCTGGCATTTCTTGTTGGCATTACACAATCGAACATATCAATACCTAACGCAATATTTTCTAAAATATTGATTGGTGTTCCAACACCCATAAGGTAACGCGGTTTATCTTCTGGTAAAATATTACAAACAACGTCGGTCATGGCATACATTTCTTCCGCTGGTTCTCCTACCGACAATCCTCCAATCGCATTTCCTAAGGCACCTGCATTGGCAATATATTCTGCAGATTGTTGCCGCAAATCTTTATAAGTACTTCCTTGAACAATTGGGAAAAATGCTTGGTTATAGCCATATTTTAACGGTGTCTTTTCAAGATGATTTATACATCTATCCAACCAACGGTGGGTCATATGCATAGACCTTTTTGCATAATTATAATCACAAGGATATGGTGTACATTCATCAAATGCCATAATAATGTCGGCTCCAATAGTTCTCTGAATTTCCATCACATTTTCTGGAGTGAACACATGGTAACTGCCATCTATATGAGATTTAAATTTAACACCTTCTTCTTTTATCTTTCTATTAGCAGATAATGAATAAACTTGATAACCTCCAGAATCAGTTAAAATATTTCTATCCCAATTCATAAACTTGTGAAGTCCACCCGCTTTTTCTAAAATTTTGGTCTGTGGTTTTAAATATAAGTGGTAAGTATTCCCCAGAATAATATCTGGATTAATATCGTTCTTAAGTTCTCGTTGGTGGACACCTTTTACTGATGCTACTGTACCTACAGGCATAAAAATTGGTGTCTCAATTACGCCATGATCTGTAGTAATACTTCCTGCTCTTGCTTTACTTTTTGGATCTGTTCCTTTTAATTCAAATTTCATATACTAAAATCATCGGTGGGCAAATATAAATAACAATATGCGATGTGCTTCTTAATAAAATCAAAATTGTTAGCAAAACATTATAAATCGTTAATAAATGGCATTAAACTCTTTCTTTAAGTCTATTTAAAACTTTACTTTTGTGGCTGAAAAATTTAAGAATTATAACATGCCAAACACAAAACTTTTAGAAGATTTAACCACCCAAGTTCGCAGAGACATTCTACGCATGGTACATAAAGTAAATTCAGGACATCCAGGAGGTTCCTTAGGTTGTGCAGAATTTTTTGTTTCTCTATACAATGAAATTATGGATAGGAAGGATGGTTTTAATATGGATGGTATTGGCGAAGACCTTTTCTTTTTATCTAACGGTCATATTTCACCAGTATTTTATAGTGTTTTGGCAAGATCAGGATATTTTCCAGTGGATGAGTTAAATACATTCCGTTTAATAGATTCTCGTTTACAGGGACACCCAACTACCCACGAAGGTTTGCCAGGAGTTCGGATTGCCTCTGGCTCTTTAGGACAAGGTATGTCTGTTGCAATTGGAGCAGCACAAGCTAAGAAATTGAATGGTGATAATCACCTCATTTACTCTTTACATGGTGATGGTGAACTGCAAGAAGGTCAAAATTGGGAAGCCATTATGTATGCTTCAGCAAAAAAAGTTGACAACCTTATTTGTACTATCGACTTAAATGGTCAACAAATTGATGGTTCTACAGATGATGTTTTACCTATGGGAAGTATAAAAGGTAAATTTGAAGCTTTTGGTTGGACTGTTTTAGAAATTGAAGAAGGGAACAATATAGACGCTATTTTAAAAGGAATGGCAGAAGCAAAATCGAAAACAGGACAAGGTAAACCTATATGTGTTCTATTAAAAACAGTCATGGGTAATGGTGTTGATTTCATGATGCACACGCACGCTTGGCATGGTAAAGCTCCAAACAATGAACAACTAGCCATAGGACTTGCACAAAACGCAGAAACTTTAGGAGACTACTAACCAAATTCAGATTGACTAATTACGATTTTAGATTTATGAAAACATATACATACACAGAAAAGAAAGATACAAGAAGTGGATTTGGAGCTGGTTTAGCAGAACTTGGTCGAGCAAACCCAAATGTAGTTGCACTTTGTGCCGACTTAATTGGATCTTTAAAGATGAATCAGTTCATTGACGAAAATCCTGAACGTTTCTTTCAAGTTGGGATTGCAGAGGCTAATATGATGGGAATCGCTGCAGGATTAACTATAGGAGGTAAAATACCTTTTACAGGAACCTTTGCGAACTTCTCTACAGGACGTGTTTACGATCAAATTCGCCAATCTATAGCCTATTCTGGAAAGAACGTAAAAATATGTGCATCGCATGCTGGTTTGACCTTAGGTGAGGATGGTGCAACACATCAAATTCTTGAAGATATAGGGTTAATGAAAATGTTACCAGGTATGGTGGTTATTAATCCATGTGATTATAATCAAACTAAAGCAGCAACTATTGCGATTGCAGATTATGATGGACCCGTTTACTTACGTTTCGGACGTCCTTCTGTACCAATATTTACAACTGCAAATCAAAAATTTGAAATAGGTAAAGCTGTTAATTTAACTGAAGGAAGCGATGTTACAATTGTAGCAACAGGTCATTTAGTTTGGGAAGCTTTAGAAGCATCAAAGACATTACTCGAAAAAGGAATTTCTGCAGAAGTAATAAACATTCACACTATAAAACCATTAGATGAACAAGCTATTTTAGATTCAGTTTCTAAAACTGGTTGTATTGTAACGGCTGAAGAGCATAATATTCTTGGTGGTTTAGGTGAAAGTGTTGCCAGAACACTTGCCCTTAATAATCCAGCACCACAAGAATTTGTAGGCACCAATGATACATTTGGTGAATCTGGTACGCCAGCACAATTAATGGATAAGTATGGTTTAAATGCTGCCGCCATAGTTTTAAAAGCTGAAGCTGTTATAAAGAGAAAATAGAAATATTTTTACCGCATATTAAAGGGCTCTTTTAAATTAAAAAGGGCCCTTTTCTTTTTTAATTATTCATCAAGAAAAGAATATTTTCCATTTGGCAACGTTTTTGATATTAAATATCAAATCTTAAAACGAATATTATGAACATTATGAAAAAACTTCACAACTACCGACCAAGTATGAGTGTAAGTAGCAAGTCTTATTTTTTAGTTCCAATATTTGCTCTACTTATGGCGACCAGTATTAATGCTCAAACAGCAACTGGTTTTGGCTTTAAAGGAGGTTTGAACTACAATGCTAACGGCAAGTATTTTGAATCTATTAGTAACAATGCACAAAACCCAGATAGAAATATTGGGTATCATGTTGGCCTTTTTGGAAAAATAGGTAATCAAGTATATTTTAAACCTGAATTGGTTTTTACTAGTACTAAAAGTGATTATGCTTCTAATACATTTAAAATGGAAAAGCTTGATTTACCGCTTTTAGTTGGGGTTAAAGTTTTAGGCCCTATTAGTGTTTTTGGAGGACCTGCATTTCAGTATATTTTAGATTCTGAATATGAAGGAATTTCAATTGACAATATAGAAAACGATTTTACCTTTGGTCTTAATTTTGGAATAGGGCTAAACATTAATAGAGTTGGTGTGGATATACGATACGAGCGTGGATTTAATAACAACGAAGCTACATTTATTGAAAACCAAGGTGTCATATCAAGTAGATTAGACACACGACCAGATCAACTTATATTAAGTTTGTCTTTTATACTATAATTTACTAAATCAAATAAAACATAAAATAGCCATTAACTGCGTTAATGGCTATTTACTTTTCCAACACCACTTGGTATTCTTATATTTTCGACAATTTCTTGAACATCTGCTGGAGGTGCTGGCGTAAACTTCATAATAGTAATAGATACAATAAAATTAAGGCACATGGCTATACTGCCAAAACCTTCAGGTGATATACCAAACCACCATTCACTTTTGTCAGGAAACACCTCATCGAACAAACCTAGTTTAAATTTAATCATATATAGCAACATTGCTGTTATGCCAACTACCATTCCCGCTATGGCACCCTCTTTATTCATACGCTTATAAAATATTCCTAATATAATGGCAGGAAAAAAAGAAGCCGCCGCTAAACCAAACGCTAAAGCTACTACCGCCGCAACAAATCCAGGAGGATTAATACCAAAATACCCAGCAACACAAACAGCACCAACTGCAGATAACCGAGCAGCAATCAATTCTCCTTTTTCAGATATTTTAGGATTGAATATCTTTTTTATGAGATCATGTGACACTGAAGCAGAAATAACCAATAATAAACCTGCCGCAGTTGATAATGCCGCTGCAAGTCCACCAGCAGCAACCAAAGCAATAACCCAATTAGGTAATTTTGCTATCTCGGGATTTGCTAATACCATAATATCTCTATCTATTACTAATTCATTTTGGTTTTTATCAGATACATATTGAATTAGTCCATCGTTATTTTTATCATTGAATATTATCAAACCTGTAGTTTCCCATTTTTTAAACCATTCAGGAACATTAGCATAAGGTTGATTAGAAACCGTCTCAATCATATTAGTTCTTGCAAAAACAGCTACTGCTGGAGCAGTTGAATACAATAAAACGATTAGCAACAATGCAATTCCTGCAGATTTTCTAGCATCCTTAACACGTTTCACAGTAAAGAACCTCACAATTACATGAGGCAATCCTGCCGTACCTACCATTAATGCTAAAGTAATTGCAAAAACATCTATTAAGGATTTTGATCCTTCGGTATATTCAGCGAAACCTAATTCGGTACTTAAGCCGTCCAGTTTATCTAATAAGTATGTACCTGAGCCATCAGTTAATTCACCTCCAAATCCTAATTGCGGAATTGGGTTACCTGTCATTTGAATAGATATGAAAATAGCCGGAACCATAAACGCAAAAATGAGCACACAATATTGCGCAACTTGTGTATAGGTAATCCCTTTCATACCTCCCAAAACAGCGTAAAATAATACAATGAGCATACCTATTATAACTCCCGTATTAATATCTACTTCAAGAAAACGTGAAAACACAATACCAACACCTCGCATTTGACCTGCTACATAAGTAAAAGACACCAACAAAGCACAAAATACAGCGACAATACGAGCTGTTTTAGAATAGTATCTGTCTCCAATAAAATCGGGTACTGTAAACTTTCCAAATTTTCGCAAATAAGGAGCAAGCAATAAAGCTAGTAACACATAACCTCCTGTCCATCCCATTAAATAAACAGCCCCATCATAACCTGCAAAGGAGATAATTCCAGCCATTGAAATAAATGACGCCGCACTCATCCAATCGGCCGCAGTAGCCATTCCATTTGCCAAAGGTGACACCCCTCCTCCTGCAACATAAAATTCTTTTGTAGAGCTAGCTCTGGAATAAATAGCAATGCCTATATACAAAGTAAATGTTAGTCCAACAAGAATGTAGGTCCAATTTTGAACACTAATACCTTCAATTAATAAACTACGCATCATAACCATACTTTTTATCAAGCTTATTCATTAATCTAACATAAACAAAAATGAGAATTACAAATATGTACATAGAACCTTGCTGTGCAAACCAAAAACCTAATTTAAAACCTGCTATTTTAAAATTATTAAGTGCATCTTTAAACAAGATACCAGCACCATAAGACACAGCAAACCATATAAGCAATAGCATGAGTACATATCTAATATTTTCCTTCCAATAGGCTTTGGCATTCTCTTTTTGCGTCATTAGTCTTCAGTTTTTAATCGATTAAAGTAGGCTTTAATTTCCTTCGTGACTCTGGGAGCCATAATAATGGTGGCCAACATAGTAGGAATAGCCATTAAAGCAAATGCGCCATCAATCAAGTTTAGCACCATACTAAAAGGTGTCATTACTGCTAATACAATACTTATGATATAAATATAATTATAATAATGTTTTTTATCTGCTCCAATTAAAAACGACATGCATTTGGTTCCATAATATGAATATGAAAATAATGATGATATACTAAAAATAAGGACACACACCATTAATAAATAGCGTCCATAAACAGGCATCGCGTTATTGAATGCCGCAGCTGTTAAACTTACGCCATTATCTGAAGTTGTTTCCCAAACACCAGTCACTAATATCGCTAAAGCGGTTAATGTGCACACAATCAATGTATCGATTGCAGGTCCCAACATGGCGACTAGTCCTTCACGCACAGGCTCATCGGTTTTTGCTGCGCCATGAGCCATGGGTGCCGTACCAATACCAGCTTCATTTGAAAAAGCTCCTCTTCGAATGCCTAATAAAATTAAGGCACCTAAAACACCGCCCATAAATGAGTCCCCTTTAAAATATTCACCAGCAAACGCATCCGTGAAAATCATCATGAAATATTTCGGAACCACGTCATAATTAGAGATCAAAATAAATAATACTAAAACAAAATATAATAGTACCATCGATGGCACCATTTTAGAAGCAGCGTTGCTAATGCGTTTTAGTCCACCAAGAATAATTACTGAGGTTAAAGTCACTAATATAGCTGCCAAAATAATATTTGATTTTACACCAACTTCAACGCCATTAGGAATTAAAACGATATCATTTATTGCTTGTGTTAACTGATTTACATTAACTACAGGTAATGCTCCAATCATTCCAAAAAGACTAAACATTACAGCGAGTGGTTTCCAAGATTTCCCTAAACCATGCATTATAAAATACATAGGACCTCCTTGTAATTTACCAACACTATCTTTACCACGATACATAATTGCTAGAGTTGATGTGAAAAATTTAGTAGACATACCAACAATGGCGCTTATCCACATCCAAAACATAGCACCTGGACCTCCAACTGAGATGGCTACTGCAACACCCGCAATATTACCCATACCAATAGTGGAAGACAAAGCCGTTGTTAAAGCTTTAAAATGTGAAATTTCTCCAGGATCGTTTGGATCGTCGTATTTACCTCGCAAGACTTGAATGGCATGCCCCAAATAACGAAATGGCAAAAATCGAGATAGTATTAACAGGTAAAGGCCTCCTCCTATAAGCAAAATTACTAAGGGTAAACCCCAAGCATAATCAGAAAATGCTTTTACTAATTCTTCCATTAATGCGTTATGAATTTATAAATATATCACTTTACAAACATTCTGATTCAATTAAATAAAAGTATATTTATAATTACTAAAGCAACCTATGCCAAAAACTAATCGCTTATATTTTATTGATGCTGTTAGAGCATTTGCCATCTTAATGATGTTACAAGGCCATTTCATTGATACGCTATTAACTCCTATTTACAGAAATGAAACGAACATAATTTATAACGTTTGGTCATATTTTAGGGGTATTACAGCACCTATTTTCTTTACAATTTCCGGATTAATTTTTGCTTATTTATTGCTGCGTGCATATGCAAAAGGTAACGACAAACCAAGAATTAAAAAAGGACTATTTAGAGGTTTCCTTTTAATTGCAATTGGTTATAGTTTACGCATAAATGTTTTTAGTTGGATATCAGGTTATTTTAGCATGTATTTTTTTTTGATTGACGTTTTGCAATGTATAGGTCTATCATTAATATTATTAGTCGGCTTGCATACTCTATTTAAAAAACACAGCTATATTTTTTCTATTGTTCTTTTTATTATTGGTTGTTTATGTTTTGCTAGTGAACCTCTTTATAGAAACTTAACTTTAGAAACAATATCACCAATTATAGGCAATTATATGAGTAAGTCAAATGGATCTGTGTTTACTATTTTTCCGTGGTTTGGCTATTCAGCGTTTGGTGCTTTTTTATCTACTGTTTTCTTTAGGCATGCTCATCGAGAACGCTTTAAAATAGCAACTATCAGTACTTTTTTTGTTGTTGGATACTTATTTATGTTTCATTCATCGTGGTTGCTAATAAAGCTATCAAGTTTTACAGGTATAGAATTATTACAAAGAAGTGCAGACTATAATTATCTATTTTCTAGACTTGGTAATGTCCTTATTTTATTTGGTGTATTTTATTCCTTTGAACGTTATTTGAAACACTCAATTATTGCACGTATTGGTGAAAAAACATTATCGATTTATGTTATTCATTTTATTTTGCTTTACGGAAGTTTTACAGGTTATGGATTAAAACGTTTTTTAAGCAAATCTCTAGATCCATTCGAAGCAATACTCGGTGCCATTTTGTTTATGATTGTTGTTTGTTTAATATCCTTCCACTATGCCAAAACCAATACTTTTGTTTATAACCTGATAAGCAAAACGATAGATAAATTCAAAAATTAAAATTATGGCTTACGATGAATATTTAGCAGATAGAGTACGGCTGCAACTTAAAGATAAAAATGTAGGTTATACAGAATTAAAAATGATGGGAGGTCTCTGTTTTAAAGTTGAGAATAAAATGCTATGTGGTATTCATATCGATAAAAAATATGGTGATAGTCTACTAATGGCTCGTATAGGTGAATCGGTTTATTTAAATGAACTCAAAAAACCTGAATGTCTTCCAATGGACTTTACCGGTCGTCCGATGCGAGGCTATATTTTTGTGACTCCAGATGGTTTTGACATGGATAATGACCTGTCTTATTGGATAGATTTGTGTTTGACTTTTAATCCTTTGGCGAAAGCGAGTAAATCCAAAAATAAAAATTGATAGGTGCATCAATTTTTTAAATTCTTAATTTAAAATCTAATAGTTTTTAAACCTTAGCTTTGTAAAACAGTCTAAAGATATTTATAGGTATATGTACAAATCAGGCCTTTTGGCATTTCTATTTTTCTTGTGCGCTGGTATTATTTTAGCGCAAAATCAAAATATTATTTTAACAGGTAAAGTTGTTGAAAGTAATAATAAGATACCCATAGAATACGCAACCATAGCTCTAATCGATAAAAATTCGAATAAACCAATTAGCGGAACAATTTCATCCGAAGACGGTACTTTTACTATTAAAACAGATAATGACAATTTTTATTTAGAAGTAAGCTTTATGGGTTATACAACACTAACCTTAAGGAATTTAGATCTCACAAAAAACAAAATTGATTTAAAGACACTAGTTCTACAAGAAAATATTCAATCTTTAAATGAAGTTTTTGTAAGAGCAGAAACTTCGCGAACTGAATTTAAATTAGATAAGCGGGTGTTTAATGTTGGCAAAGATTTAAGCTCTACAGGAGCTAGTGCTATGGAGCTTCTTAATAATGTACCATCGGTTAATGTAAATATTGAAGGTGAAATTAGTCTTCGTGGTAGCCAAGGTGTTCAAATACTTATTAATGGTAAACCTTCCGTTTTGGCAAGTGCAGAAAACAATGCTTTAGGAAGTATTACAGCAGACATGATTGATAAAATTGAAGTGATAACTAATCCCTCAGCGAAATACGATGCAGAAGGAACCTCTGGAATAATTAATATCGTTTTAAAAAAATCTGAAAAAAAAGGACTTAATGGATCTGCAACCTTAAATATAGGCGACCCCAAAAGTAATAGCTTTGGTTTAAGTTTAAATAAACGCACCGAAAAATTCAATTTATTCAGTCAAATAGGTATTGGTATTCGTCGTTTTCGCGATGACCGTGAGTCCATTAATCAAGATTTAACTAATAACACAACTATAAATAGTGAAGGTGAAAGTATTTTCGATGAAAAATTCAGCAACTTTCTTCTTGGTACAGATTATCATTTAAATGAAAGAAATATATTCACGTTAACAGGTTCTTATGCCTATGAACTTGAAGATAGAAATTCTGAAAATAACTTTAATCAATTAGTTGATTCCAATACTTTAACAGATAGCTGGCGACGCGATGAAATAACTGAAGCAAAAAATCCAAAAATTAGTTATGAATTGCAGTACAAGAAAGATTTTAAACGACATAAAGACCAAAACTTATTATTTAGCGCTTTAGGCAGTTCGTTTAGAAAGGACGAAACTTCAGAATTCCAAAATACAACCATAACAGGAACAAGTGACGATTTTCAGCAAAGAACTAGAACTGATTACACCCTGGCTGATTACACGTTTAAGTTAGATTACACACATCCCTTTTTAGAAAAATACACCATAGAAACTGGGTCGCAATATGTAATTAATGATGTGTCTAACGATTTTGCAGTAAGTGATTTAATAAGTAATGTATGGGTTAACAACCCTGATTTTACAAATATATTTGATTTCGACCAGCGTGTTTTAGGTATTTACACAACCGTAGCTTACGAAGGTGATATTTGGGGATTAAAACTAGGACTTAGGCTAGAAGACACCAACCTAGAAACTTTATTGGAGACCACTAACGAACGTAACACTAATAACTATACTAATCTCTTCCCCAGTGCACATACGTCCTATAAGATTAACGATAATTTTTCGCTCCAAGCAGGATATTCAAGACGTATTAGAAGACCAGGGTTAAGAGAATTAAACCCTTTCTCCAACATTCGTAATAACTTTAGTATTACTGCAGGTAATCCAGATTTATTGCCAGAATACACAAACTCATACGAGCTTACAAGTATTCATAAAATTGGAAAAGCATCTTTAAATTTTAGTTTATACAACCGTTATACCGTTGATGTGGTTGAACGTATTGCTACCTTTGAAAACAACATTAGTACAAGACGTCCTGAAAATGTTGGTACAAATAGCACCACAGGATTTGAAATGAACGGTAAGTACGCACCAACAAACTGGTTTTCTTTAACTGGTGATTTTAACATCAACTTTTTTAATAGAAAGGGAGAATTTGAAAATACCTCCTTTGATTTTAAAGGAGACCAATGGACTACTCAACTAACGACCAAATTTAAACTACCTAAAGACATCGATTTGGAAATCTCGGGCGATTATCGCTCAAAATTTGTAACCGTACAAAATGAAGTCGCTGAAAATGTATTTGCTGATATAGGCATTCGTAAAAAAATATTAAAAGGAAAGACTATTTTAAATTTAAGCATACGGGATTTGTTTGCTTCAAGAATAGATAAAACCACTACCAATCAACCTGACTTCTTCTTATTTAGTAGCCGCCAGCGTGGTCGATTCGTCACTTTTGGTATTAGCTATGCCTTTGGAAAAGGTGAAGCTATGGAGTTTTCTGGAGCTCGTAGACGTCGGTAATCATTAAAAAAATCATCCAATATTATATTGCTTAAATTAGTATAAAACTTCTTAATTTTACCTTATACTAATTAACACTATGAATCCGTCGGCATCAGGTTGGGTAAAAAAATTACTTCGCGAAGTTTCTAAAGATAAAGAGTTTTTAAATTTGAACGAAGAAACGCTTTATAATAAGTTACGCTCATGTGGATTCATATATGGTAGTAATGTCGAAATTTTATCTAAGCCTATTAACAGTAAAGACTTTACCGAAGAAGAACGCTCGAAAACAAACTTATGTTTGGGGTTACTTTATGTTCATGTTAATTCAAAATCCAAAATACCTTTTTCGGATAGTGTTATAGATTTTTACAAGGCTATTAACGAACTTAAAACATCCTTTTTTCAAGACATACTTGGTTCTAAAAAAACAAGTGAGCAATTAGAGAAAATAATCCATAAACGAATACAAATTGATGCCAATGTATTAACTAAGAATTTCAACTACTTCATTATTAATGCGCTGTTGTTTGTGGACATACTGGCATTTAAAAAATTCTTAGAAAAAGATACCATTTCAATTGACTATATTAAAGATTTAGAAAGAGCTATTGAATCTATTGCGCTAGATGTTCTTAACTCTAAAGTGACTAAAAACACTTATGATGAAAGTTTAATAAAATTATTCGAATCATCTTTGCGTTTCCAAAACAACCAACACCTTGATTATAAATCTGCCATAGAATTTATTAATACTGATTTAGAAAAATTTTACTTACTAGACTTGGCATGTATGGCAACTTGGGGTGACCGCATTATTGATACAGATGAACAGCAGTTTATAGAAAAACTTGGTGTCGAGTTAAATTTAGATAATGAGAAAACAGATGCTTCCATTGCTGCAGTAAATAATTTTTACACCCTTAATAAAAATAATATTGCCCTACTAAGTTCTAAAAATATTGTGCAGAGTTTTTATAACAACTCAAGTAAAATGGTTAGTAAGCTTATTACTAGAAATAGTAAGCGACTCTATCAAGAACTAAAAGACAGTAAGGAACTACTAGTTTTACTATCGCAATCTACGCGTCGCGATTTAAAACCAGAAGAACAAAAAAAAGTACAAGAGCAGCTACTCGATATTTTTAAATCCATACCAAGTCTTGCTATTTTTATATTACCAGGAGGTGCTTTATTACTGCCTTTAGTAGTAAAATTTATACCAAAATTATTGCCTTCTGCTTTTGATGACAATCGAATTGAGGAGTAAAATTAAGAATTGACTTTGTAAAAAATTTCGGCTATCTTCGTTTAAAAATATATTTTAATCATTAAACCGATTTCATATTGAGTCGTTAAACGAACCTAAAAACTCACTCCAACCAACCTTTAAAATCCTTAACACGTTCACGAGCAACTATTACCTCTTGCTCGTTGTAAGAACCCAGTTTTATTTGTAATCGAGAATTAGTATAACTAACCATATCTTTTATAGCATTAATATTTACAAAAAATTTACGATTTATACGAAAAAATGTTTGTGGCTCTAATTCGTTTTCAAGATACTCTAAAGTGGTATCTAAAAGGTAATTTCTCCCTTCGGTAGTATGTAAATAAGTCCCTTTATTTTCACTATAAAAACATTCGATCTCATCAATATTAATTAATTTTAAATGTTGTCCAATCTTTACTGAAAAGCGTTTTTTATATTCCCTATCTATTGGATTTACAAGAAGTTTTTTTATATCGTAAAAATCTAAAGTTACTGCTTGTTTCTGTGGCACTCGATCCTGATATTTTTTTACAGCAATTTCCAATTCGCCTCCATCAATTGGTTTTAATAAATAATCGATGCTATTCAATTTAAAAGCTTGTAAGGCATACTCATCGTATGCCGTTGTGAAAATAACAGCACTTTTAATTTCTATAGCTTCGAAAATTTCGAACGATAAACCATCACTTAATTGGATATCGAGAAATATTAAATCTGGATGTTCATTATTTTGAAACCAATCTATAGATTCTTCAACCGAATGCAACATAACTTGTGTTTGCATATTTAAGCTCTCAAGCATTCGTTGTAGGCGTCTTGCTGATGGTTTTTCGTCCTCTATTATTATTACGTTCATTGTTTAATATTATAAAATTGGGGTTATGAAAGTTACTCGAATCTAAAGTTATCTTTATCTCTTCTATCTTTTTCCATATACTCTCTCATCTTTCTTTCTTCCCAAGACTTACTAAAAAAGAGGTTCTTTCCAAATACACCTAAGGCATGAAAACCTAGACCTATACCCCAAAATAATGGTGTTGAAAAGGTTCCAAAATGCCATATATCACCATCTGAATTCGAAACAACCATAACAAATATAAAGATGTTTACCACAGCATACCAGAAGGCATGCCAATAGAAGCCTTTTATTTCTTTGAGTCGTTTTTGGGCACGTTTATATGCTCGCTCTTTAAGGTAATCACTCATTCCATTATTATAATCTATGTGTTCCATAATTCCTTTTTTATCTCCAACGTTGTTCCTTTTCTTCATGATCTATAAACTCTTGCAGTTTACGTTCTTCCCATTGGCGTCCTAAAAAGCCTTGTTTACAAATACGTGATAAGCGTGAAGACCAAGACCTATACCCCAGCCTCCTAATGGGAACCAAAACCATTGAAATCCCCATGATGTTTTATAATTTATGAATATTAAAAAAGGGATAACCAAACAATAGGTTACAAGGTTGCAATAAAATCCCTTTATATCCTCTACCCTTTTACGGGCTCTTTCATATTTATTGTCTATTTCTGAAATAGGTAATTTTTCCATAATTTCTAATTGTTAATTCCAACGTTTGTCATCTTCATCACGCATAAATTCTTCTATTTTACGATTTTCCCAGTTTCTACCAAAAGCACCATCGTTTACAAACACTCTAAAAGCCTGAATAGCCAACCCTAGTCCCCAACCAAACATTGGAAACCAAAACCATTGAAAATGCCACGAGGTTCTGTAATTAATAAATATTAAAAATGGCATTACTAAGCAATAGGAAATAAGACTGTAATAAAATCCTTTTAGCTCATCTACATAACTACGTGCACGCAAATAACTATCATCTTTTATTGTTCGTGATTGTTTACTCATAATTGATACTTGTTTTGTCAGCATGGGTATCGCTACCATAAACTTAGTAGCGGATTTATTTATGTCCATTTTTCTATCTGTTAAAAGTCTATAACGCTCCATAATATTACTTAAACCAACACCACTACTTTTTTTAACTATTTGTTTTGTTTGCAAATTATTTTCTACAACCAGAAAATTATCATCTTCATATATCTTTATGTGTAAAGGTTTATTTGATGTTACCATATTGTGTTTCACGGCATTCTCTAACAGTAGTTGTAACGATAATGGTACCACTTTACTTTCTGGGTTTTGAGCTTTTTCAGGCATGCTGAAAATAATGCTGTCTTCAAACCGCATCTTTAGAAGGGACATGTATGTTTTTGCAAATTGTAATTCTTCATCAACAGTTACTAATTCTTTGTTTTTTTGTTCTAAAACGTAACGGTAAACTTTAGATAACGATGTTGTAAACTGTTGTGCATTATCTGGATTTTCCTCAATTAAGCTTGTTAAAACATTTAAACTATTAAATAGGAAATGTGGATCTAGCTGGTTTTTTAAGGCATCAAACTTGGCGCTGGCAGTACCTGCAATTACCTTCTGTTCTTTTATTTTATTTTGTTGATACTTATTATAAAAGTAAATGACATAGAAAACACTTACTATTGACAGTGTAATCCATAATCCAAATTGATAGGATTCAAATTTTTCCCGAGTTAAGAAATCTTCAAAAGTACTTCCAAAATAAACAACAGAAGTAAATGCTCTCAGCATAAATAAACCAACAAGGGTAATTCCAACACACCCTAGAACACCTATCAAAATTCGTTTTAGAGTATCATTTTTACTCCAATGACGCTTCTCCAAATAATCGAAAAAATACATGTTGGAATAACCAAGAACAAAAGAATACAACTGATAAAAACTCATTTCAATTAAAAACTCTTTAGTACTATTGAATTGAAATCCATCGGATAGTAAATTGCCTATTACAAAGACAACTAACCCAATAACAACAGTGATAACAATTTTTTTAATTGAATTACGCATGATTTTAATTTAGTTTATTACTTCCCGCAAGATTCCAATATCTGTATGGCACGATCTTTTCCCCAATTAGGATGAAATGGTGTTTCTGGTTTAAAGTTAGCAAAAAGTTCTACGGCTTTTTCTAAATCTTTACAATATGGTGTGACATCTTGTCCAAAAAAACGAGCGCTTCCCATATTCCACTCTGCATTGCAATAAACAACTCTTGGATTATCTGGTGCTAGTGTTTGAGCTTTTACATATAATTCAACTACTTTAGGAGATAATGTCATACCATAAGTTGCTCCATCATAGGCAACCCAAGCGGTATGCAATAAGGCTTGCAATACTAAAACTTCTGCATTGTCTTTACTAATTGCAGTAGCGTCGTTAATTAAGTCTTGTGCTTTTTTTAATTTCGCACTCAGTTTTTGTTCATCTTTTTCTCCAAAACTTGATGTGATATTTACTTGTGCAGCATAGTATGCAGGCAACCAATTATCGGTTTCTGCATTGGCAATACGTTCAAATAAATTAGCTGCTTCCTTTGGGTTATTGCTCCCCCAAAGATCAAAGGCTTTTTGCATTCCTTTTTCATAATTAGTCTGAGCATTTACGAATCCCATAACTAACAGTGTTGCAATAATAATTAGATGTCTCATTTTTATTTCGTTTTTTAATTATAGTACAAATATGCAATCTAAAGTAGGTTTTTTTAAAAGATAATTACTGAATTGTTATTTATTAGAGATGAATTGTTGAAATAAAAAAGTCAAGAAATTTTAGATTTCTTGACTTTTAAGTGTTTTATTTTTAGTACTACATTATCCTTCCTGAAATTTGAAGAATATTGGAACGGCATAGGCTACTTTTACTGGTCTTCCTCTTTGCCTTCCTGGTTTCATTTTAGGTAGCAAACCTATAATACGTTCCGCTTCTTTTTCCAAAATTTTGTCTGGTCCTCTAGAACGAACACCTGTTATATACCCCTTGGAATCAATCACAAATATTACTGAGACTCTACCCTGTAATTGTAAGTCCAATGCCGTTTGCGGATAACTAAAATGCTTCTTAACATGCTGTCGCATTTTTTCTTGAAAGCATGCTTTGGATTCTTTTTTAGACTTCCCTTCACATCCAGGAAAAATTGGTACCTCCTCAATAACTGCAAAAGCTACCTGTACTTCTTCTTCTACTTCTTCAACTTCTACATCGCTTACCGCAACCACTTCTTCAATGGCATCATCTTGTCCTGTCTCGGTACTTTCGATCACCGTTTCTTCAATCTCTTCGACATCTTCAACAATTTGAATTGATTCTTGTACAGCGACAGGAGGCGGTGGCGGAGGTGGCGTATTAACATTAATTATGGGGATGTCCTCTTCAATCTCTTCCGTAACATCTAAAATATCCATAGTAATGTCGCTTTTCTCATAGGTTTTATGTTCTAGAGCTTGCCAAGAAAGAAATAACATAACATTCAATCCTATAGCAAAATAAAGACTACTATTTCTACCTATTTCAATTTCTGGGTTCTTTTTTGGTATCATGACTCTAATATTTTATACACTAAAATTATTAGAAATCATAAAGAATAACTATGACAATTATCATGTCAACCAAAGGCTCAAAACTTGACCCTTCATTAACATTGAATCTGTTTCTATTTTAAATAACATTTAAGAGAATATTTTTTATAGATTATCCAATTGGTTACTTTTTTTATCCTCGCTAATTGTCCAAAAGAAGCCTACAAAAAAGAATTGATCTGTTGCTGGTTGTAAGGCACGCCTATTAAAATTTCCGTTAATATCTGGTGAGTTAGCATATTGATAGCCATTTATATTTCTAAAGCCCAAAACATTGTTTACAGAGGCATAAAGTATTTTTTGTGGACTGATTAAATATGCCCAATTTATACTTAAACTATTATAACTTTTGGTTTTGTTATTTAAAAAGCCAACTTCATTTGGGTTAGTATAAGTTCTACCAGAAGCAAAAGCATAACTAAACCCAACTTGACTTCGCCAATCATTAATCCAATATTTTCCAACGACAGATAAGTTATGTGGATTTGCAAAATTAGGTCGTGCTTTTTCAGGAAAATTTTTATAATCTCGCTCGGTATCTAAGAAAGAATAGCTAACCCAATAATCTAAATTTTTAATACTTTTACTATCACGCCAAAAGAAATCTATTCCAGTAGCATAGCCCGAACCTTCATTGCTAAAAGTGCTATTAAAATCGGGGAATTCATTACCATACTTTACTAAGTCATCATAATTTTTATAATAAGCTTCAGCTCTAAATATTTTCCTATCTGCATTATATTGGTAATTAAAAATATAATGAGACGTACTTTGTGCATTTAGATCTTGACTAAACTTTAAAACGTTACTAGATGGATTTTGGTGAAAATTACCATAAGCCAATGACACCTGACTTCTTTCTGAAGTTTTATAGGCTAAAGAAAGCCTCGGTGCCAAAGTAAATTCTTTAAATAACTCACTATATTCTCCTCTCATGCCTGTTTTAAAAGCTAAATCCTTTGATATAAATATATCTGCTTCTGCAAATGCTGCGATAAGGTTATTTTTATAACCATATTCATCACTAACAATAGTAAGGTCTCTAAAATTTTCTTTAAAATCTGTGGCGAAGTATTCAGTTCCTAAGTATAATTTAAATCTATTGCTAATACGGTTTTTGAATTTCAATTTGGTATGAATAGAATTTTCGGTATCCTTAATTGCAATGTCATCAACATTAATTTTGTTATTAGCGAGTGTATAACTAAAACCTCCCTGCATAGACCAATTATCGTTTAAAACACCTTGATAGGAACCATTAAAATAAAGGTTTTTATTATTCAGTTTAAAATAAAGACCTTCCTCATTGTTAATATCTTCTTGTATTAGCTCAAAATTAGTAGAATCAAAAGCTCCATATAATTTAACTAACCCCGAATTCGTTTTCTTTCTAAAAACAGATTCTCCAGAAGCTGTTTCAAAAGGTTTTACCCAATCATTTCTATTAGGAAAAATGGCATTATAAGGTGCTAGATTAATATAAGAAGCATTGACACTCAATGAGCTATTTTTCCATTTTTGAGTATTCCCAAGAGTTGCTCCAACACTCATAATCCCAATATCAGTCTTTTCTTGATCGGGTTCATCAATTGTATTTAACAATAAAACACTTGATAAAGCTTGCCCAAATTCGGCCGAATAACCACCAGTAGAAAAAGTAATCCCATCAAATAAAAATGGTGAGTAACGGCCCCTTGTAGGAGCATTATTAGTTGTTGGTGAATATGGTGTAAATACTCTGATACCATCTATAAAAATTTGAGTTTCATTAGCATCACCACCTCGTACAAATAATCTGCCATCTTCTGCAACTGTTGTTGTTCCCGGTAATGTTTGTAAAGCACCTACGAAATCGCCTAAAGCACTTGCGGTTGTTACTACATCTAGGGGTTTTAGGACATTGACTTTACTATTGTCTCCTGCTTGAAAAGTACCTGCCGATAACACTACTGCATCCAAAGTATTAACGTCCTCGCGAAGTTTGATTTTTAAATCTTTCATGTAAGACACATCTCCTAGCATCGTAAAAGTTTCATAAGACAGATATGAAACAAGCAAGGTTTGGGTACCTTTTACAGTAGTAATAAATGAAAACACGCCATTCTCATCAGAGGTACTGCCATCGTAAGTACCCTCCAAATAAACATTAGCTCCAGCTACAGGTTCTTTTTTAGAATTAAATACTTCACCAGAAATAGTAGTTTGTGCATATATCCAACATGAAATTAATATTGCTATTATAGTGAGTAGATTTTTCATTTTTAAATTTTATCGGTTCTTTTATTGATATTGCAAATTTGCAACTGAAGTTTCATTACAAAAATTTCTCTTTACCGAACTGTAAAATATTAAAGATGAATTGAAGCATCATTTTTGATATACTCATAAGTATTAAACAAAAAAACCAAGCTTAGCTTGGTTTTAAATTCAAATTAATACGTTAATACTAATTTCTAATTTATCCTAGTGTATGTTTCTACATCGGTATATGTAATACCATCCTCAACATAAATATTTTCTAATTTAAGGGTAGTTGCATTCAATAAAGTTATCTGCACAATATAATCCTCTCCATCTATAGATGTAGAAATAGTGCTCCCATTTCTAATATAGGGTACTGGAGGTACAAGTTCATCTCTAACTTTAACACATCCATTCCCATCTTGAAAATCAAATGACTCTATATATTGATAAGTATTAGATGTAAAAATAATTTCAATTGGGCAATCCCTACTATCCAACAATTCCATTCCATTTGATTTAACCGAAACCAACTCCCAAGTCCCAATCAATTTAAATTCAATACTAAGACCCGCTCCTCCAGAAGAACTATCATCACTACTACAAGAAATTAAAAATCCTGCTACTATTATAAAAAAGATACTGGTTAATTTTTTCATTTCTTTCATATTATTTTTTTTAATTATTTATCAAAAATAAAAATTTTAGTTTTTAAAAAAGAATTTAAAGTGTTAAGAACAAAGATTTATTAGTATAAATATTATTTGATCAGCATTTCTCGACAATTTATATCAACTTTTACTAAAAAACTATCTTAATTTTCCAATTGAAGCAATAAACAAAAAAACCCCAAGCATAAGCTCAGGATTTATTTATAATTTAATTTCGATTATCAACTTATCCTTCAGGATGCATAAAACGTTGCTTAGCCAATAATTCTTCTTCCGTTTCTTCAACATCTTCATCTGGGATACAACAATCTACAGGACATACCGCCGCACATTGTGGTTCATCATGAAAACCTTTGCATTCTGTACATTTATCTGGTACAATATAATAAAGCTCATCACTTACAGGCTCCTGGGCTTCATCAGCATCCACTTCATTACCATTAGTAAGCACTACTGTACCTTCTAAACTAGTACCATCCTTGTAGCGCCAATCATCGGCACCTTCGTATATTGCTGTATTAGGGCACTCAGGCTCACAAGCACCACAATTTATGCATTCGTCTGTTATTATAATTGCCATAGTATTTTTTATCTTTTAAAATTTAAGAACTCTATCTGAGTTTGCTTAAATTTGCAGACGCAAAAATAGAGCCAAAACCATTCATAACCAAATTCAGCATGCAATTACAAGCAAGAATTAATGCTTTTGTAAAATTAGGAGATTTTTTAAAACAATTTTCTAATGAAGTTATCAAAAAAAATGATAAAGTTGAACACAATCAACTATTTTTTGATGGGTTTAAGCATCAATTAAAATTAACCGAAGAGCATAATGGATGGTTCACCCAAGAAAATATTAGATTCGCTATAAAGTCATGGTCGAATGCTTTAACGCACGATAATTTAAAAACTTGGCTTCAGAATTATAACATTAATATTACTGAACCTAAGCAGGTTGCTATTATAATGGCAGGAAATATTCCGTTAGTTGGATTCCATGATTTTCTATCAGTTCTCATTTCGGGTCACAATGTATTGGTTAAGCAATCTTCAAACGATAGGCATCTACTTCCCTACTTATCCAAATACTTGGAATATGTTGAGTCAAATTTTAAAGGAAAAATAATATTTACAGAAGGTAAAGTTGAAAACTTCAATGCTGTAATTGCTACTGGTAGCAATAATACTGCTCGCTACTTTGAATATTATTTTAAAGGAAAGCCTTCTATTATAAGAAATAATAGAAATTCTGTAGCTGTTTTAACTGGCAACGAAACTAAAGAGGATTTAAAAAACCTATCAGAAGACATTTTTAGGTATTATGGTTTGGGTTGTAGAAATGTATCTAAAATATTTGTCCCAAAAGGCTATAAATTTGATGCGTTTTTCGAAGCTATGTATCATTGGAATCCTATTATAGGAAAAGCAAAATATGCTAATAATTACGATTACAATAAAGCTGTCTATTTAATGAGTGAATTCGATATGCTGGAAAATGGTTTTTTCATGATTAAAGAAGATGAAAACTATGCATCACCCATAGCTACACTTTTTTATGAATATTATGAGAATATTAATCAATTGAAAGATAAACTAGAAAAAGACAATTCAAAAATTCAATGTATTGTTTCAAGCGGAATTATGGAAAATGAGATAACATTTGGAGCTACTCAAAATCCGCAACTTTGGGATTATGCGGATAGTGTTGATTCTATTAAATTTTTATTATCAATTTGACAAAATAATTATTGAATTCTTAACAAAAAATACTTAATTAATTAGGAACTTTGCATCTTTAAATATATCATCATTTATAACTCAAAATAAGTCGAGAAATTGATGAGAAAAACTAAATACTAATTTTAAATTACCCAATAATTCCTCTTTCCTTCGGAAAAGGTTTGGTATAGGAAAAAATGAAGAAACATAATTTTAGTGCAGGACCATGTATTTTACCACCTGAAGTGTTATTAAAAGCTTCTCAAGCTGTTGTCGATTTAGATGATAGCGGTTTATCTTTAATTGAAATATCTCACAGAAGCAAAGCTTTTGTAGACATTATGGAAAAAGCTAGAGCTTTAGCTTTAGAACTGCTTGGTTTAGAAGGCAAAGGTTATAAAGCTTTGTTTTTACAGGGTGGTGCAAGTACTCAGTTTTTAATGGTAGCATTAAATCTGTTAGAAAAAAGAGCTGGCTATTTAAACTCTGGTACATGGGCAGATAAAGCCATAAAAGAAGCCAAAATTTATGATGACATTTATGAAGTTGGATCTTCTAAAAGTGCAAACTATAATTACATTCCTAAAGGATATGAAATCCCGACGGATTATGATTATTTCCATTGTACTTCAAACAATACCATTTTTGGAACTCAAATGAAAGATTTCCCTAACTCCCCAATACCAATGGTTTGTGATATGAGTAGCGATATTTTTTCTCGTTCATTAGATTTTTCAAAATTCGATATCATTTACGCAGGAGCTCAGAAAAATATGGGGCCTGCAGGAACGACTCTGGTTATTATAAAAGAGGATGTTTTAGGGAAAGTATCTCGTAAAATTCCATCGATGATGGATTATAAAGTACACTTAAGTAAGGGCAGTATGTTTAATACACCTCCAGTATTTGCCGTTTACACATCTATGTTAACATTAGAGTGGTTAAAAAACATGGGTGGTATTGCTGGTATTGAAAAGGAAAATGAAAAGAAAGCACGTTTAATGTATTCTGAAATTGATCTTAATCCATTATTCAAAGGATTTGCGGTAAAAGAAGATCGTTCAAACATGAATGCTACATTTACTTTAGAGAACGAAAACTTAAAAGAAACTTTTGAAACTATGCTTAAAGAAGGTGGTATAAATGGGTTAAACGGTCATAGAAGTGTTGGTGGATATAGAGCTTCTATGTATAATGCATTGCCTCTAGATAGTGTAAAAGCACTTGTTGAGATAATGAGTGAATTAGAAAGTAAAGCGTAAGAAGACAGCTTTTTTATTTCTATGAAAATGGAAAACTCATGAAGCTAACAAATAATAAAAATATTTCCACCTCGAAGGAAAAAAAATAGAATTTTAATGAAAGTATTAGCAAACGACGGAATTTCACAAAGCGGTATTGATGCCCTAAAAAAAGGTGGTTACGAAGTAATAACAACAACGGTAGCTCAAGAGCAACTAATAAACTATATAAACGAAAAGGACATATCGGTTTTATTAGTACGTAGTGCAACTACTGTGCGTAAAGATTTAATTGATGCATGCCCAGGGTTAAAAATTATTGGACGTGGTGGTGTTGGTATGGATAATATCGATGTAGAATATGCCAGAGAACAAGGTCGCAATGTCATTAATACACCAGCAGCATCTTCGCATTCGGTTGCAGAGTTAGTATTTGGTCACTTGTACGGCTTAGCTCGTTTTTTACATAACGCTAATAGAGATATGCCTCTTGAAGGTGATAGTAACTTTAAAGGTTTAAAGAAGGCTTACGCTAAAGGAACTGAGCTTAAAGGAAAGACTTTAGGTGTTTTAGGTTTTGGTCGTATAGGACAAGCTACAGCAAAAGTAGCACTTGGTGCCGGTATGAAAGTAGTTGCTTTCGATCCATTTTTAGAAGCAGCAAACTTAGAACTAGATTTCTTTGATGGCCAAACTGTAAACTTTAATATTAAAACCATTTCAAAAGAAGACGTTTTAAAACAAGCAGATTTTATTACACTTCACGTACCTGCACAAAAAGAATACGTAATTGATGAAGCAGAATTTAACATGATGAAAGATGGTGTTATTTTGGCAAACGCAGCACGTGGTGGCGTACTTAATGAAGTAGCTTTGGTCAAAGCTATTGAAAACGGAAAAGTAGCCAGAGCAGCACTTGATGTTTTTGAAAAAGAGCCAAAACCAGAAATGCAATTATTAATGAATCCTGCCTTATCCTTAACGCCACATACTGGCGCAGCAACTAATGAAGCGCAAGATAGAATTGGCACAGAATTAGCATCACAAATCATTAATATCTTAGGATAGATATTCCCGTTTTAGCGAGAATAAATATTACAATTGTGACCTAAATAGAATTATTGAGTCCTAACTATAGAAGTTGGGACTTTTTTTGTACTTTGAGAACTCAATTTGATAAAAATTATTAATTAAAATATAACAATAACCATGTCTGGAATTTTAGATTTATTAAACAGTGACTTAGGAAAAACAATTATTAGTGGTGTATCTGGTCAAACCAATCAACCTCAAAATAAAACACAAGATGTTTTAACTATGGCACTACCTGTTTTAATGCAAGCCATGAAGCGTAACGCTTCAACACCTCAAGGAGCAGAAGGCTTACTAGGAGCGTTAAATAGCAAACATGATGGAAGTATTCTTGATAACCTAGGTGGCCTATTTAGTGGAGGTGTAGATTCGAACGTTATGAATGATGGTGAAAAAATCTTAGGACATGTTTTAGGAAATAAACAACAAAACGTACAAAATACTTTAGGTGCTAAAGCAGGAATGGACGCAGGTTCTGTTGCTCAAATTTTAAAAGTAGCTGCACCTATTTTACTGGGTGTTCTAGGAAAACAAAGTAGACAACAAAATGTGAGTAGCCCAAGTGGAATAGAAGGATTATTAGGTGGTTTGTTAAAAGGAAATTCACCTCAGCAAGAACAAAGTTTTTTAGAATCAATTCTTGATGCAGATGGTGATGGTAGTGTAATTGATGATGTTGCTGGAATGGTACTAGGCGGAAATAAAAAGAAAGGCGGCCTTGGTGGATTGCTAGGAGGCCTTTTTGGAGGCAAATAGAAATTTACCTTTTTAAGATATAAAATGCTGAACATTTATGTTCGGCATTTTTTGTTAAAATCATTTAAAACCAAAGTATTAAGGAATCATTTTTGTAGATTTATGTAAATCAATACCGTTTCCTTAAACAGAAAATGGTGTTCACTCATTGTCGTTTTAAAATTGATATTTTAAAATATACATTTGACTAAAATATGTCTTATGAAAACATTTATTAAAACCTTAATAGCTTGTTGTTTTATTGTTAGTTGCAATACTTCTAAACCTATGTCTACTGACAAGAACTCAAACGAAAAAGAATTAGCTCAAAAAAAGAGCGATACTGTAAAGATTGCCAATGACGAATTAGAATACGAAATTATTATTATTGAACCAGGTTTTAATTTTTGGGTACAAAGTAGAGCTAAACCTCGACAATATTATTCTCAACAATATTTAGAAAATAGAAATCAAATATATGTTATAGAATGGAATCAGCGTGTTTTACAACCACAACGGTTCGACACAAACCTATACGAAATGCAAATTGACTATCGCCAAGGTATTGATTACGGCTATGAAGTTAATTATTTACTCTATAATTATTTTGTTTATTTCCAAATAACCTATAATCAAAGATTGGGTCCATTTGTTCCTAGAATTTGAATTAAATTTTAATTACTTTTGCTTCAAATTGTGAATGTGAAAAAATTAAAAGATCGCTGGGGTATAAATAATAACTGGCAAATTGTTGTCATTTTAATTGTTTTTGCTATTACTGGTTCAACAGCTTCTTATATAGGCAAACCCATTTTACACTTTTTTAATATTACCATTGAAAACTTCGGCAGTTTTGGCTATTGGGTAACTCGTATTCTCCTTCTATTCATTGTATATCAATTCATGCTTGTTTTTTTTGGTTGGCTTTTTGGTCAATATAGGTTTTTCTGGAATTTTGAAAAAAAGATGCTTCGTAGAATAGGTCTAAAACGATTTGTAGATTAATGGAAAACTTAAAAGAACATATTGCTTTTAAGATTTTGGCTATTGCATTAATAATTACAATAGCTATTCCTTCTGTAATTAAGTTTTCTCATGTTTTTACGCATCATAAACACAAACACGAAATTTGTAAAGGTGAAAGAACAACACATTTACATGAAATAGATTTAGACTGCGAATTTTATAAATTTAAATTAAATAATAATTTTACACTTCCTCAATATTCTGCTGCAATATTTATTGAAAATAATCAGAGTAAAGAAGTTTCTAACCAATATTTATTTCTAAGCAATTATCAACGTTTACATTTTTCGCTGCGCGGACCACCTATGTCAATTTAATTTTTAGTGTACTGAACTAGTTTCAGTTAAAAACAATGTCGGTTTATATAAATCGTAAAAGAGTTAATACTTAATTAAATTGAAAAATGAAAAACACAATGAAATTGTTGCTTTTACTAGCAATTAGCAACCTGTATGCACAGCATACATTAACTGGAATTGTTATTGATGATTCCTCAAAAGAAGCTATCACATTCGCAAATATTTATTTACCTCAACTTGAAAAAGGAAGTACTACCAATAAAAATGGTTTCTTTATTCTAAACGATTTACCCACCGGGAATTACAGCGTACTAATTTCATTTATAGGTTATAAAAGTCAGTCATTTAAAGTCACTGTACCTACAACGGAAAAGTTAAATATAGCATTAAAACCTTCTGCCATTGAGATGGAAGACATTATAATTTCCACACCGTTTCATAAATTACAAAGTGATAATGTAATGAAAGTAGAGCGGAAATCTATTAAAGATTTACGTGCAAATGGAGCAGTTACCTTAGCCGATGGTATTACAAATATCGCTGGAGTTGAAAGTGTAACCACAGGTTTAGGCATTGGAAAACCTGTTATTCGTGGTTTAAGTTCAAACCGGGTTTTAGTTTACACGCAAGGCATTCGATTAGAAAATCAACAATATGGCGAAGAGCATGGTTTAGGCATAAACAGTGCAGGTATTGAAAGTGTCGAGGTTATAAAAGGTCCAGCATCTTTATTATATGGTAGTGATGCTTTGGGAGGTGTATTGTATTTGAATCCTGAACGCTTTGCAGCAATGAATACCGCTACTGGAGATATTAGTGCCAATTACTATTCCAACACAAACGGTTACAATACAAATGCCGGATATAAAACCTCAGTAAACAACTTTAAATTATTGTTTAGAGGAAGTATAACAGAACACTCTGATTATAATACCAATTCGTATCGTGTTACAAACTCACGTTTTAGTGAAAAAGATTTTAAAGCTGGCATAGGCTATCAAAAAGCAAATTTTAAAACAGAGTTTCGATATAATATGAACCAATCAAAAATTGGACTTCCTGAAGAAATTGCAGAACAATCAAAAAATAGAACACCACTTCTTCCCTTTCAAAATATTACAAATCATATTTTGAGTTCGAAATCGACTTTATTTTTTAATAACTCAAGTCTTGATGTTAGTTTGGGTTTTATTTATAATAACAGGAAAGAATTTGAAGATCATCACCATGACGAAGATGAAGAAGAACATGATGATGAAGATGAGGTTCTTGAAGCAGCGCTTCACATGAAATTACAAACCGCTAATTATGATATTAAATATAACCTACCCGTTTTAGGTAAATTTGAAACTATTATTGGTATTCAAGGGATGCACCAAACCAATAGTAATTATGGTGAAGAAGTTTTAATTCCTGATGCAACAACAAATGATATTGGCGTTTTTGCAACTTCACATATTCATTTTGATAATACAGATATTCAATTGGGTGCGCGTTTTGATAATCGTTCGGTTGAAGTTTTAAACAATTTGGACAGAACCTTTAATAGTTTCAATGGGGCTATTGGTTTTAAAACCGATATTATAGTAAATGTAACAGCACGAATAAATATTGCTTCAGGATTTAGAGCACCTAATTTATCTGAATTATATTCAGACGGAACTCATGAAGGTACAAACCGTTATGAAATTGGGAGTAGCGATTTAAAAAACGAACAAAATGTGCAGGCAGATTTAGCAATAGAGTTCAAAAATGAACATATTGAATTTTTTGCAAATGGGTTTTATAATATGATTAATGATTATATCTATTTATCTCCCAATGGAAATGTCATTGATAGCGACCCCGTATATGTGTATTTACAGGAAGACGCTAAATTATACGGTGGTGAATTAGGGTTTCATTTACATCCACATCCGTTAGATTGGTTGCATCTAGAATCTAGTTTCCAAGCCGTTACTGGAAAATTAGACGATGATAGTTTTTTACCCTTAATTCCTGCAAATAATATCACAAATACTGTAAGAATTGAATTCGAAAAATCTTGGATAAAACAGGGTTATGCTTTTGTGAAATTACAATCAACATTTGAACAAAATAATGTAAGTGATTTTGAGGCTTCAAACGGCAGTTTTAATTTATTAAGCGCAGGGGTTGGTGGTGCACTTAATTTGTTTAATAAAGAATTACTAATTACCGTTTCTGGAAATAACTTAACAAATGAGGAATATATAAATCATTTATCTCGCTTAAAATCTGATGGTATTTTCAATATAGGAAGAAATATTAACCTAGGTTTTACTTATAATTTATAAAACTAAAAACACCCTTTCTCTCAATATTATCTCGATTGAAAGGGTGTTTTTTAAACTTCAATAGTTGTCTCTTTAGTTTTAAAGACATAAGTGTATAACCACATAAGTGTAAATGTTGGTATAATATCTAACATTGGTAAGGCTTCTTCTATAAAAGAAATAACCGCAGCTATCTTGCCTTCTTTGCCTTTATAAAGTTTTGTCATAATCCATGCAGAAGCAGGAGCCCAAACAAAATCGAAAGGCGGAAATATAAAAGAAATATATCCACAGCCATCTAATAATAAGCTTAATCCTAATTTTTTGTATTTATTCATTCAATAATTAATTTAATTAATTGAAAGCAAGAAACATACCAAAATTATTTGCCGATAAGCTTTAAAAATTCATTTCTCGTTTCAATTTTCTCAAATTGACCACGAAAGCCAGAAGTAGTTGTTATAGAGCTTTGTTTTTGAACCCCCCGCATCATCATACACATATGAGCCGCTTCAATAACAACAGCAACTCCCTGAGGTTTTAAGGTGTCGTTAATACAATCTAAAATCTGTTCTGTTAAGCGTTCTTGTACTTGCAAGCGTCTAGCAAATACATCAACAATACGGGGTAATTTGCTAAGCCCAACAATATGACCGTTAGGGATGTATGCTATATGGGCTTTTCCGAAAAAAGGTAAAATATGATGCTCGCAAAGTGAATACAATTCAATATCTTTTACAATAACCATTTCGTTATAAGACTCCTTAAACATGGCACTTTTAAGAATATCAACAGGGTCTTGATCGTAACCTTGGGTTAAAAATTGCATAGCTTTTGCAGCGCGTTCAGGTGTTTTTATTAAGCCATCCCTATTTGTATCTTCTCCTAAATCTTCAATAATTTTCTTATAGCGATCTTTAACATCGTCTGTGACTTGTATATTGTACTCTTCAAATTTCTTGTAAGGCATAATTTTCTAATCTTTTAAATCTAGTTTTTCTTTTTGATTAAATATAAAGTTAAAACACGACTTTACAATAAAAAGCATTCTTAATTGTACGTCACAACTTAAAATAGTAAATTCACCATCAATATTTTTAGTTATGATTCAAGCAAAAAACATACACAAATATTACGACGAATTACAAGTTCTCAAGGGTGTCGATATACATGTAAAAAAAGGCGAAATCGTATCCATTGTGGGAGCTTCAGGGGCTGGAAAAACAACATTGTTACAAATATTAGGGACACTAGACAAAGCTTCTAAAACAGAATCATACAGCCTAAGCATAAACAATACCGAAATTAATTCACTCAACGATAAAGCCCTTGCAAAATTTAGAAATGAACATATTGGTTTTATCTTTCAGTTTCATCAATTACTACCCGAGTTTACTGCTTTAGAAAATGTATGCTTACCAGCTTTTATAAAAGGAACCAAAAAAGCAGATGCTGAAAACCGTGCGAAAGAGCTTTTAGAATTTTTAGGATTAGCACATCGCTACAACCATAAACCAAATGAATTATCTGGTGGCGAGCAACAACGTGTTGCTGTAGCACGGGCGTTAATTAACAATCCGGATTTAATCTTTGCTGATGAACCCTCTGGAAATCTTGACAGCGAATCTGCCGAAAATCTACACAACCTTTTTTTTAAGCTTCGCGATGAGTTTGGTCAAACCTTTGTAATTGTCACACATAATGAAGAGTTAGCTGATATGGCCGATAGAAAACTAGTTATGGTTGATGGGAAAATAATCAAAGATTAAATTCTACTATTTTGCATCAAAAAGAACTCAAAGAATTTCTAGATCTTAAAGTAATACAATATAACAATCCCAAATTTATTGAAAGTGACCCTATTCAAATTCCACATAGGTTTACAAAAAAAGAAGACATTGAAGTTTCTGGTTTCTTAACTGCTACTATCGCTTGGGGAAACCGTAAAAGCATCATAAATAATGCGAAGCGATTAATGCTTTTACTTGACAATTCTCCTTATGATTTTATTATTAATCATCAAAAAACAGATTTAGAAAAACTCCAACCATTTGTACATAGAACCTTTAATGGCGATGACTGTATTCAGTTTATTAAGTCTTTAAAACATATATACATAAACCATAATGGCCTCGAATCCGTTTTCTTTAATCATGCAGAAAGGAATTCACTACAAAAAGCTATTTCAGCATTTAAACACGTTTTCTTTGAAATTGAACACCTCCCACGAACTCAAAAACATGTTAGCGATCCCTTAAAAAATTCTGCGGCAAAAAGGCTAAATATGTATCTCCGTTGGATGGTAAGACAAGACAATGCTGGCGTTGATTTCGGCATCTGGAAAAGCCTCTCACCATCTCAACTATCGTGTCCATTAGACGTACATTCTGGTAATGTAGCCCGAAAATTGGGTTTACTCTACCGCAAACAAAATGATGCTAAAGCACTTTTAGAATTAGACACAGCCTTAAGGAAACTAGACCCAAAAGACCCTGTTAAATATGATTTTGCGCTATTTGGTGTTGGAGTTTTTGAAAATTTCTAATTTAAATTTTATTAATATAAAATCATTCTATAACTATCTTTTTAGTCGACTGACCCTGATTAGTAACAACCTCTACAAAATAAATACCGCTAGTTAGATTACTAACATTTAGTTTTGATGTTTTCACTGAATACAAATACTGGCTTAAAGTATTATAAATATTAATTTGTTTTAATTGTAAACCTTCGTTTAACTTAATATTTAATGCGTCTTTTACAGGATTTGGGTATATATTGATAGCAGCTTCTATATTAGGGTTTGATGTACTTAATGGTGCAAAATTACTGAAGTCTTGCCATACTGGTGCCGCTTGATATGCAGACTCTGTACCTGATGGCATTGTTAATATTGTGTAGTTTACTATGTGTGCTAAACTAAATACATTTTGGTTTATAGAAAGTGGGGTTGACCAATTTACAATAACATCTGTTAGACTACTACAATTAGCAAAAGCAGAATTTCCAATGCTAGTAACTGCATTTGGGATATTAATACTGGTTAGATTGCTACATAAATTAAAAGCATTATCTCCAATACTGGTAACTCCATCTGGGATATTAATACTTATTAGACTACTACATCGATAAAAAGCAACCTGTGGAATACTTGTAACCCCGTCTGGAATATTAATACTGGTTAGACTACTACAATCAACAAAAACACCATCTCCAATACTGGTAACAGCATCTGGGATAATGATACTCGTTAGGTTCATACAATCACGAAAAGCATAATCTCCAATATTGGTAACAGCATCTGGGATAGTAATACTGGTTAGACTACTGCAACCACTAAAAGTATAACCTCCAATACTGTTAATAGCATCTGTGATAGTAATACTCGTTAGGTTTATACAATCACCAAAAACAGCATCTCCAATACTGGTTACGGCATTTGGGATAATTATACTTGTTAGACTAATACATTGAGAAAAAGCATTATCTCCAATACTTGTAACAGCATCTGGGATAGTAAAACTTGTTAGACTATAACATCTTAAAAAAGCAAATGCTCCAATGCTTGTAACAGTATCTGGGATAGTAATACTTGATAGATTAGTGCAGTTATCAAAAACCCTATCTGGAATACTGGTAACTAAATCTGGTATAGTGATACTTGATAGACTTGTACATCCATAAAAAGCAGATGTTCCAATGCTAGTAACAGCATTTGGGATAGTGATACTAGTCAGGCTTCTACAATCATAAAAAGCATTATCTCCAATATTGGTAATAGTATTAGGGATATTGATACTAGTTAGGTCAAAACAATCATAAAAAGTATTATCTCCAATACTGGTAACAGTACCTGGGATAGTGATGCTGGTTAAAAACCTACATCTCTCAAAAGCAGATGTTCCAATACTAGTAACAGCATTTGGAATAGTGATATTTTCTAGACGATTACAATCATAAAAAGCAGAATTTCCAATACTGGTAACTGCATCTGGGATAATCATACTGGTTAGACCTATACAACCAGAAAAAGTACCATCTCCAATACTGGTAACAGCATCTGGGATAATCATACTGGTTATACTACTGCAATAAGCAAAAGCACCATCTCCAATATTGTTAACAGCATCTGGGATAGTAATATCTGTTATGTAACCACAATAATTAAAAGCACCATCTCCTATACTAGTAACAGCATCTGGGATAGTAATACCTGTTAGGCCGATACAATAATCAAAAGCACCATTTCCAATACTGGTAATAGTATAAGTTACACCTCCTTCATCTACTGTTGATGGAATAGTGAAATTTCCTGTTGGACATATATCATTGTATTTTGTAAACGATACATAGTTATTTGTGGCATCTATTACTGTATATTCTAAAATACCATCGTTAAAAGTTTGTGATTGTACTGCTATAGTACCTAGTAGACAAAATATTAAAAATATTTGTTTTTTCATTTACGCTTTTGTTAGGGTTAAAATTTATTATTAAAATAAAAATAGACCAATTGTGAGTTTTGTAATTTTTAAACAAAAAGCGCAACAAGAAAAATTAATATGTTTGTGTAAACATACAACTTTATATAGCGGTAAGCGCATATTATAAATCTTAAGCATTAACCCTTCAAATTCCAATAGTATTCACAAGGTTTATGGAATCTGAACCTGATAGAAAAGAATTTCTTTAATCACTAAACTAAAAACCATTGAACGGAAGTACCTATAGAATTTCAAAGTAGTACACATTTACAATTTGGTATTCTTGATATTATTGAAGTAAGCAAAGATGAAATGATAATATTTGATTAAAAATAATAGAGCTTTAAATATGCATATCTAATTAGATAGTCTTTTAATTAATTTATGCTATCTAAATTAAACGTATTAATATGTATCTCAGGTGGATGATTAGAAACGATAACGCTGGTGTCGATTTTGGTATATGGAAAAATCTTTCTCCAAATCAATTATCTTGTCCTTTAGATGTTCATTCTGGAAATGTAGCTAGAAAACTAGGGCTACTTAAACGAAAACAAAATGATGCCAAGGCATTATTAGAACTTGATACTTCTTTACGAAAATTAGATTCTGAAGATCCTGTTAAATACGATTTTTCACTATTTGGCCTTGGTGTTTTTGAAGGGTTTTAATATTTGTTTCAGTATCTTTAAACCATCAATCACAATCCAATTTTCATGAAATATTTTTTAGTTTTAATTTTTTCTGTTTTTACGTTGACAAGTTTTTCTCAAAATTTAAAAATTCCAATGGATACTATGGTTGTTACCAATCATAATGCCACAATTAAAGGTGCTAATATTTCCTATAAAGCTACTACAGGAACTCAGCCTGTTTGGAATAAAAAAGGAGTACCTATAGCAACATTATATTATACATATTACGAACGAAACGATATTAAAGATAAAACGAATAGACCTTTAGTTATTTCATTCAATGGCGGTCCTGGATCAGCTTCGATTTGGATGCATATTGCTTATACTGGACCGAAAATTTTAAAAATAGATAATGAAGGTTATCCAATACAGCCATATGGCATAAAAAATAACCCTAACTCGATCCTTGATGTTGCCGACATTGTCTATGTTAATCCTGTAAACACAGGTTATTCAAGAATGATAGAAGACAAAGAAGGAAAACTTCCTGAAAGGGAAACTTTTTTCGGTATAAATGCCGATATTAAATATTTAGCAGAATGGATTAACACATTTGTTTCCAGAAAAAACAGGTGGGAATCTCCAAAATATATCATAGGCGAAAGTTACGGGGGAACACGCGTAATGGGACTAGCCAATGAATTACAGAATAATCAATGGATGTATTTAAATGGTGTTATTTTAGTTTCTCCTTCCGACTATAAGCTTTATAATACAAATCAACCTGTGTACTCTGCTTTAAATTTACCTTATTTCACCGCAGCAGCTTGGTATCAAAAAATGCTTCCTCCCACACTTCAACAAAAAGATTTAGATGATATCTTACCTGAATCTGAAGGTTATGCTATTAATACTTTAATGCCAGCCCTAGCTAAAGGTGGATTTATTTCTGAAACTAAAAAAAATGAAGTTGCAAAGAAAATAGCTTATTATTCAGGTTTGAATAATAAAGTTGTTCTTCAGAATAATTTGGACATCCCAACCAGCTTCTTTTGGAAAGAATTATTAAGAGATAAAACAGGACATACTATTGGCAGACTAGATTCAAGGTACCTTGGGATTGATAAAAGAGAAGTCGGAAACCGACCTGATTATAGCTCAGAATTGACTTCTTGGTTACATTCCTTTACTCCCGCAATAAACTATTACATTCGCGAGCATTTAAATTTTAAAACAGATGTTAAGTATAATGTGTTTGGTGATGTACAACCATGGGATAGGAGAAATGATAATACTCGTGATGGCTTAAGACAAGCTATGGCTCAAAACCCCTATTTAAAAGTACTTGTTCAGTCTGGTTACTATGATGGCGCAACTACTTACTTTAGTGCAAAATATACTATGTGGCAAGTTGATCCTAGTGGCAAAATGAAAGACCGCTTTACTTTTAAAGGTTATAGAAGTGGACATATGATGTATTTAAGAAACGAAGATCTTATTTTAGCCAATGATGATTTAAGAGAATTCATGAAAGGTTCATTAAGCAATGGAAAATCAGCTAAATACTAAAACTCAAAAAAAAAACCTGCTAGTTTTAAGCTAGCAGGTTTTTTTATAAATTATGTCATTTGTTGAACTATCCTCTTAACCAAGCTTCGCGCAATGCTTTTTGAGCATCAGTAGCATCAGCTTGTTCCATAATGCCCTTACCAGTAGTATAGGTTTTTGTTGTTGCAGTTTTAATCAAAACTTCTTCCCCATTTCTATCCAAAATTACTTCAATATCATTTCCTGGTTTCCAGCTAAATACTTCTTGCAATATTTGATTCGCATTTGCTAAGGTCAAATCTTTTCCATTTATAGATTTAATAACATCATTTGGTTGTGCTCCTTGTTCTGCCCAAAAACTATTTTCTAAAACCATACCAGTAAAAAAGATGGTTCCTTTTTGACCATCGCCCCCTACAATTGGGGCACCATTCATTAAAATATAATTTGTTTCTACTTTTCCTTCACCTATCTTTAAACCAACTTTTGCAAAGAAATCAACATAGTTTATTGGTGTATCACCTATAACGTGTGTATCAAAAAATTCTCGCAGAGACGGGTACGTCATAGTTACAATTTCATCAATAAGTTTGTCGTCTTCAAATGGTTTATTCTTTCCGTATTTATTGGACAGCTCTTTCATTAAAGATAATATTCCACGGTTACCATTACTTTCTTCACGCATCAAGATATCGATACACATACCAATTAAAGCCCCTTTTTGATATACATTAATGTATTCTCCTTTATAAGGCTCTTTTAGTACATTCTCACTCATTATAGTAAAACTCATAGCATCATTCATTTGAGACGCCGATTGAATTTTACCCATCACTTTATTATAAAACGCTGCCTCTTCTACTAAGCCTTGGTTTACTTGAAACAATGTAGCAAAATATTCTGTCACACCTTCATACATCCATAAATGTTTCGAAAAAGTTGGGTTGTTATAATCGAAATAATGCACATCTTCAGAGTGCACACTTAACGGAGTTACAATATGAAAAAACTCGTGGGATACAATATCAATCATACTTTGGGCCATGGCATCAGCAGGTGAAGCTTCTGGCATAACTACAACCGTAGAAGTATGATGTTCTAAAGCTCCAAATCCTTTCGGAGAATCTTCTTTGCCTTCAGATAAATAAATATAAATATCATAACGAGAGGTGCTATTTATATCGCCTAAATATTTTTTTTGTGCCTGCATCATTTTAAAAAATGTGTCTTTAAGCGATTTGGCTGAATGTACTTTGTTTGGTGAATAAACACTTAGAACAATTTTAATATCGTCAACTAGAAATTCTTCTACATCCAACTTACCAAACATCATCGGGTTATCGGTAATTTCAAAATATCTATTTGCAAAATATGTTGTTGTTATATTTTTGCCATCTTCACTTGTTTTAGTTCCATTGTTTTGCAATGCAGAAGTACGTATATAATCTGATGATCCGGAAACCTCCAATTTGTACTGGTTATTTTTTAAAGAATCGAAATAACCAATAAATCCATGCAGATTCAATACATAATTTTCTGGTTCAATATTGGTTCCCGCAGGGGAAAATGGTGTATCCTTTCCAATACCTCCGTTAATTTCAATATCGTAAGTATCATTAACTAAATATGTAATTTTATCTAATTGCTTTGCATTATTGATTGTCCATGAATTCTCATCAATTTTACTTGTTTGCATCTCACTGCCATTATAATCAAAAGCCTTAAAATCGTCAACGTATTTACCAAAATTACTTACAGAATAGGTCCCTTGAATTACTTTTGGCAATCTGTATATAACTGTTTCAATCGTAAAACGTCCAGGATTAATAGTTACTGGTGCTTTATCGTCTGTAACTTTATCTAAATGGATCGCAGTTATAATGGGGTTACTAACTGCTAAATCGTTTGCTGTATTCTTTGTTGAACTACAACTGGCGAGTAAAATACCAACTAACAAGGTGGCTAAAATTCTAGTTTTCATAAATTGTATTTATTATTTCTTAAGCTGACGCCAAAAATAAGATTCTGTAACAGCTTATTTTCATAAGGTTATGTTAAATTCGCAACATGCAAAATCCGCTTGTAAGCATATTAACTCCATTTAAGAACACAGCAGTTTTTCTAGATGAATGCTTGCAATCCATAATAAATCAATCTTATACCAACTGGGAATTACTGATTGTAGACGATTCATCGACCGATTCTAGTTATGAATTAGTAAAAACGCATGCCAAACAAGACAGCCGAATTCGGCTTTTAAAAAACTCTGGAAGCGGCATTATTGACGCTTTAAAATTAGCATTTAAACATAGTGAAGGATCATTCATTACCAGGATGGATAGTGATGATATAATGTATCCTAATAAATTACAAGTTTTAGTAAATAACTTATTAAAGCATGGAAAGCAGCATATTGCTATTGGACAAGTAAACTATTTTTCTGAAACTGGTATTGGTACTGGCTATAAAAGCTATGAAAATTGGCTAAATGAATTAACTAAAACTGGATCCAACTATTCTGAAATCTATAAGGAATGTGTTATTCCATCACCTTGTTGGATGGCCTATCGAGAAGATTTAACTGCTTGTAATGCTTTTAATCCGAATGTATATCCTGAAGATTATGATTTAGCTTTTCGTTTTTATAAACACAATTATAAATGCATTCCTTGTAAAGAAGTTATTCACTATTGGCGGGATTATAGCACAAGATCTTCACGAACAGATTCTAATTATGCCGAAAATCATTTTTCAAGCTTAAAGATTACTAACTTTTTAGACATTGATTATGACCAACATAAGACATTGGTTATATGGGGAGCTGGAGCTAAAGGTAAAATAACAGCAAAGACATTAATTGAAAAAAGAGTCTATTTTCGATGGATTTGTGATAACCCAAAAAAAATTGGACGTGATATTTATGGTAAAAAGTTAGAGGCCTTTAATGCCTTAAAAGATATTAAAAATGCACAAAGCATTGTTACTGTTGCAAATAAATTAGCTCAAAAAGAAATTAGGCAGTATATGAATAGTTTAGGCTTAAAACCTATTGAAGACTACCTTTTCTTTTGCTAGTTGAAAAGGAATTTCATTTTATTCTATATCAAAAAAATCAAAAATTTTATGTAGGTTTGACAAATCTAAATACGACATGCAGTTTAAACACCCAGAACTTCTTTACGCTCTATTTTTACTGCTAATTCCTATAATTGTTCACCTTTTTCAACTTCGTAAATTCAAAAAAGTAGCCTTTACCAATGTGGCTTTTTTAAAGCAAGCTACTCTGCAAACCAGAAAAAGTTCTCAAATAAAAAAGTGGCTTATCTTATGTACAAGGATGTTACTTTTTGCGACTATTATTTTTGCTTTTACACAACCATTTATAGCTAAAACAGATTCATTTAATCAAAAAAAAGAAACTATAATTTACCTTGATAATTCTTTTAGTATGCAAGCTAAAGGGAATAAAGGGGAGCTCTTAAAGCGTGCTATCCAAGACATTATTAGTAATGTTCCAGAAGAAGAAAACGTGTCGCTAGTTACAAACAATCAAATATATAAAAATACAACTATTAAAGCAATTAAGAACGAATTGCTTCAATTGGATTATAGCTCCAATATGATGCCGCTTCAATCGGCTTTATTAAAGTGTAAAACCTTACTCAACAAGAACAAAGATGTTTTAAATAATATCGTTTTTATATCAGATTTTCAGCAAAGCGAAGAATCGTTTATTCCTCTTAAAGATTCATTAAGCAGTTTACATTTAGTGAAATTAGAACCTGTAAACACTAACAATATAGCTATCGATAGCACTTATATATCTTCGGCAAATGCTGGCGGCATAGAGCTTACAGTTACTTTGAAAAACAACGGTGATTACCAGGAAAATGTTCCAGTATCATTATATAATGACGACAATCTAATTGCTAAAACCAGTATTGTGCTAGACAAAACTGGAGAGACCACGTTTACACTACCTGGAAATACAATTATAAATGGTAAAATTGTAATTGATGATACTAGTTTAACCTTCGATAACGTAATGTTTTTCAACATTAATACACCTGTAAAGACTAATGTTCTTTCAATAAATAAAATTGATGATTCCTACTTAAAACGTATTTTTACTGACAAAGAGTTTAACTATTTATCTACAGAGATTTCCAATCTTAATTACAACGATATAAGTACCCAAAGTCTAATTATTTTAAATGAATTAAATAATATTCCAACCGCCCTTGCTTCTGCTTTGCAATCTTTCAATAAAGATGGTGGGTCTATATTGGTTATCCCTTCTAAGACTATTTCTAACCAGACATACAATACCTTCCTATCAAATTACAATATCACTTTAAGCAATATTATTAATGCAGAAAAACGCATAACTTCAATTAACTATTCGCATCCTTTATATAATAATGGCGTTTTCGAAAAAGAGGTGAGCAACTTTCAATATCCAAAAGTTAATAATTATTACGGACTCGTTTCAAATCAAGCTACAACTATTTTAGAACTAGAAAATGGAGCTTCATTTTTAAGTCAGAATAGCAATGTTTTTATTTTTACAGCATCTATAGCCGACGAAAATTCAAATTTCAAAAACTCGCCATTAATAGTTCCTACGCTATACAATATTGGGAAATTCAGTTTGAAAAATCCAAATTTATATTTCGCTATTGGAGAAACTAATAGTTTTGATGTTACAACTCAATTACAGCAAGATGATATTTTATCGTTAGCAAATAATAATGTGAATATTATTCCGAAACAACAACAGTTTAGCAATAAAATAGTTGTTACTACTTCAGAAACACCTTCTTTAGATGGTATCTATAATGTAAAAAACAAAGCAAGTTCTATTCTTAACGTGAGTTATAATTATAATAGAAATGAAAGTGATTTAGTCTATCAAAATTTATCAAATTTTGACAATCTAAAAACTGATGCTTCCATAACTGATGTCTTCAATTCTATAAAAAGTGACACAAAAGTTAATGCCTTGTGGAAATGGTTTGCTATTTTTGCACTGGCTTTATTGATTATTGAAATGCTCATCTTAAAATACTTTAAATGAACATACTTATAAAATCTGCTACCATAATAGATTCTAATAGTGAGTTTCACAATCAAACTCAGGATTTATTAATTGAAAATGGTAGGATTTCTAAAATTGGCAATAAACTAAAAAATCCAAAAAATTATAAAGAAGTTAAACTAGATAACCTTCATGTTTCTCAAGGTTGGTTCGACAGTAGTGTATGCTTTGGCGAACCTGGTTTTGAAGAACGTGAAACTATTGAAAACGGTCTTAAAACTGCTGCCAAATCTGGTTTTACAACCGTTGCGATGAACCCCAATACAAATCCAGTAATCGATTCGAATGCTGATGTTGCTTTTGTAAACTCAAAATCGGCAAATCACGGCGTTTCTCTTTTACCAATTGGCGCGCTTACTAAATCAGGTAAAGGAACCGATCTGGCAGAGTTGTACGACATGTCAAATGCGGGAGCTGTTGCTTTTTATGATTATAAAAAACCTATAGCTAATCCCAATCTTATGAAAATTGCATTGCAATATGCCAGTAATTTTGATGGATTAGTGTGTTCTTTTCCACAAGAAAATAAAATTTCGGGTAATGGTGTGGTAAACGAACATATTACAAGCACGAAACTTGGGTTAAAAGGAAATCCAGCCTTAGCAGAAGAATTACAAGTCGCACGCGATTTATTTTTACTTGAGTATACAGAGGGTAAATTACACATACCAACTATTTCTACGGCTAAATCTGTTTTCTTAATTAGAGAAGCAAAGAATAAAAAATTAAATGTGAGTTGTAGCGTGGCTATTCATAATTTATGTTTGACAGATGATGTACTCACAGATTTTAACACGAACTTTAAGGTACTACCACCTCTAAGAACACAAAACGATGTAGATGCTTTAATTGAAGGTTTAAAAGATGGCACTATAGATATGGTTACCAGTGACCACAACCCAATTGATATTGAGTATAAAAAAATTGAATTCGATCATGCCGATTACGGAAGCATCGGTTTAGAAAGTGCTTTTGGGGCTTTACAAAATATATTCACTACAAAAAAAACCATCGAAATACTTACTAAAGGGAAATCTAGATTTGGTGCTGAAGCGTCATCAATTAATATTGGTAACGAAGCGAATATGACGCTTTTTAATCCAGAGACTAAATACACATTTAGCAGAAGTGACATATATTCTAGATCAAAAAATTCCATTTTTGAAAACGCTTCCTTAAAAGGTAAAGCCTATGGCATTATTTCAAAGAATAAAGCGATTATAAATTAACTATATGACACAGCAAGATATTGACGAAGGAAAAGGTTTAGCCATTATAAGTTACCTAGCCATCATAGGAATTATAATAGCTTATTTTATGAATAGTGACAAGAATAATCAGTTCACAAATTTTCACATAAGACAATCATTAGGTTTATGGCTTATGTTTCATCTTTTAGGTTTTGTAGCAAGCTCATTCGATAGTTGGAGCGTTAGTTCTGGTTTCTACATTTTTTTTAGTGTCCTTTTTATTTATGGATTAATAGGCGCTATTAGTGGTAAAGCTCAAACTGTACCATTATTAGGCGATTTGTTTCAAAAATGGTTTGCTAATATTGGCAGATAAAATAAATGACTAATAATTTGTCTTCATTATACCATACTACCAGAAAATCAAGCCTTCCTGAAAACGCACCACTTCTAATCATGTTGCATGGTTATGGAAGTGATGAAAACGATTTATTTTCATTTGCAAACGAATTACCAGAAGAGCTTTTTATTATATCCGTAAGAGCGCCCTACCCAATGCAGCCATATGGTAATGCTTGGTATGCCATTAATTTTGATGCAGAACAGCGCAAATGGAACGATAACGACCAAGCCAAAGAATCTCGTGATATATTTTCCAACTTTATTGATGAAGTCGTAGCTCTTTATCCTGTTAATAAAGATAATATCACACTCTTAGGCTTTAGTCAAGGTAGTATCTTAAGCTATGCGGTAGCTTTCTCTTATCCTAAAAAAATTAAAAATATTATAGCCTTAAGTGGTTATATAAGTCATGAAATTTTACCTGAGAATTTAAACGAACTAGATTATACGCATTTAGATATTTATAGCTCACATGGCAGTGTAGACCAAGTAATTCCTGTAGATTGGGCACGACAGATAGCCCCTTTTTTAACTAGCCTAAATATAAAACACCAATATTCTGAGTTCCCTGTGGGACATGGTGTGGCGCCACAAAATTTTTATGAGCTCAAAGATTGGTTGATAAAACGTATTTAATTTTTTGTAGGAAAAAATAAATGTTTTTAAGGGATTTCGATAACTGAAAACTTAATATGTCCTGAGTTATTTGCGGGATTGATGTACTTCGAAAACATAACAACGTGTATAGTTCATTGCTCGGAAATTCCTCGCACTTTTACTATCTTGGTTCTTAATATGAAAACCCGAGAGGAATTTCACACAATGAAACCATACACAAAACCGTTAAACGAATCTTTTGAAAATCATCTCCACCAACATAGCAAAACCAACCACCATAATTTGGAATGGACAAAAAGTAACTACTGGTATATATAAAAAATCCGTTAATTCACCAATTCTATTAAGAAATCAAAGTGTTCAAAACGATGAGATTTCAGATAGAAATGTACATGGCGGCGAATTTAAAGCGTGTTATTTGTTTTCTAAAGATCAATATAACTATTGGAAAGATTTGTACCCAAATTTGGAATGGGAATGGGGCATGTTTGGAGAAAACTTAACAATTTCTGGATTAAATGAAAAAGATATTCATATAGGCGATATTTTTAAAATTGGCTCAACCCTTGTACAAGTAACACAACCGCGAGAACCTTGTTTTAAATTCGGCGTAAAATTTGGCTCTCAAGAGGTCTTAAAGCAATTTATAGACCACGGTTATCCGGGAACATATGTTAGTATACTTGAAGAAGGTTATGTGAAAACTGGAGAAACCTTAGAATTAGTTGAAAAAGCTAAGGAGAGCATAAGTACTTGGCAATTTTTTGATTTGTTATACAACAAAGAAAAAAATAGAGGCCATATTAATTTAATTATGGATAACAATGCTCTACCTAAAGGAAAAAGAGATAAACTGAAATCTTTTTTATAGCAGTTCTTTTTTTAATATCCCTTTGAACTCGATTATCATATCTTTGTTGCAAATAATCCTATAGATGTCTTTTAAAGATTTAAAAATAAGTAAACCCCTCTTGCGTGCTATAGCAGAGGCTGGGTATGACAACCCCACTTTAGTTCAAGAAAAAACAATCCATCTTGTTTTAAACAAAAAAGATGTGATTGTTTCTGCTCAAACAGGAACAGGTAAAACGGCTGCTTTTGCACTGCCAATTTTGCAATCATTATTAGATCAACAAGACACTCCTAAAAAGGGGAAAAAAATTAAAGCTTTAATTGTAAGCCCAACTAGGGAATTAGCTATACAAATTGAGAATAGTTTTAAAACTTACAGCACATATACCAACTTAAGAACAACTGTTGTTTATGGCGGCACATCCATAGAACCTCAAAAAGATATTTTAAAAAAAGGGGTTAATATTTTAATTGCTACCCCTGGACGTTTACTGGATTTACACAAACAAGATGTTATAAATCTTGATTATGTGGAAACACTTGTTTTAGATGAAGCCGATTTAATGTTAGATATGGGTTTTATTGATGATGTTAGAAAGATTGAACGCCTTTGCACTAGAGATAAACAGACTCTTTTATTTTCAGCGACGATTCCTCATAAAGTTGAATTTTTAGCCAATACTATTTTAAACAATCCAGAACGTGTTGAAGTCGCTCAAAATTCTTCAACTTCAAAGAATGTAAATCAATGGCTATACTACGTTCCCAAACGCAACAAAATTGAATTGTGTTTACATGTTTTGAGAAATACCATAAAAGGGAACATTATTATTTTTAGACGCACAAAATTTGGTGTGGACAAACTTGAAAAAACGCTATTGAAAAATGGATACAAAGTAGACAGCATTCATGGCGATAAAAGCCAAACAACAAGACAGGACTCATTAAATCGGTTTAAAAAAGGTGAAGTAAATATTCTAATAGCTACAGATGTTGCTGCTCGCGGAATTGATATTAACGAATTAGATGCAGTAATAAACTTTGATTTACCTAACATACCTGAAACCTACGTTCATAGAATTGGTAGAACGGCAAGAGCAGGAAACTCTGGGGCGGCCTATTCATTTTGTTCTGCTGATGAAAAAAATTATATAAAAGCCATACAACAACTTATTCAGATTCAATTAGATATAATTGAAGAGCATCCATATCCATTAGACCCTAAAGTAAAACCTATTATTCATAAGTCTACAAAAACAGGAAGCAAACACAAAAAAGGACGTAAAAGCGTTGCTTCAAAAAAGAAAAAAAAGCGTTGGTATTAAAAAGCGTAGAATGACTGAAATTGAGCAAATTGTAAATAAACTTCAATTAGTACCACATCCTGAAGGAGGCTTTTTTAAGGAAGTTTATAGAAGTAAGGGAGTAATAAATGCAGATAACTTAAATTCTGATTTTTCAGGTGAACGAAATTATTCTACATCAATTTATTTTTTACTAACCTCTGATAATTTCTCTGCTTTTCATAGAATAAATCAAGATGAGATTTGGCATTTTTACAAGGGCTCACCTATAAAACTTCATGTAATTTCTGAGGAGGGCAACTATTGGAATGTAATTATAGGTAGCAACATAGAAAATGACGAATTTCTTCAATATACTGTATTAGCAAATCACTGGTTTGCTGCAGAGGTAATAAATACAAACGATTATAGCTTGTTGGGATGCACTGTTGCTCCTGGTTTTGATTTTGAAGATTTTGAGCTTGCTACAAAGAATGCTCTAATTTCCAAATTTCCACAACATTCCGCACAAATATTAAAATTTACACGTTAGTGCTTATAATTTAGAATCTGCATTCTAACAAAAGTCGCTATATTAGAGGAAATATTTCTGTTTATGAGCAACGATTATACAAACCCAGCGTTTAAAAAATTATTGCAGAAACTACAAGAGGAGAGCTGGCAATTAGAACTAATAATATCGGGTTTTGCAATTTTTGGGTTAATTAGTGCTTACCCAAGTATTCAATTAAGTGTCCAAGAATCTGAAAATAGTGAACAAATTTATAAGTTTATTATTTCGCTAGTAGCTCAAATTTCTTGTGCCATTTTAATATTTAATTTACTACTTCATGTTCTCCTGCGTGGATTATGGATAGGTGCATTAGGCCTCCGCTATGTTTCTGGAGATATAAATTACGAAAGTTTAAAGTATAGTAAAAAATTCACAAAATATTTAGAAAAAAAGGTTGGTTCTTTTGATAGATATATTGCAACATTAGAAAATTATTGCAGTATTATTTTCGCCATTTCATTTTTACTTATTTTCTATGTTTTAGCTATTACATTTACAATTCTATCTATTGCTTTTGTTGGTAATTATATTATTGATAGTGAAAGTTTACCTGAATGGTTAGCAAAAGGTTTAGGAATTATGCTTCTACTTTTTATAGTTTTAGGAGCAATACTTACTTTTATAGATTTCTTGACTCTTGGTTTTCTGAAAAAGAAAAAATGGCTTTCTAAAATTTACTTCCCTATTTATTGGGTATTTAGTTTTATAACACTGTCTTTCTTATATAGACCCTTAGTTTATAACTTTTTAGACAATAAATTTGGAAGACGTTTAAGCTTCATTTTAGTGCCTTTATATATTCTTATTTTAATATCAACTTCATTAACCTACAATTATTCCAATTATCTAAATCCAGATAATTCATCAAATGAATATATAGCTAACAGCGAAAACTATGAAGATCTTTTAATTAAGAATAATGGTTTTATGAGAAACGCTATGATTCAATCTAAAGTAATCACAGATCCTTTTATAAAAGTATTTCTAGTTTTTTCAGATAATATTGAAGACAATATTTTCAAAATTAACCCAGGCCTTAAGCCAAAAGAAGATAATCGAGGCTTAGAGACCAACATAACAATAGGTGGGAGTAATCAATTTTACTTTTCTAAAAAAAGAGATAGTCTTCATAAAGAATATATAAAAACATTTAACTCGATTTATTATGTTATTATAGATTCTGTGAAGTATAATCCCGAATTTATATTATCAAAAAATTACAAGAATGAATTAGGTTTTGAAACTTATATAGGCACAAATAAACTAAAGGAAGGAAAGCATACTTTAAAAATAAATCGGCTACGTATTAGAAAAAGTGATACTATCCGATGGAATATTTCAAAGATTCCTTTTTGGCATTATAAAAATTAATTGGCTAGCCTTTTATCAAAATGATACTTCAAAAACGGTATTTGAATACAAAGCATCAAGCAAAAGAATATTATAGCGTAACTAAATGTTTTAGAAATTGTTATACCTGAAAATGCGTTTGTAATAGCATTATTTGATATAACACTAAAATCCAACATACTGAACCAATTAGATGTTTCCAATTGATTTCCAAAAAGTAAATAAAGCATTAAGGTTATTAGAGAAACACCAATTACAATCCAATATTTTTTAGAAATTAAAGGCTCATAAGTTGTAGCAGAGTTTTTACTAAACTCTGAAACTATAGACATAACCTTCTCTGTAAAATTAAAAGATGGGGTTTCTAGTAAGCCATTGCTTATAATTTTTTTTGCTAAATTGTCTAAATAATTATCTTCCTGCTCTTTCATAACTTTCAATTATTTCTGGTTCTAGGTGTTCTCTTAATACGGTTGCTAATTTTTTTCTTCCTCTAAATATTTTTACTTTTAAATTGTTAGCCTTTAAACCAACTGTTTTAGATATTTCTTCTAAAGATAATTCTTCAAAATAGTATAAGGTTAACAAAAATGCATCCTCACTTGACAATAAGGCTATACAATCTCGAATAGTTTTACTATATTCCTCCTGTTCCAAACTATCCAATGAATTATCAATTGTTTTTACTTCATGCTCAGTAAATTCATTAATTGGGACATCATTAAAATGTTTTCTATTTTTTTTCAATCTGTCCAAACATGTATTATAAGTTACTTTATACACCCATGTTGAAAATTTAGAATCTCCTTTAAACTTATTTAATGATTTATATATTTTTATAAAAGTATCTTGCGAAACTTCTTCAGCCTCCTCCCTATTCTTTAGCATACGCAACGCTAAAGTAAAAACTAAATCTTTATAGCGATCAACTAATACTGAAAAAGCATTAGAATCGCCATCAATTACTAAATTGATATAATGTTGGTCGTCGATGGTCATTTCATTAATGAGACGAGTCATTGTTATTTTAGGTTACAAAAAAAATTAAAAATATTTTTTTGCTAAAATTGTAACCAAAACTAAGAACTTATCGTCTTAGGCTATGAACACATTAAATTTAATCAATTAAAAACAAACAATTATGGAAGGAATTTTAATACCTATTAGTCTATTTATCGCGATATTCGGGATTGTTTACTTATACTTATCTACTAGAAACAAGGAACGTTTAGCGCTCATAGAGAAAGGAGCAGATGCAAGCATCTTTATGAGAGGAAGAAGTAATTCTCCTATCTGGAAAGTGCTTCTTTTAAATTTAGCATTATTGCTAATGGGAATTGGTATTGGTGTATTCTTGGCAATGCTGCTTACTGAATTTACAACATTAGAAGAAGGTGCTGTTTACCCTGCTATCATATTCTTTATGGCTGGTGCAGGATTGTTTCTTGGTTTTAAAATGACCAAAGACTTAGATAAAGAATAAAACTATCATCGATCAAAAAATACTAAAACCTGTTTTCTCATTTAGAAAACAGGTTTTTTTATTCAATAGGAAAATTAAAGTATGTATTAGAAAATGGTTCTCCGTTTAAAGTGAAATGCCACCATTCTTTAGGATAATTTCTAAATCCAAATTTCAGCATAACACTTTGTAAAAGTTGTCTATTAGCCTGCTGTTCTTCAGAAATATTAGTAAAATTTATCCAAGATTCTTTTCCAAAAAAATCATATTTGCTGCCCATGTCTATTGACAAACTCGTATTTCCGTCAATAATTGTTATGTCTACTGTACTACCTCTACTATGACCCGATTTTGAAGCTATATATTCTTCTTTAAACAAATCCTTTTTCTTTACATCTGGATAAAAAATATGCTTATTAAGGGTATCATTAATATCACGCGCCCAAACTAAAAAATGATCGACAGCACGTTGTGGTCTATACCCATCATACACTTTCAAGCATAAGTTTTTTTCTTGTAAATAGCTCTGCACTTTTTTAAGTGCTTCCGCAGTTTGTTTTGTTAGTATAAGTTTATTCGCATTATAGCCATTAATGGCTGTTCCAACAAAATTGTTTGATGAATAATACCTTAATTCTACATCAATATCTGGAATAACATCATCTGCATAAACAAACCCTTCAGGTAATTGTGCAAAACTAATAATGCAAAAGAATAGGCAATATAAATAACTACATAATTTCATAAACTTGAGTTACTAGCGAATTTATATAAAATAAGTTTATCCAGAGTTTTAAACACAAAAAAACCGAGTTCCCTCAAACTCGGTTTTTTCTTAATTTGCTTTTTACTTACGAAGTTAGATTTAGGGTCTCTATATCAACAACATAATGCAAATATTAATTAATTAATCCATTGAACTAAAAAGTATGTTATTTAGTACACACCAAAAGTAAAAATATAAATGAAACACAACGATAAAAAACATATAAAATCGATGAAATACACTTATTTTTAACATTTATCGTCGTAATAAAAGATATTATCGACGAAATGCATATCATTCGTGTAGAATAAAAAACAATAAAACATTATTTATTTAGTTACTTCTATTAGTAAATTTGATGTATTACTTAACCATGATATATAAATGAAAATTAAAGTATTAATATTCGCCTTCCTTTGCTATAATATGGGCTTTGCTCAAAACAAACCCTTTACAGAACAAAATTTATCAATAAATAAATATATCGAAGGAACCTTACTCCAACCTTTGGATAAAACTAATACCCCATTAGCAATTATAATTGGTGGTTCAGGGCCAACTGATAGAAATGGCAATCAAAATTTTCTAAAAAATAATTCCTTAAAAAAACTAGCAGAAACTTTATCAATTAATGGTATTGCAACCTATAGGTACGACAAACGGATTGTAAAACAAATAAAGCAAGGAATTATCGATAAGGACATTATGTTTGATGATTTTATAGATGATGCCATATCTACCATTAACTATTTTAAAAAGCGAAGATTCTTTAGTAAAATTTTTATAGTTGGTCATAGTCAAGGAAGTTTAGTAGGAATGATCGCTGCTAAAAATCGAGCTGACGGTTTTATTTCTTTAGCTGGTGCAGGACAAAGTATAGATAATGTTATTATCGAGCAGATTAATTTAACCGCTCCTCAGTTTAATGAAGATACCAAACGCATATTCACAGCCTTAAAAAAGGGAAAAACAGTTAAAGATTATCCTCAAGCCCTAACATCGATTTTTAAAGAAGATATTCAGGGTTTTATGAGAAATTGGATTCAATATGATCCAACAAAAGTAATTAAGAAATTGAAAATACCAATTCTTATAATAAACGGAGATAAAGACTTGCAAGTAAGTGTTGAGGAGGCTAATACATTAAAAAAAGCAGTTCCAGAAGCTAAACTGATTATCGTAGAAAATATGAACCATGTGCTTGTTCCTATAGCTGGTGATAACTTGGATAACTCAAAATCTTACAATGAACCGCTCAGAAAAATTTCCGATGAATTGACCAATAAAGTTATAAACTTCATAAAATCAAATAATTAGAGAATAGAGCAATGGATTTCTTCATTTCAAAGTAAATATTAACTTCTTGTCGTAATTTCATTCATATTTACTGTTTTAATTTTATATTTCGGTAAATTTTAACCAAATCGATTAATAATGAGACCCTTTTACCTACTAACAGTCTTTCTGTTTTTTCAATCTACTTTGCTGTTTTCTCAAGAATATGTCTTTGGAGTCAAAGCGGGTTTAAATACTAATACCATTGGTGATATTAATTCGAGAGGTGGTTCCATAGCTTCAGGAAAAGCTGATGAATTATTTTCTCCAACTAAAGATATTAGTTATCAAATTGGCGCCTATTTTATGGTTGAGTTTAAAAGTTTTTACATAAGATCAGAGCTAAACTACGTTTCTTTAGAAAATCATTATGAATTTCCTCGAAGAGATGCAAAATGGACAACCTCCAAAATGGAAATACCAATACTATTTGGACTTCAGGTTGCTAAACCTGTATTTCTATATGCTGGTCCTAGTTTTAATTTCTTTGATGATTATAAGTTAGAAGGTGTTCAAGCCACTTCTTTTAGTGATGGTTTTGACTTGGATAAGAATACTACTAGCTTGAATTTCGGAATTATGGTGCGTTATAATAGATTTAGCGTAGATTTAAGATATGAGGTTGGAACAAAAGAGCAAGTTGAAGGCACACCTGGAGAGCAAGTTGATTTAGACATGAATAATAATGCCTTTGGAATCAATTTAGCTGATGCAAAACCATATACGCCAAAAATGCTAAGATTAAGTGTTTCTATAGATATATTCCGAACAGATGGCACTAGTATCGCAGATATATTTAAAGGAAATAACAATAATTGTGGTTGTCCTTATTAAAGGCGCTAAACATATAAAATTAAAAAAGCATCCTAAATAGGATGCTTTTTTACTAACTAACCAACCAAAAATATGGATTACAATTCAAAAGTTTAAAGTAACCACTCAATAAACTTATTATAATGAATGTAATTACTATACATATATCAAATGGTGTGCCAAAGTAGAATAACTTGTTTTTTTATTTTAGCTATATTACATCTTCAAATTAACCAATATATTCATGAATAATCAACCTTTTTTTACAGATGACACTATTGTTTTTGGATTATTAATGCTTACTCTAGGTTTTGTTTTTTATACTTCGACAAGCAACAATTCCTTTTGGAAAAAATTCTATAAATATATACCTGCTCTTTTAATGGCTTACATGCTTCCAGGTCTATTAACAACCCTAGGATTAATATCTCCAGAATGGACGACTGTTTCTGAATCGGGAGAAATTACGACTCATACTTCTCAAGTATACTATATAGCAAGTAGATTTATGTTACCGGCTTCGTTAGTTCTATTAACATTAAGTATAGACCTTAAAGCTGTTTTCAACCTTGGACCAAAAGCTCTAATTATGTTTTTAACTGGTACAGTGGGTGTCATTATTGGAGGACCAATTGCCGTACTTTTAATATCCACAGTGTCACCAGAAACAGTTGGAGGCATTGGGCCTGATGCCGTATGGAGAGGCTTATCTACTCTTGCTGGAAGCTGGATAGGTGGTGGGGCTAATCAAGCTGCTATGCTCGAAATTTACGGATACAATACTGAAAATTATGCCAGCATGGTCATAGTAGATATTATAGTTGCAGAAATATGGATGGCTATTTTAATTCTAGGCATAGGAAAGACTGAACAAATAGACAGATGGCTAAAAGCAGATACATCTGCTATTGAAGAATTAAAAGCAAAAGTATCTTCTTATGCCGCCAAAATTGAGAGAAATCCAAGCTTATCAGACCATATGATTATTCTTGGTATAGCTTTCACAGTAGTTGGATTTGCACATTTTGGAGCAAATGGCATATCAGAGTTTTTAAAAACGAATTTTGAAGCTGTCAGTGATAAAAGTTCGGCATTGTCTTCATTCGGTTCGCAGTTCTTTTGGATGGTAACGATTGCTACTGCAATTGGAATTCTTTTATCCTTTACCAGATTTAGGAAATATGAAGGTGCTGGAGCTAGTAAAATTGGGAGTGTTTTTATTTGGATATTGGTCGCAACAATAGGAATGAAAATGGACCTAACAAAAATCGCAGATAACCCAGGATTGATTGTGGTTGGTTTAGTTTGGATGGCAATTCATGTGACTTTACTAATCTTAGTGGCTAAACTTATAAAAGCCCCCTATTTCTTTTTAGCTGTTGGAAGTAAAGCTAATATTGGAGGTGCAGCTTCAGCTCCAGTAGTTGCTGCTGCTTTTCACCCTTCATTAGCTAGTGTAGGTGTATTATTAGCCGTATTTGGTTATGTAGTAGGAACCTATGGCGCCATGATTTGTACAGAATTAATGAAAATTGCTGCTGGCGGGTAATATTTCAATATAAATTAGCATATTTGCGGTCTTAAAACCCTCATTAAAAAATGAAAAACATCTTATTATTTTTTGTAATTCTTTTTGCTGTAGCATGTTCAAAAGAACAACATGATTTAACCGTAAAAGGAAACGTTAAAGACCTAAAGAAAGGCACAGTGTACCTAAAGAAATATATTGACTCTTTACTTATAACTGTAGACTCTATTGAAATTAAAGGAAATTCACAATTTGAATTACATAGCGTTATTGAATCTCCTGAAATATTTTTCTTGGATTTAGACAAAAACAGTAGTGAAGATGACAGAATTACCTTTTTTGCTGATAAAGGTGTGATAGAAATAAATACAACACTTAAAAACTTTGTTTTTGACTCAAAAATAAAAGGTTCAAAGCAACAAAAAACTTTAGAAGAATATCAATTATTGATGTCTCGTTTAAACAATAGAAACTTAGACTTAATAAAGGAGAATTTTGATGCTCAAATAAATGGGGACTCATTAGCCGTAAAAAATTATGAAGAGAAACAAAATAGCCTAATAAAAAGTCGTTATTTACAAACTGTTAATTTTGCTTTAAACAATAATGATAGCGAAGTAGCTCCTTATTTGGCTCTGACCGAAATTCACAATGCCAGAGTTAAGTTTTTAGATACAATAAATAAAATGCTAACTCCAAAGGTAAAAGCTTCAAAATACGGTAAAAAATTACAGATTTTTATTGATGGAATTAAGAATCAAGAAAACTATAAATAATGCCCTAAAGAGCATTCATTAAAATTAAACAAAAAGACCTTTCTCATGAAAGGTCTTTTTGTTTATTACACGCTTATTATTAAACTATGCTAATTTATTAATTTTTTCGATTAAAGATCTTCCTTTTGATTCAAGGTCGTTACGAATAGCTTTAAAATGTGATTTTTTATTCTCCACACTTTTATCATTAGCTTTTGTAATTAATTCATCAAAAGTCTCTATAGCTTCATCTATAATCGCTTCGCTCTTTTTTGTGTCTTTATCTGTATTGGCATATTCCCAAACATATACTGCTTCAATAATATCGCCCAAAACATAATTTATATCTTTCTTTAGATCTCTAACATTTGCCATTTTTTCAGTTTTTAAAAGTTGAGACAAAAATAATTAAATTATTCATAACATCATTTTGAATATGCAACGAATTCAATTTATTTTAAACGTAGACTTCTAATAATTTTGAATCAGTTGCTTCTAGTTTGTAATTCTTAATTGTAGCTGGAAGTAATATAGTCTCACCTTGTTTTAATATTTCAGAAAAAGTACCAGTTGAAATTTGGGCTTCACCTTCCACACATATGTAGATTATAAAAGAATCGAAGGTGTTTTCTTTTGGTATGATTGTGTTTACCTTTAAATAATTCGTTGTAAAATAAGGGCAACTTACCATGTTATTTGTTTGATTAGCAATCTTAGAATAATTAACTCTAAAGTTATCTGGCATATCGAAATCGAAAGCATCAATAGCCAATTCGTTATGTAGTTCTCTTTCATTCCCTGAATCATCAACTCTATCCCAATCGTAAACGCGATACGTAATATCGCTTGTTTGTTGTATTTCAGCAACCATAACACCCGCACCAATCGCATGAATACGCCCTACTTCTATAAAATATGTATCGCCTTTTTTAACCTTTTCAAAATTTACAATCTCATTTAATGTTTTATTATCCAGATGCTGTAAATATTTATTTGGTGTCATTTCTTGATTAAAACCAATAATTAAATTCGAACCTTCATCAGCTTGTAATGTGTACCACATTTCGGTTTTTCCAAACGAATTGTGTCTCTTCTTAGCGAGTTCATCATTAGGATGTAACTGTATAGATAAGTCTTCTCGAGCATCTATAAACTTAACAAGCAAAGGGAATTTATTGCCAAAACTATTATAATTCTTTTCTCCTATTAAATCTGCCTTGAAAGTTTCTAATAAACCCTTTAAAGATTCTCCTTTTAAACTTCCGTTGGAAACAATAGAGGTGTCTCCTTCAACATCACTAATTTCCCAACTTTCTCCTATGTTATCCAAATCTGAATCTTTATTCAAAATAGATTTCAACTTTTGTCCTCCCCAAATTTTAGTTTTTAAAATTGGATTAAATTTAAAAGGATATAAAATATCACTCATAATTAATTTCCTGAATAGGTTACAAAATTTCTAGGTGTTTCGAAAAGTGTGATTTCCAATTCTAATTGTGAATCTAAGCGTGGTTTTATCTTATTATAAATTACAACAGAAATATTTTCAGCCGTTGGATTCAAATTTTTAAATTCTTCAACTTGCAGATTCAAGTTTTTATGATCAAAAGCATCTTCAACCTCTTCTTTAATAATTTCTTTCAAAATTTTCATATCAATAACATAGCCCGTGTCTGTATCAATACTTCCCGTAACACTTACAATGAGCTCGTAATTGTGCCCATGAAAATTGGGGTTATTACATTTTCCGAAGATTTCTTCATTTTGCTCATTGCTCCAATCTTTTCTATACAACCTATGAGCTGCATTAAAGTGAGCCTTTCTACTAACTGTTACTTTACTCATTTGAAGTTATGTTTATATGTTGGTAGAATTTTTTGAAAATAATTTTAAACCATTCTGTATAATATTGCGGATGCAACTCTATATCAACCTTTACATTTTCTAATGACATCCATTTCCAATTGGCTACTTCATCTAAATTAATCTCCGGCGATTGATTATATTTCCCAACCATAACATGGTCTAACTCATGCTCAGTCAATCCATTATCGAAGGGCGCCTTATAAATAAAAGATATAGTTTCTTGTAAATTTACAACAAACCCCATTTCTTCTTGTAAACGTCTTTTACCAGCTTCAATATTACTCTCTCCATCACGCTGGTGACTGCAACAAGTGTTAGTCCATAGTCCAGGGGAATGATATTTATGCAATGCTCTTTGCTGCAACATTAATTCATTGGCATCATTAAAAATAAATACAGAAAATGCACGATGCAACAATGCCTTTTCATGTGCTTCCAATTTGGGCATTAAACCTATTTGTTCATCTAGCTCATTAACTAGAATTACCTTTTCTTCTTCCATAGAAAACAAAAATACCAAGTAAAATATTAATATACTCATTCTTCTGTATAAAATCTGAAATCCCAATTCTGAAATCGTAAATTATAAAGTATCTTTGCAACCCATTTGCACAATTATTTATGAGTTTTTTAAAGGAAATACAACGTAGGCGAACTTTTGGTATTATTTCGCATCCAGATGCTGGTAAAACAACACTAACCGAGAAGTTATTACTTTTTGGTGGAGCAATTCAAGAAGCGGGTGCTGTTAAAAGTAATAAAATAAAGAAGGGTGCTACCAGTGATTTCATGGAAATTGAGCGACAACGTGGAATCTCTGTTGCGACATCTGTTTTAGCTTTTGAATACAATGGCATTAAAGTTAACATACTAGATACACCTGGACATAAAGACTTTGCTGAAGATACATTTAGAACACTTACTGCTGTAGACAGTGTTATTGTGGTAATTGATGTTGCAAAAGGTGTGGAAGAGCAAACTGAGAAGTTAGTTGAAGTTTGTCGTATGCGTAACATTCCTATGATTGTTTTTATTAATAAATTAGATCGTGAAGGTAAAGATGCTTTCGATTTACTTGACGAGGTAGAGCAAAAACTAGGTTTAAGTGTAACACCCTTGAGTTTCCCTATTGGTATGGGTTATGATTTTAAAGGAATCTATAATATATGGGAGAAGAATATCAATTTATTTAGTGGTGATAGTAGAAAAAATATTGAAGAAACTATAAATGTTTCCGATTTAGGCTCGAGTGAATTAGACACATTAATTGGAAAAGAATCTGCTGATGAACTTAGAGATAATTTAGAACTTATTGATGGTGTATACCCAAAATTCAACAAGGAAAACTACCTAAATGGTAATCTTCAACCTGTTTTTTTTGGATCCGCTTTAAATAATTTTGGAGTTAGAGAGTTATTAGACTGCTTCATTGAAATAGCACCAAAACCTAGACCGAAAGAAAGTGAGGAACGTCTTATTAAACCAGCTGAGGAAAAATTTACAGGTTTTGTTTTTAAAATTCATGCAAACATGGATCCTAACCATAGAGATCGTCTAGCATTTATTAAAATAGTTTCAGGAAAATTTGAAAGAAATAAACCTTATTTACATGTTAGAAATAACAAAAAAATGAAATTTTCCAGTCCAAATGCTTTTTTTGCTGAAAAAAAAGAAATCGTGGACGTTTCCTATCCAGGTGATATTGTTGGATTACATGATACTGGTAATTTTAAAATTGGTGATACACTTACGGAAGGTGAACAAATAAATTATAGAGGAATTCCTAGTTTCTCTCCAGAACATTTTAGATACATTAATAATGCAGACCCTTTAAAATCTAAACAGCTTTACAAAGGTATAGATCAGCTTATGGATGAAGGTGTAGCGCAGCTATTTACTCTTGAACTCAACGGTCGTAAAGTCATTGGAACTGTTGGTGCCTTGCAATACGAAGTAATTCAATATCGATTAGAACATGAATATGGTGCAAAATGTACCTACGAAAACTTGAATGTTTTTAAAGCTTGCTGGGTCGACCCTGAAGGTTCTCAAAGTGAAGAGTATAAAGAATTTGTTAGAGTTAAACAACGTTTTTTAGCTAAAGACAAACAAAACCAGTTGGTGTTTTTAGCAGATTCTTCATTTTCCCTTCAAATGACACAACAAAAATACCCAAATATTAAGTTCCATTTTACTTCGGAGTTTAATTTCTAAAGTGTATTTCATCTATTAATCGGAGTTTTTAAACTTTTGAACCAATATTTTTAACTCACCAACATCCTGTGCTTTACTTTTAAAAAGAATCATAACCCCAAAAATGATTAACTATGGAAATTAATGCTAAAGAGTTTAGTAATAATGACATTACTGTAACCTACGACCCATGTGAATGTACTTTGTCTGAAACTTGTGCTAGAGAATTATCTGATGTATTCAGTAACTCTGTAATACCCTGGATAAATTTAGATAATGCTAAAAAAACTGAAAGTGTTATCAAACAAATTAATAGATGTCCTTCTGGCGCTTTAAAATTTTACTTACACGATAAAAAACAAGCTAGTTAAATTCAATAAATAAGTGTTGATTAAAAAAAATCCTTTGAAATTAATTTCAAAGGATTTTATAAATATTATGCTTGCCCTGTTGGCCCAAAATTCAGGGGTATTGGTGGTTGCTCGTAATCTTTAATTTCACCATGAGCATTTTCAAATCTAGTTATATTATCTCCTAAGGCTTTAAGCAAGCGTTTAGCATGTTGAGGCGTTAATATTATTCTCGATTTTACTTTATTTTTAGGAACACCAGGCATGATGTTCACAAAATCAACAACAAATTCAGAAACTGAATGATTAATAATTGCTAAATTGGAATAGGTACCTTCGGCAACTTTTTCATCTAATTCAATATTTATTTGACTTTGTTTTTTATTGTCTTTTTCGTTTGCCATAACTTTTTTATGTTTTAAATATAAAAAGCCTTCAAGTTATTATACATGAAGGCTTTTATTTTATAGATTCCTACCTTCGCAGGAATGACAATTAATTATAATTTAACTCTTGCTTCACTTGCATCATTTCATCAAACTCTTCTTTTGAGCCAACAATAATGTTAGTATAGTTTCGCATTCCTGTACCTGCTGGAATTCTATGTCCAACAATTACATTCTCTTTTAAGCCTTCTAAAGTATCTACTTTACCTGCTACTGCTGCTTCGTTAAGAACCTTGGTAGTTTCTTGGAACGATGCTGCAGAGATAAATGACTTCGTTTGAAGCGATGCTCTTGTAATACCTTGCAAAATAGGCGTTGCCGTTGCTGGCTTAGCATCTTTAGCTACTACAAGTTGCTTATCTTCTCGTCTTAAAATAGAATTCTCATCCCTTAACTCACGAGGTGAAATAATTTGACCTGCATTAAGATTTGCCGACTCTCCTGCATCTTCGATTACTTTCATTCCGAAGATATCGTCATTTTCTTTAATGAAATCTGCTTTATGAGCCAATTGATCTTCTAAGAAAATAGTGTCACCAGAATCAATAATTCTAACTTTACGCATCATTTGTCTTACAACAACCTCGAAATGCTTATCATTAATTTTCACACCTTGTAAACGATATACTTCTTGTACTTCATTCACTAAGTATTGTTGAACAGCAGAAGGTCCTTTAATATTTAAGATATCGTTAGGCGTAATTGAACCATCAGACAATGGCATACCAGCTTTTACATAATCATTTTCTTGAACAAGAATTTGATTAGATAATTTTACTAAGTATTTCTTAACATCTCCTAACTTAGATTCAACTATTATCTCTCGGTTCCCTCTTTTAATTTTTCCGAATGAAACCACACCATCAATAGCACTTACAACTGCTGGATTAGATGGGTTACGTGCTTCGAATAACTCAGTTACACGAGGAAGACCACCTGTAATATCTCCTGCTTTTGCAGATTTACGTGGTATTTTAACCAAAATTTTACCAACTATAATTTTCTCACCATCATCAATCATTAAGTGTGCCCCAACTGGTAAATTGTACGAACGAATAATTTCGCCTTTTCCATCTTCAATATGAAGGGTTGGAATAAGTTTCTTATTTCTAGATTCAGAAATAACTTTTTCTTGGAATCCTGTTTGCTCATCAATTTCAACCTGATAAGTAACACCTTGCTCAATATTTTCGTATTTTACTTTACCCGCAAATTCTGAAATAATCACACCATTATATGGGTCCCATTGACATACAACATCCCCTTTACTAAGGTTTTGACCATTCTTAACATGAATAGTTGAACCATAAGGAATATTATTTGTACTTAAAACAATACCTGTTTTCTTATCTGTAAGTTTAAGTTCAGAAGTTCTTGAAATTACAATATCAATATCGTTACCATCTCCATCTTGACCTTTAACTGTTTTTAAATCTTCAATCTCAGCAATCCCATCAAATTTAACAGCTAATTTATTTTCTTCAGAAATGTTACCCGCAATACCACCTACGTGGAATGTACGAAGTGTTAACTGTGTACCAGGTTCTCCAATAGATTGAGCAGCAACTACACCAACTGCTTCACCACGTTGTACCATTTTGCCTGTCGCTAAATTACGACCGTAACATTTAGCACAAATACCTTGTAATGCTTCACAAGTTAATGCTGAACGCACTTCTACGCTTTCAATTGGTGATTCTTCAATAGATTTAGCTATATCGTCTTCAATTAATTGTCCAGCAGCTACTAGTAGCTCATCTGTTAATGGATTATAAACATCATTAAGAGAAGTACGACCAACTATTCTTTCTTCAAGATTTTCAACAACTTCATCATTCTTTTTTAATGGTTCAACTTCAACACCTCTTAATGTTCCACAATCTACGCTATTGATAATAACATCTTGAGAAACATCTACTAAACGACGTGTTAAATAACCAGCATCTGCAGTTTTAAGAGCGGTATCTGCTAAACCTTTACGAGCACCGTGAGTAGAAATAAAGTATTCTAAAATTGAAAGACCTTCTTTAAAGTTAGAAAGAATTGGGTTTTCAATAATCTCACCTCCACCTGCATTAGATTTTTTAGGTTTCGCCATTAATCCACGCATACCTGTAAGCTGACGAATCTGTTCTTTAGATCCACGAGCACCAGAGTCAAGCATCATAAACACCGAGTTAAATCCTTGTTGATCTTCACGAATACGTTTCATTGACAATTCAGTCAATTCTGCATTTGTAGAGGTCCAAATATCAATAACTTGGTTATAACGTTCGTTGTTGGTAATAAGTCCCATATTATAGTTACCCATAATACCATCAACTAAAGTGTTAGCTTTATCAATCATTCCTTGTTTTTCTGGTGGAATAATAATATCTCCTAAACTAAATGATAATCCGCCTTGGAATGCAAATTTAAACCCTAAAGTCCTAATCGCATCAAGGAAATCGGCTGTTTCTGGAACAGATGTTACTTTAAGAATATCACCAATAATATCTCTTAAAGACTTCTTGGTTAATACTTGATTGATAAATCCTGCAGCTTGCGGTACATGTTGATTAAATAACACACGACCAACTGTAGTTTCAACAATCATTCTATCTAGTTTACCATCATCATTAATATCGATAGTTCTTACTTTGATACCTGCATTCAAATCAACTCTTTTCTCATTAAAAGCAATTTCTACTTCTTCTGGAGAATAAAATGTTAATCCTTCTCCTAGAATTGGTACTTCTGGAGTAGACTTACGCAACTTAGTCATATAATAAAGACCAAGTACCATATCCTGTGATGGTACAGTAACTGGTGAACCGTTAGCTGGGTTCAATATATTATGAGATGCTAACATTAGTAGCTGACACTCTAAAATAGCCTCAGGTCCTAATGGTAAATGCACTGCCATCTGGTCACCATCAAAATCAGCATTAAATGCAGTACACACCAATGGGTGTAACTGGATAGCTTTCCCTTCAATTAATTTTGGTTGGAATGCTTGGATTCCCAAACGGTGTAATGTAGGCGCACGGTTTAGTAATACTGGATGTCCTTTAAGTACATTTTCCAATATATCCCAAACTACGGGCTCTCTTTTATCTATAATTTTCTTCGCAGACTTTACTGTTTTTACAATCCCTCTTTCAATTAATTTTCTAATTACGAAAGGCTTATATAACTCAGCTGCCATATTTTTAGGCAACCCACATTCGAATAATTTTAATTCTGGACCGACAACAATTACAGAACGTGCAGAATAATCAACACGTTTACCAAGTAAGTTTTGACGGAAACGTCCTTGCTTTCCTTTAAGTGAATCTGACAACGATTTTAATGGTCTGTTAGAATCTGTTTTTACTGCCGAAGACTTACGTGTATTATCAAATAATGAATCCACAGACTCTTGAAGCATACGTTTTTCATTACGTAAAATTACTTCGGGAGCTTTTATCTCAACCAATCTCTTAAGACGATTGTTACGGATAATTACTCGACGATATAAATCATTCAAATCTGACGTCGCAAAACGACCTCCATCTAAAGGCACTAATGGCCTTAATTCTGGTGGAATGATTGGCACAACTTTCATAATCATCCATTCAGGACGATTTTCTCTATTGTTATTAGATTCACGTAACGCTTCCACAACTTGTAAACGTTTTAAAGCTTCTGTTTTACGTTGTTTGGACGTTTCAGTATTTGCTTTATGACGCAACTCGTATGATAAGGCTTCTAAATCTATTCTAGATAATAACTCAATTAAACATTCAGCACCCATTTTAGCTAAAAACTTTTCTGGGTCAGAATCATCCAAATATTGATTCTCTTGAGGAAGAGCTTCTAATATATTTAAGTATTCTTCTTCGGTAAGGAAATCCATTTTTTGTAATGGCTCACCTTCTTCATTTTTTGCATTACCTGGTTGAATGACTACGTAACGTTCGTAGTAAATAATCATATCTAATTTCTTAGATGGTAATCCTAATAAGTATCCTATTTTGTTAGGTAAAGAACGGAAATACCAGATATGAGCTACAGGAACAACTAAATTAATGTGTCCTACTCTATCTCGACGTACTTTCTTTTCTGTTACTTCAACACCACAACGGTCACAAACAATACCTTTGTAGCGAATTCTTTTATACTTACCACAAGCACACTCATAATCCTTTACAGGACCAAAAATACGCTCACAGAACAAACCGTCACGTTCAGGTTTGTGAGTTCGATAATTGATAGTTTCTGGCTTTAATACCTCACCTCTAGATTCTGCTAAAATAGATTCTGGTGATGCTAAACCAATTGAGATTTTATTAAATCTCTTAACTGTATTTTTATCTTGTTTTCTTGCCATAATAAATGGTTGAAATGAATTTAATTAATTTACTACTCCTCTAATCTGATGTCCAATCCTAAACCTTTCAATTCGTGCATAAGTACGTTGAATGATTCTGGTAATCCTGGATCTGGCATTGGTTCTCCTTTAACTATACTTTCGTAAGTTTTAGCTCTACCAATTACATCATCAGATTTTACAGTTAAGATTTCACGTAAGGTACTTGATGCTCCATAAGCCTCAAGTGCCCAAACTTCCATCTCACCAAAACGCTGACCACCAAACTGTGCTTTACCACCTAATGGCTGCTGCGTAATTAATGAGTAAGGTCCAATAGAACGTGCGTGCATTTTATCGTCAACCATGTGTCCAAGTTTCAACATGTAAATCACACCAACTGTTGCCGGCTGATCGAAACGTTGTCCTGTTCCACCATCGTATAAATATGTATGACCGTATCTTGGAATTCCTGCTTCATCAGTTAAAGCATTTATTTGATCGATATTTGCGCCATCAAAAATTGGTGTTGCATACGTACGATCTAATTTTTGACCGGCCCATCCTAGAACAGTTTCATAAATCTGACCGATATTCATACGCGAAGGTACACCAAGTGGATTCAATACAATATCAACAGGCGTTCCATCTTCTAAGAATGGCATATCTTCTTGACGAACGATACGAGCAACAATACCTTTATTACCATGACGACCTGCCATTTTATCACCCACCTTAAGCTTACGCTTCTTAGCAATATAAACTTTAGCTAGCTTAATGATACCTGCTGGTAATTCGTCACCTACAGAAATGGTAAACTTCTCACGACGTAAAGAACCTTGTAAGTCGTTTTCTTTAATCTTATAATTGTGAATTAAATCTGCCACTAATTGATTAGTATGAGCATCTGTTGTCCATTTTCCAGAAACTAAATGTGCATAATCATCAACAGCATTTAACATTTTAAGTGTGAATTTTTTACCTTTCGGCAATACTTCTTCACCTAAATCGTTAAAAATACCTTGTGCAGTTTTACCATTTACAATAGCAAAAAGTTTTTCGATTAAAACATCTTTTAACTCATCAAACTTCGCATCGTAAATACCTTCTAATTGCAAGATATCATCTTTATCTTGAGCTCTCTTACGCTTATCTTTTACCGCTCTTGCAAATAATTTCTTCTCAATTACAACACCGTGTAATGAAGGTGATGCTTTTAATGATGCATCTTTTACATCGCCTGCCTTATCACCAAAAATTGCACGTAATAATTTTTCTTCTGGAGTTGGATCAGATTCTCCTTTAGGTGTAATCTTACCTATAAGGATATCACCAGGCTTAACTTCTGCACCAACGCGAATCATTCCATTTTCATCTAAATCTTTAGTAGCTTCCTCAGAAACGTTTGGAATATCATTCGTTAATTCTTCGTTACCTAATTTAGTGTCACGAACATCTAAAGAATATTCATCAATATGAATAGATGTAAATATATCTTCACGAACTACTTTTTCAGAAATTACAATCGCATCCTCAAAGTTATAACCTTTCCAAGGCATGAAGGCAACTTTCATATTTCTACCAAGCGCTAACTCACCTTTTTGAGTTGCATACCCTTCACATAAAACTTGACCCTTCGCTACTTTATCTCCTTTAACCACAATTGGTTTAAGGTTTATAGAAGTACCTTGATTCGTTTTTCTAAACTTTACTAATTCATAAGTTTTAATATCGCTATCAAAACTTACTTTAGCTTCATCTTCGGTACGTTCGTATTTTATTTTAATCTCATTAGCATCAACATACAGAACTTCTCCAGCTCCTTCAGCATTAATTAATACTCTAGAATCTGATGCTACTTGGCGCTCTAAACCAGTACCAACAATTGGTGCTTGAGGTAATAATAATGGAACTGCTTGACGCATCATATTCGATCCCATCAAGGCTCTATTCGCATCATCATGCTCTAAGAAAGGAATTAAAGATGCTGAAATTGAAGAAATTTGATTAGGCGCTACATCAGTATAATGTAATCCTTTCGGATCAATTACTGGGAAGTCACCCTCCATTCTTGCAATTACTTTATCATGAAGAATTTTACCATCGTCATCTACTTCAACAGTAGCTTGAGCAATTAACTTTTCTTCTTCCTCTTCTGCACTTAAATAAGTTGGTTCGTTTTTAATATCAACAACACCATCAGTTACTTTTCTATAAGGTGTTTCAATGAATCCCATAGAATTCACTTTAGCAAATACAGAAAGTGACGATATTAAACCAATATTAGGTCCCTCTGGTGTTTCAATTGGACAAAGTCTTCCGTAGTGTGTATAGTGAACATCACGTACCTCAAACCCCGCTCTTTCTCTTGATAATCCACCAGGTCCTAAAGCTGATAAACGACGTTTATGAGTAATCTCTGCTAATGGATTCGTTTGATCCATAAACTGAGATAATTGATTAGTACCAAAGAATGAATTAATTACGGACGATAAAGTCTTAGCATTAATTAAGTCAATTGGTGTAAACACTTCATTATCACGAACGTTCATACGTTCACGAATAGTTCGTGCCATACGTGCTAAACCAACTCCAAACTGAGAAGATAATTGTTCACCCACTGTACGTACACGACGATTAGATAAGTGATCAATATCATCAATCTCTGCTTTAGAATTGATAAGCTCGATTAAATATTTTATGATAGTAATGATATCTTCTTTGGTAAGTACTTGCTTATCCATGCCAATATCAAGACCCAATTTTTTATTCATTCTGTAACGACCTACTTCACCTAAAGAGTAACGTTGATCTGAAAAGAATAACTTATCTATAATACCACGTGCTGTTTCCTCATCTGGCGGCTCAGCATTACGTAATTGTCTATAGATATGTTCAACAGCCTCTTTTTCAGAGTTTGTTGGATCTTTTTGAAGTGTGTTATGAATAATAGCATAATCACCTTGTTCAGCACTTTCTTTATGTAAAAGAATGGTTTTAACACCAGCTTCAAGAATTTCTTCAATGTTTTCTTTATCCAGAATAGTATCACGATCAAGTACAATTTCGTTACGCTCGATTGATACTACTTCGCCTGTATCTTCATCAACAAAATCCTCATGCCATGTATTTAATACACGAGCTGCTAATTTTCTTCCTAAGTATTTTTTTAATCCAGATTTAGATACTTTAACCTCTTCAGCTAAATCAAAAATCTCTAAGATATCTTTATCACGTTCAAAACCAATAGCTCTAAACAAAGTTGTAACTGGTAACTTTTTCTTTCTATCGATGTAAGCATACATTACCTGATTAATATCCGTAGCAAACTCAATCCAAGAACCTTTAAAAGGAATTACCCTTGCAGAGTACAATTTTGTTCCATTCGCATGAAATGATTGACCAAAGAATACACCTGGAGACCTGTGCAATTGCGATACTACAACACGTTCTGCACCGTTGATAACAAATGTACCACTTGGTGTCATATAAGGTATAGTTCCTAAGTACACATCTTGAACAATGGTTTCGAAATCTTCATGTTCAGGGTCTGTACAATATAACTTTAACCTTGCTTTTAAAGGAACACTGTATGTAAGTCCTCGCTCAATACACTCATCAATAGCATACCTTGGCGGATCTACGAAGTAATCTAAAAATTCTAAAACAAATTGATTACGAGAATCTGTAATAGGGAAATTTTCCATGAAGGTATTATATAGACCCTCATCTCCTCTTTCTTCAGATTTAGTTTCTAATTGGAAAAAATCCTGGAAGGATTTTATCTGAATATCCAAGAAATCTGGATATTCTGTTCTATTTACAATAGAGGAGAAATTTAATCTTTCGGCTTGTGTTGATAACATCAATGGACGGAATTTTGATTAAAAAAAATAGTGATAGCGTATGTAATCATTATATACGCAAAATGGTTTAGGTCTTGAAGAACATTCTCCAGACCTAAACCTTTATGTTTTTGAGTTGTTAAGCTTACTTAAGCTCAACCTCAGCTCCAGCTTCTTCTAAAGATGCTTTTAAAGCTTCCGCTTCATCTTTAGTTACTGCTTCTTTAATAGCACTTGGTGCTTCGTCAACTAAACCTTTAGCTTCTTTTAATCCTAAACCAGTTAATTCTTTAACCAATTTTACAACAGCTAATTTAGAACCACCTGCCGCTTTTAAAATAACATCAAATTCAGTTTGAGCTTCTTCAGCTTCTCCACCTCCAGCAGGACCAGCAACAGCAACTGCAGCAGCAGCAGCAGGCTCGATACCATACTCATCTTTTAATATAGTTGCTAACTCGTTTACTTCTTTTACAGTAAGGTTAACTAATTGTTCTGCGAAATCTTTTAAATCTGCCATTTTTCTATCGTTTTAATAAATTTTTAATTTTAATATAATTGTAATAAAGTGCGTACTTTTTTGATTATCCTTCTTTTTCGGATAATGTTTTAATAATACCTGCTATTGTTCCTCCACCCGATTTAAGTGCAGAAATAACATTTTTAGCAGGAGATTGTAATAATCCGACAATCTCTCCAATCAATTCTTCTTTAGATTTGATATCTACTAACATGTCTAACTGGTCATCACCAATATATATAGCTTCTTCGATAAACGCTCCTTTTAATAAAGGCTTCTCAGATTTTTTTCTAAAAGCTTTTATAACTTTAGCTGGTGCGTTACCAGTTTCAGAATACATTACTGAAGTATTTCCTTTTAAAACCGTAGGAAGTTCTCCAAATTCTTTGTCTGAAGCTTCCATTGCTTTTTCAAGTAATGTGTTTTTAACAACTGCCATTTGTACGTTTGCCTTAAAAGCAGCACGACGTAAAGCAGATGTAGTACCTGCATTTAATCCTGAAATATCTGTTAAATAGATATTTGTATTATCAGTCAATTGTGCAGTTAAGTCTTGAATTACTTGCGATTTTTCTTCTCTTGTCATAATTTAAAGTTTTAACCTAATTAACCAATTTTAGGATCAATAGCTAAACTTGGGCTCATTGTAGAAGACATAAATATGCTTTTTACATAAGTTCCTTTAGCTGTTGTCGGTTTCAGTTTCATTAATGTAGTTAATAATTCATTTGCGTTACCCGCAATTTTATCAGCACTAAATGATGCTTTACCAATAGCCGCATGTACAATACCAGTCTTATCAACTTTAAAGTCAATTTTTCCAGCTTTTACTTCTGTTACAGCTTTAGCAACATCCATAGTTACAGTTCCAGTTTTTGGGTTAGGCATTAAACCACGAGGACCTAATACACGTCCTAAAGGACCTAATTTACCCATTACACTTGGCATAGTAACGATAACATCAACGTCTGTCCAACCACCTTTAATTTTATCAAGGTACTCATCTAAACCAACGTAATCTGCACCAGCTTCTTTAGCTTCCGCTTCTTTATCTGGTGTTACTAATGCTAATACTTTCATGTCTTTACCAGTTCCGTGTGGTAATGAAACTACACCTCTTACCATTTGATTAGCTTTACGAGGGTCTACGCCTAAACGTACTGCTAAATCAATTGATGAATCGAACTTTGTATTGGTAATTTCTTTTATTAAAGCTGATGCTTCATCAACAGAATAAATTTTACCTTTTTCAATTTTCGCTAAAGCTTCTTTTTGCTTTTTTGTTAATCTTGCCATTTTCTAATGTCTTTAATAGATTATGAAGGAAATTTTCCTGTTACAGTTATTCCCATCGATCTTGCTGTACCAGCAACCATTCTCATAGCAGACTCTGTTGTAAATGCATTTAGATCTACCATTTTGTCTTCTGCGATGGTTTTAACCTGATCCCAAGATACTTTAGCTACTTTTTTTCGGTTTGGCTCTCCAGAACCTTTCTTCACCTTAGCCGCTTCTAATAATTGAACTGCTGCTGGTGGAGTTTTAATTACAAAGTCAAATGATTTGTCTTTGTAAACAGATATAACCACTGGTAATACTTTACCTGGCTTATCTTGTGTTCTAGCATTGAATTGCTTACAGAACTCCATGATGTTAACACCTGCAGCTCCTAAAGCGGGTCCAACCGGTGGCGATGGATTCGCAGCACCTCCCCGAACTTGTAACTTAACTACTTTACCTAATTCTTTTGCCATTTTTAATAATTTAGTTCGATACGCTTCTTAATTAGTTGGAAGCTAAACAACGTATCATTTATATAGTGTAACAATTATTATACTTTTTCAACTTGCATATAACTCAGCTCTAATGGTGTTTTTCTTCCAAAAATCTTAACCATTACTTCAAGTTTACGCTTTTCTTCATTTATTTTTTCAATAGTTCCATCAAATCCATTGAATGGTCCATCAATTACTTTTACAGTTTCTCCCTTAGTAAAAGGTATTGCTACATTGGCACTTTCTTCAACAGATAATTCATCAACTTTACCTAACATTCTGTTAACTTCAGATTGCCTAAGTGGCACTGGGTCTCCTCCTTTTGTTTCACCTAAAAACCCAATAACGTTCGTTACCGATCTAATAATATGCGGAACTTCACCTGTTAAATTAGCTTGCACCATTATATAGCCTGGAAAAAACACTTTCTCTTTGTGTATTTTTTTTCCATTACGAATCTGGATAACTCTTTCTGTTGGTACAAGAACTTGATCAACATAATCTTGTAAACCTAAACGTTCAATTTCTCTCTCAATATAGGCTTTGATTTTGTTTTCTTGACCACTTACAGCCCTAACAACGTACCATTTTTTTTCACTTACTTCTGACATAAATTTGTTTTTAACCGTTAATCCAATCAAAGTAGAGTGTTATAATTTTGCTGAAAACTGTATCAACTCCCCAAATAGCAAGAGAAAAAATAATTGAGAATACGGCTACTAAAACCGTTAAACGCTGTGCTTCTGCCCATGGGGTCCAAGTCACATTATTTTTTAATTCTCCAAATGATTCTTTTATATAATTTACAAATCCAGCCATTTATCTATTTTTTATTTATACACTTTAATTTCACTCAGTGTAAACTTATTGAGAAACTATGTGTCTCCAATTTATTAGCACGGGTTGAGAGACTCGAACTCCCGACACCTGGTTTTGGAGACCAGTGCTCTACCAACTGAGCTAAACCCGTAAATATAAGCCAAAAGGCATCACGCTTTTAAGCATGATACCTTGACTCTATATTTATATTAAACTATTGTTTAGTCTAAAATCTCAGTTACCTGACCTGCACCAACTGTTCTACCACCTTCACGGATAGCGAAACGTAAACCTACGTTCATTGCAATTGGCTGAATTAACTCAACAGTAATAGTTAAGTTATCTCCAGGCATAACCATTTCAACTCCTGAAGGAAGCGCAATGTTTCCTGTTACGTCAGTTGTACGAACGTAGAACTGTGGACGGTAGTTGTTATGGAATGGAGTGTGACGTCCACCTTCTTCTTTTTTAAGGATATAAACCTCAGCTTTAAATTTAGCGTGTGGTGTTACTGAACCCGGTTTAGTAATTACCATACCTCTCGAGATTTGAGCTTTTTCAATACCTCTTAATAAGATACCTGCATTATCTCCAGCTTCACCTCTATCTAATATTTGACGGAACATTTCGATACCTGTAATAGTAGATGTTAACTTCTCAGCACCCATACCAATAATCTCAACAGGGTCTCCAGTATTAGCTACACCAGTCTCAATACGACCAGTTGCAACAGTACCACGACCTGTAATAGAGAATACATCTTCAATAGGCATTAAGAAAGGCTTATCCATATCACGAACAGGCTCTTCAATCCATTCATCAACAGCTGCCATTAATTCCATTACAGTATCTACCCATTTTTGCTCACCATTAAGTGCACCTAAAGCAGAACCAGATATTACAGGACCATTATCTCCATCGTACTCATAGAAAGATAATAAATCTCTGATTTCCATATCAACTAATTCTAGCAATTCTTCATCATCAACCATATCCACTTTATTCATGAATACAACAATACGAGGAATACCTACTTGACGACCTAATAAGATATGCTCACGAGTTTGTGGCATTGGACCATCTGTAGCAGCAACAACTAATATTGCACCATCCATTTGTGCAGCACCTGTTACCATGTTCTTTACGTAATCGGCGTGACCTGGACAGTCAACGTGAGCGTAATGACGATTTGCCGTTTGATATTCTACGTGAGAAGTATTAATTGTTATACCTCTTTCTTTTTCTTCTGGAGCGTTATCAATTTGATCAAATGATCTTGCTTCTGAGAAACCTGCATCAGCTAATACTTTAGTAATAGCAGCAGTTAAAGTTGTTTTACCGTGATCTACGTGTCCAATTGTACCAATATTTAAGTGTGGTTTTGAACGATCGAAAGTTGCCTTTGCCATGTTTTTTTAATAATTTAATCTTAGTTATATAATAATATTAGTGTATTCTATTTTAAACTCTTTTATAGAGCCAATGACGAGATTTGAACTCGTGACCTCTTCCTTACCAAGGAAACGCTCTACCCCTGAGCTACACCGGCGTAAAGTTTTTATTTCCTTTTCTTTCAAATAACCTTGCAAAGATTAATTGAAAGAAGAGATTCCTGCCTTCGCAGGAATTTTAGAGCGAGAGACCGGGTTCGAACCGGCGACATTCAGCTTGGAAGGCTGACGCTCTACCAACTGAGCTACTCTCGCAATTTCAACAAGCTTACACTTGTATGGTTTTCAATATTTCAAATTTTGAATTATCTCGCTAAGCTCGATGATCCTGTTCAGGGCAACCCTGAACAATAATTTTTAAAACACTGCTTTACAAGAATAAATTCTTGACAACAGCTTATTTAAAAACTATCGTGGGGAGAGCAGGATTCGAACCTGCGAAGACGTAGTCAGCAGATTTACAGTCTGCCCTCGTTGGCCGCTTGAGTATCTCCCCAATTAACTTATTTTCATCTTTTTAAAGAACTTTCTCAAAACATTTCAGGTGTTTTAAGACTCCCACTTTCGTAGAATTTTAAAAGAGCCGATGGAGGGACTCGAACCCACGACCTGCTGATTACAAATCAGCTGCTCTAGCCAGCTGAGCTACATCGGCTTTTTTTCACTTTTTTTGCATAAAAAAAGCCCGCTATTTCTAACGGACTGCAAATGTATATATTTATTTTTTTATTCAAAACATTTTTTGAAAAATTTTACTATAAATATGTTCTTAATTTTTCTTTTCGCTTTTTAAGTTGTCTTTCAAGCGAAGAAACTGCCATATCAGTACCTTCCTCAAAGCTTTTACATTGTTTTTTTACAACCAAACTATCTCCAGGTACACTTAAACGTGCTTCAAAAATCTTGTTTTCTTTATCACTAGTGTTTTCAACTTTCAAATAAACCTCTGATTTAATAACTTTATCATAAAACATATCTAGCTTATCCATACGCTTTTGAATAAAATCTAAGAGTTTTTGATCAGCATTAAAATTAACTGATTGTGTGTTTACTTTCATACTTCTACTTTTTGGTTAGACAATAATTTTCTTTACTATTTTTTACTTCTTGGATGTGCATTAACATGCACCTTCTTTAACTCTGCAATACTATTATGTGTATAAACTTGAGTAGCAGCTAAACTTGAATGTCCTAGAAGTTCTTTTACAGCATTTAAATCGGCACCTTGGTTTAGCAAATGTGTAGCAAAAGAGTGTCTTAAAATATGTGGGCTCTTTTTTACTTTTGAAGATGCTTTACTAAAATAATCATTTATTATTCTGTAAACAAGAGTTTCGTAAATTTTAATTCCTTTTTTTGTTAGAAACAACTTATCAGAATCTTTAATACTTTCTAATTCTCTTCTAAACTCTAAATAGGTATGCATCGATTTTACTGTAGATTCTAACAACGGTACAATCCGTTCCTTATTTCTTTTTCCTAATACTTTTAACGTTTTATTCTGAAAATTAATACTGGACAATTTTAAATCTACCAATTCTATGCGCCTTATGCCTGTAGAATAAAATAATTCAATAATTAATCGATCTCTTACTCCTTCGAAACTATTATCGAATTGCAAATCGTCCAAAACAGTTTCTATTTCTTTTTCCGAAAAAGGTACTTGAATTTTTTTACTAGTTTTTAAAGCTTTATGCTTCGCTAGTGGATTTAACTCGATATCACCTATTTTCAAAAGAAACTTATAGTACGTATTTAATGCTGAAATTTTCCTGTTGATACTTCGGTTTGAGATTTCTTTTTCAACCATTGAAACTATCCATCTTCTTATTTCTGGGTAATTAACATGATTAATATCGGTTGATTTGTATGCTTCCATTATGAACGTCGAAAAACTTTGTAAATCATTTTCATAAGCATTTACAGTTAAAACTGAATAGTTCTTTTCAATTAGCAAATAATCTGTAAATGATTTTAATGACATTTGAAGTGTTAAAAGCTTAAAGTTAAATGATTATGATTAATAGTACAACTTTAAAATGATTAAGTTAAATCATTAAAATAGAATGCAAAAAAATTCCCGCCAAGCGGGAATTTAATACTATTTAACTTAAGAAGCTATTATACTTCTTCTGCATCTATCAATGTTTGAATGTATTGTGCTTTTTGAACTTGCACTCTACGAGCAACTGAAGGTTTAGTGAACTGCTTGCGTTCTTGCAACTGGTTTTTAACTGTTGTTTTTACAAACTTTCGTTTATAACGCTTTAGTGCTCTATCTATATTTTCTCCATCTTTAACTGGAATTCTTAACATAGTGTCTTAACCTCCTCTCTTTTAGAATTTTCAAGGCGCAAATATAAAAAGTAATTTAGGATGTACAATAAAATAGATTACTATTTTCTGAATGAATTTTTTGAGTTTGACTTTGTCATAAAAAATGGCGAACTTCGTTTTATATATGATAAAAAACATTTAGGCGATTTTTATCAGTTTGTTGTGCTTCATTTAATTTAACCTGAGTTAAAATCAAACAAATGATAAAAATAGTATCGAAAAATAAGAGAATAAAATTAATGATTACCCACCAAAGTTTACCTCTTTACAATTGTGGTTTCCTTGTTTTGGTATTGATAGGTGCTTTAATTTCATGTTCAAATCCAAAAGAAAAAAACAAAGAAGACTTCAAACCTAATATACTTTTATTGGTAGCAGATGATCTTGGATATGCAGATTTAGGATGCTATGGTGGCGATATTGAAACACCCAATATTGATAGTTTGGCAACTCAAGGTATTAGATTTAGTAGGTTTCATACATCTCCTTTGTGCGCGCCTACCAGGGCAATGTTACTTTCTGGAAATGATAATCATATTGCCGGAATGGGTATACAATCAAATCAGAACAATGGATTCGGCTATGAAGGAAGGTTAACAGATCGAATAGTTACTATCCCAGCATTACTAAAAGCTAATGGCTACCATACCTACATGGCAGGAAAATGGCATCTAGGAAGAGACTCTTTATCTATTCCAATTAGTAATGGTTTCGAACGTTCTTTTGTTTGTGTTCGGGGGGCTGGAAATCATTATGACGATCAAGGGCTCTTTGCAGGAGATCCAATCACTCCATATATAGAAGATGGTAATCCTGCTAATTGGAACAATGGAGACTATTCTACCGATTTTTATACGGATAAACTAATAGAATACATAGACAGTAATAAAGAAGATAAAAAACCTTTTTTCTGCTTTGCAGCTTATACATCTCCTCACTGGCCATTGCAAGTGGATGAAAAATATTGGAAAAAATATAAAGGACGCTATGATGATGGGTATGAAAAATTAAAAGAAAGACGTCTTGAAAGTTTAAAAAGTGTAGGGATGGTTCCAAAAGATGCAGTGTTACCTCCAAATCATGAAAAAGTAATACCGTGGGATTCTTTATCATTAAATGAAAAGAAAAAAGAATCAAGAAAAATGGAATTATATGCTGGAATGGTAGATAATCTTGATTATAATATTGGGAGAATCATACAGCATCTAAAAGATATTGGTCAATTCGAAAATACATTAATCGTGTTTATGTCTGACAATGGTGCTGCAGCTGAAGATTTCTATTATCATGAAGAGTTAGGTCCATTTATAAGAGAGCATTTTAATAATGATTACGAAACCATGGGGCAGCCCAAATCATTTATTTCGTATGGCCCGCAATGGGCTGAGGCGGGATCCTCTCCTTTTCGACATTACAAAGGATTAACAACTGAAGGAGGCATTAATGCTCCTATGATTATTGCAGGCCCAAATATAGAAAGGAATAATGAAATTCATGATGATTTTGTAACCCTGTTGGATATTGCTCCTACATTTTATGAAGTAGCCCAAGCTTCGTATCCAGATAAATTTGAAGGGAATACAATTTATCCACTCAAAGGAAATTCATTGATTCCTTTTGTATCTGGTAAATCTGAACAAATACATTCTTCTCAATATGTATTCGGTTTGGAGCACAATAATTTTGCAATGATTAGAAAAGGAGATTGGAAAATCACTAATATAAAGCGCCCTTTTCTTGAGGAAAATTTTAACCTTTACAATATATCACAAGACCTTGCAGAACTTAATGATCTCAAAGAATCTGAACCTGAAAAATATAAAGAAATGCTAGATGAATGGAGGACATTTTACAATGAAGTAAAAGTGCAAGTACCGCCTCCTTCTTGGTAAAGTGCTTTAAAGATTAAATCTGTTATCCGTTTACTTATTAAACAAATTTTATAAATCGCTATGCGATTCTTATAATCTAAGTCGCTGGCTTATACTCTTTTTTATCTATTATTATTTTAGATATAATTTCTCGGAGTATCTCTGAAGTACCACCTCCTATTGGCCCTAATCGACTATCTCTTAATAATCGCGCCATTGGGTAATCTTCCATATAACCATAACCTCCTAAAAATTGCAGACATTGGTAAATAACATCGTCAGCCATTTTTGTAGATTTAAGCTTTGATATGGTTGCTTCTTTTACCACATAGTCTCCTTTATCCAATCTTGCAGTTACGGCATAATTGTAATTCTTACATATTTCCATATCGGCATATAATTCTGCAATAGTATGCCTAAGCGCTTGAAATTTATCAATTGTTTTACCAAAGGCTACACGTTCAGACATGTATTGTAATGCATACTCTAGAGCATATTCTGCTCGAGCATGTGCATTAACTCCCATTATAAGTCGTTCTAAAGAAAAATGCTGAACAATATATGAAAACCCTTTATTTTCCTCGCCCAACAAATTACCTGCTGGAACTTTCACATTATCGAAAGCTATTTCACCAGTATCTGATGCGCGCCAACCTAATTTATCTAACTTGGTTGCCGATACACCTTTCATATCTCTGTCAATAACAAACATACTTACGCCTTTATTTCCTAATTCAGGGTTCGTTTTTGCGGCAACTACCAAATAGTCACTATAAACTCCGTTAGTAATAAAAGTTTTAGAACCATTAATAATGTAACTATCACCATCCTTTACAGCAGTTGTTCTCATACCTGCAACGTCACTTCCTCCAAAAGGTTCAGTAACACAAAGACATCCTATTTTCTCGCCTGTGATACTTGGTGCTAAATAGCGTTGTTTTATATCTTCATTTCCTTCAGCATTTAGATGTGTCATGGATAAATAAACATGCGCCCATATTGCTGCTGCGAAACCACCTGAGTTCACCTTTTGTAGTTCTTCAAGTAATATTACGGTATAAAATAAATCTAAATTCATTCCACCATATGCCTCAGGATAATTAATGCCAAAGAAGCCCATTTCACCAAACTCTTTCCAAATAAACCTATCTATGACACCTGTTTTTTCCCAATTATCTATATACGGAACAACTTCTTTCTTTAAAAAGTGTTGAAGGCTTTTTCTAAAAAGATTGTGTTCTTCGGTGAAGTAAATGCTATTCATCTTTATTCTTTTTCAAGATGCAAATATAATTTAATTATCTCGATTTTATTTATTGGAAAGCCTTTAACTTTTGTTAATTCATCAAAGGATTTAAAACCCTCTCTTAACTGACGTTGCTCTATAATTTGATACGCCAAATCGTAATCTATATGCTGAATAGTTACCAACTCATCTATAGTAGCTTTATTTAAACTAATCTTATCAATTTTTCTAGGAGTTTTTACGGTAAAATGACTAGTAATATTTTCAATAACCTCTGGTGATAAACCATACACATCATAAAGCTGAACGTCAGCAATAAAACCACCAGCAAATTTGTTTCTGAATTTTATTATACGTTCAGAATAATATTCCCCTATCCCATTTATTTTCTGCAGCTGTTTTGCAGTGACATCATTTAAATCTTGCTTTTGCGCGAAGCTTTTAGGTGTTTTATTATAGCTATATTCTGAAGTGTTTGAAATTTTTGGATTAGTAATCCATTCTGGGAATTTAAAATATGGTGAAATAGTGTTAAGTAGAGAATCTGAAACTTCGGTGATTTGTTGAAATTGTTTTACGGAATTTATCCACTTGTTTTCTTTTCTAAATCGAAGTAACCTATCAATTTCTTCATTAGACAATCCAAGGTTTACTCCTTTAAAATCGGTAAGGTAATTTGGGTTGAATGGATAAATTTTTGGTTTTCTATTTTCAATAGATGCAAGTCGTAACGAGTCCATTTCTTTTTTATACTCGGAAAGCTCATCTTCGTCTATTTGAACTTTTTCCGAAGAGAAATCAATAAAAAAATAAATACATTGTATACTTATAATAAGTAATGCCAATAAAAAAATCCCTTTTCGCTGTTCTCTTGAAAACGTGAAATGGGATTTCATATAATTTTGTAATTAATTATTATGCTTTAGCCTCTTTTATGGCATCTAGGTATCTCTTAAGTTGTTTTTTAACAACAGGGAATAAGAAATATAATCCAATCATGTTAGGGAATACCATTGCAAAAATCATAGCATCAGAGAATGCCCAAATAGAATTCATACTTGCAGCAGCTCCAATAATAACAAAAATTAAGAATAATACCTTATAAGTTAAATCTGCAGCTCTACCTCTTCCGAATAAAAATTTCCAAGACTGCAAACCGTAATAAGACCATGAAATCATCGTCGATACAGCAAACAGCACTACTGCAATAGTTAAGAACACATTAGAATACGGAATATATTGAGCAAAAGCTTTAGACGTAATTCCTGCGCCTTCATAGGATATACCATCAATCATAACGGCACCTAAACCATCACCTCCGTACTCAAATGCTCCTCCAAAATTAAAAATGATAATAACAAGCGCTGTCATTGTACAAATTACAACTGTATCAATGAATGGCTCTAATAAAGCCACTAATCCTTCAGATGCAGAATATTTAGTTTTTACCGCTGAATGTGCTATAGATGCCGATCCAGCACCAGCTTCATTAGAAAAAGCTGCTCTTTTAAACCCAACTAATAAAACACCAATAACACCTCCAACTCCAATAGCCTTAGGGTTAAATGCTTCAGTAATAATTAATCCAATGGCGTCATCAATTACAGAAAAATTACTTAGAATAATATATAAACAAGCAACGATGTACAATACCGCCATAAAAGGTACCACTTTTTCAGTAACAGAAGCGATACGCTTAATACCTCCAATAATAATTATACCAACAACAACTGCCATTATTAAGCCAATTATCGCTCCAGCACTAGCGCTCTCTAACCCCATAAGCTCTTTAAGAACTACTGTCGCTTGATTTGATTGAGCTGCATTACCACCACCAAATGATCCTCCAATACAAAAGATAGCAAAAAATACCGCTGCTATTTTACCTAAAGTTGCAAAACCCTTTTCTTTAAGACCCTTTGTTATATAATACATTGGACCACCATAAACAGTACCATCTTCACCAACATCTCTATACTGCACACCAAGAGTACATTCTACAAACTTGGTAGACATTCCTAACAATCCACAAACAATCATCCAGAATGTTGCGCCAGGACCACCAAGTGCAATTGCCAATGCTACACCAGCTATATTGCCATTACCGACAGTACCTGAAACTGCTGTTGCTAGGGCCTGAAAATGTGACACTTCTCCTTCTTGGCTTTCGTCTCGAATTGTATCTCTTATATCTCCATCAATTGTCATTGACGTATCTGAAGCCTCATGCCCTCCTTCTATTTCATCGTACTTTCCTCTTACCGTATTAATTGCTTTTCCAAAGTATCTTATATTAGGAAATCCAAAATATAATGTAAAAAACAATGCACTACCAACTAACAAGATTAATACAAAGGGTATATCTGCTATTTCAAAAAATATAACATTACTAAAAAAATCTGATACTGGTTGAAAAGCAGCATCTATTTGTTGATCAATTCCTCCTTCTGCATCCTGTGCATAAGTTAAAAACGGAAATATTAATGTGAAAATTGAAAGAAGATATTTCTTCATGAGAATTTTGAATTAATTAGTGTTTATTGAAAAATCGCTATTAAAGTCGGCAAGATGCTAAAAATAATTGATTATTTAAAAAAAATGATTGTTAAATAGTAAGAATTCTCTATTCTATATTGTACTCAGAATTTAATGCTTCTATTTGTTCAGGTTTTCCCAAAACTATGATTCTTGAATTTAATGCTAACTCTAATTCTGCTCCTGGGTTTACAATATACTCCCCTTTTTCATTTTTATAACCAATAACTGAACAACCCGTTTTTTTTCGTAGGTCTAAATCCTTAATTGTTCTGGCTTTATTTGTCTTAAATAGTTTTTCAACATCAACTTCCTCAATATTGATATTTGATTTACCAACTATTGATAAATTGTCTATAAACTCCATTAAACCAGGAACAACAACTAAAGATGCCATATGATCACCGCCTATTTTATCTGGTAGGATTACATTATTTGCTCCAGCAAATTTTAGCTTAGCATAGGATGATTCATGTGATGCTCGACTAATAATATTTATATTTTTATTCATTTGTCTTGCTGATAAGACCACAAACAAATTATCGGCATCACTTGGTAGCGCAGAAATAAAATTTGACGCTCGATCAACTCCAGCTTGCAAAAGCACGTCATCTTCGTTTGCATTTCCTATAACATAAGGCACATTATCTAGCTGCAAACGTTCTTCCATTTCTTTATCCTTTTCAACAACAACGAAAGGTCTGTTATAAGCAGATAATTTTCTTACGGTTTGCTTACCGTTTCTTCCGTAACCGCAAACAACTACATGATTTTTAAAATCATCTATTTTTTTTTGCATCTTTTTATGTTTTAATTCTTCAATATGATCTTTACTCAAAATATATTCTGTGATTACAGAAAGTGCATAACCAACAATTACAATACTTCCTAAAATTAAAAAAATTGTGAAAATTTTTGATTCATCATCAAGAGGTACAACTTCTCCAAAACCAACGGTTGTCATGGTTATAACGGTCATATATAAGGCATCAATCCATGAATAGCCAGAAATCATGATATAGCCAATAACCCCAATTAGCATGATAACAACCAATAAAAATACGGCTGTATATATTTTAGTTCTAAAAAACTGAATTATTGGGTTCATAAATCAAATACAGATGAACGTTTTGTATAAACTAAGTCTTTAATTCGCATCCAAAAAGCTAAAAACAAATATAGCGCAAAACCAAAACCAACTGTAACAAAAGTGAGGTACATGAATGATGTTCTTACTACTTTTGCTCGAATACCAAATCTATCGGCAATTCGCTGACATACGTAATATCCATGCTTTTGAAAAAAAAGTAATGGCTTATAAATACTATTCATGCTGCAATTTAATTATAAATTTAATATTCCTTTGCCTTTTAATTGCACTATTTAAATAGTACAATAATTTATTTGTTTTATGACAATTGTTAAACAGGCTATTCATTATTACTTGATATTAATGAATTTCCTATAGCACAGTCTAAACATTTATTTTTTTGACAATATTTATTCTTTAACTGTAACAAAGACTGAGATTGCAAAGCAGAAATAGACACCTTTTTTAGGTTATTAAATTTATTTATAACATTGTTTTTTTCTGAAGCTATGTCATTAACTAAATTAATGATTTCTTCATCTAATTGCTTTCCTTGAAATTTTGCATAGGCAAATTTTATTGGAACAATCGTATTAATAATGAGTAAATCTATAAACGCCTTACTGAGCGTTTTCTGTGATTTTCTTGAAGTAGTTGTAAATGTATAATGTGATTGCCAATAGATGGATGTGGAAACAGAAAAAAGTTTATAAAATTCATTTAATGAATTTGTTTCAATTATTTTAGAAAACAAACCCTGTTCTTTTGAATATAAAGTTGCCAATTGCGACAAGCGAACAGTTGGAAAATTAGAAGGTCTTAATCTAAAAAATTGCACAGATAACACACCCCTATTAACTAGTTGAAATTTAGTTTGGAGAAATTTATATTCTTCCTTTAATTCAGAAAAATAGCTGTCTTGAATCTCCTTATCAAGTAATCCAGCTTGTCCAAAAAGTAGTGCTTCCATACCTACTTGATTGTTATATAACTTTCTTATAATTGAAAAATTGAAGGAGTTTGCTATACTTAAAAATGGTTCGCCATTTACTTTCAATCCAAAATTTTTAGACATCATTTTAAATAAGACGGCTTCCCAATTGTTATTAGATATTGACAACAATTTATCTATATCCTTTGCTTTCTGCTCTAATCTTTCAAAATACAATCGTTCTAGCCAATTTTGGATTAGAAAATCTTCAACATTAGAAAACTCATTTTCACAATTTATCCACTGTTTCGTGTTTGAAAATAGTTTATGGTAGTTGGCTAAAGCAATTTCTGATATATACTTTTTTAACTCTAATGTGGGTATTTGGGAATTATCGCTTCTAAAAACTTCTGTATCGTGTTCCCAAACCACATGAAGGATAACATTATCATAAGCTTTGTCTTGTTCATGATTATGAACAAACCAATCGGATGATTTTATATGAATTTCTAAGTTTCCCGCCCAAAGTTGATTTCCTATTTGTAATTGTGCATTAAAGAAATCGGGGCCTGCATTATGATTATGCTCCCCTACCGACTTAATAACTATAGATTCTTCCTGTACTGTCTTTAGTTGGTTGATTTGCATTTTTTTATACTTCCAGAGGTAATGTAAAAAGTCTTCTTGCATCGACGAAAGATAAAATTCCCATTTAAAAACGCCAAATTCCAAATGAAATTTATTGATTAATTATATAACTTAGTCGTTTAAAACAATAGTTATTTTTATGGAAGAATTAACACTTACAACCCCTGCTCTTTTGTTTTCGGCTATATCTTTAATTATGTTAGCTTACACCAATAGATTTTTAGCATATGCCTCTGTAATACGAAGTTTACATGATAAATATTTACAGAAGAAAGATTCGATATTAATAGCACAAATAAAGAATATTAAAAAACGTCTATACCTAACTCGCTCTATGCAAATTTTTGGAATAAGCAGCCTATTACTTTGTGTACTTACTATGTTTTTAATTTACATAGACCAGAACACCATTGCTATTTGGGTATTTGGATTAGCTTTAATTTTCCTCATTATATCTCTAGGGCTTTTAATTGTTGAAATTCAAATTTCTGTAAAAGCTTTAGAGCATCATATTAGTGATATTGAGGGAAATTAGTGAGATGCCATATCATTAAAGTAAATAAATCATGTGTTTATTCTAAACTAGCCAAACTAGCCTTTAACGTTTCAATTTTAGCCAAAGCATCTGCTTCTTTTTTCTTTTCGCTAGCAACCACTTGCTCTGGAGCTCCAGAAACAAAACGCTCGTTCGATAATTTCTTTTGAACCGATTTTAAAAAACCTTCTGTATATTTTAGCTCTTCAGTAAGTTTCTTTATTTCAGCTTCAACATCAATAGCCCCTATCATTGGAATAAAATACTCATTTGATTTTACTCTAAAAGTTAATGCGCCTTCTATTGCCTCACAAGTTTGTTCAATACTATTAAGATTTCCTAGTTTTTCAATAACGCCATTAAATGTACTATTCGCTTTTTCATTATTAATTACTGAAAAACCAATCGCATCTTTAAAAGAAATATTTTTTTGTTTTCTGATATTCCTTATGCCAGAAATAACTTCGGATGCAAATTCAAACTCAGTAATCAAATCTCCATTTATAGCTTTAGTCTCTGGCCATTCTGCAATAATTAATGCTTGTTCTGGAGTTCTTTCAGAAATAAATTGCCAAATTTCTTCTGTTAAAAATGGCATAAAAGGATGTAAAACCTTTAGATTACTTTCAAAAGCTCCAATAACAGATTCATAGGTTTTAACATCGATAGGATTTTGATATGCGGGCTTTATGATTTCTAATAACCATGATGAAAAATCGTCCATGATTAATTTATATATTGACATTAAAGCATCACTTAACCTATATTTGCTAAAATGATCTTCAATTTCTACTAAGGCTTTCTGAAACTTAGCTTCATACCATTCTAAACCTACTTTTGCAGTCTCTGGCTGCGGAATAGTTTCATCAATTTCCCAACCTTGAATTAATCTAAAGGCATTCCATATTTTGTTCCCAAAACCTTTTCCTTGTTGACAAAGGGCTTCATCAAACATTAAATCATTTCCAGCAGCAGAACTTAAAAGCAACCCAACACGCACGCCATCGGCACCATACTCATCTATAAGTTTTAAAGCATCAGGTGAATTTCCTAATGATTTACTCATTTTTCGGCGTTGCTTATCACGAACCAAACCTGTTAAATATACATTTTCAAAAGGCTTTTCATCTTTATACTCGTAGCCAGCAATAATCATTCGTGCTACCCAAAAGAAAAGAATATCTGGTCCAGTCACCAAATCATTTGTAGGATAATAGTACTTAATCTCTTCATTTTCAGGATTACGAATTCCATCGAACACACTAATTGGCCATAACCAAGAAGAAAACCATGTATCTAAGGTATCTTTATCTTGTTTTAAGTTGTTAGCCGTTAGCTTTGGGTTATTAGCAGCCTCCCTTGCTTTTAATACTGCTTCTTCTATATTTTCAGCCACTACGAAATCTTCCTTTCCATCACCATAATAATAAGCAGGAATTTGTTGCCCCCACATTAATTGGCGTGAAATATTCCAATCTCGAATGTTCTCCATCCAATGTCTGTAGGTATTCTCAAATTTCTTTGGAAACAGTTTTATATCTTCATCAACTAAAACTGATTTAATTGCTGGTTTTACTAAATCTTCCATTTTAAGAAACCATTGGTCACTTAATCGTGGTTCTATAACTGCCTTAGTTCTTTCTGATGTTCCAACTTTATTTGTGTAAACTTCGGTTTTAACTAAAATCCCTTTTTCTTTTAATTCTTTTGAAATTTCCTTTCTTACAACAAAACGATCTTTACCCTCATAATGCAACCCAAAGCTATTTAAGGATGCATCTTCATTAAAGATATCTATAACTTCTAAGTTATGTTTATCTCCAAGGGTTTTGTCATTTTCATCATGTGCAGGTGTTACTTTTAGGCATCCCGTTCCAAATTCAACATCAACATAATCATCTTCAATAATAGGAATTATTCGATTACAAATCGGTACAATGGCTTTCTTTCCTCGTAAGTGAGAAAAACGTTCATCTTCTGGGTTAATACAAATGGCTGTATCTCCAAAAATAGTTTCAGGACGTGTGGTAGCAATTGTTAAACTTTCATCACTTCCTTCTATTTTATATTGTAAATAGTATAAAACACCTTGACGTTCTTCATGAATTACTTCTTCATCAGAAAGTGTTGTTTTTGCCTCTGGATCCCAGTTTACCATTCTGTAACCACGATAAATCAAGCCTTTTTCGTATAAATCGATAAAGACCTTAATTACGGCTTCACTCATGTCATCATCCATAGTGAATTTGGTTCGATCCCAATCACATGAACACCCTAGTTTCTTCAATTGTTCTAGAATTACCCCGCCATACTCTTCTGTCCAATCCCAGGCATGTTTTAAAAACTCATCACGAGATAAATCATTTTTATCAATACCTTTCTCCTTAAGTTTTGCAACTACCTTCGCCTCAGTAGCAATTGATGCATGGTCTGTTCCAGGAACCCAGCAGGCATTTTTTCCTAATAAACGTGCACGACGAATTAACACATCTTGTATGGTATTATTAAGCATGTGTCCCATATGCAAGATTCCAGTTACATTTGGCGGTGGAATTACAATAGTATAAGGCTCTCTTTCATCTGGAGTAGAATGAAAATAGTTATACTTCATCCAGTAGTCATACCACTTGTTTTCTACCTGACTTGCATCATATTTTGATGGAATTTGCATACTTTGGAATAGTTTTTGACAATTGATGTGCAAAAGTACTTATATTTCTTTTTCTGTGAAAGTAGATACATGGCAATATAATGTATTGGTATAATACATTAATTAAGATATTTAGATTTAAAGCTGTATGCACTTTTAAGTAAGTTGAATATGTTAATACTTATGCATTACATCTAAAAATTTTGTAGGTTGCAAAAAATGTGAGTATGTTTGACATGTTATTAGTACTAAAATAACCTTAAGTTTAGATAAACACTAAGCTTAATAACAAATGACAATTATTAACAATTTAAAGATAGAAAAGATGAAACAATTAATTACTATTTTATTTATCGGATTAATAAGTTTTGCGATAAATGCTCAAGCTAAAATAGAATTCAAATCTGATACAATAGACTATGGTACTATTGAAAAAGGTTCTGATGGCGTTAGAGTTTTTGAATTTACAAACACAGGTGATGAACCACTTATAGTTTCTAAAGTAAGCTCAAGTTGCGGCTGTACTATTCCCAAAAAACCGAAAGACCCAATTATGCCTGGAAAAACTGGAGAAATTGAAGTGAAATATGATACCAACAGAGTAAATCCTATTAGAAAAACAATTACGGTAATTTCTAATGCAGATACACCTACTGTTGCATTGAAAATTAAAGGTTTAGTTGTTGATTCTAGTAAAGAAAGCGTACTTGAGAAGAAAAACAAAAGTATTGTTCAGCAATAAGAAACTTTACTAAGCAAATTATAAAAAATCCGAATATTGAAATATTCGGATTTTTTATTTGAACAAGTCTTCTAAATAAAAACTAAAGTTCATATCAACACCATTTCTTTCTACTCTTAACCTTATCCTATCTCCAGTATCTCCATAAAACAAATACATAAGACGTTGCAGGTTGTATTGATGTGTTGGCTTACCATTAATATATAAAATCACATCACCTAATTTCAATCCAGCTCTGTGAGCTGGTGAGTCTTTTCTCAATTCTACGATACTGTATGCAGGTTTTAAGGACATTTTATAGCGGGTATCTAATACTATTCTTGAACCATTTTGAGTGTCATTAGCAGAATTTGAATCTTTAGGAATGTAATCCTCTCTTTCTTTTACTAGTCTAACACCATCATGCGCTAGCTCTATGCCACTTTTGTTATAATTAAATTTCTCCTTAAAATATCCATTCCTTTTAAGAGTAACAAGAGCTCTTCGGTAATCAAATATAATATTAAATCGTTTTAAGATATTACCAGAAATACTTCCGTTGCGATGTTTAAAACGTCTAGCAAAAGATATAGATGTTGAATCTGGAAAGGCAACGTTAACTTTTTTTAAGATAAAGTTATTAATAGAAAATGATTTTACTCTTGAACGCTTACCATAAACACTTCCACTCAAACCATGACCTAAAAAATCATGGAAATATTTGTTATCCGTTTTTATACCTAAGGAATCATCTTCAAACAACCAAAGCGCATCACTTCCTCCAGAATCAATTAATAATTTAATTGGAATATCTTTTTCGTTGATATTCACTTTAGCATTTATATACGGCTTATTATTATAAAACTCTAGGTGTAATGTCTCACATTTTCTACAATCTTTATAACTAAATTTTTGCGGTTCGGTAAGTCTAATAAATTTGTTCGAATAATTAATTTCAACTATCAAATCCTTGAGTAAGTCAAAACCTAAAATGCCATGAATTGGAATACCTAATCTAGGCGCGAAATTTAATTTAGAATTGTAAACTGCATATAAGTCTTGATTTAATTTAATGGCATCACCAATTCTAAAAATATTGTTTTTTGATTTTAATGCTTCAACAGAATTCCCTTCTCCTAGTCCTCTTAAAAAAATAGTTTCTGTGTCCTTAATCTTTAGGGTGTCCGAAACATTCAAAAAATTAAATATAATTGGCTTACTAACACCTGTATCTAAAAGAAAAGAAAGTTCAACGCCGTTTATTTCAACAGGAATAACAATCAGGTTGTTTATTAACTTGAACTTAATTTTATCCGATTTAGTTTTATTCTGAATAAAAAATTTACCTTGAGAAAAACTGATTTGTGAGAAAAAGATAAGTAAGGATAATAGGCAAAAGACACGTTTCATTTAGAAGAATATAATTTTTATACTTTCAATTTACGAATCTTTAGATAGGAGTTACCAGATCACCCTATTTTTTAAACAAACTTTAAGATAATTTTCTCAACTTTGTAGCTTAAATACTTTTTTAATGCCATTAATTTCAAATAAAGGGCGATTAATGCCTCAATCACCCATTAGAAAACTTGTTCCTTTTGCAGAACAAGCAACTAAAGACGGTAAATCGATTTACTATCTAAACATTGGACAACCGGATATAAAAACACCTAAAGTAGCACTAGATGCTGTTAAAAATAGTAATATTGAAGTTCTAGCTTATTCAAGGTCCGAGGGATCTGAAACTTACAGGGAGAAAATTGCATCCTATTATTCAAAACATGATATTTCGGTAAAACATAATGACATTATCGTAACGACCGGTGGTAGTGAGGCTCTGTTATTTGTATTTGGTAGCATTATGGACGTTGATGACGAAATAATAATCCCAGAACCATTTTATGCTAATTATAATGGCTTCTCAACAGCTTCAGGCGTAAAGGTAATTCCAGTAATTTCAAAAATTGAAGATAACTTCGCATTACCTCCTATTGAAGAATTTGAAAAACTCATTACTCCAAAAACTAAGGCTATTTTAATTTGTAATCCGGGAAACCCAACTGGGTATTTATATTCAAAAGAAGAAATTAAAAAACTCGCTAGCATCGTTAAAAAACATGATTTATTTTTAATTGCCGATGAAGTTTACCGCGAATTTGCTTATGACGGTAATGTGCACTATTCGGTGATGCAAGAAGAGGGCTTAAAAGAAAACGCAATTATGATTGACTCGGTATCAAAGCGATATAGTATGTGTGGCGCAAGAGTAGGTTGTTTGGTTTCAAAAAATAAAAGTGTTATTGAAACGGCGCTAAAATTTGCTCAGGCTCGTTTAAGTCCGCCTACTTTGGCTCAAATTGCAAGTGAAGCCGCCTTAGAAACATCTCAAAGTTATTTTGATGCAGTAATTGAAGAGTATGTTGAAAGACGAAATACTTTAATTACTGAATTACAAAAAATTGAAGGTGTAAAAGTTGCTAAACCTAAAGGTGCTTTTTACTGTATAGCGGAATTGCCTGTGAAAAATTCAGATGATTTTGCCCAATGGCTTTTAGAAAGTTTTGATATTGATGGTGAAACAATTATGGTCGCTCCTGCTGGTGGGTTTTATTCTACACCTGGAGTTGGTTTAAACCAAATTCGAATTGCTTACGTACTTAAAAAAGAAAGCTTAGTAAAAGCGGTAAAAATTTTAAAAGAGGCCTTAAAAGTTTATAAAGACTAGTGCAAATCAACCAAAACATATCTTTAAAACCTTTCAATACATTTGGTATTGATGTTAATGCGAAATACTTTACTTCTGTTAACTCAATAAACAAACTTAAAGATGTTTTAAATTTAAAAGAACATTCTAACAAGTTAGTTTTGGGAGGTGGCAGCAATATGTTACTCACTAAAAATCAAGACAGTTTAGTGATTCATATTAATTTAAAAGGAAAAGAAGTCATCTCTGAAACTGAAGATTTTGTTTTAGTTAAAGCCAATGCCGGCGAAAATTGGCATGAATTTGTCCTTTGGTGTTTGAAAAACGATTTCGGAGGAGTAGAAAATCTATCGCTAATTCCTGGTAATGTAGGTACAGCACCTATACAAAATATAGGCGCTTATGGCGTGGAACTTAAAGACCACTTTGTTTCCTGTGAAGCACTATCAATAGAAAACAACACCCTTGTTACATTTGGTAAGGATGATTGCCATTTTGATTATAGAAACTCAATTTTTAAACATGAGGCCAAGGGAAAATATATAATTACGAGTGTCATTTTTAAGTTGACCAAAAAAAAACATAGTCTTCATATTAATTACGGTAGCATAAAGTCGCAATTGGATTATATGGGATTTACCAATCCAACGATTCAAAATATTTCTGAAGCAGTTATTGCTATAAGAGAAAGTAAGTTGCCAAACCCCAAAGAAATTGGAAACAGTGGAAGTTTTTTTAAAAATCCAGTGGTTCCAAAATCACATTATCACACATTGCTCCAAAATTTTGAAGACATGCCTAGTTACCAAGTCTCAGAAGATATGGTAAAAATTCCGGCTGGGTGGCTCATTGAAAAAGCAGGCTTTAAAGGCAAACGCTTTGGTGATTATGGTGTTCATAAAAAACAAGCTCTTGTACTTGTTAACTATGGTAATGCCAAGGGAATTGATATTTTAAATCTCTCAAAACTAATCCAAAAAACGATTAAAAGGTTATTCGGAATTTCTATAGAAGCTGAAGTAAATATCTTATGATAAAAAAGAAATTTCTAACTTTGGTCTCATTAAATTTCAGAAAATAATACTTTAAAACCTACAACATTTGATTTCAGCAATAGAAAAGGAAATAGTAAGCTTACTTGAAAAGGGTGACAAAAAAGCTATGACGCTACTATATGAAAACTATGCTGATTCCCTGTACGGCGTAATTAAAAAAGTAATTTCAGATGATGATACCGCACAAGATGTACTTCAAGAAAGTTTTATAAAAATATGGCGTTATGCTAAAAAATATGATTCTAGTAAAGCAAAACTTTTTACTTGGTTATACAGAATTGCCTATAACACAGCTATAGATAAAATAAGATCCTTTAAGAATAAAAAAGATAAAGAAGTCCAAATCGAGACTTCATCCGTATATAAAATAACATCGAATGAGTTAAATCAAGATGTTTTAGATATTAAAAAACATCTAAAAACCTTAGATGAAAAATATCAAATAGTGATTAATGCGCTCTTTTTTGAGGGTATGACTCAACAAGAAGCTAGCGAAGAATTAAGTATTCCGCTAGGTACTATAAAATCGAGATTAAAAATTGGATTGCGTGAATTGAAAAAAATTTACAATCCTTAACTAAACAAAGTCATGAATGAGAAAATAACTACTTTTTTAAATTCTGGCCTATTAGAAAAATATCTGGTAGGTGAAACTACTTCTGCCGAAGCAGAAATGGTTGAAACTTATATTTCAAATTACCCAGAAGTACAGAATGCTTATAACACGTTACAATTCAATCTAGAAGTGGTTGCTAAAAGTAGAGCTGTTGAAGCTCCTAAAAGCATCTTAAAAAATATTTTAGATGAACTTGATGAAAAACCTGTTGTTAATTTAAATAAAAGGACAAAATATAAATCTTGGTATAAATTTAGTGTTGCCGCTAGTATTGCCGCTTTAATTTTCGCTGGAACTTCAATTTATTTTTACAATCAAAATAAAGTATTGCAGAATGAATCTTTAATTGTAGATAATGAAATTGAAGATTTACGTGGCGATATTGCGAAGAATAATATGATGCTCGATAATGTTTTGAGACAATTACTAAAGCTTAACAATCCTGAAACTGAAAAGTACATTATTAAAGGAAATGAGAGAGCCAAAGACTTAAAAACTGTTGCATACATAAACCCCAAGGAAAAAACGTCAATGATTGACATTGTATCACTACCAGAATTACCTGAAGAACAATGCTATCAAATTTGGGCAGAACTACAAGGTAAAATGGTAAATCTAGGTATTTTAGATAAGGCTGATAGAAGGCTTAGAGCTATGCCATTTACCGAAAATGCACTTGCTCTAAATATAACCATAGAGCCAAAAGGTGGTAATAATATAGCTTCATTGGAAAACTCGGTTGCAACAATAAGTTTGCAATAAAATATAGCTTAAAATAAATAAAAGAGTCTCCACTATTAGTGGAGACTCTTTTATTTTTATACTGTTGTTTCTAATTATTCTTTGTCGAATAAAGTCTTATGAATAAATCCTGCCAAAATAGCACCTGCTATTGGCGCAACCCAGAATAACCAAAGCTGTGATGTAAATTCACCACCTGCAAACAACGCTTGACTTGTTGAGCGCGCAGGGTTTACAGATGTATTCGTAATAGGAATACTTATTAAATGAATTAAAGTTAACCCAAGACCTATTGCAATTGGAGCAAATCCTTTAGGTGCTCTATCATTCGTGCTTCCTAGGATAATTAATAAGAAAAATGCTGTTAACAAGAATTCAGCAATTAAAGCTGCAGTCATTGAATAACCATCTGGAGATAAATCACCGTAACCATTAGCGGCAAAACCTCCAATTGATACAAAATCAGATTTATTAGTTAAAATTAAATATAAAGCTCCTGCAGCTACAATAGCACCAACTAACTGCGCAATTATATATCCAAGTAAATTTTTGGCTTCAAATTTTCCTCCAGCCCATAATCCAAGAGAAACCGCTGGGTTAAAATGACCACCAGAAATATGTCCTACAGCATAAGCCATAGTTAAAACAGTTAGACCAAACGCTAGAGCAACTCCAACAAATCCAATTCCTAAATCAGGATAACCTGCTGCAAAGACTGCGCTTCCACAGCCCCCAAAAACAAGCCAAAAGGTTCCAAAAAACTCTGCAAATAATTTTCTCATAATTAAATAATTTTAATTGGTTAGTATTTTTAAAAGTACAAATAATTAATAATTAGACACTAAAAAATAATTTGGTCACATCGCATTTCAGGTTATGGCTTATTAAATTTACATAGTAAAAACGTTATCTTTGTAAAAAATATTTAGATGAAACTTTTTTTAATTACGTTTGTTTTACTAGGTCTAGGAATTGCAGGAATTGCTATTAAAATTTGGGCGAAAAAGGATGGTAAATTTGCTGGAACTTGCGCTAGTCAAAATACCATGCTAAATAAAGAAGGAGAAGCCTGTGGCTTTTGCGGAAAAACACCTGACCAATTTAGCGATTGCGAAGAACCTCAACATTCTTAAAGTCTTATGACCATTCTTGATATTTTATTCTACAGTTTTATTGTAGTTGTATGTCTTCAAGTTTCTTCTTATCTTTTTATCTATGGAAGCTTCGCATTCTCGAAAAGTAAAAAATCTACTCAAAAAAACATTGCTGTCTCTTTAATAGTTTGTGCTAAGAATGAAGCTGAAAATTTACGCCAATTTTTACCAGCCATAATAAATCAAGAGTATCCTGAATTTGAAATCGTTTTAATTAATGATGGTTCCCATGATGAGACTCTGGAGGTTATGGAAAACTTCAAAAACAAATGTTCACACATAAAAATTGTAGATGTCAAGCCCATTGAAGCTTTTTGGGGTAATAAAAAATACCCACTAACACTTGGTATAAAAGCATCAAAGCATGATTTTCTTTTGTTTACGGATGCCGATTGTAAACCAGTTTCTAATAAGTGGATTAAAGAAATGAGTGCTCATTTTAGTAACAAAACCTCTTTAGTTTTAGGTTATGGAGCACACTCCAAAATTAAAAATTCGCTTTTAAATAAACTCATTAGGTACGAAACATTAACAACTGCCATTCAATACTTTTCGTTTGCCAAAATTGGTATTCCTTACATGGGTGTTGGTAGAAATTTAGCATACAAAAAAGCTTCCTTCTTTAGTGCTAATGGCTTTATGGAGCACATGAATATTAAATCTGGTGATGACGATTTATTTATAAATCAAGTCGCTACAAAAGATAATACGTCCATTTGCTTTTCAGAAAAAAGTTTTACAGAATCGGTGCCCAAAAGGGACTTTAAATCTTGGATTAATCAAAAGAGGCGTCATGTTTCTACTGCTAAACATTATAAACGAAAACATAAGTTACTATTGGCATTATCATATTTTCTTAATCTCTTATTTTGGGTTTTTGCTTCTATTCTTTTAATTTCAATATTTAAATGGCCATTCGTAATTGGTTTGTTATTGTTGCGACTATTAATTCAGTATATTGTAATTGGATTTTCATCAAAAAAATTAAAAGAAACAGATTTATTAATTTTACTTCCTTTCTTAGAAATTTTCTTAGTTACTGTTCAATTATTTATATTTATAAATAATATCGTATCAAAACCAAATCATTGGAAATAGAAGAAGCTATTAGGCGTGCCAAAGAGAATGATCAAAAAGCATTTAATTATCTTTTAGATTTATATTGGGATGATGTATATGGCTTTCAATTAAAACGGATTCAAAATGAAAATGATGCCGAAGATGTTACTATTCGTGCATTTTCAAAAGCTTTTGATAAAATTTCAACTTTTGATGAATCTTATAATTTTAAAACATGGCTAATTGCTATATCAAAGAATATTCATATTGACTTACTCAGAAAAGAGAAAAACTCCATTACTCAAGTTATTACAAAAGATGATCGCGGTCTTTTTCAAGTTTTAGATGAATCACCAACTCCCGAAGACAAACTTATAACAGAGCAACATTTAGCAAAATTACTTCGAGATATTAAAAAGTTAAAACCGCATTACCAAAAAGTAATCAATCTAAGATACTTCCAAGAATTGAGTTACAAAGAAATTTCTAAGGAACTTAACGAACCTATTAATAATGTAAAAGTGAAGCTATTGCGTGCAAAAAAATTATTAGCAAATATTATAAGTCAAGCTAAATAGGTTTTCCTTTTTACACTTCAATTCCTATAGGCTATCAAAGATAGATTTAGGGAATTATAAATAGAATACTTTGTATCTTTGCAGCTTCATTGTTAAAGTATGAATACAGAAACCACTTCAAACATATTACCAGAGAGACAAGCAAAACCAAAATGGCTTCGTGTCAAGTTACCAACTGGTAAAAAATATACAGAATTACGAGGTTTAGTTGATAAATATAAACTCAATACAATTTGTACTTCGGGTAGTTGTCCTAACATGGGTGAGTGCTGGGGAGAAGGAACAGCAACTTTTATGATTCTAGGTAACGTGTGTACACGTTCTTGTGGGTTTTGTGGGGTTAAAACAGGAAGGCCAGAAACCGTTGACTGGGATGAGCCCGAAAAAGTAGCACGTTCGATAAAAATCATGCAAATAAAACATGCGGTTCTAACCAGTGTTGATAGAGATGATTTAAAAGATATGGGGAGCATTATGTGGAGTGAAACTGTAAAAGCTGTTCGTAGAATGAATCCTGAAACGACACTTGAAACACTTATTCCAGATTTTCAAGGAATCGAGCAACATATTGATAGAATTATAGATGTCGAACCTGAAGTTGTATCGCATAATATAGAAACCGTAAGACGTTTAACTCGTGAAGTACGCATACAGGCAAAATATGATAGAAGTTTGGATGTTTTAAAGTATTTAAAGCAACAAGGCCAGCGAAGAACTAAATCTGGAATTATGCTAGGCTTAGGCGAAAGCCGTGAAGAAGTTATTGAAACACTTCATGATTTAAAAGAAAATAATGTTGATGTTGTTACTATAGGTCAATACCTTCAACCAAGTAAAAAGCATTTACCTGTAAAACAATTTATTAATCCAGACCAGTTTGATGAGTATCGAGAAATAGGATTGGAATTGGGCTTTAGACATGTTGAAAGTAGTGCATTAGTGCGTTCATCTTACAGAGCGCAAAAACACATTAATTAAATTATGATTAATGTTGCTATAAACGGCTTTGGAAGAATAGGAAGACGTGTTTTTAGACTTCTAGAAAATCAACCAAATATTCAAGTAGTTGCAATAAATGATTTAGCCGATGGCAAAACATTAAGCCATCTTTTAAAGTATGATAGTGTTCATGGTATTTTTAATGGAAATATTTCTTTTGATGCTGGAAAACTAGATGTTAATAATAAACTTATTTCACTACTTAAAGAAAGTCACCCTAAGCATATTAACTGGAAACCTTTTAATGTTGATTTTGTTATTGAATCAAGTGGCAAGTTCAAAACTACCAAGGATTTACAAAATCATATCTCTAATGGCGCAAAGTGTGTAATTTTAAGCGTTCCTCCAATTGAAAACAACATTAAAACAATTGTACTAGGCGTTAATGATGCGATTATTGATGGATCTGAAACTATTATTTCGAACGCGTCTTGTACCACAAACAACGCTGCTCCAATGATAAATGTTATAAATAAACTTTGTGGTGTAAACCAAGCTTATATTACTACGGTTCACTCCTACACCACCGATCAAAGTTTACACGATCAACCACATAGAGATTTAAGACGCGCTAGAGCTGCAAGTCAATCTATTGTACCAACAACCACTGGTGCGGCCAAAGCACTAACAAAAATATTCCCCGATTTGTCCGATGTTATTGGAGGTTGCGGCATAAGAGTTCCTGTAATAAATGGATCTTTAACAGATATTACTTTCAATGTAAAAAAAACCGTTTCAATAGTAGAAATTAACGAAGCCTTTAAATTGGCGTCTCAAAATCATTACAAAGGGATTATTGAATACACAAACGACCCAATTGTATCTATAGATATTGTTGGAAATACCCATTCTTGCATTTTTGATTCTCAAATGACTTCGGTTATAGGTAACATGGTAAAAATTATAGGTTGGTACGATAATGAAACTGGTTATTCTCAGAGAATTATTGACTTATTGTGCAATTTATCGGAAAAAAAGGGTGTTTTATCGATAAAATAATTATATTTGTCTCTAATTAAGCGTTATAATGTCCCAAATTAAGCACTATATACTTACATTAGTTTTGCTTACAGCAGCAGCTATGTACTCTCAAAAGTCGATTAGTGATGATCCAGAAATGGTTCAAAACAGCATTGATTATCATATCTCTGAATCTAAAAAAGATGTTGACAGCTACAATTACTTCGAAGCACAAAAAAAGCTTGATGAAGCTTTAATTTTAGCCGAAAAAATAGATAACAAAGTTAGCATTGGAATTATTCATGCCACAAAAGGAAAACTTCAATTATTAATAGAGGAAGAAGATCAGGCAATTAAATCTCTTAACAAAGCTGTAGAAATCCAAAGACTTATTAATGATAACATTAATATTGGTGATTCATATAAGATATTTGGAGACATCTATTTAAAGAAAAAAGAATATTATGCGGCATTAGATTCTTATAAAGCAGCAACCACAAAATTTGAAGAAGAAAGCCTTGAAAAAAATATGGCAGAAGTTCTATTTTGTGAAGGCTTAGCCTATATAAAATTAGGAGATCTTAAAAATGCCAGAATACATTTTGAACAATCAATTTCTTTAGCAAAAAGATTCAATTTACAAAGAACAGAAAGTAACGATTTAGCCAATCTTGCAAAAATATCTTTAGCACAAGGAGATACAGATAAAGCATTAGTGTTTACCAACGAAGGCTTAAAAATTGCTAGAGAATATAACTACGCCGATATTTTGAGTGAATTATATCTAGCACTTAGCGAAATACATTATAAACAAGAGGATTATAAATCGTCGAATGACTATCTGAAAACGCACTTAAAAATATCCGATTCACTCCGTTTGGTCAAACGTGAAAATCTTTCTCCTGAGAAAAAAATTCAGTATTTAATCAATGACCAAATTGAGAGTAATAAAAAACAAAAAGAAGAATTAGCTGAAGCGAATAGCAAAAATGATTTAGGTAATCTTATCTCAATATTAAGTGTCGCTTTAATAACTATCCTGTCATTATTAACCTTGTCATTATATAAAAACAACAACATTCGTTTGAAAACTAATAATATGCTTCACAAGAAAAATAGTGAACTTATTATTGCTAAAGAAAAAGCCGAATTAGCCTCTAAAACAAAAGCTAACTTCCTTTCAACTGTAACGCACGAGCTTCGAACACCGTTATACGCAGTTACTGGATTGAGTAATATGTTACTGGATGAAAACCCTAAACCAGAGCAAGTTCAGCATTTAAAATCGCTTAAATTCTCAGGAGATTATCTATTAACTTTTATAAATGATATTCTTCAAATTAATAAAATTGAAGCAAACAAAGTCGAAATTGAGCCTGAATCTTTCAACTTAAAAAAGAAAATAAAGAATATTGTTTTAGCTTTAAATAATTCAGCATTAGACAATAACATAAAAATTCATTTTGAGTTCGATAAAGACTTACCCCAAAATTTTATTGCAGATCAGTTAAAAATATCTCAAATTCTCATAAACCTTATTGGAAACTCTATAAAATTCACAAAAGATGGAGATATTTGGATACGTGTTTATAAAATTGATCAAAAAGACAATACTTACACGCTACGTTTTGAAGTAGAGGACAACGGTATTGGTATTAGTAAAGAAAAGCAAGAAAACATGTTTGAAAGCTTTTCTCAAGGTTCTATACAAATCAATAGAAAATATGGAGGTACAGGTTTAGGCTTATCTATTGTAAAAGGTTTAATCGATATTTTAAAAGGAAAAATTTATTTAAAAAGTGAGCTAAAAAAGGGTACAACATTTTATTTTGAAATTCCTTTAGAATACACCTCTAAAGAAGAAGTAGTTGATAAGAAACCTTCTTACTTTAATGAGAATAACGAGATTGACTTAACTAAAGTGAAAATTTTAGTGGTAGAAGACAATAAGATAAACCAGATGATTACCAAAAAGATTCTAACTAAAATGAATCTTAAATGTGATATCATTGATAATGGTGAAGATGCCGTAGATATGATAAAAACAAGTAATTACGACATTATCTTAATGGATATTCACATGCCAGGTATTAGCGGTATTGAAGCTACTAAGATTGTTAGAACATTCGATAAAGAGCTTACTATTTTTGCACTTACAGCTGTGACTATAGAAGATAAAATGCATGAGTTTGATGAAGCAGGATTTACAGACATTATTCCGAAACCATTTAAACAGGAAGAGTTCGAGAAAAAACTGTTTAATGCATTAAAATCTAATAACAAATCCAATAAATCTGCTTAGTTGTAGCTTTTAACAAAACTTTCCACCAGACTACTAAAATTAGTCTCTTTATCTATACCCACTTGAATTGGCAAATAAAACAGTTTATGTTTTAGTGAATCATATTGTTTTAAGCGCATAAAGTCTTTTTCTGTTGTAAGTATTAATTCCTCATTCTCAATATCATTAATATCGCCAGAAGTAAATACATGATGATCTTGAAAATTTAGGTGACTAAATTTTAGATTTTTTGCTTTCAAAAATTCAACCAAAGAATTTGCATTCGCAATACCCGTAACCAGAGTAAATTCATTTAATTCAATCAAGCTTTTCTGTCCTTCCGAAGAAAAAACAAAATCTGAATAAGCAATTGAACTAAAAAACACGTGCTGATTATTTTGCGGATTAATACGATTTAAAATAGCTTTTTTATCAGCTATAGAAATATTTTCAGGACATTTAGTCACGACTATTACATCCGTCCTATTAACACCACTTCTAGGCTCTCTCAAATTACCCGTAGGCAAAACAATATCATTAAAATAAGGATTTTCGTATGTGGTTAACATAATAGTTAAACCAGCTTTTACTTTTCTATGCTGAAAAGCATCATCTAACAAAATAACCTCTGGCGGGTTCGCAATAGCAAGCAACTTTTGTATTCCATTATTTCTATTAGTATCTACGGCAACATCGATATCCTTTTTAAATTTATTATAAAGCTGAAATGGTTCATCCCCAATTGATGTACTGGTAGAATTTATATTAGCCAATTGAAAACCCTTCGTTTTTCTTTTATAACCTCTACTTAATGTGGTCACTTTATAATCTTCCTTTAAAAGCCTAATCAAATATTCAATCATAGGTGTTTTTCCTGTTCCACCAACACTTAAATTGCCGACACAGATTATGGGTAAATTATAAGTGGTTGATTTTTTTATACCGAAATCATAAAATTTATTTCGCAACCAGGTTACCAAATAATATATAGGCACAATAGGAAATAATATGTATCGTAATATTTTCACCATAGCGAAAATATAATATTTATATTTGTTTTATAACCCATCTCAATAAATAATATGGTTATTCAAGACGTCTTAAATCATTTAGAAGAACTTGCACCATTGGCCTATGCCGAAGATTTCGATAATGTTGGTCTTTTGGTTGGTGACAAAAATGCCAAAATTACCGGAGTCCTTGTAACTCTGGACACACTTGAAAGTGTTGTAGACGAAGCTATTTCTAAAAAGTGTAATCTTATTATTAGTTTTCACCCCATTATTTTTAAAGGATTAAAAAAACTTACAGGTAAAACCTATGTAGAACGTGTGGTGATGAAAGCCATAAGGCATGAAATTGCGATTTACAGTATGCACACAGCTTTAGATAATGCATCAGTTGGTGTGAATAATATGATTTGTAATCAGTTAGAATTAACAAACAGGCGTATCTTAATTCCACAAAGTGAAACTATAAAAAAACTGACTACCTATGTCCCCAAAGATGAAGCCGAAAAACTAAGAACAGATTTATTCAATGTAGGAGCAGGGAATATTGGAAACTATGGCGATTGCAGTTTTAATGTTGAAGGTTATGGAACCTTTAATGGGAACGAGCAATCATCACCAACTAAAGGTAAAAAGGGTGAAATACACTCTGAGAGCGAAACTAAAATTACAGTAACATTTGCAAAGCATTTAGAATCCGAAGTGCTTAAAACTCTTTTCCAATCACATTCATACGAAGAAGTCGCTTATGAAATAACAACAATCGAAAATAAAAATCAAAACATAGGGATGGGAATGATTGGAGAGCATAAAACACCAATGGATGAATCTAAGTTCTTAGGTTATTTAAAAAACAAAATGAATACGAAAGCCATTAGACATTCAGCATTCATTAATAAAAACATTAAAAAAATTGCCGTTTTAGGAGGCTCTGGTAGTTTTGCCATACAAGCCGCCAAGGCTTCTGGTGCCGATGCTTTTGTAACTGCTGATTTGAAGTATCATGACTTTTTTACTGCCGAAAATAGCATCCTTTTAGTTGATATTGGACATTATGAGAGCGAACAGTTCACAAAAAATCTTTTAGTAGCATATTTAACAAAAAAAATTACTAATTTTGCAGTCGTTTTATCGAACACAAATACCAATCCTGTTAAGTATTTTTAAAGTATGGCTAAAAAGAAAGAAGCAACTGTAGAAGAGCGTTTAAGAGCTTTATACGATTTACAATTAATCGATTCTCGCATTGATGAAATAAGAAACGTTCGCGGAGAACTTCCTTTAGAAGTGCGCGATTTAGAAGATGAAGTAGCTGGATTAAACATAAGATTAGAAAAATTAGTTTCAAATTTAGAGGTAGTTGATAACGATATTACTTCTAAAAAGAATCTTATTGAAGAAGCAAAAGCGCTAATCAAAAAATATACAGAGCAACAAAAAAATGTTAGAAATAACAGAGAATATAACTCCCTTACTAAAGAGGTTGAATTTCAGGAATTAGAAATTGAACTAGCTGATAAGCATATAAGAGAGTTTAAAGCTCAAATAGAACAGAAAAAAGAGGTTATTGCTGAAACCAAAGAACGTTTAAAAGAGCGTGACAATCACCTTAAGCATAAAAAAGGAGAGTTAGACGCTATTTTAGCTGAAACTGAAAAGGAAGAAAAAGCGTTAATTGGAAAATCTGAAGAATATAAAACGCAATTAGAAGAGCGATTAGTATACGCATACAATAGAATCCGTAAAAATGTAAAAAACGGACTTGCTGTTGTGCCAATTGAAAGAGGTGCTTCTGGAGGTTCTTTCTTTACTATTCCGCCTCAAGTTCAGGTTGAAATTGCTTCTCGTAAAAAAGTAATTACAGATGAGCATAGTGGACGTATTTTAGTTGATGCTGTATTAGCTGAAGAACAAAAATCTAAAATGGAAAAAATGTTTTCTAAACTTTAAGACATTTTTTTAAACATATATTTCAAAGCCTTCAATTTTCTGAAGGCTTTTTTTATTTTATTATAATCTTTTTAATAACTTCAGATTCTCCTGACTTTATTTCAACAAAATACATTCCAGATTGAATCCCTGATAAGTTTATTTTTTTACTATTATTAAAATTCTTTAGTGATAACGAAGTTATTTCCTTTCCAATAATATTATATACTCTCAATTGTTCCAAGCTTAAAGTCCCGCGATAATTTAAAGTAAACTCTCCATTATTAGGGTTAGGGAATATTTTCAACAATTCATTCGATAGCGTATTACTATCAGCACTTAAGGTATTAGATATTACTACAGAGAAATCCTCAACTTGACCATATTGAGGAGAGTAATCTGGTCCCAAAATTGAATTCGCTATCCAATCGCTAACTACTCTTAACCATAATTCAGTATTAGCAACCACACTAGAAGATATAGAAGGTACACTAAAATTGCCTGAATGGATTTGTGCATCATTATTACTAAAGATATCCTCTCCAGAATCATTAAAATCTCCATCATTATTATAGTCAATATAAACTTTTACATCTTGATTATTAGTTGCTCCTGTTGAAACACTAATACTATACATAGTGTCACTACCTATATCAAACTGGCTACAAGAATTGTCATGATAACCTCCTTCAGCTACTGCCCCACCGGATCCAAAAATTGCAGAATCAATTGACAAGCTAAATACTCCCATACCAAAACTATTTGCAACATCCTGAGTTATTGGAGTTGATGATAAGGTAGCTGTTGGCGAATTGGAAGGAACTAATCCCCCTGGCGAAATTATTAAAGTACTACGGGTAGTTTCCAAAGCTGTTCTTGCTCTATCTCTTTGGTTAACTGAAAATTTTACTTGACAATTATCATTAGAATAAGACATAAAGTTAGTTACAATATCTGCTAGATCTGTTCCCGCTCCACCACAAGTTTGTCCTGTACTTCCACAATTTCCATCGTCTCTCCTATGAGGGTCTGTATCTGCACATGCATCACCATCGATACTTGGGTTTGTGTTTACAGGGCATTGATCTGCTGTATCATCATCATCAGAATCATCGCCTTCAAATGTATGGAACAAATTTAAAGCATGACCGAGTTCATGTATTGCAGTAACATTATAATTTGTGTATGATTTTAAATTATAGCCTAGTGAATTAGTAGGATCATACCCAAAAGCATTATACAATATCACAGAGCCATCAACATTAGAAGGAGCACCAGGAAAATAAGCAAATCCCTGAGTACCAGAACCACCGCCATTATCATTTATCTCACTTACAATCCATATATTATAAAATTCATCCTTAGGGTACTTGCTAAGGTTTTTTATTAATAACTCATTATCACTACCTTCACCATTATAAGTAAGTCCTGCAGTTGCATAATCAGATGTGCCAGATCCATCAACTCTTATAATACCAGTAGAAGGATTACAGTTTCCATCTCTTTTAGCTAAGACAAAATCAATATTCATATCGGTTATATAACTTCCAGAACCTGAATAAGCAACATTTAAATTATCAATAGCACTTTGTATCTGAGCATCACTTATATTGGTTCCTGTGCCAATTGCTTCGCCTAAATGGATAACATGCACAACAACGGGAATAGTATATTGAGTTGTAGTAAATTTTCCACTAATCTTGTTAACTTGGATGTTACTTTTAATTTTTTGCTGATTTGCTTCAAATCTTGCCTTATAAGCTGCATCCACATTTATCAAACTTTTGTGAATAGCATCTGTGCCGCAAAAAGCATTATCTTGAGAAAGCATTGAAGTAGTGAAGCAGGTTATAATAAAGAGGCTTAAAAAAGTTTTCATGTTTAGGGTGGTTTTTTGTTAGAGTAATTATACTTTATAGTAATGACTTTATTTATCAACAAGATAATAAATTATGTAATTATTTGTACAAATATTTTTTTAATGATATCGAATATTAATAAGGTTTTTAGTTTTATAACGTCTATTGAATAAACAAAATCAATTTAAGATGAAAAGTTTTATATACACCTTACTAATAACTTTATTATTTAGTTGCCAAAATACTGCTCAAGTTAATCCCAAACAACAAGCAGTTATAAATGCTATGCCAGTTGAAGTTCCAATACAAAATGGTAAGGCAAAAGCCTATTTCGCTAGTGGGTGCTTTTGGTGTGTAGAAGCTGTTTATGAAAGTGTAAAAGGTGTTGATGAAGTAATAAATGGTTATTCTGGTGGGCATAGTACAAACCCAACATATGAATCCAGCAATACAGGAAGAACAGGGCATGCAGAAGCAGTAGAAGTTATTTTTGATCCTAAGATTGTCAGTTTCGCTACTTTAGTAGATGTTTATTTTGCTTCACAAGATCCTACACAAGTAAACGGCCAAGGTCCAGATAGAGGATCTCAATATCGATCTATTATCTTTTATCAAAATGATGAACAAAAGCAAATTATTTTAGAGAAAAAAGAAGCTTTAACTAAAAAATTAAATGCGAAAATTGCTGCGGAAGTTTACCCATTTCAAAAATTTTGGATTGCAGAAGACTACCACCAAAACTATGAACGTTTGCATCCAAATAATGGTTATATAAGAAACGTATCAATACCAAGGTTAAAAAGATTTCAATCTCAATTTCCTAAAGAGTTATTGAAAGAAAAAAACCATTAAACCATCTATCTTTTTATCTTAGCTTTGAAAAAATTTTAACCAACTTTGATTATTAAACATCTAAAAACTTAAACTTTAATTGCCTTTAATGTGAAAATCAAAGGATACAATTTATCTTCAGTTATAAACATCCCAGAATCCGTTTTCGTTAAATTTGGTAAAACATCATAAGGACTTTCATCAAACTCCTTTAAGTACTCTATATGCAGACCAGCTTCGGTTAAGGCTGAAACAACTTCACCCAAACCATGATTCCATCCATATTCTTTACTTATCATTTTCGATTTTTGATTTGCATAAGTACCTTCATATTCTTCATAAATAACATCTTCTTGCATGTAGCCATATTTCATAATTGGTTTATCTTCTAAATAATCAAACATCCATACTATGGGATGAAATTCAGCCATAAAAAATGTACCTCCTTTTTTTAAACGTTCAGCAATCATTTGTCCCCAAGGTTTTAAATCTGGCAACCAACCAATAACCCCATAACTTGTATAAATAATATCGAAAGCTTTGTCAATATATTTTGACGTATCAAGCACATTACAGCATATAAATTGGGCATCTAAATTTAATTCAGTATTTAATTTTTTTGCAAGTTTTATGCCTTCATCACTTAAATCTACTCCAACGCATTTTGCTCCCATCCTACTCCAACTTAAAGTATCTTGACCAAAATGACATTGTAAGTGTAACAAAGATTTATGTTTTACATCACATAAAGCTTCTAATTCATACTTCATTAAAGATGACTTTCCTTTTTTAAAAGCTTCTATATCGTACATGGCACTTTTGGAATGAACTTTCACCTTCTCGTTCCAAGTAGTTTTATTTGTTTCAAAATAATTTTCACGTGTACTCATTTGGAAATTCTATCTTTATAAAAATCATAAAATATGAAAAAGTTTATTTACTTATTCTATTGCATGGCTTTAATTATGTCATTCAAAAAACAAAAAAATTAATTACATTAGTATTACAGCCTAATAAAAAAAGACCCGTTAAATTAAATTTAATGGGTCTTAGTTAATTTTCAATTTGAAAGTAGAAAATCTACTAAATCTTATTAAGCCTTTTGAGTTTTCAATCTCGAAGATTTCATTTGCTCTAAACGACGTAACTCTTGTTTTATTTGTTTACTTCGTTCAGCTATTTTATTAACTTTTTCATCAATTAATTCTTGCTTTCTTTGCCTTTCTTGAGCTTTTAATTCTTCATTAATAAGTTCTTCTTTTTTGCGCTTTTTGTTTTGTACTCTTTCAAAATAGACAAATATATAAGCATAGATATACATACTTAAAAATAGTAATGCTACTATTGATAAAATCAGCCAACCGTTCATCATATTCATAACGTAGAAATTTTAGTTAAGTTTTAGTTCTATAAAGTTAAGAAAAAAGACATTATGTTAAAAAAATATAAGCTAAATAACTCAAAAACAAGACAAAACAAAAAAACCTTTACCGCTATCTGCTGTAAAGGTTTTTCGTCGATATTTTTATCTAAATATATTATTTACCACTCATGTGCTTATTATATGACCATACCTCATCCCAAGAATTTGAAAAAGTGCGATCACCCAAATCTAAAAAAGCCTGCCATTTATCCTTTCCATGTACTTTCTCGAATGTTGCCTTAAAATTATTATCATCATCCATTTCAGCCCAGTTTTTCATAAATCCAACGGTTGCAACATGTCTTCCTAAATCCCCTTGTCTAAATTCATTCCAATAAACGCCCCAAGGGTTGTCTCCTTCCATAGCTTTAATTGTTGCACTTACCATACCTAAGAAAACTCCAGACGAAGCCCCTTCTCCCTTTTCAATTTCGTGGTAGCGAACAAACTGTAATGGATACGTGTCATTATTCCCATCTAGCATAGAAGTATTAGATAGTTTATCATCTTGTTTCCAATATTCAATGGTATGCATTTTTTTAATATATGGCATCACATTACCGCTCCAATCCTCATCGTGACCATCTTCACTTGGACGCGTATCATTATGCTTAAACATCATTGGTCCCATCATCCAAATTATTTTTCCCGAGTTTGGCCCAGTAGTAATGTTATAAACAGTTGCGTCATAAGGTCCCCCAGCGTGATATTTGGCATTATGTGCCCGCATATTGTCACTTAATGTCTTAACATTTGAATTATCTGGAGTAAGCATAATACTTTCCCACATAGCATAGGATTTATCATCTTGTGCATTTAAAGTTGACACGAAACTTAATACCATAGCAAACATGGTAATTAAAGAAATTGTTTTTTTAATCATAATAAATAATTTAATTGGTTAGTTAACCATACACTATTGTATAGTCTAGAGTGCTATTAAAAAATCGATTAGGGAGTAATAAAACGTATAATAAATGAAAAATGTAATTTAATCATTTAAGATAAAGGATCGTAATTTGGAGTAATTCAAATATAACAAAAAAATAAATATTATTTAAAAAACACAAAGATGCAAATAAAAAAAGCTCTCAAATCTGAGAGCCTTTTTAATTATTGACTTTTAGTCCTTTTGCTTCCATTTAGTAAAACCACCATCCAAATCATATATTTTTTTAAAACCTGCCTCAACGAGGACTTCAGTACATTTAGAACTTCGCTTTCCAGAGCGACAATATACTATTACAGGTTTTTCTTTATCTAACTTCTTAATTTTTTCTTTAAAATCGGAAGATAAAAAATCTATATTTAGTGCGTTTTCAATATAACCATCTTTGAACTCTTCGGGAGTTCTAACATCTACTATCTGCACGTCATCAAGGTGCAAAAGGGTCTGCATTTCTTCTGGAGAAACTATTTTTGTTTGCTCATTTGAATTGGTAGTTTTCTTGCACCCAATGCATATAACTAAAGCTGCTAAAAACAAAATTTGTCTCATTGAATAATCTTTTAATCTATATCAACCACATCCCCTGTCCAGTCTAGAATACCTCCTTCAAGGTTATAAGCATTCTCAAAACCTAATTGTTCCATTATTTGACAAGCTTGATGGCTTCGGTTACCCGATCTACAATATACATAGTAATTTTTACTTTTGTCTAAATCTTCTATATCATTTACAAACTCCTGTCCCTTATAGATATCTATATGAATGGCCTTAGGAATGATACCATCTGCTATCTCTGCATCCGTACGTACATCTAAAACAACAGCATTACCATCTAATGCTAATTGTTCTGCCCATTCTTCTTGAGTTAAATCTTCCATTAAAATATTTTTTACAAAATTAACATATCTTATTATATAGACGAAAAAAAACCAAAGTATTACACTTCGGTTTTATAGAATAAAAGATGTTTTATTATACTTTTATAGAACAACCAATTGCTTTTGTTTCTTTTTGCAAAACCTCTTCTCCATTTAATAAAGCATCAACAGCATTTTCAACATATCGTTCTTTTACTGATGAAGCATCTCTATAGTTATCATCAATTGCACCAATATACTTTACAACATTTCCTTTTTTCGTTTTTTCTAATATATATATGTGTGGGGTCTTAGTTGCTCCAAATTTAGGATACACTGCTTGCTCTTGGTCTATTAAATATGGGAATGTAAATCCTTTTTGTGCTGCTCTCTTTTTCATCTCGGGTAATGCATCTCCTGGTTTAACTTGCACGTTATTCGGCATAATAGCAATTACAGGATAACCCTTTGGTGTATACTTTTCATTTAAAGCTTGTATTCTGTCTTCATACATCACTGCGTACGGACAAGTATTACATGTAAACGTTATAATAAATCCTTTAGCTTCTTTATAATCAGATAAAGAAACCATGTTACCATCAATATTTTTAAGGAAAAAGTCTTCGGCTATATCCCCGATGTTATAACCTTCACCTATATCGCTATTAAAAGTGAATGCGCTCACAAAAAGCGCGACCAGTGCTGCAGAAATTAATTTAATTACCTTTTTCATTTTAATTTAATTTAAAAATTGTTTTAATTCTGATTCAAGTTCAGTATAATTAAATGATTGCTCATAAAATTTACTGTTTTCATTTTTGTAAATTATAGTGGCTGGAATCGACCCCGACCAATTTTCGTTAACCTGCGGTATCCAAGTATTCATATCCACATCATCTAATGCAATAACCTTAGACTGTAAATTCTTTTCCTTGATGTAAGGTTTTAATTTAGATTCATAAAGATGTGGAAAATCTAAACTCACCAGAATAACTTCTATATTGTCCTCTTTATATAGCTGATTTAATTTTTCAAAATATGGTAATTCTTTGACGCATGGCGCACACCATGTAGCCCAAAAGTTAATGACATAGACTTTATCATCCATCTTATTTAAGAACTTCTTAAATCCATTAAAATCGTATACTTCCAGATTATACTGAGAATTATCATTTTTAGCCAATGATACATTAGATTTTTTATCTGTATCATGTTTACATGAATTTAGGTTGATTAATAAAAATAATAATAAATATTTCATAGCTTAAAGTTAAAAATCATATTATACTTCTTCTTCTTTTTAACATTAATTTATGTTTCATTAGTACTTATCTTTTTAGTGTGAAATGACCATAAAACAAAGTGCCATCAGAAGTAACTGCTTTATACCAATAATCTGAAGATGGTAATTTGCTACCATCCTTTGTTCCATTCCATCCAATCGAATTAGGCGTTATTTGCTTAATCAGTCTACCAAATCGATCATAAATATCTATTGAAATCAAACTAAAATCATCGCCATCCGCAGGTCTATATTGCCAAAAATCATTAATACTATCACCATTGGGAGTAAAATACTTAGGAAAACCCCTTGTATTGACTATTATAAACTCGTCTATTCCGCAACCATTTTTGTCTCGAACATAAATCGAACTTGTTTCGGAAGATACATTGTTAAAATAATTGCTCTCTTGATAGGGCCCTTCTGGATTACCAACAGCATATTCGTAATTACCAATACCAGAAGTTTGGACCCGTATTTCAATTCCATCAAAAACATCATTAATATTTACGCCTATTATTGTAGGGGATTCTGAAGCCACCACAGTAAATTCCTTAGACGAAGAACATTGAATTGAATTCCCTGAATCCAAACCATAATTATAGGCTTCATATCTAAAAGAACCTGTATCGCTAATATTAACTTTATTGGTGTCCGAAATTAAAATTTCGCTTCCATCATTGTCAATAAGATACCAACGGTAGCCGTCAGCCAAATCAGTGGATGAAACTTCTGTCGACAACTTATCAATGCATATTCCTACCTGATCTGGAAAATTAATTTCCGGATTTAGTGTGGTTAACAAACCTGTTAGTGGATCGAAAAAAGGACCGCAACCTAAAATAGTTGAAAAACTCCATTGTAAGCAACCAATAGCATCCCCGGATTCGTTAAATGGAATAACACGAATAAAATATAAAGTATTTGGCTCAAAATTAATAACAAATGTAGAATTTTTAAAAAACGATGCGCCATCTAATACATCATTTAGCAAAGGAGATGACCCAATAAACACAGTGTAACCTATTGCTCCAGATACTGCTTCCCATTCTATTAAAGGAGATAAAACAACGTTCGTTTCTCCATCTAATGGTGATAGGATATTTGTACAACTTGGCAATGCAGCAATATCTCCTGTGGTAAAACTTTCCTCTCTGCAGGAATTTAAGTTACCATTTTCGTTATAGGGAATAACTTCAACAAAAATTTGAGTCAAAGGCAAAAAATCTGTACCGGGACTATATTGTAATGTGTTCCCTACATCCAAATTATTTACTAGATTACTTGTTCGAGACATAGTACCAATATTAATGGTATAACCATCTGCTCCTGGGACATAACCCCATGAAATATTAGTTCCAACATTTACATTTACATCTCCATTTAATGGTTTGAATATTGTAGTACAATTTGGAGGATCAACAATATCCTCAGTTGTGAATGATTGACTAGCACAAACTATATTAGGTAAATTAAAGAAAAAAAGAGTAATTGTAACATGAACTAGTGTATTATCGGGAAGACCCAACGGAGGACTATAAAAATTGGTGCTTGTCTGCGCTGAAAGAATATCACTAGCTCCAGAAACAGTCCCGATAGAAATAATATACCCAGTAACTCCATCTACTTTCTCCCATGAAATAGAGGTGTCTACAGGTACGGTTTGCTCACCATTAAAAGGACTGATTAATGATGGACATGATTGAGCACCTACAAAATTAGTTGAAATCAATAAAAGCTTTATCATTAATATCCTACGCATACAGCTACAAAATATAGTAAACTACAAAAAATACAGGTATAGAAAAAACAAGTGAATACCTTCAACCTTAAATCATTTGAAAAATATTAGAATACCATTATTTCAACAAAAGTAGCTTGAATTAGTATAAATATGCAATATTAACGTACATTTGTATATACAACAGTTGTAAATGAATATAGAAAATATCCTAAAAACTAGTTCAAATTTACCATTACCAAAAAAAGCTGTTGTAAGCATTTTGTATACCTACGGAATAATTAATGGTGCACTAAATGACGTTCTTAAACCTTATGATATTTCTATTCAGCAATTCAACGTATTAAGAATTTTACGTGGTCAAAAAGGAAAACCGGCATCACTTGCAACTATACAAGAACGGATTATAAACAATATGAGCAACACCACTAGATTAGTAGACAAACTCATAAAAAAAGGGCTCGTTAACAAACAAGTTAATTTACAGAATAAGCGAAAAATAGATATTACAATAACATCTCAAGGACTATACTCTCTTGATAAAATGGATTATTTGATTGATAGTACAGAAAATAATATTATTAGTTCGTTAAATAAAGGTGAAGCTATAGAACTTATACGATTATTAGGGAAGTTAGGTTAATAGCAAACTGAAAATCTCTCTCTGCACCTAATAATCACCTTAAAGCTACCATAACTTTGTGGTAGCTTTTTTATTTAAAAAAATAACACAAACTTTTGTGTAGTTACATTTTCATTTCTATATTTGACCCTATCAAACAAATTTATGAATACGATTTTAAACAATACTTGGTGGTGGTGCTTTCGAAACTAATATTCGTGAAGTAAAACCCTAGTATATTTAAAAATTAAAATATCCAAAAGGCTTGTCATTCACGACAAGCCTTTTTTATTATGAAAAAATTCAGCCTTTACACACATAACAAAAGAATCTTAACAGATACTATCACACCAGTTACCGTTTATTATAAAATACGCGACAAATACCCTAATAGTATTTTGTTGGAAAGTGGGGACTATCATAGAAGTCATAAGAATTTCTCATATATCTGCTTCAACCCTATTGCATCAATAAAAGTGGAAAACGAAGTGATTTTTCAAACTTTTCCTGATGGAAGTTCAACAGAACTAGAAATAACAAAAGATGTAAATGTAGCTAACGAAATTCATCAATTTACTAAAAGGTTTGAAGCTAAATCTAAAGAAAACTTCAAATTCATTAATAATGGCATTTTTGGTTATACTTCATATGATGCTGTAAGATATTTTGAAGATGTTCAAATTAGTAAAAAGGAGAATTCTGTGGTTATCCCCGATATGTATTATGCGGTGTATCAAAACATCATAGCTATTAACCATTTCAAGAATGAAGCTTATATTTTTGCTCATTGCTATGACGGAACGCCTAATAACATTGATGCTATAGATAAGCTTATTAATATTCAAAATTTTGCATCATATAACTTTAACTCAAAAGGAGATATTAAATCTAACCTAACGGATGATGAGTTTAGAGAGCATGTTGAAGTAGCCAGAAAGCATTGTCAACGCGGAGATGTTTTTCAACTTGTATTATCAAGACGTTTTTCTCAAGAATATACCGGCGATGACTTTAATATTTACCGAGCTTTAAGAAGTATAAACCCTTCACCCTACCTATTCTATTTTGATTATGGAGATTTTAAAATCTTCGGTAGCTCACCTGAAGCACAACTAATTGTAGATGATGGGTTAGCAGAAATTCATCCTATTGCAGGAACTTTTAAACGAACCGGAGATGAACAAAAAGATGAGGTTCTAGCTGAAAAACTAAAGAAAGACGATAAAGAAAACGCTGAGCATGTGATGCTTGTAGACTTAGCCAGGAACGATTTAAGCCGACATGGAAGCGATGTGAAAGTGGTAACGTATCGTGAAGTTCAGTTTTTCTCCCATGTTATTCATTTGGTAAGTAAAGTTACTGGACTAAAACACGATACTACCTCTACCATGCAAGTTGTTGCAGATACATTTCCAGCAGGAACTTTAAGTGGCGCACCAAAGCATAGAGCTATGCAACTTATTGAAGATTATGAAAAAACAAGCCGTAGTTATTACGGTGGGGCGATAGGTTTTATGGATTTTGATGGTAATTTTAATCATGCCATTATGATTCGTACTTTTTTAAGTAAAGATTACCAACTAAATTGGCAAGCAGGTGCAGGATTGGTTTCAAAATCTGATGCAGAAAACGAATTACAAGAAGTTTACAATAAGTTAGGGGCATTAACTAAAGCTATTAAATTAGCAGAAGATATTTAAGATGAAGAAAGTATTAGTTATAGACAATTACGACAGTTTTACATACAATCTTGTTCATTATTTAGAGGATTTAAATTGTGATGTAACCGTTGTAAGAAACGATAAATTAGCTTTAGAAGAAGTTGAGCCATTTGATAAAATAGTCTTATCTCCTGGTCCTGGAATCCCAGATGAAGCAGGTTTGCTTAAAGCTATTATTGAAAAGTACGCTCCAACTAAAAGCATATTAGGTGTATGTTTAGGTCAACAAGCAATAGGTGAAGTTTTCGGAGGTTCATTAATAAATTTGGAAAACGTATACCACGGTGTAGCTACTAACGTAACTCTAAGTGTTGACGATGAATATATCTTTAAAGGATTAAGTAAAAACATCGAAGTTGGACGTTACCACTCGTGGGTAGTAAATCCAGAATTACCAGAAAGTTTAGAAGCTACTTCTTTTGATGCCAACGGCCAAGTGATGTCTTTAAGACATAAGGTATATGATGTTAGAGGAGTTCAATATCATCCTGAATCTGTTTTAACCCCAGATGGAAAGAAAATATTAGAGAATTGGGTTAATAATTAGTCCTTAGCAAAGATGAAAAACATACTTAATAGATTAATAAATCACGAAACCATCTCAACTGATGAGGCTAAACAAGTTATTATTAACATATCCCACGATATGTATAACACAAGCCAGATAACATGTTTCCTGTCTATCTTCATGATGCGAAGTATTACTATCGAAGAATTAAAAGGATTTAGAGATGCCCTTTTAGAACTTTGCGTACCCATAAACCTCAGCGAATTTAATGCAGTTGATATAGTAGGTACTGGAGGAGATGGTAAAAACACATTCAATATTTCAACATTATCCTCTTTTATAACATCAGGTGCTGGCGTTAACGTTTCCAAACATGGTAACTATGGTGTATCATCAACTTCTGGATCTTCAAATGTTATGGAGTATTTAGGCGTTAAATTCTCAAATAATGAAGATTTTTTAAGACGATGTCTGGATAAAGCTGGAATATGCATATTGCACGCACCATTATTTCACCCAGCAATGAAGAACGTTGCTCCTATTCGAAGGGAATTAGGCGTTAAAACCTTTTTCAATATGCTGGGGCCTTTGGTTAATCCTTCATTTCCAAAAAACCAAATGCTAGGCGTTTTTAGTTTAGAGCTTTTGCGATTATATAGTTTTATATATCAAAATACAGAAACAAATTACAATATTGTTTATGCCTTAGATGGCTATGATGAAATTTCTTTAACAGGAAAAGCAAAAATTGTTTCCAATCATACAGAAAAATTATTTTCACCAGAAGATTTGGGGCTTTCTAAAATTAAACAGGATGCCATTTTTGGAGGAAATACTGTAAAAGATGCAGCGAATACCTTTGTTGATATTATTAGGGGTAAAGGCACAGAAGCACAAAACAATGTAGTTTGCGCAAATGCAGGGTTAGCAATAGCAACCACAAAGCAAATTTCGCATCAAGCAGGATTTGAAATCGCCAAAGAATCCTTGTTTTCTGGTAAAGCAAAAGCGAGTTTGGATAAATTGATTGAGTTAAGTTAATAATGAATATACTAGACAAAATAACATTAGATAAACGCAAGGAGGTTAAACTTAGAAAAAGATTAATACCTGTGTCTCAATTAGAGCAATCTGTTTTATTTGAAAGACAAACGTTTTCACTTTCCGATAATTTACGTAATTGTAAATCTGGTATTATAGCAGAACATAAAAGACGTTCGCCGTCAAGATCTGTAATTAATAATACATTAAACGTTCAAGATGTCGCAAAAGGTTATGAAGATGCTGGTGTTTGTGGGATGTCTGTTTTAACGGATGGTAAATATTTTGGTGGTTCTTTAGACGATTTACTAACTGCAAGAGCAAGTTGTAATCTACCATTATTAAGAAAAGAGTTTATTATAGATGAATACCAATTATTGGAAGCTAAGGCTTATGGTGCAGATGTTATTCTTTTAATAGCAGCCATTCTAAATAGAAATGAAATAATAAAATTTTCTCAATTTGCTAAGAGTCTAAATTTAGATGTGCTTTTAGAAGTTCATAACGAAGAAGAACTACATAAAGCAGTTATGCCCAGTTTAGACATGTTAGGCGTAAATAACAGGAATCTAAAAACCTTTGAGGTTAGTTTAGAAACCAGTAAAAGCCTAAGCAATCTAATTCCAAATGATTTTGTTAAAGTATCAGAAAGTGGCATTAGCAATATTGAAGCCATCAAGGAATTACAACCCTATGGGTATCAAGGTTTTTTAATTGGGGAAAACTTTATGAAAACTGATAATCCTGGGAAAAGTGCAACCGAATTCATTAATACTTTAGAAGTATGAAATTAAAGGTTTGTGGCATGAAATACCAAGATAATATTAAACAAGTTGCTCAATTGCAACCTGACTATCTTGGGTTTATATTTTATGAAAAATCCGCGCGACACTATTGTGCGCCAATAATTCCAGAATTACCAAACTCAATTAAAAAAATAGGTGTTTTTGTTGATGCCGATTTAGATTTTGTTCTTGAAAAAATTAGTAAACACAATTTGAATGTGGTTCAATTACATGGCAAAGAATCTCAAGAATATTGTAAACAACTTCAAAATGAAAATATCGAAATCGTAAAAGTATTTTCAATTAAAGATGAATTTGATTTCAGTGTAATAAAACCTTATGAAAATGCTAGTGATTACTTTCTCTTCGACACTAAAGGGAAGCTCCCAGGTGGTAATGGTTATAAATTTGATTGGAGTGTATTAAGTAAGTATCCATCAACTAAACCATTCTTTTTAAGTGGCGGTATTGGTATTGATGAAATAGAAGGCATCAAAGAATTTACCGACAGTAAGGCGTCAAAATATTGCTATGCCCTAGATGTAAATAGTAAATTTGAAATAGAACCAGGATTAAAAGACATTTCAATTTTAAAAGAATTTAAAAATAACCTCAACGAGGTTTTAGATAATAAAAAAGAATATGTTATGAACTATAACGTAAACGAAAAAGGCTATTACGGTGAATTTGGGGGTGCATTCATTCCAGAAATGCTATACCCAAATGTAGAAGAGTTACGTCAAAACTACTTAAAAGTTATGGCTGAACCTGAATTTCAAAAGGAGTTCAACCAATTACTTAAAGATTATGTTGGTCGTCCTTCTCCCCTATATTTTGCCAAACGCCTTTCTGAAAAATATCACACCAAAATATATTTGAAGCGAGAAGACTTAAACCATACAGGAGCACATAAGATCAATAATACTATAGGTCAGATTTTGATGGCACAACGTTTAGGTAAAACAAGGATTATTGCTGAAACTGGTGCCGGACAACACGGTGTTGCAACAGCCACAGTTTGTGCCTTAATGGGACTTGAGTGTATTGTATACATGGGGGAAATTGATATTGCAAGACAAGCACCAAACGTAGCCCGAATGAAAATGTTAGGTGCTAAAGTGGTGCCTGCATTATCAGGAAGTAGAACGCTAAAAGATGCTACTAATGAAGCGATTAGAGATTGGATTAACAATCCTGTAAATACACATTATATCATAGGTTCTGCCATCGGCCCACACCCCTATCCTGATATGGTAACGCGTTTTCAAGCTGTTATTTCAGAAGAAATAAAATGGCAATTAAAAGAACAAACAGGTAAAGAAAACCCTAATTATGTTGTGGCTTGTATTGGTGGAGGAAGTAATGCTGCTGGTACCTATTACCATTATTTACATGAGCCAGATGTTAGTATTATTGCTGTTGAAGCTGCAGGTTTAGGCGTGGATTCTGGCGAAAGTGCAGCTACTTCTGTTTTAGGAAAAGAAGGTATCATCCATGGTTGTAAAACATTGTTAATGCAAACCAAAGATGGACAAATTACTGAACCTTACTCTATTTCGGCAGGATTAGATTACCCTGGTGTTGGCCCAATGCATGCGCACTTATCAAAAACTGGGCGTGCAAAATTTATGTCTATTACAGATAGTGATGCTATGGAGGCCGGTTTAGAACTTTCAAAATTAGAAGGTATTATTCCTGCCATTGAAACATCCCATGCATTAGCCATTTTTGGCAAGAAGCAGTTTAATGCTGACGATATCGTGGTGGTTAGTTTATCTGGTCGTGGCGATAAGGATTTAGAAAATTATATAGAGTATTTCGGTATATAATTTTTTTATTTCCGCAAAGGCGGAAATCTCATAAATTGAATATGGACGTTCATTACATCTACATATTAACCAATCAAAATCATACAGTTCTTTATGTAGGACGTTCAAAACAATTAAAAGAAAGATTGAAACAACATAAAAACAATAGTTTAAAAAGTTTTACTGGAAAATACAATGTTGGCAAGCTTGTATATTTTGAAACAACAAAATACGTAAACAATTCTATTAAAAGAGAAAGACAAATAAAAAAGTGGAATCGAGAATGGAAGATTAATTTAATTAATGGATTGAACCCAGATTGGAAAGATCTTTTCAGAATATATTTAAACCAAAAATTAAAAGATTCCCTCCTTCGAGGGAATAAAAAAACTATTCATTTACAATGAACAGAATTAATCAAAAATTACAAGAAGATAAAAAGTTACTATCTATATATTTCACAGCAGGTTATCCAGAAATTAATGATACCGTTTCTATCATTCAAAATTTAGAAAAAAACGGTGTTGATATGATTGAAATTGGATTACCCTTTAGTGATCCTTTAGCCGACGGACCAACTATTCAAGATAGTTCTACCAAGGCATTAAAAAATGGTATGACTACCAAGGTGCTTTTTAATCAGTTAAAAGACATTAGGCAAACCGTTAACATCCCTTTAATTATCATGGGGTACTTCAATCCAATATTACAATATGGTGTTGAGGCCTTCTGTAAAAAATGTCAAGAAATCGGTATTGATGGTTTAATTATTCCCGACTTACCCGTAGATGTTTATCATGACCATTATCAAGTTGTTTTTGAGAAATATGGATTGATAAATATGTTCCTAATTACACCACAAACTAGCGATGAACGTATTAGATATATTGATTCCATTTCAAACGGATTTATTTATATGGTAAGTAGTGCGAGTACAACTGGTGCGCAATCAGGTTTTGGAGACGAACAAACCAAATACTTTGAGCGTATTTCAAAAATGACATTAAAGAATCCACAAATTATCGGTTTTGGAATTAGTAATAATGAAACGTTTACCCAAGCTACGCAATATGCAAAAGGTGCTATTATTGGTAGTGCTTTTGTAAAGTATGTGACTAATGAAGGTATTGATTCTATTGACAAATTTGTGAATTCTATTATAAATTAAAAACATTGAAGCTTTTTAAAGATTTTAAAATTGTTCTATTACTCTGTTTAACTTTAGGTCTTGCACCTTTTTTGCCAGAACCTCATATTTGGGGAAAATTAAAATGGCTTTTGGGAGGTGCAGAAGGCATGCAACTAATGGATTGGTTTGATCTCTTATTACATGGTTCCCCATTTATTTTACTAATTTGGTTGATTATATTAAAAATTGTAAAAAACAATGACGCTTAATATTGTTTTAATTGAACCTGAAATTCCTAATAACACTGGTAATATAGGAAGACTAGCTTTAGCTTCAGGCTCACATTTACATTTGGTTAAACCTTTTGGATTTACCATTGACGATAACCGATTAAAACGAGCAGGGTTAGATTATTGGCAACATCTTTCGATTACTTATTATGAAAATATTGAGGAATTTTTCAAGATAAATAAAGATAAAACCATGGCTTTTCTTTCTAGTTATGGTTCAAAAAATCATTGGGATATTCCATTTGAAGATGATATGTTTTTAGTCTTTGGAAAAGAGTCCGTGGGCTTATCAAAATCTATTATTGAAAAACACTCAGATAAACTTTTTAAAATTCCTTTATATAGTAAACACGTTCGAAGTTTAAACCTAGCTAATGCAGTAAGCATTGTTGTTTATGAAGGATTGAAACACATGTATAATTCTTAGCTTAAATTTGTCGGGAAAAAGAGATACAATCGTTTGGTTGTTGATATAAAATATTTAAACGATTTCATATATTTAAAGCATCATTCTTCATTATAACTAACCATTAACCAATGAAAAACTTTAAAATCCCTCATGTTTTTATATTCCTTTTTTGGATTATAATAATTTGCTCTTTACTATCTTATGTAATACCTAGTGGCAGTTTCGAAAGAGTAACAAAAGATTATGGTAGTATGACGCAAACTGTTGTTGTACCTAATAGTTATAAAGAGATTCCCAAGTTTTATTCATTAAAAGCGACTCTAATTGGTGAAAACATCGAGAGAAAGTCCTCACCAGTTTCTGTCCTTGGCATTCTTAGTGCCATACCAAAAGGTTTAGGAGACTCAGCCATACTTGTGTTTTATGTTTTCATTATTGGAGCTCTTTTTACGTTAATTCAGCAAACAGGTGCTATTAATGCATTTCTATTTTCATTGATTGCAAAGTTTAAGAACCGACCTAAATTGCTTCTTTTTTTAATCTACATGACAATTTTCTCGGGTTCATCATTTATGGGAATAGCATCTGAAACCATAGCCCTAGTTCCTGTTTTTCTTTTCCTATCCAAGAGTTTAGGTTACGACCGTCTATTTGGTTTTGCCTTATTAAGTGTACCCGTCTATTTAGGTTGGAGTTCTGGTGTAACCAATCCATTTACCGTACAGATTGCCCAAACTATTGCAGAACTGCCAATAGGGTCTGGAATAGGTTTTCGACTAGTTTTATATGTAGTCTATGCAGCAATTGGTTTCTATTTCATTTCGCGATATGGAGATAAAATAAAGAAAAAGCCTTCACTTAGTTTGATGAAAAATGACCCCTTCAATTTGGATGAATTTGGATCGTTTGAGAAAGAAAACTTAGAAATAAAACACATATATATTCTTCTCTTTTTTATTCTGTCTTATGCTGCTATACTAGTGGCTGTACAAACAATTGGATGGGGATTAATAGAAATGAGTGCATGTTTTATTGGAATTTTAATTATCATAGCCAAAATTGCAGGTATGTCTGGTAATGAGTCTATGGCTGCATTTACAAAAGGTCTTAAGATTATGATTGTTCCTGCCTTAGTTGTTGGTGTAGCACGCGGTATATCTGTAGTGCTTGAAGAAGGGATGATTATTGACACCATACTTTACAACGCCAGTGACGTACTTATGTCAATGCCAAAAATTATCGCGGCTGAAGGCATGTTATTTTTCCAATCAACACTAAATTTTTTCATTCCATCCGCTTCTGGTCAAGCCTTGGTCTCTATGCCCTTGATGACACCAATGTCAGATATATTAGGTATATCTCGCCAAACTGCCGTACTTGCATATATTTTAGGTGACGGACTTTCAAACCTTATTATTCCAACAAATGGAGTATTGATGGCTATGCTAGGTTTTGCCAAAGTCTCTTTTGAAAAATGGTTCAAGCTTGTCTTACCATTATTCATTATTAGTATGATTTTAGCTTTAGTATTTATAGCAATTGCAATTACTACGGGCTATTAAGAGATATGGTTACCAATGATGTTGTCGAAGACTTGATTTAACGGAATATACTAACCTTATCCCCTTCTTATGTTCTTTATTCTTATTAGTTAAATGTAATGAGAGACAAACTAAAGGAACATGTTAAACGAACTTCTCTAAAAACTATATCTTACTCTTCAACATCTTTAAGTACATATTCTCAACCTTTGTTCTCGCCCAAGGTGTTCTTCGTAAAAATTTCAAGCTAGATTTTACCGAAGGATTATCTGTAAAGCATTTTATTTTTATGTTATAGCCCATATATTCCCATCCATAATGTGCAACTAAATCATTTATGATTTGCTCTAACTTTATGCCATGAAGTGGATTATTAGGTTGCGATTCCATTATAAATTTTCAACTAGACTTTTAATTTTTACAGCCTTTTCAAAATGGTCTAGCTTGTGTGTTTTAATCCACCAAGTAGCAGCTTCCATTAATAATTCTGGATTGTCATTTTTATTTTTGAAAAAAGCATAAAATGATACACCTACATTATCGCCTTTAGAAGCAATCTTCTTATCGCAAACTTCTTTGATTTTATCCTTTAGCTTTTTTTGCACGCTTTTACCTTCTATTTTCGTCTGTCGTTACTTCGTTTGGGACGTCTTGAATTACTATTTCTATTAGAATTTCTGTTAGAATTTCCAGATTTATTAGAATTTCTTGAGTTTCTATTTTGTCTACCTTGTCCTTGCTTTATTGGTGCTGTTGAAGCATTTGGATCTGGCTCAAAACCCGCTACAACTTCAACAGGCAATTTCATTTCTATCAACTTTTCAATATCTCTTAAAAAAGAAGTTTCATCAGCACTAACCAAAGATATAGCTTCTCCACTTGCTCCTGCTCTACCTGTTCTTCCAATTCTATGCACATAATCTTCAGAGATATTAGGTAATTCAAAATTGATAACATGTGGTAATAATGGAATATCTAATCCACGAGCTGCAATATCCGTAGCTACTAAAACACGAACACGACCGTTTTTAAAACCAGCTAATGCTTTAGTTCTTGCACCTTGACTTTTATTACCATGAATAGCCGCAGCAGTTATTCCAGCTTTAATCATTTTTTCACAAAGCTTATTCGCTCCATGTTTTGTTCTGTTAAATACTAAGACTTGTTTCCAATTACCCTCAGAAATTAACTTAATAATCAAGCCCGTTTTTAAGCCTTTAGCCACTCTGTATACTTTCTGAGATATAGCATCAACAGTCGTGTTTTCAGGTGTGGCTTCAACTTGCACAGGGTAGTTTAAAATACCATGCGCTAATTTCTTTATATCTTTTGAAAACGTTGCCGAAAACATCAAATTCTGACGTTTCTCTGGCATAGATTTGATTACTTTTTCAATATCTCTTAAAAAACCCATATCAAGCATACGATCAGCTTCATCTAAAACAAAAATCTCAACACGCTTAAGTGATAATAAACCTTGATTTTGTAAATCTAATAAACGTCCTGGAGTAGCTACTAAAATATCGACACCTTGACGAATGGTTGCAGCTTGAGGTTTTTGATTAACACCTCCAAAAATTACCGTACTTCTTAAATTTAAAAATTCGCTATACTCTCTAACATTGGCATAGACTTGTGCCGCCAATTCTCGTGTTGGAGTTAAAATTAAAGCACGAATGGGTCTGTACTTTTCTTTTGGGTTTTCCGAAAGAATATGTAAAAGTGGTAATGTAAAACCTGCCGTTTTTCCAGTTCCTGTTTGTGCCGATGCTAATACATCTTTACCTTCTAAAACTGGAGGAATGGCTTTTTGTTGAATTGGACTTGGGGTTGTGTATCCTTTTTTGCTAACTGCTTTTAGCAAGGCTTCGGACAAGCCTAAAGATTGAAATGACATAAAAATTGTTTAGTAAACCCATTATTGGGTATCTTGAGATGACAATTTATTGTGAAAATACCATCTCCATATTATTTAAGCTGCGAATGTACGCCTTATTATTCGAAATAGATATTCCTTTTCCTAAATGGAAATAAGAACCCAATAACTTAAAATCTTAATAATAATTGATACTAATAAACCTCAACTAAATCTATAATGCACTAATAATATCGTACTTGGTTATAATTTGATAATTGTTGTCATCTAACTTTACCAAAACTGCATTATTGTCTCTGTGAATCAATTTAGAAATCGCTTCAATAGGTGTGTTTTTTTCAACAATAGGAAACGGCTTGTGCATCACCTCCTTTATTGGTAAATCTGAAATATCTTTATTTTCTATATATTTTCGCAACAAATCGGCTTCATCAATAGCTCCAACAAAACCATTAGAATCTTCAACTGGTATTTGAGATATCTTATACTTTTTCATACGTTCGATTGCATGAGAGACTAATTCTTCCGTTTTTACAGTAATTAATGGTCTTTCAGAATGATTAGACACTATATCTTCAGCAGAAGTCATTTCATCATCTATAAACCCGCGCTCACGCATCCATTCATCATTAAACATTTTACCAACATAACGACTTCCATGGTCGTGAAATAATACAACAACAACGTCGTCCTTTTTAAAGTGCTCTTTTAATTGTAATAATCCCTTTATAGCTGCTCCTGCTGAATTACCAAGGAACATACCCTCTATTTTTGCAAGTTTTTGGGTATAAATAGCAGCATCTTTATCCGTTACTTTTGTAAAACCATCTATAACACTAAAATCAACATTCTTTGGTAAAATATCCTCACCAATACCTTCGGTAATGTAAGGATAGATTTCATTTTCATCAAAAAGACCTGTTTCGTGGTATTTCTTAAAAACACTTCCGTAAGTATCAATTCCCCAAACTTTCACATTCGGGTTTTGCTCTTTTAAATACTTTCCAACTCCAGAGATGGTTCCACCTGTACCAACACCAACTACAAAATGTGTCACCCTTCCATCTGTTTGCTTCCAAATTTCAGGTCCAGTGCTTTCGTAATGAGCTTTTGCGTTACTTGGGTTATCATATTGGTTAACATACCAAGAGTTCGGAGTTTCCTCAGCAAGTCTTTTTGAAGTTGAGTAATAAGACTTAGGGTCTTCTGGTTCTACATTAGTCGGACAAACGATTACCTTGCTACCTACTGCTCGTAAAATATCCATCTTCTCCTTACTTTGCTTGTCGCTAATAACACAGACCATTTTGTAGCCTTTAACTATAGCTGCTAAGGCTAAACCCATTCCCGTATTTCCAGAAGTCCCTTCAATTATGGTTCCTCCAGGTTTTAATCGTCCATCGGCTTCAGCATCCTCAATCATTTTTAAAGCCATTCTATCTTTAGTAGAATTACCAGGATTAAAGGTTTCATATTTCGATAAAACCAAACATGGAAGATCCATTGTTAACTTATTTAATTTAACAAGCGGTGTGTTTCCAATTGTTTCAAGTATGTTATTTGCGTATTCCATATTTAATCAAATCTTATAGCTTTAACAGGTGATATTTTAGTGATAATATACGAAGGTAATAGTAACATTAAGAGACACAATAGTAATGTACCAACATTTAATGCAACTATATAACTTAAACTTATATATACCGGAGCTTCCGTTACATAATAAACACTAGGGTCTAGTGGAATTAGTTTAAAGTATTTTTGAGCAAACAAAAGGCCCAAACCAATAAGGTTACCCCAAAACAAACCCAATATTATTAAGTAAGAAGCATTGTATAAAAACAACTTGCGTACACTCCAATTATTACTCCCTAAAGCTTTTAAAATCCCAATCATTTGAGTACGCTCTAATATTAAAACAAGTAAAGCCGTTATCATATTTATTCCTGCTACTAGTATCATAATACCTATGATACCATAAATATTTTTATCAAATATTTTAATCCACTCAAAAATGGAGTAGAACTTATCTGTAATCGCCTGAGTATTTAACAATGACGGCGTATTTTGATAAATTTCAATAGTTTTTCGTTCAATATTATCAAAATCGTCTATAAACACTTCAAAATTGCCTATTTGATCTTTTTCCCATTTATTAATTCGTTGTAAATGTCTTAAATCTCCAATAATATAAGTTGAATCAAAATCCTGAAATCCAGAGTTATATATACCAACGATATGATATGTAATAATATTCGGAGACTTACCTAGGTCACTCTTGGCAAATACCATTTGAAACTTGTCATTCAACTTAAATCCTAATCTGTTAGCCAAATATTGAGATATTAAAACTTCTTCATTTCGTTTGGCTGAATAATCTGGAAGTCTCCCTTCAATTAAAAATTCTTTAAAATAATCCCAATTATAATTAGCATCAACACCTTTTAAAATAGCTCCTTCAAAATCTGTCTCAGTACGAATAACTCCTAATTTGGTAGCTACAGCCTGTATATGCTTTATTCCTTCAACCGACTTAAACTCTGGGTAAAATTCTTGATTTTTAGAAATTGGATATATTGTTTCTTGCGAATTGTTACTATCGTAATTGGTAATCGTTACATGTCCATTAAAAGCGACAACTTTATCGCGTATTTTTTGCTGTAAACCAATACCCGTTGCTATAGCAATCATCATCACAATTATACCAATAGCAATTGCGGCGATGCCAATTTTTATTATTGGTGCCGAAATACTACTTTTATACGCTTTACTACCAATAATGCGTTTAGCTATAAAATACTCGTAATTCAAACTTAATATGCGGTTTAATATTTTCAAAAATACAGTTTTCCCTATAATTATCGGGACTGTTTTAGTAATGATTTCTTGTGCAAATTCAGCAAAGACTGAAAGCAAAAATATAGGCACAGAAACTTTAAATATTAGTGAGAGCCTAAAACAAACTAAAGATGATAAAAAAATAATTGTTGGTGCAAATCAAACTAAACTATATCTACCTTTATTAAAAGGAAAACGAATTGGTATTGTAGCAAATCAAACCAGTGTTATTTTTAGAGATGAAAATAAATACACTCATCTAGTGGATTCTCTAATTTCACTTAATGTTAATGTAAAAAAAGTATTTGCTCCAGAACATGGATTTAGAGGTATTGGAGATGCAGGAGAACATTTAAACGATGAATTTGATTCAAACACAGGATTACCAATTATATCTTTACATGGAAAAACTAAAAAACCCTCAATAGAGCATTTAAAAGATCTAGACATTTTAATTTTTGATATTCAAGATGTTGGCGTTCGTTTTTACACTTATCTCTCAACGCTGCATTATATTATGGAAGCCTGTGCTGAAAATAACATTCCTTTAATAGTTTTAGATAGACCGAATCCTAATAGTCATTACATAGATGGTCCAGTTTTAGATATTAATTTCAAAAGTTTTGTTGGCTTACATCCAGTACCACTAGTTTATGGTATGACTATTGGCGAATATGCACAAATGATTAATGGCGAAAAATGGCTTGATAATCGTGTTAAATGTGATTATGAAGTTATTCCCTTGAGAAATTACGATCATAGTTTAAGCTATAGCTTACCAATTAAACCAAGCCCTAATTTACCCAATGGTAAGGCTATAAATTTATATCCAAGTTTAGATATCTTTAGAGGCACACCAATTAATGCCGGACGTGGTACTGATTCTCAGATGCAACTTTATGGCGCACCATTCTTTCCAAAAAGTGAGTTTAGTTTTATACCCAAATCCAATGAAGGAGCAAAACATCCTAGATTTAATGGTGAGAAATGTTACGGTATAGATTTAAGAAATGAATCTAAATTAAACCGATTTACTCTAAAGTATGTCTTAGATGCCTATAAAAAAACACCAAAAGAGAAAACTTTTTTTGGACCTACTTGGAATATTCATGCCGGCAACGACATTTTAAAAAGCCAAATAGAAGCAGGGTTAACCGAAGAAGAAATTAGAAAAACATGGAAAAAAGACCTAGAAAATTTTAAAAAGGTTCGGGAGAAATATTTAATTTATAAATAAGTTTTCAACTATATGAAAAGTCAAATTTTAGCCCTATTTCTAGTTTATTTCATTTTTTCATGTAAAACACCTAGTGAAAATTTTAGGCCAAAACCTGTTTCTGCTTCAGATTATGCTTTAGCTTTTATTAAAAAGAATGACATCCCTGGAATGTCAATAGCTGTTTCCAAAAATGGTGCGTTAATTTGGTCTCAAAGTTTTGGGTTTTCAGATCTAAAAACATACTCCAAAGTAACTAGGAACACTCAATTTAGAATTGCTAGTATTTCTAAACCAGTAACAGCTATAACCTTGGGAACTTTAATTGACAAAGGTAAAGTTCACCTTGATAGTAGTTTGTATAAATATCTACCAGATTACCCAAAGAAAAAATACGATTTCACTATTCGACAAATTGGAGGTCACACAGCTGGTATTCGACATTACAATGGCAACGAATTCAATTTAAATAAAAAGTTAACTATTACTGAAGGGCTCAACATTTTCAATGAAGATTCGCTACTTTACAAACCGCTAAGCAGTTATAAATACAGTACTTATGGCTATAGTTTATTGAGTGCAGTTATTCAAACGGTTGCAGATACTAGTTTTAGTACCTACGTGAAAACCGTCATTTTTAATCCATTAAATATGAATACTTCAACCATTGATAATTCAAATTCCATTATGCCTAATAGAACTCAGTTTTATATTAAAAACAAAGCAAACAAAGTTGTTCTTGGCCCTGAGGTAAATAACGAATTTAAAGTTGCAGGTGGTGGATTTCTATCTACTTCAGAAGATTTAATCCGGTTTGGAAATGAAATAATATTTCCAAAAATAGTTTCAAAAGAAACGCTTCAAGAATTATTAAAACCTCAAGTTTTAGAATCTGGAGAAATGGTTTATTATGGTGTTGGTTTTAGCATCGATAAAACTAAAAAGAAAACACCTAGGTATAGTCATTCTGGTAGTGGCATTGGTGCATCAACTTTACTACTAATTTACCCTGAAGAACGCATTGTTATTTCTATTCTTACAAACTTATCTCAAGTACCAATTTTTGATTTGGGCGATCAACTAGAAGCTATTTTTGTGAATTAACTTTCAATAGAAAATGTTTGACGAAATTGAACATATCTATTTTATTCTTTTTTTCATTTCCTCAACAATATTGAAAGCCGCAGGGCATATAGTTACATTTTTTAAAGTTAAATTTGAAATCTGCTGAAACTTTTTTCTATCAGTATGAGGAAACTCTCTACAGGCTTTTGGGCGTACATCATATATCGAACAATAATTGTCGGCACCTAAAAAAGTACAAGGAACACTTTGAAGCACATAGTCGTTATCATCATCTACCCGCAGATAATTACTAATAAATTGATGAGGTTTCATTCTAAAGTGCTTAGAAACTCTGTCAATATCTTTATCTGTAAACAGTGGCCCAGTCGTTTTGCAACAGTTTGCACAGTCTAAACAATCTGTGCGTTCAAATTCGGCATCGTGCAATTCTTGCATGACATAATCAAGGTTCTTAGGTGGCTTCTTTTTTAGTTTAGCGAAGAATTTTTTGTTTTCGTTATGCTTATCTTTGGCCTGCTTTGGAAGATTTTTAATTATGTCTTGCATGGTGTAAAAATAACTAAAGTTCTCGATACAATTCTGATGAAAAATCGGAATCACTCGAACTGACAATAAATATAAATGAAAGACCTTTTCGGAAAAGCTTTATTAGATTATCAAAATGGAAAATACGCTGAAGATATCATCACTTCAACTAGTATTTCTGATGATGATGTTTTACCCCTTCCCTATTTATTCCGAGAATTTAAAGACATGACTGAGTTAGAACAAAAAGCTTTAAAATTCTGTAAAGGAACGATTTTAGATGTTGGTTGCGGTGCAGGTAGCCATAGTTTACATTTACAAGAAAAAGGCTTCAATGTAAAAGCTATTGATATTTCGAAAGGAGCAATTGAAGTTGTAAAACAAAGGGGTGTTTTAAACGCTGAATTCAAAGATGTTTTAAATGAAACTGAAACCTTTAACACCATACTTCTTTTAATGAATGGCACAGGCATATTTCAAGAAGTGTCCCAAGTTTCTAAATATTTATCTCATTTAAAAAGTTTAATGAGCCCGAATGGGCAAATTCTTATTGATTCTTCCGATATAAAATATATGTACGAAGACGAAGATGGTGGTTATTGGACAGATATGAATGCTAGCTACTATGGTGAGTTAGATTATTTCTTGTCTTATAAAGGTGAAAAAGAAACACCTATGAAGTGGCTCTATTTAGATTTTGATACTTTAAAACTAGCTTGTGAAACGGTTGGACTACAATGTGAATTGGTTTTGAACGGGGAGCATTTTGATTATTTGGCTAGGTTAAGTTAAGACTGTCATTTCTGCGAAGACAGGAATGACAAAAAGTGAGTTTTTAAGCTTTATTTAATTCAATTATGTTTAATACTTCTTTCAATTTTTTTATACCAACATTGCATACAAACCGAAATGTCAATCCTATAAAAACAAATCTTATAAAAAGCAATGCAATTAAAAGAATTGGTATAAATTTAATTGATTCTTCTATTCCTTGATTATATGCAATCAAGGCAAATCCAATAAAGGGGTACAATAAAATTATAGAGAGCATTATTTTGAACGCATTATGAATTCTGACTTCAATTTTCCCTTTCATTTTATTAAAATCACCTATCAACAGACAAAATGCACCTTTACCAATTTCTGAAGAAATTATTTTAAAACTTTTTTCATTGACTTGTCCACGAAATTTTTTGCTTGTGTAAGCAGAAACTAAAGAATCTGTAATATCTGTATTCAATTTTAAGTTTTCAACAGATATCGAATAATCACTTCTCAATACTGCTAAGAACTTTTTTGTTGGAAAGAATTTCATGGACGATGTTCATTTTTAGATGAATACTAAATTTGAGACCCTGAAACTAGTTCAGGGTGACGCAAGCGTCAAAAATCAAACTTAAAAGTAGCACCCGCTAAAAACTGAATGCTTTGCACTGGATAATCCATCCATTTTTGGTAAGCTTCATTGGCAATATTATTTGCTTTTGCAAACACCGATATTTGGTCATTTATATGATACCCTATATGTGCGTTGGCATCAAAATAACTATCCAAATCAACTGACATGGTCATAAACCCTGCTAGCGGATCAATATTACTTCGTAAATCTTTACGCTCACCAAAGTAAAATAAATTAGCTCCAGCAAACCAATGTTCATCAATTTGATAATCTAAGAATAATGACCCTTTTATATCTGGTAAATTCCATGCTTCTGCTTCGTCATTTGTCGAATAATTAAAATATTCTGCTTTAATGCCTAACTTAAAATTTCTATTCACATCGACGTTTATTTCACCAGAAACTCCAAAAGTATCAACATCATCATAGACAATTCCGAAAGAATTTCCATATTGATAATTCTCGGCTTCTGTAAAATCTAATAAAGTTGTATTACTTCTAAACAACACTTTATCTCTATCGGCTAAATAACTTCCGCTAATATTATAACTCATATTGCTAGACAGTTTTCCTTTTAGCCCTATATAAGCATTGTATTGCTGGTCCGTCGGCATAATAGCCAAAGTTGGTGACACAAATGGATTTTCTGTTGCTAATCCATGATAAGAATTCTGTATTAACCCACCTTCTATGCCTCCATAAGCAATTAAAACATCGTTAACCAAACGGTAACTTGCTGTTACATTTGGGTAGACATAAAATCTGTTATCACCTGTTTCTTTTTCATTTAAATAGAAAGCAGAAAATCCTAAATTAACAGTTAAATCATCTTCCTTAATTTGATAACTTGGTGTTATTCCAATCTGGAAATTACCATAATTTAATTCGTTGATCGAATCGTAACTTCTATCGAAAGTACCACTAAAGTAATCAAATGTAATTTTAGTCGATACTTCTTCTCCATTTATTGGAATATCGATTAAAGTATTCGCCATAAACCTGTTTTCTCCAGAACCTTGATTATCTCCAAAGCGTCTAAAAAAGAAACTTCCTGAATTTATATAGGTGTTTTCAAAAGTAATATCACCGCCAAAATGAGCGCTAAAAAAAGAATGATCGGTTTGGATATCTGCTCCTTGTGCAAAAGGAGTTAAGTCCTCTGGTACACCATACCAATTATTTGTAAATCTTTGAAAACCTCCTTCAACATTCCATGACAAATCACGCAATCTAGACGCATAGTTTATATTAATTTTCGAATTTGAAAAATCGTCATCAAATTGGACGCCTTCTATACCTCCTTGCGATGAGTGGTGACTAATATAGCCGCCCACGCTTTCTGTTCTACTAATAGCATGATTTAAATAAACTTCTCCTAAAATTGTTGTATACGTCCCGAAACCTATTGTAGCATAATTATCATACAATTTAACAGGCTTTGCTTTCTCTACAACTGCCGCCTTTCCTTTTGCTGGAGTAAAGGTTGAGGCTACTGGAAATGAAAAAATATTGTACTTCACTTCTTGTTTTGAATCTGTAACCTCATCATCCAAAGAAGGAATTTCTTTAACTTTAAAAGCGTCTGAAATTGATGGTGTATATGGTTTTACAACATCTATTACCCCTGTATTTATTGTATCATTTTCTCTTTGTTGTGAAAAAATAACTGAGGTACTAAATAAAACGGCTACAATAATTTTATTTTTTAAGTGCTTTCGCATATTTGATTTTTTAATGATTTATGAAATGCTTCACATCGACTGCGCTCAGTGCAGGATCCCTCAGCATGACAATTTAATAACTAATCTTCTGGTTGAATTGATGAATTTGTTTTAGCTTCTTTAGCTTTTATTCTGCTTAATTCTTGTTTAGCATCCTGAACAACATCATCGAACTCCTTAAAGTTTTCAATAACGCTTTCTAGAATATATGTAGCTTGAAAAGCATCGCCCAGGGCATCATAATTTTTAGCCATAAGCACCAAACCTTTCGCACTATAATATTTATATCCAGAAAAATCTTTAGCTAACTTTTGAACAGATTTATTGGAGGCTTCATGCTTACCATCTTTGTTTTTGAAATAAGCATTATAATATAAAGCTTCTGCTGCCATTTGTCCAGATGCAACATTTTCAACCTTGACATATGCTGTTTTAGCTTTATCCTCATCACCTGTTTTAATCGCAGAACGTGCAATAATTATATAAGCATCACTTTTGATTTTATTATCAATTTTGGAATTGGTTAACACTTTTTCCGCATAAGAAACAGCATCATTATAATTTTCTAATTGATAATTGGCTTTCATCAAGTTGGATTGTGCAAACACCACATTTTGAGGAAAGTTAGCTTCTTCCTCTAATCTCAGCAACAAAGGTATTGCTTGGTTCCAGTCTTTATTTTCTAAATGAAACTGGGATAATCGCGACAACGCCTCTTCAGTATATTCACTTTGTGAAGCATCTACAACATATTTATAATGCGGTGCCGCATTTGCCGTTAAATCCTTCTTATAATATAATTGTGCTAAATAAAAATGAGCTTGTAGGGCATGAATACCATTTGAGAATTCATTTAAATAACCATTAAACTGTTTAATAGCTTTCTCTGTGTTATTATCCAAATATTGTTTTTCAGCTGCTTCATAAGTAGCATTATCTAAATCGGCATCGGTAACTTCTACATAGTCTAATGTTCGAACCCAAGAAGCATAATCGTCAACACGCCCCAAATCAATATAAATTAATCTCGCAGTAGAAACCGCTTGAACTGCCTCAGGAGTACCTGGGTAATCCTCTGCAACTTTCTTAAACTTAGCTAAAGCACGTTCATTTTGACTTCCATTATAATAGACTAAACCTTGTCTCAATAAAGCCTTAGGCACAAATGAACTCATACGATATTCGCTGCTTAAACGATTGTAAACAGCCATGGCTTTATCAGTTTCATTTGCTTTTACATATGAATTTCCTAATTCATACATGGCATCATCGCGCAATTTAGATTTAGGATACGATTCAATAAAAGTTTCTAATTCAGATATTTTTTTTGAAGACTTTCCTGTATAACCAATACTTATCGCTTTTTGGAAGAATGGGTAATCTGATTCTATTTCATTTAAATCAATCGCATTTTCATAAGCTTTAATAGCATCATTATATTGACTTGAAACAAAATGACCATCCCCCAAACGCAAATAAGCATCGTTGAGGCGTACCTTATCTTCTTTTTTATTCGCTATAAATTGATTAAAATACTCTGTGGCGCTTGGATAATTTTTTTGTTTGAAATAAGTATAGGCTAAATTATATTCTATGTTCTCAATTTCTGGTGTCGAAGATGATTGTGATTGCTGCTGAAACTGCTTAAATCCAATTAAAGCGTCATCATAATTAGTTAAATTATAATCAGCTTCAGCTTTCCAAAATGTTGCTCTAGCTGTATATTTTGGATCTCTTGGCTCTTTTAAAGATTCATCAAAAAGCAAACTAGCTTCTTGATATTGCGTTTCATTATATAATTCTATCGCTCTATAAAATGCAACTTTTTGGTAAGCCACTTTATTTTCAAAATTCTTCTTCCCTTCAAGTAACTTTAAAGCTTCTTTATAGTTTTTAGATGTGATATAGGAATCTATTAAAAGTGTTTCTATCTCTTCTTTATAAGGCGTATTTGGATATTTATTTAAATACCCAGCTAACACTTGAGGGGCCGACTGATAAGGATTCCCTATTTCGTAACTAATTTTAGCATAGTTTAACCAAGCATCTTCTTGAATTTTTAAATCGAAATCCATTTCAGAAGCATTTTTAAAAGCATTTAATGCCTCTTGCTTCTTGTCTAAATTAATATAGCTTTCACCTAAATGATAATAGGCGTTTTGAGCGATAGAATTTCTTCCATCTACAATTTTATTAAATTCCGAAATAGCGTTTTCGTAATCTTTTTGCTTATAATAAGCATACCCCAATTGGTAATAATCGGTGTTATTCCATCGTCCTCTTTTTCCTTTATACTCCGTTAAATAAGGAATAGCTTCTTGATACTGCTCAAGATTGAAATAACTTTCTCCTATAATTTTTGAGAGTTCTGAAACTTCGTTATCATCACCTGTCTCTAACCGTTCCTTAGCAAGTTCGATTGCCTTTTCAAAATTGCCTAATTTAAAATTTAAATCGGCTTGGTAATACGACAGTTTTTCTTGATAACGCTCTTGGTCGCTTACTTGATCGAAATACTCGTTTGCCTTATCATAATCATCACCTTCATAAGCCATAAAACCAATATAATATTTAGCCTGTGAGCCATATTCTTGAGAATTCTCTACCCGGGTTAAATATTTTTTTGCTTCTTTATAATTTTTTGTTGCAAATGCCGAATAACCATTATTGAAATTAAATTTTTCTTTGTCGCTTCTTGCTAAAGCACTTTCATTTACTTTATCATACCATTTTTTTGCATGTGCGTATTTAGAATTCTCAAAATAATAATCACCAACATCTACAAAAGCAGTATTCCGTTTCGTACTCGTTGGATAGTCCTTTACAAAATCTTCTACTAGGCCATCAGCATTTTGCTGATTTAAACGTACAGCACAATTTGCGATATAATAGGCACAATCCGATTGTAACACTTCTTCTTTCGCCGTTTTCTTTATAGTACCAAATAAAGATTGAGCAGCAAGATATTGCTGGTTATTGTATAATGATAAGGCTTTTTGATAGTCAACTAAATTACTGGTATACGCTGCAGATTGTTGTGCCCAAACTTGAAAGCTAAAAGCTATAGCGGTCACTAGCGTTACAATATTTTTTAAAGTCATTAACGATTCGTTTTTTAATTTAAAATCAAAGATAATTTAATATGAATCTTATAACGTAATAATCGTGCCATAATTATAAACCAACTTATTAAAAGTAAAAAAATGCTTTTGTGGAAAGCTTAAATAATAAATTGGTGTAATACTGGCTTCAAACTTTTTACGTTTAGTTTTTACTTTCAACTTTTAAATAATACTTTTACAACGCTTTAAAAAATCTCATTTATTTTATGCCAAATCCTATTTTACAATTAAAAGATGTCTCAATTTTTCAAGGTGACAGTTTAGTGCTTTCAAATGTAAACGTTGAAATTAATAAAGGGGAATTTGTTTACTTAATAGGGAAAACTGGAACAGGCAAAAGTAGTTTCATGAAAACACTTTATGGGGATTTACCATTAACCGAAGGTGATGGCAATATTGTAGATTATAATTTAAAAACACTTAAGGAAAAAGATATTCCATTTCTTAGAAGAAAGCTAGGTGTTGTATTTCAAGATTTTAAATTATTAAACGATAGAACTATCAATGATAATTTATTATTTGTTTTAAAAGCAACTGGCTGGAAAGACAATAACGAAATGAATGCCAGAGTTGAAGAAGTACTTGCTAAGGTTGATATGAAAACCAAGGGGTTTAAATTTCCTCATGAACTTTCTGGTGGTGAACAACAACGTGTTGCCATTGCAAGAGCCTTATTAAATAATCCTGAACTTATTCTTGCCGATGAACCAACTGGGAATCTAGACCCACAAACAAGTGTTGAGGTTATGGAGGTTTTACAGGACATAAACAAAAATGGTAATACTATTTTAATGGCTACTCATGATTATGCTTTGCTACTTAAATATCCAAGTAAAACCTTAAAATGTGATGAAAATCAGGTTTATGAGGTCGTGCAAAAGCGTGTATAGCTTTATCAAAAAAAATATTAAAGCTATTATCTCAAAAAACTTTTTGTTTAAAAACGAATTGTTTCTTAGGTTTTTTCATGGCATATTGTACTTAGGTAAAAAGCATGAATGTTCTGTTTGCAAAAAAAAGTTAAAATCTTTTATACGTATTGAAAGTGGGGATTTAATGTGCCCTTTTTGTGGTAGTTTAGCTCGAAATAGAAGACTTTGGCTACTACTTAACAAAAACAATTCCATAGCTGATAATATACTACATTTTGCTCCTTCTCGAAATCTTCATAGAAAATTAAAACGAAATAAACTCATTGAGTATTATAGTACTGATTTTACTGAAGCTTTTCTAGCGGATTACAAATTTGACATAACAAACATTAATCAAAAATCAGAAAAGTTTGACACAATAATATGTTACCATATTTTAGAACATATTGTGGATGACTTAAAAGCCATGTCGGAGCTATACATAGTATTAAAGCCTAGTGGGTTCATTTATTTGCAAACACCTTTTAAAGAAGGTGAAATTTACGAGGATTATTCGATTCTTACTCCAGAAGAAAGAACAAAGCATTTTGGTCAGTTTGACCATGTAAGGGTTTATTCAATAAATGGATTACGTGACAGGTTACAAACAACAGGTTTTAACGTAGAAATTAAAACATTTATTAATGATTATACTGATTTTTATTATGGTTTAACCTCTGGAGAAACCATTTTCCTTTTAAGTAAAAAATAGAATCGATAAGTCTACCCAAAAATTGATGAAAAAATGCGTCCGAAAAATGATTTTCGTTTTGGCTCTTCAACTATATCAAATTCAATAATAAAAACTCCAAAATTGTTTAAGGACTTTTGAGCGCGTTCATTATGAAGCGGTTTTTCAAACGCAAAACTATTCATTGGGAATGTAATCTTATAATCAGTAGAAATCACACCAGACTTTAGGATACTTTTGTTATTTTCAACATCATATATCTTATACCTACTTCCATCGGGGATATTGTATTTTGAAAAGTCTATTGTTACGTCATCACCCAATTTATCAAATGTAACAACGCGGTAATTATTAAATTTTTTATCGATTTTAGAAATATCAAGTATCTTATTTATATTAAAATCGCGCAGATGTTTTGACTGACTACTTTTATCTAAATTGAATTTTGTTTTCCAGTCAAGAAATGAATACTTCTTATTTCCAAGAATTCTGAATGGAGTTAAGTTCTTTGAATAAAACTCATTCCTATTAAATTTCCAATTATTAGATTTCATATGTTTTAACACAGATTTATCTATATGTACATAACCGGAATATGTAATATTATTTTCAAAAAATAAAGATTTAGCATAGAGAATCCTTAATGCATTGTTTCTACCAATAATAATATTTCTCAGTACCCTAATATTTTCTACTGGTGCATTCGGATGAAACCCTAAAGTTAAAGAGGCTCCATACCCATTAACCTCATTATTCAAAACGTTAGTGTTATGATAAAGAATATTACTCAAAACTGAAATATTCTTTGCAATGTTTGTGCTATTCCTATCATCAGTTGCAATGATAAGGTTGTCATAATAAACGCCTGAAGGCGATCCATTGTTAAATATTACATTATTTTCGATTAACACATTTTTAACATATTCGCGTGTGGCTCTTTTATTGGCGGACCATACCTCAATACCTTTGTAGTAATTATTGAAAATAATATTATTCCGAATAATTCTTGTTTTCTCACTATTATTCTGAACATACATGCCTTCTGCTGTGCCTTTACCTTTTTTTGAAATATATCCATTATTATAAATTTTACAATTCTCTATTATAGTACCACCTGTATTTTTCCATGATCCAAAGCCCAGCCCTGGGTTATTATAAATACTTAAATTTATAAACTTACAATCTTGCCCTGAAACATGATCTAAACCATTTATTCTCTTAAAATTAACATCTTTCTCATTTCTAGAAAATTCGCCTAAGCAGGTGATTTCAAAATCTTTAAAAATAACCTGCCCTCCTTTTACTTGTAATACATTTTTTCTTCCAGAAGTTACATTACCATTCAATACCACTTTATCATTTTTATAGGCAGCAACAGTAACATATTTATTAGCAATAGTGCTTCTCAATGTACTAACGAAATGACCATTATAAATACCGTCATGTAACCATATAACATCACCTCCATTTACGGTTTGAGGCTTTTGATTTAGTGCGGTTTGTAAATCCCATGGATTCTCGAAACTTCCAGTCCCTATTGATTTACCAGGATTCCTTTTATCATTCTTCGGAAATACATGAAACTCTTTTTGAGCCATTAGCTGTAGCTGAAAAAAAGTAATTACTATAAAAATGTAGATATGTTTCATAATAGAATAAAAACAACTATCGTACCAAATAGAAATTCAATGTGAATACTTTTTTATACCTTATTTCTATAAAGAGATTTATCTATAGGTTTTAACATCTCAGCTGAGTTCAGTTCGACACCAACAAAATCCTTTACCTTAGCTATAATAGATTCTGAATTATTTAAAACGTCTTTATAATCAATATATAGAATTTCAACTCCTGGCTCTTTTTCTTTCCATGTTTCCACAGTTTTTAGTTGTTTCTTAAACGCTTCAAATAAAGTTATTGGTAAATTTTCAGTATCTCTACCTATCATTTTTTGTTGAGATTTAATAATTTCTGTTAAATCTCTATTCATAAAAATTACTTTGTAACGATATTTAGGATCCAAAAACTTAAGTAATGGCGCAACGACTTTTACGGATTTGTTTTGAGCTTCATTCAACCAAGTATTATCTTTATGTATAGACATAACTGGTTTGTATTCATAATACCCTTTTGGGTTTGAGATATCTGATTGTCTTTTATTATCTATTAATGTATCCATACCACCTTGATTTAACATTTGCATCATTAAAGACGTTCCGGATCTTGGTAAACCAGATACAATCACAATTTGATCTTCATGGTATTTATTTTTGCCTTCTTGTAAATCTTCTATATTACTGCTAATATTCTCTATAGCTTTTTCAGCTCTATAATGTGTTTTTGGGGCAAGTCTAGAGGCAGTCTCGAAAGCAGCCTTAGCGTTCTCTAAATCACCTAGTTTTTCTAAAACCCTACCTAATGTATAATGAGCGGCATAGAAAAATTTATTTAATTCTATACTTATCAAAGCATGATCTACAGCTTCTTCTAAATCATCTAACCTCAATAATGTCTCCGCTAATGCTTGATGCACTCTTGGAATATCCTGCTCAATAGATAACGCATTAAAAAAAGCAGATTTTGCTCTTTCAAGGCTATCTATATTCATATATATATTACCTATTTCGTACCAAAGTAACGAACTAGGTTGCTTTTTAGACGCTTTCAACAAAACATTTAGAGCCTTTTTATCCTTACCATTTGCCAGTAAGATTCTTGATTCTGCGATGTGGGTAGATATTTCAAATTTTTTGTCTAAAGATTTTAGTTTTATCAAAGTCAAATCTGCCTCATTAAACAATTTCAGTTTAAGGTTTACTGTTAATAAGTCCATATAAAAAGGCACTGTGTCTACAGGGGGTTTTGCCTCAATCAATTCTAATAATATTTCTTTTGCTTTATTAAACTCTTTTTTTCCTATATATACTCTTGCCAAATTATGCTTTAAATCACATTTGGTTTTTAAAATAGCTGTTTCAATTTTTTCGTCTGGTCGCTCAATATAGCCCAAATCTACAAGCTGTTGCATAGTCTCTTGGTCCGTAAACTGGTCAAACCCTTCATTGTTTTTATGCTGTCCAAAATCACCTTTAACTTCTTCCCAACTATTAATATATTTAGGTTTTTGTGGGTTCTCAAAAATATCCAAAGCCACTCTCCCATCCATATCTTTACCTACTGGTAAATTATACATGTGCAAGATAGTTGGAGCTATATCAACTAAATTTAGCCCAAATATTTTTTCATTCTTTTTTATGTTCGGTCCGGCTGCGACAAAAATCCCAAATTGCCTATGTTCTAATGATGGTGCTGCCGGATATTTTGGCATTTTTAAAATACGCTTATGTCCTGATTCGTATCCATGATCTGACATAACAATTACAGTGGTATCATCGTCAATTAATTCTAATGTGCGACCCAACATCATATCCTGAAAGCGATAAGCTCCCACAACATTGTCTTTATAAATATCAAATAAATTTTGAGGGATACGCTTTAACTTAGGTGGATGAAATTTCATATAAGCATGACAAAAATGATCAATTAAATCATAATATACGGCCATAAAATCCCATTCTGTTTTACGTAATAAATTTGTAGAAGCTGAATGCAAAGAAACATTTTCTGAAACCATTTTAGAAAACGAGATTAAACCTCTATCATTTTCTTGATCAATCAAACTCGCCTTAGGCATAAAAGGTAATATATGTGCTTCTGTAATCTCTTCAGGAAACAATCTTAAATCTTTCATTTCATTTTTCAACTCCTCAGGGTGTAAGACTCCCTTTGTAATTGCCGATAACCCATCTTCTGTTTTGTTAGTTTTTTGAAATTTATCGGTTACCATGCACCCGTTAATAGGTTCTGCTGGAAAACTTGGCCACCAGCCTACCACATTACTTTTATAACCTTCATGGTGCAATATATTCCAAATAGCCTTCGATTTCCTAGAATGTACAGTTACTGGTCGAATCCCTTTTAAATTTGGCATTAATTCAATAAAACCTAAAACACCATGTTTATCTGGTGTTTTGCCAGTAGCTACAGATGACCATAACATAGGAGAAAAAGGAGGGTTCATCGTATTCATATTACCATAAACCCCTTTTTTAATTAACGATTGTAATGCTGGCATTTCGCCTTTAGCCAATAAAGGGTAGATAATTTGCCAATCTGCAGCGTCCCAACCAATCAATAAAATTTTATTACTCGTCTTTTTGCTCATCGCCTAGTTTATCTCTTATTTTTCTCCAAGCTCGTAAACCAACATCTCCATATGCCAAAAGACCGAGTGATCCTTTTTTTGTTATAGTATAAATCTCTATTTCATCGGTTAATTCTTTCATTAATTCAAATTGGGTTGGATATTAAACTTTTAATATCTAAATTTAGAATCTAAATATACATACATAGATAGTATTACCAAATAATTAAAGCAATTAATAAGCTTATGAAAAAAACGATCCAACCTCAATTAACAAAACGCTTAACGCAATATGGAGCATTGTCTGCTGCAATTATGGGAATTTCAAATGTTGAAGGACAAATTGGTTATTTTGATGTTGCTCCAGATTATGGCGGACCGGATCTAACATATGACGTAAGAATGAATGAAGGCAATGGCGATGTGGATGTTGATTTTCAAATTCAACACGAATCGTCTTTACCATATATGGCAATAAACCTCTATGACCCAAGCGCGAGCATTTTAGGCATAAAGGTCACTACTCCTTTTAATATTAATTATGTTTCTGCACTTAGCCAAAGTGCAGAAATAGGCCCAACTCCCCCAAATTCTTGGATGAATGACAATGGTACCATTAGTTTTTATAATTGTATTGAAAGTGGCACTACTCCAAACTCACAATGGTGTGGTTTAAATGGTGCAGACAGATATATTGGTGTAAGATTTAAAATAGAATCAACCGATACATTCCATTATGGATGGATTCGAATCTCAAAATCTGAAACCCCTGCTGGAAATTGGCTTATCAAGGATCATGGCTTTAACCCTACACCAGAGGCATCTATAATAGCTGGAGAACAAATTACATTAAGTGATAAAGATGTTGCTTTTTCTAAAGCCAAAATAATCGGATTAAATAAAAGCATTGCTCTTTTTAATATCCCAAATAGAACCTCATACTCCATATTGGATATTAGCGGGAAAAAAGTTTTAAATGGCCAACTTGAAGGGCGTACTACTACCATTAATGCAGATTCACTTTCGAGTGGTATCTACATAATTCAAGTAATTGACAATGATACTAAAGCCGTACTCAGAAAAAAATTAGTACTATAGGTTATTTGTTTATTAAAGATTGATAAAACTTGGGTTAATTAACACGGGTTTTATCAATCAATCTATCTTTCCTAAATTGTTGCTTCTATGAAAAAACTGTGTATTTCATCGATTTTTTTTGCGTTTCATAGATGTTTTTAAAATTTTATCATATATTCGTCCCAATAAATTTATAGTTATTAGAAAATGTTTACGATTTTAGGTTAATTTTTATTTTAACTTACTGTTTTACATTAGATTAAGCATCATTAATCCAACGTGAAATTTTATAACGACCTACAAAAGATTATTAAGGTATTTCAACGAGTATTTTTGTAATTAGTAGAGAGTAGTAATAATTTTACACTTTCCCTCATTAAATTGGTTAATAGCACTTTGAACCAAAAATAGACTTTAACTTTAGCTTAAACGCTTTAGTTATGGCTATTATTTAGTTAGTGTAATGCCCTAAAATTAACTGTTTATGAAGAAATTTTACTTTTTATCAGCATTCTTACTTACCACCTTAATTACATTTGGACAGTCAATTGACAATGTATCGATTTCTGATGTTTCTTGTAATGGAGGAAGTGATGGCGCTATAGATATAACCGCTACAGGTACCGGTACACTAACTTATTCATGGACAGGACCTGGAGGTTTTACTGCTAATAGTGAAGATATTAGTGGATTAATTGCTGGGAACTATACTGTCGAAGTTACAGATGACAACGCTACACCTGTTTCTTCTGGAGTTATTTCTGTTGGAGAACCTACTGAAGTGGTATTGACCGTTACTCCTACTCAACCTTTGTGTTTTGGTGAGACTGGTAGCGTTGCTCTAAGCACTACTGGAGGAACTGGAGCTTATACTTATGCACCTTCTAATCCTAATACATCAGGACTAGCTCCTGGAAATTATACTTATGTTGTTGAAGATGCTAATGGATGTCAAGATTCTGTTCAAATAACTATTAATGCTGTTCCAACTGAAGTGGTATTGACCGTTACTCCTACTCA
>NZ_JBXVVC010000005.1:0-11112 GCF_057219435.1 Algibacter sp. YIN40 | reverse complement strand
TTTGTGTTTTGGTGAGACTGGTAGCGTTGCTCTAAGCACTACTGGAGGAACTGGAGCTTATACTTATGCACCTTCTAATCCTAATACATCAGGACTAGCTCCTGGAAATTATACTTATGTTGTTGAAGATGCCAATGGATGTCAAGATTCTGTTTCTATAACTATCAATCCTGCGCCTACTCAATTAACTGCTTCAGATTCTGTAACAGGTGTCTCCTGTTTTGGCGGTAACGATGGAGCAATTAATATTACCGTTTCAGGCGGAACCACAGCATACTCTTATGCTTGGAGTAATGGTGCAACATCACAAAACTTGAGTAACATCCCAGCTGGATTGTACAGTGTAACAGTCACAGATGCTAATAATTGTACATTTGATATTAACGATATTTCCGTTGGAGTTGCAGATTCAACACCTCCAACCATTACATGTCCTGGAAATATTACAGTAGACAGTGATCTAGGATTGTGCTCTGCTATAGTAACTTTTGCAACACCTACTGGTGCAGACAACTGTGCCGTAGCTTCTGTTGTTCGTACAGCAGGACCTGCTTCTGGTAGTGCTTTCCCTGTTGGAACCACTACCGTAACTTTTGAAGTAGAAGATACTAATGGTAATACCGAAACTTGTAGTTTTGATGTTACAGTAATAGACAACGAACCTCCTGTTGCGCAATGTAAAGACTATACAATAATATTGAATTCTGATGGTGCTAATACACAAGGAGACAAACTAAATACTAATGATATTAATGATGGTAGTTTTGATAATTGTAGTGGTGTAAGTGTTGCATTTGATAATTTTGATGGCAGAATATATTGCACAGACGTAGGCGTGATACAAGTAGGGCTTATTGTAACGGACAGTGCTGGTAACACTTCAACCTGTACAGCCAATGTGACTGTGCTAGATAACATTCCTCCTGTAGCAATATGTAGAGCTACACCTTTAACCGTACAATTAGACAACACAGGAAACTATACTTTAGATCCAGCTTTATTAGATAATGGTAGTGATGATGGAGCGAATCCATGTGGCGTTACATTATCCTTAAGTCAATCGACTTTTGATTGTACCGACGTAGGTTCTAACACAGTGACTTTAATTGCTACTGATGCAGGTGGAAATACAGATACTTGTGACGTTACGGTAATTGTTGAAGACAATGTACAGCCAACAGCCGTATGTCAAGCATATACCGTATTTCTTGATGGCAGCGGTAATGGCTCTTTAGTTGCAACTAATATTGACGGTGGTTCTACAGATGCCTGCGGTATTTTAAATCTTGTTGCTAGTCAAACAACTTTTGTCTGTTCTGATTTAGGTTTAAACTCTGTTCGTTTAACCGTTACAGACAATAACGGGAATTCTTCTGATTGTTTTGCCGATGTAACAGTAGTAGATAACATCCCTCCTGTTGCACCTTCGCTATCCGATATTACTTGGGGCTGTGGGTACACACCATCAACACCAACAACAACCGATAATTGTACAGGTGGGACTATTACTGGTGTTCCAGATGCATCATTTCCTATAACAACTACAACAGTAGTTACGTGGACATTTACCGATAATGCCGGAAATGATTCTATGTCGACTCAAACTATAACTATTAATCAAATAAGCTGCTTAGCTACAGAAACTAATGCAGTAAGTTGTAATGGTGGCTCCGATGGTGAAGCTACTGTAAATATTACTGGAGGTGTTGGACCATTTACTTATTTATGGAGTAATGGACAAACTACTTCTAATGCAACAGGATTAAATGCGGGCTCACACTCAGTAACGGTAACGGATGCTAATACGTGTTCTACAACTTGTTCGGTAACTATTACGGAACCAACACAATTAACATCATCAATAACAACACAAACCGGTGTCACTTGTTATGATGCACCTATAGGATCAGTAACAGTTGCCGGAGCAAATGGAACTGGACCATATACATACCAAATTGATGGCGGCGCTTTTCAAGGAAGCAGCACCTTTAATGGATTAACTGGCGGTTCACATACAGTAACAGTTCGAGACGCTAATGGATGTACTATTGATCAAGCAGTAACTATTGCTGGTCCAACCGAAGAACTAATCGCCGATGTACAATTAACTGATGCCAACTGTCTTGAACCAGGATCTAAGGGCGTTGTTGTTCAAGGTCAAGGTGGTAACGGTGGATACGAATACCAGATGACTGGTGATGCTTCAGTAACTTGGACAACCGATGGTGATTTTGGTGGATTATCAGATGGAACCTATTATTTCCAAGTAAGAGATTCACAGAACTGCTTATCCGAAGTAGTTGAAATTGTTTTAAATGAATCTACGCGTGTAAAAGTAGAAATTCCTAGTTCGCAAAATGTTTTATGCCATGGAGAATCTACAGGTAGTGCTAGTGGTGTTGTATCTAGCGGTAAAGCCCCTTATACATACTTATGGGATGATCCTAGTGCACAAACAACATTAGCTGCCACAGGTTTGGCAGCAGGAACCTATACGTTAACGGTAACAGACTTCTACAATTGTCCTGTGACCGCTACAGTGATTATAACAGAACCTAATGAGATTACAATATCTGAATCCCATGTTGACCTTGATTGTAATAATGGAGGCAATGGTTCAATAACATTGACAGCAGGAGGCGGAACACCAGGATATCAATATAATATAAATAATGGTGTATACGGTGCTAGCAATGTGTTTAATGGATTACCTGCAGGCACACACACCATGGGCGTATTAGATGCCAATGGTTGCGAAAAACAAATAGACGTTATTTTAACAGAACCAACTCAAATTACTGCAAGCTATACCACTAATACTGTAGGGTGTGCGGGAAATAGTAATGGTACAGCTACAGTAACGGCTTCTGGTGGTACTCCTGGATATAGTTACGCTTGGAGCAACGGACAAACGGGTATTACGGCTACTGGCCTAACATCAGGAACGCCTTATCAAGTTACTATTACTGATGCTAACGGGTGTACACTTGTTCAAAATGTGACTTATACCGATCCAGCAGCTTTAGTGGTTAATATGACAACAATGGTTACCTCTGGAGTAGGACAATCTGATGGTACGGCTACTGCCACACCTACTGGCGGTGTTGCACCATATACTTATTCATGGTCCAATGATGCATCAGGTAGCCCAATTATTTCAACTAATCAAACGGCTACAGGGCTATCACAAGGCACCTATTGGGTTACTGTTACTGATAGTAAAGGTTGTGTGGTAGAAGACACAGTAATAGTTGCAGATATTATTAATATTATTTTAGATGAGGAAACTGCTTGTGATCCTAATCTATCTGTAGACCTACAAAGGTTGTACATTAGATTATTAGACGAAAATGGTAATCCGCTTATTACTGGTGGATATGGTGATTTAACATATAATTGGAATTTTGGGTCTAATGTTAAAAATGACGCAGAATATACACCACCACCAACAACAACCGTTAATGATAATTCATCATTAGAATTAGCTTACACAGTTGGAGGCAATAAGACAATTGCGCTTACCGTAACAGATGACTCTGGCCAAACAGTCAGTTATTCTTTTGATATATTTATTGATTCCTGTATTGAGTTTGATGTTGATTGTGACCGCTGTGTATCTCAAGATTATCAATTACTAGATTGGTTCATTGGAGATGCAGATGGGAATAAACTGCCTTCTTGTGGTACAGCTGGAGATATTATAAACGAACCTGTATATATTTGGTTCTTTTTAGACCATGGCGATAATACAAATTATAATTTAAACGTTGTTGCTGAATATGTTACCACCCATCCATTAACTGGTGAAGTAACTGTTGAATCTATTGAAGAATGTTTATATGAAGGTAAGAAAATTGGTACTGGAGCAGCCTATTTATTTATTGATAGTAACTACGTTTGTGGTAGTACTATTGAAATTTCAAAATTTTTAATTTCATGGACCAAGTTAGCTAGAACACCTTGCGGACAACGAGAGCCTAAATGTTTTTGTCCAGGATTTGATATTGCAGTTGGAAGTCCTTTAACAGCCATTGCCATAGCAACTCCTATCTCATGTTATGCAGGAGGTAATAATGGTACAGCCACCGTAGAAGCTTTTGGAGGTACGGAACCTTACAGTTATTTATGGACAACCTCTAATGGAAGTGGTTTAAATCCAACTGCTAAAGACCAAACAGATTTAAGTCCAGGTACCTATACGGTAACTGTTACAGATTCAAATACCACTTATGATCCTGACCTAGAGATGGAAGTATCAGATCCATATACGTTTACAACTTCAGTAACCGTTAGTGAGCCTACAGAATTAAATGTAGACAGTTTTGATCCACAAGTACCTCCTTGCTTTGGTAGTTCTAATGGCTATGCTCAAGCTAACGCATCTGGAGGAACACCGCCATATACCTATGCATGGTCTAATGGACAAACAACTCAAACAGCAATAAATTTATCTGCTGGCACTTATACTGTAACGGTAACGGATGCCAATGGATGTACCGATCAAGATTCAGTGACATTAACAGACCCGCCATTATTGACAGCTACAGTAACAAATACTGAACCTTCATGTTTTGGAGATTCAAATGGTACGGCCACAGTAACACCTGCTGGTGGAACTTCAGGATACACCTATTTATGGAGTAATGGTCAAACCACACAAGCTGCAACAGGCTTGCCTACCGGCAATTACTCTGTAACAGTTACTGACGCTAATAATTGTACGGCAGTTGCAAATGTAACTATTGGACAACCTACTGCATTAGATGCGTCTACAACCAAAATGGATGTTAGCTGTAATGGAGCTGCCAACGGCACAGGAACCATAAATGTTACTGGAGGCACCGCTCCTTACACCTATTTATGGAGTGACGCACAAACTACTCAAACGGCTATTGCACTTGCTCCTGGCACATATAATGTGGTAGCAACAGATGCTAATGGCTGTCAAATTTCAAGAAATATTACTATAACCCAACCAACGGCATTATCATTGTCAACAGAATTTAATGAACCTCAATGTTACAATGGTGCCAATGGTGGAACGGCAAAAATTTATCCTTCTGGTGGTACTGCCCCATATTATTATTTATGGAGTGATGGTCAAACAACTCAGACGGCAATTAATTTAGCTGTAGGAACCTACACTGTAGTAGTAACTGATGCTAATGGATGTACTGAAAATGCTTCTATTGATGTTACCCAACCACTGGAAACTTTTGCAAACGCAGGTTTAGATCAAGATTTAAGTATAGAGAATTGTGGCGTTGTATCAACAACTTTAAATGCCACAGGAGAAGATTCTGCTAATAATCCATTACCAGGTGTTTGGACTATAGTATCAGGTACTGGAGGAAGCCTCTCAAGTAATACAGATCCTAATGCTATTTTTACGGGTCAAGCTGGTATGACTTACCAATTGTTATGGGAAATTGATTGTGCTCAAGATCTGGTTAACATTACCTTGGGAGATGGCTGTAATACCCTAGACTTTGATGGTGATAATGATCATGTCACTTTCCAAAATCAATATAATGTAGGTGGTAATTTTAGCTTCGAAATATGGGTGAAACCAGACCCTAATCAAAACGGTGGTGGAGCCAATAATCCTATACAAACCATATTTTCTAAAAGAGATGCTACAAATTTGACAAACGGCTACGATTTAAGACTTCAGGGTACGAGCTTATCATTCAATTATAATAACGGGGGTTCTATTACAGCATCAAATTCTTTGGGAACAAATAGGTGGTATCACGTGGCTGTAACTTTTGATGGTTCAGATTATATTCTTTATGTTGATGGCATACAAGTAGGTACTGGAAGTGGTTCTGCCCCTATCACAAACACCAATGAATTTATGTTAGGTGCTATGGACCAAAATCCAGCGGGAGGAAATCCAAATCCGGTTAATTATTACAGTGGTTGGATGCAAGAATTACGTATTTGGAACACAGCTTTAACTGTGGAACAAATTCGACAAATGATGAACCAAACAATTACAAATAATGGTACCGCAACCAGAGGAACTGTTATACCAATAGACGTTGCTGGTTTAAATTGGTCAAATCTAGTTGGATACTACAGAATGCTTCAAGCAATTGAACTCTCAGGAACTGGATATTTACTGTCTACATTCGGAATAGGTCCAGATGGCCAAATGCGAAATATTGAAACAACACAAGAAGAAACAGCTCCGCTACCATATGAATCTGATGAGGATGGCAATTGGAATGACGTTAATACAACTAATAATGATGGGGCATCACCTTGGGAATGGGGACACTCTGTTTGGGACCACCCAAATAGCACTGGTATTAATGGAGCCTCAATTGACTGGAATATTGTTAGAACATCACATGATATAGTTTCTAATACTCAAGATTTAACCTTGTTAGGTTTATTAGTTAACTCAAACGAATTAACAATTACGGATAATTCAGCTACCCAAGATGAAACTACACTTGGTCATGGTCTATGGATAACACATTATTTAAAACTTGATGGACAACTTGATTTAATTGGTGAATCCCAATTAGTGCAGAAAAGATATACACCTTCTCAGGTTAGTGAAAGTATATTGGATGTTACAAGTAGTGGTTATTTAGAACGAGATCAACAAGGTGCCACTAATTATTTTAATTATAATTATTGGTCGTCTCCTGTTAGTGCTATAAATCCATGGGTAAATAATGCAGGGCATAATGTTGATATGATATTGAGAGATGGTACAAACTCAGCTAATCCCTTACAGTTGAATTGGACAGATAGCTATGATCCAAATCCTAGTACCAGTGGTAAAACTTTAAGTAGACGTTGGTTATATGCCTATATAAATTCGACATCTAACACGTATGCTAGTTGGTTATACTTAAGAGAAGTTCTTTACTTTAAACCTGGAATAGGCTATACTATGAAGGGAAGTGGTGCTTCGGGTACATTACAAAATTATGTATTCATAGGTAAGCCAAATAATGGTGACATTACTACCCCTGTTAATCTTGGAAATAGTGCTTTGATAGGAAACCCTTTTCCATCCGCATTAAATGCTAGTGAATTTATTAAAGATAATATTCCATTGCAGAATCCTAATGGTTCAACCAACAATGCCGCTAATTCAGATACTACAGGTAGTATTGATGGAACTTTATATTACTGGATACATTTTGACTCAAATAACACTCATATATTAAGGGATTATGAAGGGGGATATGCGTCTTATACCCTAGCTGGAGGAGCAGCACCACCAACAGGACAACAATATAACACAGTAGATAATTTCTATATAAGTGGCAATGGATCTTCTAATTTAGTGCCTCAAGATTATATCCCGGTAGCACAAGGATTTTATACTGTCTCTGCAACTGCATATAAGCTAGGAAACGATATAAAATTTGAGAATGATCAACGGGATTTTGTAAGAGAATCTGCTGCTACTTCTATATTCTTAAAATCAAATAATACAAAAAACAAAAAAGAGAATTCGACCGCACCTCCTCCAACTGATGAAGATAGTATTAAACGAATAAGGCTAATTTACACTACTCCAGAAGGAGCTCGACGTCACTTGTTATTGGCTTTTACTCCTAATAATGAAGCTGGAGATGGAATAGATTATGGATATGATGCTAAAGTATTAGGCGATAATCCAAATGATATGCTATTTATGATTGAGAATGAAAAACACGTTATTCAAGCCGTTGGTGAATTTGATGATACTAAACAATATCCTATTGGTCTATTCTCACAAACAGGTGGTCCAATAGAAGTTGCAGTTACTGAATTAGAAAATATGCCACCTAATACCAAAGTTTATATTTACGATTCTCTTCTAGGCACATACACTAAAATTAATGGCAAGAATCAAAAATTCCAGATGACTTTAGATGTCGGTGACTATATAGATAGATTCTATATCGTTTTTACTAAAAAGAATAATTCGCTTTCGGTTGACGATGAATTAGTGGATCAAGTAGTAGTGAACTATTTACAGAATACCAAAGAGATTCATATAAAAACTATAACTGGTGCAGATGTAAAACAAGTTTACCTTACTAACATGCTTGGGCAAACTATTAAGACATGGAATGTATCAAACACACCATCGTTCTCAGACGACATGAAGATACCCGTTTCAAATGTAGCAGAAGGTAGTTACATTATTAATGTTCAAACCGACCTAGGTTCTACAAATAAAAAGATAGTTATTAGTCAATAAACAATTAAATTTTTAATTGCAAAAAGGTGGGCATTGTCCACCTTTTTTATATAAAAAAACCGATGAACTGTCATTTATTAGACTTTTCATCGTATTTTTTTGCATTTCATGGAGTTTTTATACAAAATATTTTATATTAGCAGCAGCAATTTAATTTAAAGTCCATTAAAACCCCAAATCTAATGACACAAATTACTCGCATTGCCTTATTGGCTCTATTATTAATTTTTTTGAGTAGTATAGCAAAATTACATGCTACAGAAAATTCATCTTACTCTTATAGTAATTTGCAACGTGTTCGTATTGATTTTAAAATGCCTGATGGTTTTACTCGACACTTATTAATTGCTTTTACAAAGGATAATTCAGCCAGTGATGGATATGATTATGGTTATGACGCCATTAATTTGGATGCTTTCCCATATGACCTAAATTGGCAAATAGATGACCAACGATGCGTTATACAAGGTGTTGGTGCATTTGATGAAACAAAGAAATACCCCTTTTGGATGTTTATGTCCCAAAGTGGTGATATTGAAATTAGTTTAGATAGATTAGAGTATTTTGATTCTGTAATTGATGTCTTCGTTTATGACTCACTATTAGACACATACCATCAAATTAATGATGATAGTTATAAAAAAAACATCTCAAGTGGAGAATATTCTAATAGGTTTTATTTGGCATTTAAAAGTGAAGAAGCAAGCGAAAGTGCTGCAAAAAGTGCTTTATCTATTCCTGAAAACGAAATAACAACGACATCAATAAAGTTTTTAAGTAATACTCAAGAGTTATACGTTCAAACAAATAGTGAAATTAAAGAAATAATTGCCTATAACATTCGAGGGCAAAAATTATTATCATTTAATTCATTTAGTAGTAATTCAACAAAAATCCCGCTTTCTAATCATAACATCAAAAATCATGTTATTGTTGCAGTTAAAACAGAAATTGGGTTAACTACAAGGCAACTCTTTATAACGCCCTAAACCAAATACCAACTAAATACACCATAAGATTCTCTCATCATGAAAAAAATTACTACCCTCGTATTAATTTGCATTTCATTTTTGCAATTAAGCCATTCACAACAAGCGAATTTTAAACGCGTTGTAATTAGTAATCCTTCGGAAAATGTTTTGTTACGTTTAAACAAGCAAGGCATCGATTTAACCTGTGGTGCTGTAAAGACGAATAGTGGCTTACAGCTCGAACTTTCTGAAAGCGAATTGCAAAACGTTTCTAAATTAGGCGTACCATATAGAGTTCTTATTAATGACCTCTCCAAATTCTATGCTGATAGAGCTCAGAAAAATCTACCGCGTGCCAAACAAGAACTACAATCTCAAAAATACAGTACTGCTAAAGCTGGTTTTGGTAAAAGCAGTGTATCTAATATTCTCTTTGATAATCTAGGCCAATACAATGGCTGTGATGAAATTAACTGGTCTACCCCTACTAACTTCAAACTTGGTAGCATGGGCGGGTGTTTTACCGTATCAGAAGCGCTAGCCGAACTAGATCTTATGCGTTCTCTTTATCCAAACCTAATCTCCATAAAAGCGGATGCATCAGCAACCAATCAAACTACAATTGAAGGCAGAACGACCTATTTTGTGCGTATCTCAGACAATCCGGACGTTGATGAAGCCAATGAGCCGGAGACCTTATATACAGGAATGACACATTCCAGAGAGGTCTCCAGTCTTATGAACCTGATGTACTATATGTGGTATATTCTTGAAAACTATGGTTCAGACCCTGCTATTACTTCCTTGGTGAACAATCAAGAACTATACTTTATCCCAATAGTAAACTCTGATGGTTTAGCATATAATGAATCTATCTTACCCAACGGAGGAGGCCTGCAACGTAAAAATAGAAATATCTATGGTGGCAGCTGTGGCACAACTGCCGAAGGCGTTGATTTAAATAGAAACTTTGGGTATTACTGGGGCAATGGTGGTTCTTCTACCAATGTCTGTAATGCAACCTATAGAGGCCCTACCTTCTTTTCTGAACCTGAATCACAAATTGTTAGAGATTTTTTCATGGATCATGATTTTAAATTGGTACTTAATCACCACTCCTTCAAAAATGCCATGCTTCATGGATATGCTGGAGTGGATCCTGCTACTTTGGATGCAGCTGGGGTAGATAGGCGTGAGGATGAGTTTGCTAAGTACAATCACGATATGACACATTTTAATCGTTATGCCTATGGCCCTAGTACACAAATTAGTGCTCTTAACAGTGGTAATATGAACGATTGGATGATGGGTCCTGCCCTTGCAGGTTCTACAGGTGGTCCTGGGGCTGGTAAAGATACCATGGCATGGACTCCTGAAAATGGCTCTGGATCTGAAGCTGGTTCTACAGGTAGTGGCTTTTGGCCAGACCCACTATTTATAGATGATATTGCTCGTCGTGCTATGCGTCCTAATTTCCTTGCAGCTTACTTTAGTGGTAAATATGCTAAACTTATTGATTTAACATCGTCTAATATCACAGCCTTAAATGGTAATTTCGACTTTGGTATTGAATACTTAGGACAAACCGATAGTGATTTTACGCTTACTGTTACGCCTATTTCATCTAACATCACTGGACTAACTAGTCCTGGTACACAAATGGGAATAGCAACACTTGAACAACGTATTGTTTCTGCGCCTTATACTCTTGATGGAAGTATTCAACCTAATGATGCTATTGAATTTAAAGTGGCTCTTAGTAATGATGATGGTCTTATTTATGAAGCTAACATTATTAAATATTATACGCCTACTGTTCTTTTTGAGGATGATGAAGAAACCAACGGCATCTCTAACTGGACTGCTTCTGGTGGCTCCTGGGGAACTACCTCTGATGCTTTTTCTGGTAGTGTTGCTATTACAGAC
>NZ_JBXVVC010000004.1:0-240737 GCF_057219435.1 Algibacter sp. YIN40 | reverse complement strand
CCGAACAGAGAAGTTAAGCCCATTAGCGCCGATGGTACTACATTTGTGGAAGAGTAGGTCGTCGCCTTTTTTAGAGAGTCTAATTACATATGTAATTAGACTCTTTTTTTTGGATTAAACTTTACAAGAAAACGTAATGACTTAAATAAAAATAGTAGTTCGATTCTAGGTTTTTATTTTCTTAAAACCTACCCAAATAATTATTCAAATTATTATCTTCAATTTTTAAATTGTTAATGACTGAAAATAGAGAATTAGAATTAGCTTGGGCGTTTGTAAACAATACAAACCGATCTATTTTTTTGACAGGTAAAGCAGGTACTGGTAAGACTACTTTTTTGCATCGTTTAAAAATGAATAGTTTGAAACGTTTGGTGGTGGTAGCACCTACCGGTGTAGCCGCTATAAATGCCAAAGGTGTGACAATACATTCATTTTTTCAAATGCCTTTCGGTCCAATTTTACCTGATACAGATTTGAATGCTTCAAAAGGATTTAATAGAAAATTCAGTAAGACAAAAATCAATATTATTAAATCGATGGATTTATTGGTTATTGATGAAATTAGTATGGTGCGCGCCGATTTGTTGGATGGGATTGATAAAACCTTACGCAGGTTTAGAAATAGAGATAAAGTTTTTGGTGGTGTGCAGGTATTGATGATTGGAGATTTGCAACAACTATCGCCAGTGATTAAGGAGCAGGAGTGGGATTTGTTGAAGCACGTTTATAAAAACGGGTTCTTTTTTAGTAGTCATGCGTTTCAGCAATGTGATGCGATTACTATTGAGTTGAAGCATATTTATAGACAGGAGAATCCAAAATTTATTGAAATTCTTAACGAGATTAGGAATAATAAACTTTCTGAAGCGGCAGCTTTGGAGTTGAATAAACGCTTCGCTCCTGATTTTACTCCTGAACCTGATTCAGGCTATATTTCGCTAACGACTCATAATAACAAAGCGGAAGCGACGAATATGGCGGAGTTGGAGAAGTTAAAAACCAAGACCTTTACTTATAAGGCTGAAGTGGATGGTAAGTTTCCTGAGTATGCTTACCCTAATAAAGAGTGTTTGGAACTTAAAGTTGGTGCACAGGTCATGTTTGTGAAAAACGATAGCAATCCTGAGAAACGTTATTTTAATGGTAAGATAGGTAAGGTAATTTTATTGGATGCTGATGAAGTTGTGGTGCATTGTCCTGATGATGATTTTAATATTAACGTTACACCCGAAATTTGGGAGAATATTAATTATTCGGTTGATGCTGAAACGAAGGCGATTACTGAAAATAAAATTGGTTCTTACACTCAAATGCCGTTGCGTTTAGCGTGGAGTATTACGATTCATAAAAGTCAGGGTTTAACTTTTGAAAGGGCTATTATTGATGCGCAAGGTGCTTTTGCGCATGGGCAAACATACGTGGCTTTGAGCCGTTGTAAAACTTTAGAAGGCTTGGTGTTGAAGAGTAAAATTAATTCAACACAGATTATTAGTGATGGGAATGTCACATCGTTTAATGAAAATGCTGAAAAGCATACACCTGATAAAACTGTTTTGGAGCTTTCACAGAAAAATTTTCAGTTGGATTTGATTGCGGAAGTGTTTGGTTTTTATACCTTATTATATCCTTTGAATCGGATTTTAGATATTTATTACAAGAATAGAACGGTGATTAAAGGTGCTATTGAAGACACATTTTTGCCTATTAAAGATACGGTTACTAACTTTTTGAAAGTGGCAAATGGGTTTAACGCTCAGTTAAAGGAACTTGCGCAAGCTGATGGTTTACCAGAAAAGAATACTATTATTCAAGAACGTTTTAAAAAGGGGATTGGTTATTTTAAAAAGGAAACAGAAACTAAAATTACGACACCTTTAAAAACGTTTGCTTTTACTACCGATAATCAAACTGTTGGTAGTGAGATTACCAAACACTTAGATAGTTTTGAAGAATTACTGTCTGTAAAATTGCATTATTTTAATGGTTTACAATCGGGTTTTACTGCTGAACAAATTTTAGAGTTACGTGCGAAGTCTATTTTTATGGGGAAAGATAAACCTAAGAAACTTAGAAAAACGGTTATTGATGGAACGAGTAATGTAGAGTTATTTGAAAAACTAAGGATGTTGAGAAATGATATTGCCCAGGAGAAAGACTTGATTCATTATCAGATTTTTGCTCAAAAAACTTTGTATGAAATATGCGAAACGTTGCCAACCAATAAAGCGGAGTTGTTAAAGGTTAATGGTATGGGGAAAACTCGTGTTGAAAAATATGGTTCTGCTATTTTGAAAGTGATTAGGGCTTATTGCGATGAGCATGATATTGAAACTTCTAATGATGCTACCATTTTTGATGAACCTAAACCTAAACGTGAAAAAGGAGATACTAAAAAGGAATCGTTGCGTTTGTTTCAATCTGGTAAATCGATTGAAGAGATTGCTAATGAACGAGAATTGAATGCCAATACTATTATTGGACATTTAGCTAGTTTCATTGATTCTGGGGAAGTGAAGGTTACTGATTTAGTTCCTGAAAATCATTATGAAGAGTTGAAAGCTTTAATTCCGAAGAAAACATTTGAAAACCTATCAGATTTAAAACATCAAGTGGATGATAAGTATAGTTACGGTGAGTTGCGTTTGGTCTTAGAGGGTTTAAAAAAGAATAAAACATCATTGTGAGGAACGTAGTGACGTAACAATCTTATCAATGTTAGCTTTATTCAAAATAAGATTCATGAAAAACTTAGAAGTATGATTAAATAGATTCTTAGGTAGCTTCACTCCTTAGAATGACGAAACTTAATCTCAAAGTATACTCCTCGGGATTACAAAAGAAATATTTTAATCTCTCAAAATACTTCTCGAGATTACAATCTTCTGGATTTCAGAAGTGCCTTCATAAATCTGAGTGATTTTTGCATCACGCATCAAACGCTCAACATGGTATTCTTTTACAAATCCATTACCACCATGAATTTGCACCGCTTCAACGGTGTGTTCCATAGCAACTTTTGATGCGTATAATTTTGCCATAGCACTGGACATATCGTAATTGTTCCCTTGATCCTTATCCCAAGCCGCTTTCATGACCAAATGCCTAGCAGCAGCAATGTCTGTATACATATCGGCGAGTTTAAAAGCAATTGCTTGATGATTACAAATTTCAGTACCAAATGCTTTGCGCTCTTTAGAATATTTTAAAGCCAACTCATAAGCACCCTGTGCAATGCCAAGTGCTTGCGATGCGATTCCTATACGTCCTCCAGATAAAGTTTTCATGGCAAACCGAAAACCAGAACCATTGGCGCCTATTCTGTTTTCTTTTGGAATTTTTACATCATTAAATTGAAGAGTATGTGTATCACTTCCTCGAATACCAAGTTTATCTTCTTTCGGTCCAATATGAAAGCCTTCGGTGTCTTTTTCGACAATAAAAGCATTAATACCGTGTGATCCTTTATCGCGATCAGTTTGTGCAATTACCAAATAAACATCGGCACGCCCGCCACTTGTAATCCAGTTTTTAGTTCCATTTATTAAGTAATGGTCGCCTTTATCTATAGCTGTAGTTTTTTGTGAAGTAGCGTCACTTCCTGCTTCAGGTTCACTCAAACAAAAAGCACCAACAAATTCACCTGAAGCAAGCTTAGTAAGATATTTTTGTTTTTGGTCTTCAGAACCATAGGCTTCTAGTCCGTAGCAAACTAATGAATTATTTACTGAAACTATAACAGAAGCCGAGGCGTCAATTTTAGATAACTCTTCCATAATAAGAACATAAGAAATAGCGTCCATACCACTTCCTCCGTATTTTGGGTCTACCATGATACCCATAAAACCTAAATCGCCCATTTTTTTTACTAATGCATCTGGGAATTGTTGTTTATTGTCACGCTCAATTACACCCGGGAGTAGTTCTGTTTGAGCAAAATCGCGAGCCGCATCACGAATCATTATATGTTCCTCTGAAAGACTAAAATCCATAACCTTAAAATATTATTAATATCATAAAAAATATGCACAAATATAAGTTTTTAATGTGATATGTTTAATGGAAAATACTATTTTTACTTAATATGATAATGAAAGAATATAATGTGATTGGCGTCATGTCTGGAACATCTTTAGATGGTTTAGATTTAATTTATACCTCCTTTAAATTCGACAAAGGGTGGCAGTTTAAAATAAATAGGTATTCAACTGTTGAATACGATAAAAAATGGCGGGGTGTTTTATGTAATTTGGTTAGTTTAACTCCTTTAGAATTAAAAGTGGTTGATGATGACTTCACGAAATATCTCGCTAAGGAAATTGGGCTATTCATTAAAAAATATAGGATTGATAAAATAGATGCAGTTTCATCGCATGGCCATACTGCATTGCATAAACCAGATGAAGGAATTACATATCAAATTGGTAATAAAGCAATACTTTCAAAATTATTAGGTGAAGTAGTTGTTTGTGATTTTCGTGTTCAAGATGTATCCCTTGGAGGTCAAGGAGCTCCTTTAGTTCCTGTTGGAGATAAATTATTGTTTTCGGAATATGAATTCTGTCTAAACCTTGGTGGATTCGCTAATATTTCATTCGATAAAAGTAGTGATAGGATTGCCTACGATATTTGCCCAGTTAATATTGTGCTAAACCACTATATGAAGACTTTAGGATTCGATTATGATGATGAAGGACAAATGGCTTCAACGGGAAATATCAACGCAAACTTATTGATGAAATTAAATGAAATAACCTTTTATAAAGAGCCTCATCCAAAGTCATTAGGATTAGAGTGGGTTAGCTTAAACATTTTTCCTTTAATTGATTGTTATAAATTAGAGGTTAAAGATATTTTAAGAACGTTTGTTGAACATATAGCTATTCAAATTGCTTTAGAAATTAATAATGAAAAAGGTTCGGTATTAGTTACAGGTGGTGGCGCATATAATAAGTTTTTACTGAAGAGAATTAGAACCCTTTCAAAAACTGAAATCATTGTGCCTTCAAAAGAAATTATTGAGTTTAAAGAAGCTCTTATTTTTGCATTCCTAGGTATCTTAAAGCTTAGGAATGAGGTTAATTGCCTTAGAAGCGTGACAGGAGCTGTTAATGACCATAGTTCTGGAAATATTTTCTATCCATAAAATTATTCAAAATTTAATATTTAAGATTTTTAGTTTTTTATATTTGTTAACTTAATATTTTTAATCTTTTTTAGAATGAATCAGTTATAGCTACACTTAATCCTATTCTCCGTATCATAAAGTGTTAAGTTAAATTGAATTAAAAAGAAATCTAAAAATGAAAGAATTATTAAAAAAATACGAAAATAAAGACCCTGAGATTGTATTTAATTGGAAGGACCCTGAAACAGATGCTGAAGGGTGGACAGTCATAAATTCTTTGCGAGGTGGTGCTGCAGGTGGTGGAACTAGAATGCGTAAAGGTTTAGATATGAACGAAGTTTTGTCATTAGCAAAAACCATGGAAATTAAATTCACCGTTTCTGGACCTGCTATTGGTGGTGCAAAGTCGGGAATAAATTTTGACCCTAGTGATCCGCGTAAAAAAGGTGTTTTAGAGCGTTGGTATGCTGCCGTTTCTCCATTACTTAAAAGTTATTATGGAACTGGAGGCGATTTAAATGTAGATGAAATTCATGAAGTGATTCCAATTACTGAAGAGAGCGGAGTTTGGCATCCGCAGGAAGGTGTTTTTAATGGACATTTTAAACCAACTGAAGCAGACAAAATAAATAGAATTGGTCAATTACGACAAGGCGTTATAAAAGTTATTGAAAATCCTGATTATTCCCCGTCAGTTTCTAGAAAATATACTGTAGCAGATATGATTACTGGTTTTGGTGTTGCAGAAGCAGCTAAACAGTATTACGATATTTATGGCGGATCAATTGAAGGTAAACGTGCTGTGGTGCAAGGTTTTGGTAATGTTGGAGCGGCAGCTGCCTTTTATTTATCTAAGATGGGAGCTAAAGTGGTTGGCATAATAGATATTGCTGGAGGATTAATTAAAGAAGATGGTTTTTCTTTTGAAGAGATTACTAACTTGTTTCTCGCAAAAAAAAGTAATACTTTAGTTAGCGATAATTTAATTCCCTTTAAAGAAATAAACGAAAAGATATGGTTAATTAAAACGGAAATTTTTGCACCATGTGCAGCCTCTCGTTTAATTACCATTCATCAAATTGACGAAATGATAGATAGTGGTTTGGAAGTTATTTCATGCGGAGCGAATGTGCCATTTGCTGATAAAGAAATCTTTTTTGGACCAATTATGGAGCATACAGATTATCGTGTTAGTTTGATTCCAGATTTTATATCTAACTGTGGCATGGCAAGGGTTTTTGCTTATTTTATGGAACGTCGAGTGTTAATGACAGATGATGCAATTTTTAATGATACGTCTAATAAAATTAGGGAAGCAATCCAAAAAGTATATAATAAAAACCAGTCTAATACGGGAATAAGTGAAACAGCTTTTGAAATTGCTTTGGAACAATTAATTTAAAACAAAACAGCCATTAGAATATATTATTAATTAAGTTAATTAAAGCGCATCAAAAAAATAAAAAATACAATTTAACAACAACCAACAATATTTTAATTTATGGAAGCAGCTATTATTTTAGTATTTGTAATGGGCTATTTGGCTATTACACTTGAGCATAGTATAAAAATCGATAAACTTATCCCAGCTTTGGTTATGATGGCTATATGTTGGGCATTAATAGCTTTAGGAATAGATACTTTTCCGCAATGGTTTGATTCAGGAAAACATGCTTTATTGGAAAATTTTGGTTTGCTAGGTCATGAAGAAAAGATGCATTTAATGGAAGAAACTCTGTTGCATCATTTGGGTAAAACGTCTGAGATTTTAGTGTTTCTTTTAGGAGCGATGACAATAGTTGAAATCATTGATTATTTTGACGGTTTTTCGACTATTAAAGATTTTATTAAGACCAAGAAAAAAAGCAAAATTCTATGGATTTTTGCCATATTAGCTTTTATCTTATCAGCGATAATAGATAATCTTACTGCAACGATTGTTCTTATTTCAATACTTCAGAAAATAGTTAAAGATAGAAGTGTACGTATATGGTATGCAGGTTTAATAATAATAGCAGCAAATGCTGGAGGAGCTTGGTCGCCAATTGGTGACGTTACTACTACCATGTTATGGATAGGTAAAAAAGTAACGACGGGACATTTAATAGGGTATTTATTATTACCATCTTTTTTATGTATGGCAGTTCCAACATTTATAGCATCATTTTTGCCAGCATTTAGGGGTGATCTGGACATTGAACAAATAGAAGAAGAAAAGAAATCAAAGTTTAGTGGTACCATGCTATATTTAGGTTTGGGAGCTATTGTTTTTGTTCCTATTTTCAAAGTGATAACACACTTGCCTCCATATGTAGGTATGATGCTATCATTAGGTATTGTTGCTGTTTTTGCCGAAATATATAGTAGTTCTAAGTTTAGTTTGACAGAGTTTCACGCAGAAGAAAGTGATGCACATGCCCAACACAGTCCAGTGCATTATTCATTATCTAAAATAGAATTGCCAAGTATATTATTCTTCCTAGGAATTTTAATGGCAGTTGCGGCATTAGAATCTTTAGGGATCTTATTTAATTTTGCAGGGTCCTTGCAGGAAAATATGCCAATGTTAGGAACTGAATTACATCAAGGGAGTCATGAAGGTGTTTCAGATTTAGTAGTTTTATTATTGGGTGTTGGTTCTGCAGTTATTGATAATGTTCCTTTAGTAGCAGCAAGTTTGGGTATGTTTCATGAGCCCATCGATAATGAACTCTGGCACTTTATAGCTTATTCTGCTGGAACTGGTGGGAGTATGTTGATTATTGGTTCTGCTGCAGGAGTTGTGGCTATGGGAATGGAAAAAATTGATTTTTTCTGGTATTTAAAAAAAATAGCTTGGTTGGCATTTGTAGGGTTCTTAGTAGGAGCCGTTGCATTTATGTTTACAAGAACACTATTTTAATTAACAGTCAGTTTAATATGATGAAAACAGAAATGTTAGTGTGAATTCACTAATATTTCTGTTTTTGTATAAGATTATAAGTTGAAATGTATTTTTGTTATACTTTAGCGTCTAAACCAGCGTTATAAAATTGCGATAAATTAAAATTATATGCTAAATACTCTATTACAAAATTCCCAAGACGGGACAGATGTGCTAACCGATGGCGAGTCTGTTGAAAAAACACTTTCGATTATTGAATTAATTAGTAGCGGAGGCACTGCCGGACAAGTTATAATAGCTGTCCTTTTTCTTTTGCTTGTAGGCGCTATATATATTTATTTTGAACGCATTTTTGCAATTAAAGCAGCTTCTAAAGTAGATGCTAATTTTATGAATCAAATTAAAGATCATGTTAGCAATGGTAAAATTGATTCGGCACAAGTATTATGTGCTCAGGTAAATACACCTGTGTCTAGATTAATTGGTAAAGGAATTTCAAGAATTGGAAAACCGCTAGCCGATATTAATACAGCCATTGAAAATGCAGGCAGATTAGAAATTTATGGTCTAGAAAAAAATGTAAGTATTCTGGCAACTGTTTCTGGGGCAGCTCCAATGATTGGGTTTCTTGGTACGGTAATTGGAATGATATTAGCAATATTTGAATTAGCAAATGCAGGTGGTTCAATAGAAATGGATGTATTGGCAAGTGGTTTATATACAGCAATGACGACCACTGTAGCAGGTTTAATAGTTGGTATTGTTGCATACATAGCTTACAATCATTTAGTTGTTAAGACTGATAAAGTTGTATATCAAATGGAAGCTAATTCGTTAGAGTTTTTAGATCACCTAAACGAACCTACATAGTATGAACTTTAGAGGAAGAAATAAAGTAACCCCAGAATTCAATATGTCGTCTATGACGGATATTGTATTTCTGCTACTTATCTTTTTTATGATAGCTTCTACGTTGGTTACAACCAATGCTATTGATATTTTATTACCAAAAGCAAGTGGTAAAACAGAAAACAAAAAATCTGTGGCAGTTAGTATTAAAAAAGATTTGACCTATTATATAGATCAGAAACGAGTTGGTGAAAGTGTTTTAGAAAACGAATTATTAACCTTGCTTTCTTCACAAGAAAAGCCAACAATCGTTTTAAGAGCAGAAAAATCTGTGCCTGTTGAGCATGTTGTAAAGGTTATGGATATAGCAAATAGAAATAAGTTTAAGGTTATTTTAGCTGTAAAGCCTAATTAATAATTTGTCAATTCGAGTGACTTAATTTTTTAGCCAGAATTGTATCGAGAAGTTTTTATAATAATGAAGTATTTTGAAACAAAACATGAAAAGAATTCCGCTAAATTAACGGCATTAATTGCTGTTATATTATTGCTGTTATTGTTTGTTGTTGGTACAACTTATATGGATCCTCCTGAAGAATATGGCGTTGCTGTTAATTTTGGAAACTCCTCTTTTGGAAAAGGTAATGTTCAGCCATTAAAACCAGTTAAGTCTGAACCCAGAAAGATTCAAGAACCACCACAGCCGGATGTTTCTAAATCTGAACCAACCAAAGCTTCTGAAACTAAGGAAGAAGTTCTAACTCAGGAAGATGTTGAATCTATTGCAATTAAAAAGCAAAAAGAAGCCGAGGCAAGAGCAAAAGCCATTGCAGATGCTAAGGCGAAAGCAGAATCGGATAGAATAGCTAAAGAAAAACGGGAGCAAGAGGAGAAGAAAAAGAAATTAGACGCCCTTATTGGTGGTGTTAGTAAATCTGAGGGAAGTGAAGCTGGAAGTGAAGGTAATGATGATAGAGCAGGAGATAAGGGGCAGTTAGATGGAGATCCTTATGCACCGAGTTATTTCGGTGGTCAAGGTACGGGAAGTGGTGGTGTTGGTTATGGTTTAAATGGTAGAGGACGTGCTTCCTATAAAACAATCAAACAGGATTGTAACGAGTCAGGACGCGTTGTTGTTCGAATAGAAGTAGATAAAAATGGCAATGTAACTAAAGCAGAACCAGGTGTTAGAGGCACAACAAATAATGCAGTTTGTCTTTTAGATCCAGCAAGAAAGATTGCATTATCTCATAAATGGCCAGCAGATTCAAAAGCACCCACAAGACAAATTGGTTTTGTTAGTGTGAATTTCAAATTAAGTCAATAACACATAATGACGTATCAAGATACGCTTGATTGGATGTTTTCTCAACTACCAATGTATCAACGACAAGGTAAATCGGCCTTTAAAAAAGATTTGAGTAATACTATTTTACTTGCTAATTATTTAAAAAATCCTCACAAACATTTTAAATCTATTCATGTTGCAGGAACCAATGGCAAGGGTTCTACTAGCCATATGTTAGCATCTATTCTTCAAGAATCAGGTTACAAAGTTGGACTATATACGTCGCCTCATTTAAAGGATTTTAGAGAGCGTATTAAAATTAATGGCAGAGAAGTAAGTAAACAATTCGTTATTGGTTTTATAAAAAGAAATAAGTCTTTTTTTGAAGACAACAGTATGTCTTTTTTTGAAATGACGGTGGGTATGGCATTTGAATATTTTGCTAAGAAAAAAGTTGATATCGCTATTATTGAAGTGGGCATGGGTGGTCGATTAGACTCTACAAATATTATTAACCCAGAAGTATCAGTAATTACAAATATAGGATTAGATCATACTCAGTTCTTAGGAGATACCTTAGAAGCGATTAGCTTCGAAAAAGGGGGAATTATAAAACCTAAAGTACCCGTTGTTATTGGTGAAACTCAAAGGGAGACTAGTGTGGTTTTTGAAGAATTAGCAGTAAAACATCAATCAAAGATGATATTTGCTGATAAAAGCATTTTAAAAGAATATAAAACTGATTTAGCAGGAAGTTATCAATCAAAAAATATTAAAACAGCCGTTCAAACAATTAATATACTTAGAAATAAAGGATACAAAGTCTCAGAAAAACATTTAAAAGAAGGGCTATTAAATATTGTCAACAATACCGGTTTAATGGGACGTTGGCAAACTTTAAACAACAATCCAAAAGTTATTTGCGATACAGGGCATAACAGAGAAGGGCTTACACATGTCATGCAACAACTAGAAAGAGAAAGGTTTAAGACTTTACATGTTGTTTTTGGTGTAGTGAGTGATAAAGATTTAAATACAATAATAGATTTGCTTCCAAAACGAGCCATTTATTATTTTTGTAAACCAGATATTCCAAGAGGTTTGGATGCTGAAATATTGAAGCAAGTTTTCAGCAACCATAATCTGTTAGGAGAAGCATATCAATCGGTAAAGGATGCTTATAAGGATGCTTTAAAAAATGCTAAATCAAATGATTTAATATTTGTTGGAGGGAGCACTTTTGTCGTTGCTGAAATAATTTAATTTTTTGTTGAAAAAGTTTTTCCAGTATTAAAAACTAATTTATATTTGCATCCCGATAACCATCGGGACTATTTAGAGGGCGCATAGCTCAGTTGGTTCAGAGCACTTGGTTTACACCCAAGGGGTCGGGGGTTCGAATCCCTCTGCGCCCACTACAATTAAAAATCCTGATAATTTAATTATCAGGATTTTTTTATTTAAAATATTTCACACCTTTTTAACTTAAAACGCTTCATTTATTAAAGGTAGAAATAAAAATTAGTTCGAATATTGATTTGTATTGATTTTGTATGGGTCGTAATTCTAATTAACTTTTCATTCATTAACAATTTGAGCTATATTTATATATTATTAAAAGTTTGGGCATAGCTTTATAATTTGTACATAATTCTCCCTAAGAATTGCATTTTATAAAAGGGATTAAGTATGGCTTTAAATCAAATACAAAAAACTTATTCGGAAATATTTAAATCGTATGGTTCACCTACTCTCGAAGAGCATATTCTTAAATTTATTGAGTTAGACTTTTATTTACCTCATAGTTCTACATTTTTTTGTGTGACTAATACCCAAAACCTTTCTTTTGAGTATATAAGTAAAAATATGTTTTCATGTTTGGGTATACATGATAACGTTTTGAAGGAAAAAGGAATGCGGTACTTTTGGAGTCGTATTCATCCAGATGACTTACAAGAATGGCTCGCAGCTCTTAACGAGTTAATGGATTTTACAATGAAGGAAATAACTGCAGAAGACAGAGATAAAATGAGTTATACTTGGAATTATAGATTTAAAAAGTCAAAAGACGAATATGTAAATATTATTCAAAGTACAACACCTTTGCAGTATGATACAGAAAACAAACCGATTATTGGATTAGCTCATTATACAGTTGTAAGTCCAGAAATTAAAATGCAGGTTTGTGCTTCGGCAAAAAGGTTAAATAATAATAACGAATATGAGACTGTTTATTTTAATAATTTCTCACAAAAATTATTATCTGCTGGGGTAAGCAATAGAGAACGCGATATTATTCGTTTGCTAGTACTTAATCATTCGAGTAAAGACATTGCGATAAAACTTAATATTAGTTCGAATACTGTTGATACACATCGTAGAAACATACTAAAAAAACTTAAAATTTCTTCAACAGGAGAACTTATTGGTATGCTTAAAATGAATAAACATTTAATTTAATGTAAATTTAAATAGATTATATAATGTCATTTTGTGTAAATATCATCAAACATATCTAATTTTTTTTAATTGTCAATATAATACTCAAATTGGATATTTCTAATCTGAATCCTAGAATGTATTTATTAAAAATAGAACAAGATGGGCATCAGTAAATAAGAAATTGGTGATACAATAAATTTGATATTTGATAACAATAAAAAAATATGTATTTCATCGTTTTTAAAACTCATTTAGTCGAAAATGCTTAAAAACTACTCAAATTGAGTATTGTGTACTACATTAATTAGTTGCAAATTTACATTGCTATTAATTAATTCTTAGGGAGAATTATAATAAATTAAGTGCCTGTTGTTTTAATATCATCAGGTACTTTTTTTTATAAGGACTCTAATTTTTAATAGTCTTTCCCTCTAATTGCAAATAATAGCCAACCCCAAGTTTGTAATCTTAACTTTTATTGTTGTTTTGTTCACATATGCGTAATGCTTTTGTGTTGTTAGTGCTATTAATTAAAATCAACCCATTATGAAAAATACTTACTTTAAAAACCTCATTCTATTACTAACACTTGTATTTATTGGCACCAGTATAAATGCTCAAAACATTACGAACTATTTTCCTTCTAATGACCCTAATAGTATAAATGGAGGAGGTATTTATGCTATTGAACAAGATCATAATGGACATATGTGGTATGGCTCATGGACTAATCCTGAAGGTACTCCAGGCTTATCAAAATTTGATGGTACTAATTGGACACGATATACAACTGCCGATGGTTTAGTTGGTGATAATGTAAGCGTGTTGTTCCATGATAGTGCAAATAATTTATGGATTGGAACTACAGAAGGAGTAACATTTTTTGATTATTCAAGCGTCACTAATTATACAACTGATAATGGACTAGTTGATAATTATGTTTTTGATATTATTGAGGATGATATAGGAAATATTTGGATAGGAACATCAGGCGGCATATCGAAATTCGATGGTACTACTTGGACCAATTATACTATAAGTGATAATGCTGCTATTATTGCTATACAAACCATTATTCAAGATAATGCTGGAAATTTATGGTTTGGAAGTTCCGAAAGTGGGGCTATTAAATTTGACGGGACTACCTGGACGAATTATAATAAAGATAACAGTGGATTGGAAGCCGATGATATTTGGGTTATTTTACAAGACAAGAATGATGATATTTGGTTTGCTAATTATTTTGGCCCTAGCCTTACTAAATTTAATGGTTCTACTTGGGCGAACTTTACGGAAGCAGATGGCTTACCTAATGTTAAAATTAGAGCACTTGCTGAAGATAGTTTTGGAGATCTTTGGATTGGAAGTAATGCTGGCGCAACCAAATTTGACGGTTATGAATTAACAACTTACACTACAAATGAAGGCTTATTAAATGGTGGTGTTAGATCATTTTTTCAAGATGACAATGACGATTTATGGGTTGGAACTTGGAGTTCTGGAGTCAGTAAAGTTGAAATAAGTACAATCTCAATTCCAGACGAAATTTTCGAAAAATCTTTAATTCAAATCGGTATAGACTCTGATGGCACAATTAACGGTCAAGTATTAAGAACGGATGTATTCGAAGTTACGGAATTAATACTAACAAATCCATTATCAGAAACCAATCCTCTTTTTCATAATGAACTAATCGATCTTGATCCTTTAACAGAGAGAATTTCCAACTTAACAGGAATCGAAGCTTTTGTGGGTTTAACTAAACTTGGTTTAAGTTATAGCGATTTGACATCGGTCGACCTCTCATATAATAAAGAGTTGGATGATCTGTTTTTAACTGACGCCCAATTAACTGAAATAGATGTTTATAATAACACAAAACTTACGCGATTTGGCGTGTTGCGGAACCCAGATATTGGATCCTTAGATGTTAGTAACAATTTACTATTAGAAGAATTATTTGTAGATGGAACGGCAATGACCAGTATAGATGTTTCTTCAAATACTAGCTTGTGGAAATTTTATGGGAGATGGGGTAACCTAACAGGAATAGATCTTTCTAAAAATACTAATTTAAGAGATGTTAGCGTTAGGGGCAGTTCAAACTTAACCTATTTAAACGTCAAAAATGGTAATAATGATAAAATCACAGGGTTTGACATTCGGGAGACCCCAAATATAACCTGTGTTAATGCGGACTCAGTAATTGCATTAGAAGAAGGTGAAGAGGAAGGAGCAGAAGAGCGAGTATCAATGCTCATGTTTGGTTATTCTGGAGGACTTTTAAGTGAAGATTGTGGTACAGTATATATTCCAGACGCTAATTTTGAGCGGGCCCTAATTGATTTGGGTTTTGACGGAGAAATAGGTTATCCTACTGATGGTTTAATTTTAAAAAGTGTTGCTGCTTCCATTACAGGATTAATCATAAATGATAAAAATATTACGAGCTTAGTAGGGATCGAACATTTTGTTGGTTTACAAGAGTTATATTGTAATAATAATTCATTAACTGAAATAAATTTAGGAAATAATCCGAATATAATCAGCTTGCATTGTGCAAATAACTCGTTGACAGATATTGATTTGTCAAGTTCCCCGAATTTAGCATCGTTACATATTTATAGCAATAAGTTAACTCTTTTGGATGTAAGTTCCAACAGTGAATTATTAGAGTTGGTTTGTTTTAATAATAAGTTAACGACTCTAGATGTTTCAAACAATCCTTTAGTAGAATTTATTTCATGTAGTGGAAATGAGTTAACAAGTTTAAATATAGCCAATGGAAACAACCCTAATTTTACACCACCATCATGGACTAACGTTTCTTTTGGTGCTGATGGAAATCCAAATTTGGAATGCATACAGGTTGATCCAGGAATTGTTCATAACGTCCCAAGTGACTGGGTAAAAGACCCAATAGTCATTTACAGCAGCGATTGTTCTACAAAACCCGAACATGTTTCCATTCCCGATGCTAATTTCGAGCAAGCGTTAATTGATCAAGGAATAGACGGTAATATTGGTGATCCTGTAAATGGATTTATTTTAAAAAGTGAAGCAGAAGCTATTACAGGACACTTGGATGTAAGCAATGAAAATATTTCAGATTTAACAGGTATTGAGGCCTTTGTAGATTTAACACGTCTAAAAGCTTGGAATAATCAATTAACAGGTATTGATGTCACTCAAAATACTTTATTAACTAGATTGGAAATAGTAGGTAACCAAATTACTAACATAGACGTTACCAAAAATACTGAATTAACCATATTGTGGTTGGAAAGTAATGCGTTAAGCAACATAGACGTAAGTAAAAACACGAAGCTGTTAAATCTGGCAGTAGGTATAAATCCACTTATCGCAATTGATGTAACAAAAAATGTTGATTTGACAAATTTAACAACAGAAGTTACCCAAATTTCAGAAATTGATTTGTCTCAAAATGTTAATTTACAGCAGATGTGGATTGCAGATAACCCTAATTTAACACAGATTGATTTAAGTAATAATCCTTTGCTTTTTAATTTGGGAATTTACAACACGTCTATTACTAATTTAGATGTATCAAACAATAGTTTAACAAGATTATGGGCTTATGGTAATCCATATCTGTCCTGTATCCAAGTAGATGCCGATGTTATAAATAGTATTCCAGCAGATTGGAGTAAAGACGTAAGCACAATTTATAGCGCAGACGGCTGTGAGGGTGTTACTACTATTTATGTAAATGATACTAACCAAACAAATGACGTGTATACTACGGTAGTTGGTGATGACACAAATCCTGGATCTGCAGCTTTACCTTATGCGACTATTCAACATGCCATTAACAGAATAGCCATAGGAGGAACAATTTATGTTGATGCCGGAACTTATACCGAACAGGTTACAATAACAAAAGGTGTTACTATAATTGGTGCTGGACAAGACTTAACCTCAATCCTCGAGCCAGCTAACACGGTTTCACCACCAGGAACATTTACTGAACCGGGTGTAATTCAGACCTTTCAAGATATTGGTGATGTAAATATTCAGGATTTGTCTGTTATTGCTCCGTTTGGAAATGTACACAATATTCTTATTCAAAGTGGCGGCAGTGTAAGAAACTGCAAAGTGACAAATGGACAATTAGGTGTTTTCTTCAGAGTAGAGTCAGCAGTAAAAACTGCGATTATTGAAAATAATTTTATACAAGCTGCCGGAATTGGTATTAATTGTCAGGGAAGTGGTTTAACAACAAACATTTTGAATAATTCAATTTCAAATCCTGCAGGTTATTTTTCAGGCATTTTTGCAGGACTGGATTTTGGGCCTTTACCACAGCTAACGATTGCAAATAATACACTTAGTAATTATTTTGGCACCGGAATGTTGGTTAATAGCTATATTGGTAATTATAATAATAACAGCATTGTTGGTAATGGCGGTTTAGCTATTCAACAATTTAGTGGTAATATTCCAAATGCCACGTGTAACTGGTATGGACTGTCTGATCCCGCTTCGGTTGCTGCCAAAATTAGCGGTGACATAAATTATGAACCTTGGTTGGCAGATGGAACGGATACAGATCCTGCCATCATTGGTTTTCAGCAATTGCCAGAAGTGTGCAATGGAACTATTATTCCAGTTATAACATTGGATGTTAGAACTGATATTGACTGTTTCGGAAACAATAATGGATTAATCAATATATCAGTAACTGGCGGTTTAGAGCCATATACCTTTGCATGGACAAATGATGGAGACCCTGGATTCAATTCTGTAAACAAGGACCTGTCTGGTTTAACTCCAGGTTCTTATAATTTATTATTAACAGATGCAAATGGTTTAACGGCATCGTTGAATAATGTCAACATTATGGAACCTTCTTTATTAACATCAAGTATTGTTAACAATTCAACAGGCTGCTCCAACATTGCATTGGTAACAGCTGAAGGCGGAACTCTAGATTACAACTATTTATGGAGCAATGGAGCCACATCAGCATCCATCGAAAATGTACCTGTTGGCACATACGACGTTACTGTTACAGATGCAAACGGATGTACAACCATGGCAAGTATTGATCTTACAGTAGGCGAAGCTTTTAATCCATCGGCCTCGGTAACAGATGTAAGTTGTTTTGAAGCTGATGATGGTGTTATAACTGTTACCAATGCCAATGGAGATGCACCATTTTCTTTTAGTGAAGATGGTATTAACTTTGAAGTGGGCGAGTTTCCATTTAGCTTCAATAACCTTGAAGCCGGTACTTACGAAATTGCAGTGAGAGATGCTAACGGATGTACTGGATTTATATCTAAAACCGTTTCGGAACCAGACAAATTATTGGCCTCACTAGTAACTATAGAAAGTACATGCTCTGGTCAAAGCACCGGATCTATAACTGTTGAAGTGACTGGAGGAACAGGTGTTTTAAGTTATGAATGGACAGAGACTGAAAGTGGGGAATATACCTCTTCGCAAAAAAGCATAAACGGACTTGCAGTTGGTAGTTATTTGCTAGAAGTTAGTGATAATAATGGATGCACCGCAACGCTTGAAGCTGTTGTTCCAACATTGCCCGAAATAGTAGTTGATGACATTATAACAGATGTTTCTTGCCGAGGAGAGCTTAACGGTTCTATTGATTTAACCGTGACTGGTGGAACTGGAGACTTTGCTTATAGTTGGACAGGAAATATAATAGCAACATCCGAAGATATTTCGGGTCTTAGTTCTGGTACCAACTACAATGTAACCATTACCGATCTTGGTACTGGCTGTACAGTTTCTGAATCTTACATTATCGAGCAGCCTGATGCTAACTTGTCATTGGCGGCAAGTAAAACAAATGCCTCTGGTTGTGGCCTTGGTTTAGGAACCATAAATGCAATAGCTAATGGTGGTACGGCTCCTTATGAATATAAATTGGATGATGGCTCGTATCAGAAATCTGGAGATTTTTCAATGCTTTCAGGTGGAAACTATATAGTTTGGGTAAATGATTTCAATGGTTGCGTGTTATCAAAAGAGATTATAATTACTGATAATGGTAAAGATCAATGGGAAAGTAATAATGGTAAAAAGAAGGCGGGAGAGATTTCAAGTGATGGTTCTATAACCAATGGCAGAATTGCATTAGGTACAGATATTGCAGATTGGTTTAAGTTTAATACGGACGCTGAAGGTAGTAATTACACTGTAAGCCTTACACACGATTCTCCTGGCTTTAATGTTGCGCTATACCCTGATGGTAAAAATGTTGCAGCACTGGTTCCTATAAGTACAACTGCAACAACAAAAGAAACAACTGCAACAACAAAAGAATATGCCTTGTCTGGTAATGCAACTTATTTTGTTGAAATAACCGGAGGTTTATCCTATGATTGCTACAATTTATCCATTTTGCCAGAGGGTCTTGCTAGTAAAGGGTCTAATAGCAAAAAAGTGAATACTATTGTAGAACGCTCTGTAAATTTTTGGCCAAATCCATCGAATGCTTATTTTAACATTAAGGTAATATCTAGTAACAGTCTAGAAAGAGTAGATATTCAAGTATTTGATGTTAACAGCAGGCTGGTGCATAAGGGAGAGTTTGATCCCAATGAAGACTATCAATTCGGACAAAACCTAGAAGGTGGCATATATATTGTAAATTTAAAACAAGCGAGTAAATTAGATGTTGTTAGATTGGTAAAGTATTAAAATTATTTGTTAGTGTAAAAGTCAGGCAGGTTAAATTAATCTACCTGATTTTTTCTTTATAGAAGTTCTAAAACCCGTTCCAAAACCATACCACGAGACCCTTTTATTAAAATTGTTGCGTTTTCAATAGAAGCGGCATCAAAACTCTTTTTGAAATCATCAAACGATTCGCATTGCATTGCATGCTCTAATGATATGCTTGATTGATAAAAGTTTTCGCCAACAAAAATAAGTTTATCAATGTTTAATGAAACAGCCAAATCTGCAATTACTTGATGTTCTTGTTTTTCCTCTTTCCCTAATTCAAACATGTCACCAAGTATGGCTATTTTATGTCCTTCCTGTTTTTCTAAATTATGCAAGGCAGCGTCCATACTTGTTGGGTTCGCATTGTAAGCATCTAAAATAATTTTATTAGAACCTATTTGTTTAATTTGAGAACGATTATTAGATGGAATATAGCTTTCTATTGCTGTTTTTATTTTGCTATCATCAACTTTAAAATAATTCCCAATAGCTATTGATACAGCAATGTTTGTAAAATTATAATTGCCAATAAGTTGGCTATTAATCTCTAAATTGTTGTACATCAATCTAACAAATGGGCTGGCATCTATAAAATTTATGTTAACATCTTGGTTCGACTTACCAAATGTGATTTTCTTTGCGTTTTTTGTTTTTTCAACTTGAATAGCATCTTCAGTATTTACAAAAGCAGTTTTGCTGTTGGTAATTAAATAAGTATACATTTCACTTTTGCCTTTAATAACACCTGCAACCCCACCAAAACCTTCTAGGTGGGCTTTACCAAAGTTTGTAATGTATCCATAATCTGGTTGAGCAATACTGCATAAGAATTCAATTTCTTTTTGGTGATTAGCGCCCATTTCAACAATGCCAATTTCGGTGTCTTTGGTCATTGAAAGTAGTGTTAATGGCACGCCAATATGATTATTTAGATTTCCAACTGTTGCTGTAGTTTGATATTTTTGAGCAAGTACAGCATTAATGAGTTCTTTCGTTGTTGTTTTACCATTACTACCCGTCAAAGCTATTATTGGAATTTTTATATAGTTCCTGTGATAAGAGGCAAGTTCTTGCAAGGTTTCTAAAACATTGTTAACTAAAATATAATTACTGCCTTTGCAATAGATAGCTTCATCTATTACCACATATTTTGCACCCATATTAATAGCTTGATCTGCGTAGGTGTTACCATTAAAATTATCACCTTTTAAAGCAAAAAACATATCCTTATTATTGATTTTTCGCGTGTCAGTAGATGCTGAATGGCACTCGAGGAATAATTTGTGAAGATCTGCTATTTTCAAAAAATGAGTTATAAAGAATTATAATTAAATGTAATAAAAAAGTCCTAATCGAAATTAGGACTTTTAATTATTTTTCAAACTAAATATTAGTTTTTAGTTTTATTTTTTCTTTTGGTTTTAGAACCTACTCTAGACATTGCACATCTAAATCCAATATAGTCTGTTGCCATATCTTCTGGGTAATATCTTCTTTGTGCTGGGTCCAACCAGTATTCTCTGTCTTTCCAAGACCCACCTTTAAATACTCTTACTTGGTCATTAATTAAAGATGTTCTGTTATTATTCTTGTCATATTCTCTAATTAGGTTACCTAAAGAATCTCTCTCTACACTATGTTTAGGAGAGTTGTACATTTTACTTGTTTGTGATTCTCCATCAGCCCCATCTTCCTCATCAAAACTTTCAAAATTTCTAGATGAACGTTTATCACCATCTCTAAAGTTTATTTCATCACTCTTATCGAAATTCGTTCTTAAGTAAGTTTCATTTTCATCAACTTTAACTTGTAATATTTCACCAGGTAAGTTTCTGGCAATTAATTTACCAGTTGAAAGCGTATCATAAACAATATCTTCAGATGTTACTATTTGTACGGTACCATCTTCACCTATCGAATTTTTAGTATAAACATTACCACGATAGTAATTAAAGTCGTTGAATTCATCATCCACAATTGGTCTATAAACATCGGCAACCCATTCAGCAACATTACCTGCCATATCGTATAGGCCGTAATCGTTAGGATCGTATGATTTTACAGCATTAGTAATATCAGCTCCATCATCAGACCAACCTGCTATTCCACCGTAATCACCTTTACCTTGCTTAAAGTTAGCCATTTGGTCACCACGTATTCTTCTTTTTCCAGCACGAGTATATTGACCATCCCAAGGATATTTTTTACGTCCTCTATAAACATTATAACTACGTATTTCACTTAGTCCTAAAGCAGCATATTCCCATTCTGCTTCTGTTGGAAGTCTATATTTTAAAGGAAGAATTCCAGATTCTCGTTTAGCATAAATATTAATAGGATTTCCATCCGCATCAACTTGCGCATTTCTATTTCTACCACCTTCTGGATTTATAACTTCTTCATTACCTCCATAAGTTAGGGTAGGGGCATTTATATAAGTATCAATATTAAAAGTCGCATCGGCTGATACATCAGTAAGGTGTGAACCTCTTTTAGTATAACCTTCTTTTTGTAAAGCCATTTCACCTACACGATCGGATCTCCAATTAGCAAATTCGACTGCTTGAATCCAACTTACACCAACAACAGGATATTCTGCATAGCCTGGGTGACGTAAATAGTTTTCGGTCATTATTTCGTTAAAACCTAAACGGTTTCTCCATACTAAAGTATCTGGAAGTGCTCCGTGATATATAGCTTTGAAATTTTCATCAGTTGGTGGGTAAACCCTTTTAATCCAATCTAAATATTCCAAGTACATAACATTAGTTACCTCGGTTTCATCCATGTAGAAGGATTGCACGTGTTGTTGATTGGGCGTATTGTTCCAATCATGCATAACATCATCTTGTACTTTACCCATTGTAAAGGTACCGCCTTCAACAAATACTAAACCCGGGGAAGTTTCTTGTTCTTCAAAACGCGTATTGTATTGAAAACCGCCTTCTCTGTCGTTAATTTGCCATCCGGTGGCTCTAGAACTATTTTTAGAACTAGTTGACTTTTTACAACTAAACGCTGCTAAAGACAACCCTAGTATTAACAGAGTCCTATACGTTATTACTTTTTTCATATCCATATCTTTAAGTAAGCTAAATTTCTATTTTGGTGCTGCAATATAAGAATTAAACCCAAGATTGCAAGCGATTTATTGCATTTAAACTAAAAAAAAGTGTATTTCACCTTATTTTTGATGCATTTCATCGATGTTTTTACTGTTTTTGCATGTCGATTTGTGTTGTATTAACGTTCGTTTTCCTAATTTATTATTGTATTTTTGAACTCGTTTTTAAAATTGTTATTTTTTTTGATAATATCAGTTAATTAATAGCGTTATTCAAGCAATGAAAGAGAAATTATTAGTTTTTTTGTTAGGTTGTTCTCTAGTTACTTTTTCGCAACAAAAAAGCTTCAACATTAATTGGGAAGGATTTCGAACCTTATCTACTGGAAGTTATAGCTTTAAAGTACCTGCATTTAATAAGGAGAATTTTAGCTACGATTATAAGGACGGATTACAGTTTGTTGCCCAATGGGAAAATAATAGTAACATTGACGAAGGTTCTGTGAGTATTAGCAATGTTAAATATGAAACTATTTCCAAGAATAGCTTAGGCGATTTAAGACCTTTAAGCATCAATGGAGAACTAAAGTATAGTATTAAAAACTCAAAAGCAAGAAACAAGCAGTATCTGTATTTTCAATTAACTCCTATTATAAAGGAAGCTAATGGCACATATAAAAGAATAACTTCATTTCAAATAAACTATAAAATTGCTACAAGTAGAAATAAGTCTCCATTTAATAGTAAGAGTTTTAATAATTCACGAATAATTACAAATTCTGTTTTAAGCTCTGGTGAATGGTACCGTTTTTATGTTGATACTACTGGGGTTTTTAGATTGTCAAAAAGTTTTTTACAGCGTTTAGGCGTTAACGTTAACAATGTGGATCCACGAAATATTAAACTTTATGGTAATGGTGGTCGCATGATACCTTATTCTAACGCCCAACCTTATCCTTTCGACGTAGTTGAAAATGCTATAAAATTTGTTGGAGAAGAAGATGGTGTTTTTAATAATGAAGACCATATATTGTGTTATGCTCAAGGACCACGAGAATTTAATGTAGAAAGTAATACTAACATTAATTGTTATACTGATAAAACTTATTATTATATAAATGTAAGTTCTGATAATGGAAAACGTGTGCAACCTTTTATCCAACCAACCGGAACACCTAATCTTATTATAGACACCTATCAAGAGTATCAATTTCATGAAAAAGATGAATACAATATTGCTTCGGTGGGAAGACGTTGGTTTGGTGATCGTTTTGATGTTGAAAATTTAAAATCTTTTGAATTTGATTTTCCAGATATTGTAACCTCAGAACCTGTGAATGTTAAAGTTTTTGTTGCAGCCGCTTCCGAATCTCAAAGTTCTATGCAAGTAAGTGTTAATGGATCACCTGTTTCTAATTTGAATATGGCAGGTTCTACTGAAACTAACTTAGCAAATGGTGGTTCGTATAACGGTAACTTGAATGTAACTTCTTCAACGCTGAAAGTCGATCTTAATTTTGATAATCAAGGGAATCCAAGTGCTCTGGGGTATTTAGATTATATTTCTGTTGAAGCAACGAGAGCATTGAATTTTTCGAATAATCAATTTCAGTTTAAAAACAATAGTGTTGCAACGTCATCTGGCGTTGGTCAATATAATATCACAAATGCTTCTCAGGTTTCAGAAATATGGGATGTGACTGATATTTATAACGTGACCAATTTGCTAAATGCAGATTCAAATACCAACTTAAGTTTTACTTCTTCATTAGGTACATTAAAAACCTATGTTGCAGTAACACCCTTGGATTATTTCGAGCCACAAGTGGATGGCACAACTACAATAAGTAATCAAAATATTAAAGGCAACATTTTTAATAATGATCAAGGGCAATTTCAAGATATTGATTATATAATAGTGGCTCCAAATAATATGTTGAATCAAGCCGAACGTTTAGCTGGTATAAATACAAAACAATATGGACTAAACATAAAGGTTGTGGGCTTAAATGAGATTTATAATGAGTTCAGTACAGGTAATCAAGATGTAGGAGCTATTCGGAATTTAGTAAAGTATGTTTATGATAATGCCAGTACACCAGAAAAAAGGATAAAATATTTATGTTTATTTGGTGATGGTTCATACGATTATAAAGATAGATTAAGAAATAACACCAATATAGTGCCTTCTTGGTATTCTTACAATAGTTTTAGTCTCACTTTTTCTTTTGTGTCTGATGATTTTTATGGCATGATGGACGACAATGAAGGAACGATGGTTAATAGTGATAGATTAGATATTGCTGTGGGTCGAATACTCGCTGATACCCCGCAACGTGCTAAAGAAATGGTTGATAAAATTGAATCGTATTATGCCAAAGAATCTTTTGGAAGTTGGAGAAATAATTTTGTAGCAGTATCTGATGATGTAGATGTAGATTGGGAAGCTATTTTGCAACAAACCACAAACAACTTAGGTGATATGGTTACTCAAGAGAAACCATTCATTAATGTTGTTAAGTTACATAGTGATGCTTTTCAACAGAATTCTTCTGCTGGAGGAGATACCTATCCAGAGGTTACTGAAGCTATGGTAAATGAGATTGATAAGGGAGCTTTGGTAGTAAATTATTTTGGTCATGGCGGAGAAGAAGGTTTGGCTGTTGAACGAATTCTTCAAAAACCGGACATTCAAGGGTTTCAAAATGTTTGTAAGTTAACTTGTTTTGTTACAGTTACTTGTGAGTTTACTAAATTTGATAATCCACTTAGAGATACCGCTGGCGAGTTTGCTTATTGGAATAAGGAATCTGGAGCAATAGGATTAATTACTACTACCAGGCAGGTCTTTGTTATTTTTGGAACTAACTTCAATGATGTTTTAGAAGAATATTTATTTTCTTTTAGTGATAATGATAGCTTTAGCGATTTTGAATACCCAACTATGGCAGAAGCTTTAAGACTGACTAAAAATGATCCTTCTTTATCTGGACAAAGTCAAAGACGATTAGTGTTCTTTATCGGTGACCCAGCCATGAAACTAGCTTTTCCCAAGCCTAATATTAGATTAACTCAAATAAACGATGTTCCTATTGCACAATCAACGGAGACACTACAAGCCCTTGGTTATGTTAAACTTAAAGGTGAGGTGACAGATGTTTCAGGAAATGTACTTACTAATTTTAACGGCACATTAACCACTACTATTTATGATAAATCTATAGAAAGACAAACTTTAGCGAATGATGGTACCAGAGATTCTGGTGGTCAATTAATCAAATTAGACTTTACAACATTAGGGTCTGTAATTTTTAGAGGTCAGGCAACCGTAGTTAATGGTGAATTTGAATTTGATTTTGTAGTCCCAAGAGATATAGGAATTCCAGTTGGTTTCGGAAAACTGAGTTTTTATGCTAAAAACGAAGAATTGTTACTAGATTATGCAGGTGCTAGTATAAATACAGTAAGAATTGGAGGTTTAAATGAAAATGCCGAAGAAGATAATGTCGGCCCCGTCATTTCATTATTTATGAATGATGAAAATTTTGTTTCTGGCGGTATAACCAATGAATCTCCAACCTTATTAGCAAAGTTGGAAGATTCGAACGGTATTAATACTGCGAGTGGCATTGGTCATGATATAGTTGCAATTATTGATGGAGACGAGGCTAATCCATTTGTTTTAAATGATTATTATCAAACTGAAGTTGATAGTTATCAAAAAGGTATAGTAAGTTTTCCTTTTAGAGATTTAGAACCTGGGCTTCATACCTTAACATTGAAGGCATGGGATGTTTATAATAATTCATCAATATCTGAAATTCAGTTTATTGTATTTGATAAGGATCAAGAATTAGTTATAAACAATGTATTAAATTATCCCAATCCATTTGTGAATTATACAGAATTTTGGTTTAACCACAATAGTTCTGATGCTTTAGACGTTTCTATACAGATATTCACCGTTTCGGGTAAACTTGTTAAAACGCTTAATGGTCAGACCACAGGAGGTGCAAAAGTTACAAGTTCTTTATCACGAGATATTATTTGGGATGGTAGGGACGATTTTGGAGATAAAATTGGAAAAGGTGTTTATATTTATAAGTTGACCGTTAGATCGCCATTATTAAATAAGAAGGTTGAAAAAATAGAAAAATTAGTCATTCTTTAACAATAACCGAAGTTTTTGGTAAGTTAAACGGATTTAGAAATGACTATTAAAATAAAATATATATTTGTTAAATAAAATTGATCCATGAAGAACAAACTAACATTATTAATAGCGCTGGTAGCTATTTTAAAAATTGAAGCGCAAACAACGATTATAGTGCCAAATGAAAATGATTCAAGGGTAATAACTACCGGAATTCCCTTTGTTTTAATAGCACCAGATGCCAGAGCAGCTGGTATGGGAGACATGGGGGTTGCTACTTCTGCTGATGCCTTTTCGCAACAATGGAATTCGTCAAAATATGTATTTTCTGAAACTAAGTCTGGTGTTGGGGTAAGTTATACGCCTTATTTAAGTAAGCTAGTGAATGATATTTTCTTAGGAAACATAACTTATTTTAATAGATTAGATGAAAGAAGCGCTTTTGCGGCAAGTTTAAAATATTTCTCATTGGGTGATATCGAATTCGTTCCAGATGAATTTGCTACACCCTTAATACAAAGGCCAAACGAATTAACAATTGATGCGTCTTATGCTTTAAGACTTACCGATCAGTTTGCAATGTCTGTTGCTATGAGATATTTAAGATCAGATTTAAGACTTCAAGGTGTTGATGGTGATATTACAGCCGCAAGTACTTTTGGTGTTGATGTATCAGGCTATTATCAAAGTGAAGAAGAAGCTTATAACGATTTTAATGGACGCTGGAGAATGGGGTTTGCTATTCAAAATATTGGACCAAAATTTAAATATGATGAGGGAGGTCAGGAAAATTTTCAACCAACTAACTTGCGTTTAGGTGCAGGTTTCGATTTTATTTTCGACGATTATAATAAAGTATCTGTTACTGCTGAAGTTGCTAAATTATTGGTGCCAACACCACCAATTTTAGGAACTGAAATAGTGTTTGATGATAACAACAATAACGGTACTTATGAGCAAGATGAAGATACACTTATAAGCGAAACGGATAATGTTATTTATGAGGGTCAATCTCAAGACGTTAGCTTTTTATCAGGGATATTTCAGTCATTTGGAGACGCTCCAGGTGGTTTTAGTGAAGAGTTAAAGGAGTTTACTTGGTCTCTTGGTGCAGAATATATGTATCAAGATTCTTTTGCTTTTAGAGCAGGTTATTTTAACGAATCAGAGGAAAAAGGAGCTAGAAAATTTTTGGCATTAGGCGCTGGGTTTAAATATAATGTCGTAAATATTGATTTATCATATTTATTTTCTGCATCAAAAGTGCAAAGCCCTTTAGAAAATACATTACGTTTTTCTCTAACGTTTAACATTGGAGCTGGAGAATATACCGAATACTAGATTATAAAAAATTATAAATAAATAAAAAAACTATTGTTCAATGAACAATAGTTTTTTTGTTTAAATTAGTCACAAACTCGATACCTATTAAATTATGAAGGAGATTAAAATAGAAGCTACTTTGTTTGTTTTTGAAAGTTTTGATGAGCTTCCTGAAACGGTTCAGTCCTTAATGGAAGTTGCTATAAAGACTAGAGATCAGGCCTATGCTCCTTATTCTAAATTTAATGTAGGAGCTGCTATTCTTTTGGATAATGGAGAAGTTATTATTGGTAGTAATCAAGAAAATGCTTCTTACCCGTCTGGGTTGTGTGCAGAGCGTACAGCTATTTATTATGCTGGGGCTAAGTATCCAGATGCCAAAATAGTGCAAATGGCAATTTCAGCGGGTTCAAAAAGAATTCAAACTACAAAACCAATACCTCCTTGCGGTGCTTGTAGACAAGCCATTGCTGAATATGAAATAAAACAAAATACACCTATAGAAATTTATTTTATGGGAGAAATGGGAGCCGTTATGAAATCTAATTCTTTGAGTGATTTACTGCCACTTATATTCGACAAATCACAGTTATAGTTTTAGCTCATTTCAAAATTTTCAATATTTCAGAGTAATCCTAATGAATAATTAAAAATCTTATTAACGAGTATGTTTTTTAATATTTTTTATACTTTAACGAACATGTATTTTTGCAATAACTCACAATGTGTTACTTTTGTATTCCGCATAATTAAAACCTTATATTAGAGTATGCAAAAAATCACAAAAGAGGTCTACCTTAAATGGTATGAAGACATGTTATTCTGGAGAAAGTTTGAGGATAAACTTGCTGCAGTTTATATCCAGCAAAAAGTAAGAGGATTTCTTCATTTATACAATGGTCAAGAAGCTGTATTAGCAGGCGCTTTGCATGCTATGGATTTGACAAAAGATAAAATGATAACGGCTTATCGTAATCATGTTCAGCCAATAGGAATGGGTGTAGATCCCAAACGTGTAATGGCCGAATTATATGGTAAAGTAACAGGTACCTCAAAGGGTATGGGAGGCTCAATGCATATTTTTTCTAAAGAATTTAGGTTTTATGGAGGTCATGGTATCGTAGGTGGTCAAATCCCATTAGGAGCAGGTATTGCTTTTGGTGATAAATATCACGGTGTGGACGGTGTAACTTTATGTTGTTTTGGGGATGGTGCGGCTAGACAAGGTTCGCTTCATGAAACTTTTAATTTAGCAATGCTTTGGAATTTGCCTGTAGTGTTTGTCTGTGAGAACAATGGATATGCTATGGGGACTTCAGTTGAACGTACGGCAAATCATGAAGATATTTGGAAGTTAGGCTTAGGGTATGAAATGCCATGTGGGCCAGTTGATGGTATGAATCCAGTTAAAGTTGCTGAAGCTTTTGATGAAGCTATTCAACGTGCTAGAAAAGGTGGAGGGCCAACATTTTTAGAATTAAAAACGTATCGTTACAGAGGGCATTCTATGAGTGATGCACAACATTATAGAACTAAAGCAGAGGTTGAAGAATACAAAAAAATTGATCCTATTACGCAAGTAAAGGATGTTATCTTGGAGAAAAAATATGCTTCAGTAGATGATATAAAAGTAATTGACAAACGTGTAAAAACACTCGTAGCAGAATGTGAGAAATTTGCAGACGAGTCACCATATCCAGAAAAGCAACAACTTTATGATATGGTTTACGAGCAACAAGATTATCCATTTATTCAACACAAATTATAAGATATGGCAATAGTTGTAAACATGCCGCGATTAAGCGACACAATGGAAGAAGGAACCGTTGCTGCTTGGTTAAAAAAAGTAGGAGATAAAATTGAAGAAGGCGATATTTTAGCTGAAATTGAAACAGATAAAGCTACAATGGAGTTCGAATCTTTTAATGAAGGAACTTTATTGCACATTGGTGTTCAAGAAGGAGAAACTACAAAAGTAGATGCCCTTTTAGCCATAATTGGTGATGAAGGTGAAGATATTTCTGGTATATTAAACGGAAGTAATAATGCTTCCGCGAAAGTAAAAGAAGAAGTTGAAAGTACAGATGTCACACCGAGCAGAGTAGAGGAGTCTCAAGAAGCTGAATCCGCATCTGCTGATTTACCAGAAGGTGTTATAGTTGTAACCATGCCACGTTTAAGTGATACCATGGAAGAAGGTACTGTAGCAACTTGGTTGAAGAAAGTTGGTGATTCTGTTGAAGAAGGCGATATTCTTGCAGAAATAGAAACTGATAAAGCGACGATGGAATTTGAATCATTCCAATCCGGTACTTTATTAGAAATAGGATTACAAGAAGGAGAATCGGCTAAAGTAGATTCTTTATTAGCAATTATTGGACCTGCAGGAACTGATGTTTCAGGAGTTGCTTCGAGTTTCATTGCAACATCTGCTCCAGCTAAAAAAGAGGAAGCGCCAAAGGGTGAAACAAAGAAAGAAGCTTCTAAAGGAACTACTTCTGCGTCTTCAACCCCAAAAACTAGTGCGCCATCACCAACACCAGTTACTGAAAACGGGCGTTTATACGTATCGCCATTAGCTAAAAAATTAGCAGAAGAAAAAGGAATCAACCTAACTAAGGTTCAAGGTTCTGGAGAAAATGGACGTATCGTTAAGCGTGATATTGAAAATTATGAGCCAGCAGCAGGCGCAGCTTCAGTTGGTAAATTTGTTCCTAGTGGACAGGAAGATTTTGATGATATTGATAACTCACAAATGCGTAAAGCTATTGCAAAAGCATTAACAAATTCTAAATTTTCAGCACCACATTATTACTTAAGTGTTGAGTTTGATATGGAAAATGCCATGGCATTTCGTGCACAATTCAACTCTATTCCAGATACTAAGATTTCTTATAACGATATTATTGTTAAAGCATGCGCATTAGCTTTAAAACAACATCCGCAGGTAAACTCACAATGGTTTGCAGATAAAATGCGTTTGAATAATCATGTACATATTGGAGTAGCTGTTGCTGTTCCAGATGGTTTAGTTGTTCCTGTGGTACGTTTTGCTAACGAGCAAACTTTACCTCAAATAGGTGCGGCAGTAAAAGATCTAGCTGGAAAGGCTAGAAATAAAAAGTTAACGCCTGACGAAATGCAAGGCAGTACCTTTACGGTATCTAATCTAGGTATGTTTGGTATAGATACGTTCACATCTATAATCAATCAACCAAATTCAGCAATTCTTTCTGTTGGAAACATTGTTGAAAAACCAGTAGTAAAAAATGGCCAAATTGTAGTTGGAAATACTATGAAACTATCATTAGCCTGTGACCACAGAACGGTTGATGGCGCTACAGGAGCAATGTTTCTTCAAACATTGAAAGGATACATTGAAAACCCTGTCACAATGTTGGTGTAATTGTCATTCAGAGCAAAGCGAAGAATCTTAATATTTTAAAAAACCTGTTTCATTTTGGAACAGGTTTTTTAATTTAACCTATTCCGACGAAGTGGGATCTATAATCGTAGAAACTCTACTTATTTGATTTGCAGGGAACCCTCCTTGTTTTGCGTGTTCAGTAATCATGTCTTCATTCGGTGCAATATATACGCAATAAATTTTATCACCTGTTACATAACTGTGCAACCAATTAATTCTAGGTCCAAGCTTTTCTAAAACTCCACAAGAAGTTTGAGAGATTCTTTTTAATTGATCTGCTGTAAGTTTTCCAGCTCCTGGAATGTCTCTTTCGATTACATATTTTGGCATAATATTAAGTTTTAATTTCCTAATTATATGGTCTTTAGGAATTACCCCGTTTATTAATGTGGTATCTGATCTCCACTTATAATTCGAAATTATAAATATTACTGGAGGTCGAATAGTAGTTTTGAACCAAAAAAAGACACATTTGAACCATGACCTTTAGATACAATGGACAGAACTAATAAATATGCTGCTGTATATATTTTGAAGGAAGTAAGCCAAATCTAGATTTAAAACATTTTGAAAAGTAAGCTAAACTATTAAAACCAGTTTCAAAGGCTATTTCAGATATGTTCCCTTTTTGGTCGTGAAGTAATTTTAGAGCTTTGTCTAATCTATAATCTCTTATAAAAGTATTAGGAGATTTATCAGTAAGATTTTTTAGTTTTCTATAGATTTGCGACTTACTATAGCCAAGGGCTTTATTAAATTCGGTAATATTAAAATTTGAATTCTGCCAAATGGATTCTATAAAATCCATTAATTCAGTTAAAAATCTTTCTTCTTTTGGAGTTAGTGTTCTAATAAGTTTTTCATCTATGTAGGTATGCCTATTTTCACTTTCGTATAGTGCCTTTATTTCATTAGATACTACAATTTGGTGTTTAATAATTTCACACATACGGGTGGATAATATTATAGCGTCTTCAAAAATGTGATCTTTATTTGTTACAGGAATACCAGATGCTAATCCAATTTTAAGATTTCGGTAAGATTTAACAAATTTGGGAGTAATATATTTAATGTTTGCTTGAATTTTTAAAGCACATAAAATACCATTTGTTACAGACTTAAAAGAAACTAAATAACTTGTATTATCTTGTTTTACAATGCTTCCTTCAAATTGTTTTAAAGTTTTGGATACACTATTATGAAATTTTTGAGTAAAAACATTAAATTGATTGGCTTCAATTCTGTCCAAATAGTTGCTTGTCTCAATAACCATTATTATTCTAAAGGCAGGATCATTAATTATGTTTAATTCCGTATTTTGAGATTTATCAGGGTCTTCAATACGACCTAAAAATGATTCTACAATACTAGCTTCTACTTCAATTATTGAATGCGGAACATCACCATGGGCATCATTGTGCATTCTTTTTAGAGCATCTATGTTTGGCGCTTCAATTAAACAGAAAGCGGTCTTTCTATCTCCATCAAACCAATAAGTAAATCCACGACAGCCGTATTCTCGTTCAATTTTCAAATCTGCTTGATGTAATTGCGCCACATGTTCTGCTGTAACTTCTTCAGAAACATCGTGACGATCCATATATATAGGCATGATGAATAATTTTAAACAAGTTAATGATTTTTAACTAATTAACATAGAGTCTTTTGAAGTGAGTTTAATAAAAATATTTCAAAACGTTTGCATTAAATAAGATTGAGAAAACAAATTGGTTAATGCTGGTTTTATTTATCTTTAATGTTTTAAAATTAAGAAATGAATAAATACTTAAGTATTATAATTATATCTGTTCTTTTAGGTTGTGGTTCGTCTAAAACGACTGTGAATTTTATTTCTGAGAATAATATAAAGGCGAGTTTAGAATATTTAGCATCAGACGAACTAGAAGGAAGAAATACAGGAAGTAAAGGAATTGAAAAAGCTGCAGTGTTTATTGAAAATGTTTTTAAAGAAAACAACATAGAACCATATTTTGAAACCTACCGCGATTCTTTTAATATAAAAGATATTGTTGGGTATAACTTAGTTGGTTACATAGAAGGTAAGGATCCTAAATTAAAAAGCGAATTTGTTATTCTCGGGGCGCATTACGATCATATTGGAACGGCAAAAGAAGTGAATGGTGATGTTATAGCTAATGGCGCTAACGATGACGCATCTGGTACGGTTGCAGTTATAGAATGGGCCAAATATTTTTCTAAATCTAAAAGTAATAAACGCAGTATTTTATTTACATTGTTTTCGGCCGAAGAAATGGGTTTAAAAGGTTCTGGGCATTTGGCTGAAAGGTTAAAGCAAGAAAAAATGGACCTGTATACCATGATTAATTTTGAAATGATTGGTGTGCCCAGGGGTCCAACTAAAATAATTAGTTATTTAAGTGGTTATGAGAGGTCAAATATGGCAGAAAAATTAAATGGTTATTCTGAAAATGAAATTATAGACTTTTTTCCCAAAGCGAAACAATTTCAATTATTTATGCGATCAGATAATTATCCTTTTTATCAAGAATTTAAAGTGCCAGCGCATGCTATTTCTACATTCGATTTTACTAATTTTGATTATTATCATCATGTTGATGACGAGGTCGATAAAATGGACTTTAATCATATGACCGATTTTATTAATAAATTGATTCCTGCAATAGAAGGTATGATTAACGCTCCTACAAAGGAAATTAAAATGGATAATGAGTAAAAATATAATAATAACAGGAACAAGTAGAGGTATTGGTTTTGAGTTGGTAAAATTATTTTCCAAAGCAGGACATAAAGTACTGGCGCTTTCGCGGAATGAAAAACCTGTTCAAAATTTAAATCTTGATAATGTTACTTGCTTTTCCTTCGATTTGAATGAAAAGGATGCGTATCAAAATGTTGTAGATTTTATTAAAAGTAATTGGAAGCGTGTAGATATTTTAATTAATAATGCTGGTGCGCTTGTAAATAAGACCTTTGAAGAAACTTCCATGTCTGATTTTGAGTATGTTTATAAAACTAATGTTTATGGTGTTGCCGAATTAACAAGAGTGGTATTGCCATTTATGAAAAGTAATAGTCATGTAGTGACGATAAGCTCGATGGGTGGCGTTCAAGGTAGCATGAAATTTCCAGGTTTAGCAGCCTATAGTTCAAGTAAAGCGGCAGTAATTACCTTAACCGAATTACTGGCTGAAGAATATAAAGATTCAGAAATATCATTTAATGTATTGGCTTTAGGTGCGGTACAAACTGAAATGTTAGAGGAAGCCTTTCCTGGTTATCAAGCTCCAATTTCAGCATTAGAAATGGCACAATATATTTTTGATTTTTCACTTAACGGAAATAAATACTATAACGGAAAACTGCTTCAAGTTTCAAATTCTACGCCTTAATTTTGCGTAAACACAACTGCATGATTTTTAATTTTGATCGTGTTTAATTGTTAGTGAATTGATAGCAATTCAAGTTCTTATTATCAATAAAATCCATTATTTTCGTAGTAATGCAAGAGCAACTTCAAGAATACATTCCAAAGAAATCAATACCACAAGTTTTAAGACTGTTAGAGCATGATAACCTATCACTAAAAATTAAGAAGGAGCGGAAAACACGCCATGGAGACTATAAGCCACTACCCATTGGCAAGCACCAAATTACAATCAATTCAAACTTAAACCAGTATCGGTTTTTAATTACCCTAATTCATGAAATTGCACATTTTGAGGCTTATAATAATTATGGAAGATTTATAAAACCTCATGGATTTGAATGGAAACGAACGTTTCAACGTTTGATGTTACAGTTCTTAAATCCAGAAATATTTCCTAATAACCTCTTACCATTACTTGCTAATCATTTTAAAAACCCCAAAGCAAGCAGTGATACTGATACTCATCTAGCTTTAGCTTTAAAGCAATATGATGAAACTAACGATAAAACTTATATTTTTGAGGTCCCATTAGGAAGTACTTTTAAATTGTATAATGGAAAAGTGTTTAAAATGGGGCAAAAAAAAGTAAAACGTTTTGAATGTCTAGAGGTTAAAACAGGAAAGTTGTATCTTTTCAATCCTAATGCAGAAGTAGAATTATTAAATAATTAAATGAACAAAAATTATTACGCCATATTAATGGCAGGAGGTGTGGGGTCCAGATTTTGGCCTATAAGCACCCAAGATTTCCCGAAGCAGTTTCACGATATGTTAGGAACTGGAGATACCTTAATACAAAAAACATTTTATCGTTTAGCCGATTTAATTCCGAAGGAAAACATTTATATTTTGACCAATGAACGCTACAACGATTTGGTATTAAAACAACTACCTGAAGTCGAACAAAGGCAAGTAGTACTTGAACCTGCAATGCGAAATACCGCTCCTTGTATTTTATATGCGTCTTTAAAAATTCAAAAAGAAAATTCTGATGCAGTTATGATTGTGGCACCAAGTGACCATTGGATTGAGGATGAGAAAACATTTTCTAAAAATGTCCAGCAAGCTTTCGGTTTTTGCTCAGAAAATAATGCGTTAATGACATTAGGTATACAACCTACTTTCCCTAATACGGGTTATGGATATATCGAATTTGATAAATCAAATTCTTCAAGTATCAAGCCTGTAAATCAATTTAGGGAAAAACCAGATTACAAGACAGCCAAAGAGTTTATTTCTCAAGGGAATTTTCTATGGAATGCTGGTATTTTTATGTGGAGTGTTAAAAGCGTAGTTGAGGCTTTTCAGAATAATCAACCTGACTTATTTAAGTTATTTGAAAAAGGGGTTTCGGTTTATAATACTGATTTTGAACTTGAGTTTATACGAGATAATTATCCGAAAGCAGAAAACATTTCGGTAGATTATGCCATTATGGAAAAGTCTAAAAACGTTTATGTAATTGCTGCCGAATTTGACTGGAACGATTTAGGAACTTGGGGAAGTTTATACGATAAATTAGATAAAGACGAATCTAATAATGCCGTTGTAAATTCTAGAACATTAGTTGAGGATGCCTCTGGAAATATGATTCGCACAAAAAACGATAAAATTGTGGTTGTAGATGGTTTGAATGATTATATTATTGTTGATAAAGATGAAGTTTTGCTTATCTTTCCTAAGTCAAAAGAACAAGATATAAAGAAAACGCTCCAAAATGTAAAAGATACTTTTGGAGAACAATATGGGTAATAATGAGTCAAGAAAGTAAATTCAATTTTTCTGAAGAAGAAGTAAAGAAAGAGCAAACCGTTGAAGCATCTAAAGAAGCCGTTAAAAAGGATGCTCAGGGGTTGTTACAAAGTATTAAAAAGTTCTTTAGTGAATTATTAGACTTTCGTGATGATACCGATAGAGATGCAACCATTCAAGCAATTAAAGGAGATATACCTTTTAAAGGCGCTACTGCATGGATTTTAATTTGTTCCATATTTGTAGCGTCTGTTGGATTAAATGCGAACTCAACAGCAGTAGTTATTGGTGCCATGTTAATTTCTCCCTTAATGGGGCCTATATTGGGTGTAGGGTTATCGATTGCGATTAACGATATAGATACCCTTAAGCGCTCACTAATAAACTTAGCTACGATGATTGTCTTAAGTTTGTTAACAGCTTTCTTATTCTTTTGGTTGTTTCCATTAAGTGAAGATACTTCAGAGCTTTTAGGGAGAGTACAACCAGATATCAGGGATGTTCTAATTGCCTTTTTTGGTGGTTTAGCATTAATTATTGCAAGAACAAAACGAGGAACGATTGCTTCTGTTATTTTTGGCGTAGCCATTGCTACGGCATTAATGCCACCATTATGTACAGCGGGTTATGGATTGGCAAAAGGTAAGTGGGATTACTTTCTAGGCGCCATGTATTTATTTACAATTAATACTATTTTTATAGCTATGGCCACCTTTATAGTTTTGAAGGTTTTACGTTTTCCTATGCTTAAATATGTAAATTCTAAAAAAAGACAATTTATATCCAGAATGGCAACGTTATTAGCAGTCGTTGTTATGATTCCTGCTGTTTGGACTTTTGTAAATGTTTTAAATGAAAGTAATTTTTCGAGAGATGCTAGAATATTTGTGGAGCGTGAGCTAAACGCTTTACCTCATGCAGATTATTTAAAAAATAATGTCTCATATAAGTATGATCGCAAAGGAGTGTCTATAATAGAATTAAACACCTTTGGTCTTGACCAAATTCCAGATTCTACAATCGATTTATTGCAAGGTAGAATGAAAGATTATAGCGCTTTAGCAAATGCACAATTAGTAGTAAATCAAAATAGGTCTAAAAACTTAGATAATTTTAAATATATGGAAGAGTTGCGTGCACGAGACTCTTTAGATTTGTTATCCCAAACACATAAAATAGCTTTTCTTGAAAGTAAAGTATCTCAACTTTCGAAGTTAGAAAAAAATTATATTGCATTTGATGAGTTGGTAAAAGAAGTGAAAATTAATTATGAAACTATTGAGCAATTCTCATATGCTAACGTCATTAATTCAAACTTCACTAAAATGGATACACTTTCAGTTTTTTCTGTAAAATGGGTCGATTCTTTGGCGAAAGAAGATGTTAGAGAAAAGGACAAGGAAAAATTAGAAAAATGGTTAAAGTTGAAATTAGATTTAGACACTTTGGTTGTTAGAAGAGTTAATTAACTATTCTCATCTATATACATCTTTCTAACCTTCTTAAATAAGTTAGAGGAATATACAAAGTCGGTAACAACTTCATTATCTGTTTTAAAAATAGTTTCTTTAGAGCCCTCCCAAGCTTTATGTCCATCTTTTAAAAAAACAATCTTTTCTCCAATTTCCATTACAGAATTCATGTCGTGAGAATTAATAACTGTTGTTATTTGATATTCATTTGTAATCTCTTGAATCAAATTATCTATAACTATAGCTGTATTTGGATCTAAACCAGAATTTGGTTCATCGCAAAATAAATATTTAGGGTTGTTTACTATAGCCCGAGCAATCGCAACACGTTTTTGCATACCGCCAGAAGCTTCACTCGGCATTTTTTTATGTGCATCTGGTAAATTAACACGTTTAAGAACAAAGTCGGCACGATCTTCCATTTCGCTTTTACTCATTTTTGTGAACATTTGTAAAGGGAACATAACGTTTTCTGCAATAGTCATAGAATCGAATAAAGCGCTACCTTGAAATACCATCCCTATTTCGGCTCTTAAATTACGTTTTTGGTCTTCAGTTAGATTAGAGAAAATTTTACCATCATAAGAAATAGAACCTTCTTCATAATCAAATAATCCTAATAAACATTTTAGAAATACTGTTTTGCCAGAACCACTTTGGCCTATTATAAGGTTAGTTTTTCCTTTTGAAAAAGAGGCGCTAATTCCCTTTAATATATGGGCGTCTCCAAACGATTTATGTAAATCTTTTACTTCTATCATTAGCCTAACATCATATCGGTTAATATATAATTTATAAGAATAATGGCAACACTTGTCCAAACAAAAGCAGTTGTACTTGCCTTACCTACTTCAAGAGCTCCCCCTTTCATATAATAACCATGAAAAGAAGGAATTGTGGCCAAAACAAATGCAAAAACAAACGTTTTTATAAATGAATATATTACATGGAAATTGTCAAAATCTGTCTGGATACCTAAAATGTAGTCTGCTAACGTTGAATAACCTCCAAAAACACAAGCTGCCATGCCTCCTAAAATACCTAAAAACATCCCGATAGCAATTGCAAAAGGATATAACATTAACGCAACAGTTTTTGGGAAAACCAAATAGTTTAAAGAATTAATACCCATAACTTCTAAGGCATCAATCTGTTCTGTAACACGCATGGTTCCTATACTAGAGGTAATAAAGGATCCCACTTTGCCAGCCATAATAATAGATGTGAATGTTGGAGCAAACTCTAGAATAATAGATTGCCTTGTAGCAAAGCCAACTAGGTATTTTGGAATAAGTGGGTTATCGATATTAAGGGCGGTTTGAATTGTAATAACTCCACCAACAAAAAATGATATAAATGCTATAATGCCTAAAGAACCTATAATTAAATCGTTAATATCTTTGAATATTAATGTTCGCATTACGGACCACTTAGTCGGTTTACGAAACATTTCGGCAATCATTAAAAAATAGACACCAATATTATGGAGGTAACTCATATAAAAATTTGTTAGTGCTAAAGTAAAAAAAACTTATAGGTATTTAAGCTTAAATTTCAATTATGATGTTTTAAAATATGTATTTTTGGCAATACAATAAATCATATTATGTTTAAGAATATAGTTGTTTCTTTATTAGTTCTTTTTTTAAGTTTTTCATGTAAAGCTCAAGATTTAGGCAAAGATTTAAAGAATGAGAATAGTAACGGTGATAAACCTAAGTTAGTAGTTGGAATTGTAATAGACCAAATGCGTTACGATTACTTAACACGATTTTATTCTAAATATGGGGAAGACGGTTTTAAACGAATGGTGAACACTGGTTTTAATTTTAAAAACACTCATTTTAATTATATACCGACCAAAACAGGACCGGGTCACGCTTCAATTTATACGGGAGCAACACCAAAGTATCATGGTATTATCGGGAACGATTGGTTTGATAAAGATATAAAGCGTAATGTGAATTGTGTAGAAGATAATTCTGTAGAATCTATAGGTACAGAAAGTAAAGATGGCAAGAAATCGCCACACCGTTTATTGACTACAACTTTTGCTGATGAAAACAGATTATTCACTCAAATGAAAGGCAAAACAATAGGTATATCCCTAAAACACCGAGGGGCTATTTTGGCAGCAGGTCATACTGCAAATGCCGCTTATTGGTTAGATTATGAGCATGGAGGAAGCGGTAACTGGATTACAAGTTCATTCTATATGAATGATCTGCCTGAATGGGTTAAAAAGTTTAATTCATCTACTATTGCAGAATCATATTTTAAAGTATGGAACACTTTGTATAATGTTGATTCTTATACAGAAAGTGGTCCTGATTTAAATAAATTTGAAGGTGGATTTAACGGAAAAAAAACTGCCACCTTCCCCTACGATTTAGAAGCTTTAAAAACCGAAAATGGAAATTATAACATAATTGCCGATTCACCTTATGGAAATAGCTTAATAACAGATTTTGCCATAGCTACTATTGAAGCAGAACAATTAGGAAAGGATGAGTTTACAGATGTATTTACCATAAGTTATTCGAGCACTGATAAAGTAGGGCATAATTTTGGAGTAAATGCAATAGAAACTCAGGATACATATTTAAGATTGGATTTAGAATTAGCCAGATTATTTAAAACATTAGATAATCAAGTAGGGAAAGGCGAATATACAGTTTTTTTAACCTCAGATCATGGTGCTCCTTATGCGCCAGAGTACCTGCAATCAAAAAAAATCCCAGCTGGTTTTTTTGATGCTTCAAAAATGAGAATTGAATTGAACGATTTTCTTTTAAAGAAGTATGGAACTACTAATTTAGTTTTAAGTAGAATTAATAATCAAATATTTTTAGATCATCAAAAGATTGAAGATAATCAGTTAGATTTAAAAACTATTAAAGAAGATATTTCTATTAAATTACTCAAATACAAACTTATAGATAAAGTATACATTACTTCAGAAATAAATCAATTTAGTGGGCCATCGGGTTACATTGAAACATTGCTAGCTAATGGCCACAATCAAAAGCGTTCAGGAGATATTTTGTTTGTTTTTAATCCTTCGGTTTTTAAAGATACACCTTGGAATAGAACAGGAACAGACCACCATTCTGGCTTGAGTTATGACACACATGTGCCACTTTTATTCTTCGGTAAAGGCATTAAGCACGGAGAGACTTATCAAAAAACAGAGATTACAGATATTGCACCAACCATATCTGCACTATTAGAAATTAGTTTTCCAAATGGCTGTATTGGTCAACCTTTGGAATTTGTGTTAGATTAAATTGAGAAAGAAAACACTTTATACAATCATTGTCGCACTTATTTTATTAAGCGTTTACGGATACGAGCATTTTTTAAAAGAAGAGGAGGTTACGGTTATTGTCGAAAAAGGTAAAATTGAAAAAAAAGACACAAACTCTTATTTTCTTCCTATAAGCACTACAGGACTCATTGTCCATCACGAAGGTTATTCCTTGTCATATAATGAAACACATGAACAAGCAGAATGGGTAGCTTACGAATTAAAGAAATCACATCTTTCTAATACTAACCATAAACGCCCTTATTTTGAAATTGATGAGGCAGTAAGTACAGGTGCCGCGCACTGGCGTAATTATAAAAACTCAGGATATGATCGTGGACATTTATGTCCTGCTGGAGATAAAAGATATAGTCAAGAAGCACATGATGAAACTTTTTTAACAAGTAATATAAGTCCTATGGAGCATCAGTTTAATGCTGGTATTTGGAATAGATTAGAACAAAAAGTAAGGTATTGGGCTCGTAAACATGATGGTGTTTTTGTTGTTACTGGAGGTGTTTTAAGAGGTGATATGGAGGCAATTGGAGATGAATATGTTTCTGTCCCTAATCAATTTTATAAAATAGTATTAGATAATAATTCAGGTAAAACCAAAATGACAGGATTCTTGATGCCACATAAAGATTCTAAAAAGCCAATATCTGAATTTGTTGTCTCGGTAGATAATATTGAAAAACTTACTGGAATCGATTTCTTTCCTAGTTTAGAAGACTCTATAGAAGATAGGCTTGAAGCCTCAAGCAATTATAAAGCTTGGAGTTTTTACTAATTAACGAGAATATTTGTAGTTCAAATGTTAGATGGCTAACATTTTATTATGATTTTGTAGTTTAGGTTTGTATAAAAATATATAAATCAGATGGTTATGAAAGAAAAAGTACACAATGATTCCCTAAATCAGATTTTTAATTCAATAAAAGCCTATCTATTTTTAGTCACATTCTTATTAGGAGCATTAAGTTTTGTTTCAGCTCAAAATTCTAATGCTAACGAAAATGCAACTGTTTATGGTGGTGAAATTACATTTATCGACGGTGAATCTTATACCAGTGTGTGTGTAGGAGATGGTGAAGCTGATTACGTAGACGTAGTACTCGAGAATGCTTCTGGACGATTAAAACAGTGGATTATCACTGATGAAGAAGGGTATATTCTTGGGTTGCCAGATAGTCCATCAGATGTAAATTTTGATGGTGCTGGAGTTGGTATATGCTTAATTTATCATATATCTTATAATGGTATGAAGCCATTAGTTGATCCTTCTGGTCAAGGCAAGTTTAAATTGCATATTGATGAAGTAACTGACAAAGGAAATGGAAAAGGAAGATCTCACTTATCTGAACCAATTATGGTAGAAAGATTTCAGCAACCTACTGGAGGAACCTTAGAAGGAGGTCCTTTTGAGTTTTGTGTGGGTGATGGAGAAGCAGATAATATTGCAGATGGTGCAATTACCCTTAGTGGTAACATGGGAACAAATTCAGCATGGGTAGTAACCGATGTCAATGGCAAAATATTAGGATTACCAGGAACTTATTCTGACGTTAATTTTGATGAAGCCCCAGCAGGAACCTGTTTGGTATGGCATTTAAGTTATGAAGATAATGTTAGTTTTGATGGTGTTGAGTATGCATCAGATTTAATGGGGTGTTTTGCATTAACAAATCCTATTACAGTGAATAGATACCAGCAACCAGTAGGAGGAACCTTAGAAGGAGGCCCTTTTGAGTTTTGCGTAGGTGATGGAGAAGCAGATAATATTGCAGATGGTGCTATTACCCTTAGTGGTAATATAGGAACAAATTCAGCATGGGTAGTAACCGATGCCGATGGCAAAATATTAGGGTTACCAGGAACTTATTCTGACGTTAATTTTGATGAAGCCCCAGCAGGAACCTGTTTAGTATGGTATTTAAGTTATGAAGATAATGTTAGTTTTGATGGTGTTGAGTATGCATCAGATTTAATGGGGTGTTTTGCATTAACAAATCCTATTACAGTGAATAGATACCAGCAACCAGTAGGAGGAACCTTAGAAGGAGGCCCTTTTGAGTTTTGCGTAGGTGATGGAGAAGCAGATAATATTGCAGATGGTGCTATTACCCTTAGTGGTAATATAGGAACAAATTCAGCATGGGTAGTAACCGATGCCGATGGCAAAATATTAGGGTTACCAGGAACTTATTCTGACGTTAATTTTGATGAAGCCCCAGCAGGAACCTGTTTAGTATGGCATTTAAGTTATGAAGATAATGTAAGTTTTGATGGTGTTGAGTATGCTTCAGATTTAACAGGTTGTTTTGCATTAACTAATTCAATTAGTGTTATAAGAAATATGCCTATTGGTGGCACTCTTACAGGTGGAACAGAGAATAACTTTGATTTTACAGTAGGTGATGGTACAGAGGATAAAATTCCAGCAGATGCTATTACACTAGAAGGTAATGTTGGAACAAATTTTGCGTGGGTTGTTACAAATGAAGATGGAACGGTTATTCTTGGTTTACCTGGTAATTATTCCGATGTTGATTTCGATGGTGCTGGAGTTGGTGTTTGCAAGATTTGGCATTTAAGTTACGAAGTTGGTTTAACAGGAATTGAAGCCCCAGCTGAAGGCGACCATTTAGTTTCTAGCTTAGAAGGTTGTTTTAGTCTCTCTAATGCTATAACGGTTACTAGAACAGCTTCTAGTAGCAGTAAAGTAGCCTTATTTCCAAATCCAGCCAAAGGCTCTGTGAATCTTCAATTTTCAGGTTTTACAAGTAATGATATAAACGTAAGCGTGTATAATTTGAGGAATGTTCAATTAAGTAATAAGGACTATAGTTCTTCCAGTAAAAGAGCAACATTAGATATTAGTACTTATGAGAATGGACTCTATTTTATGCGTGTAACCGATAAACAAACTGGTGAAAGCACAATAAAGAGATTAGTTGTAAACTAGGAACTATTATTTTATAATAGAAAAGGGTCTAATTAATAATTAGACCCTTTTCTATTTATCATCCCTTTCCAACGTAAGTTTCTAATGAATGCTCCTTCTTCTTCAGAAACTAGAAATTCTAGTTTTTCTTTTTTTGCTTTGAAATAGCCAGCTAGATAATCTTTAAAAAGTAAAAAGCTACCCTTTTTGTAAGCTAGTTTTAATGCAGAAATCAATGTTATGAAAAATCCATATCGCATTTTGTACATAGCTTCTCCTTGTAAATATTTAGAAGCTTTATTATAATTTATACCTGTTGGTTTTAAATGTTTTACATGTAAGGTTTCATCAGTTAAAATATGCCATTTATAATATTTTGCTAATAGTTCATCCACAGTATCCCATCCCATGGATGGTTTTAATTTTCCTATTTCGAGAAAACATGCTTTTCTGTATGCTTTTAAAGCACCGCGAATATGATCTTTACGCGTTAAATTTTCTAATACCCAATCGTTATTCTTCTCAATATAGCAGAATCCTGATACCATACCCAATTTTTTTTCATTATTATAATGAAAAGAAAGATGCTCTAAATAAGTATCCGGAAAAATTAAATCGGCATCATATTTACAAATTACATCATAATTATTATCCAATGAATCGTACCCTTTATAAAAAGCATTAATAATTTTTGAACCTGGTAAGTGTTGGTTAGATGACGTATTGTTTATTAATGAAATCCAGCTGTACTTTTCAGCATAAGCTTCAACAATGTCTTGGGTGTTATCAGTCGAGTTATCATTAACTACAACTAACCGTTTAGGTAAAAGCGTTTGATTAGTAAGTGAGTCTAAAGTGAGTCCAATAGAACTCTCTTCGTTATGCGCAGGAATGATGATATAAAAGTCCAAAGGGTTTAATATTAAACTATAAAGTTAAACTCTTTCAGCATAAATAATGTAATATCGAGGTGTAAACCATCTTAAAATTGGGCGAATACCAATTTTGTTCGTTGGGTTGGTCCATTTTTGTCTATCTATAATTTTCCATCCAGCTTTTTCCAATAGCCAATCGAATTGCCAGTCTTCAAATTCATGATAATGACGATCTAACATATCAAACTTACTCCTGTATGCGGATGAGAACCATAATTTTAGTGGAACACTGGCTACTAATTTGCTTGCTTGTATAGATTTTAAAACTGTATAAGGAGATAATAGATGCTCAAATATTTCCAAAGCAGTAACAACATCAGCATTAGAATTTAAAATAGCTGAGATGTCTTCATCTAAATCTTCACCTTCTGTATTTTCAACACTATAACCATGAGTTTGCATAATTTTACTGAACGGATTTACAACGCCCAAATCTAAAATAGATTGGGTATTTGAAATATGTTTTTCTAAAAATTGAATGGTATGCTTAAAGCGTTTGTTAGGAAAGCTTTTTTCGTACATTAAATCATTCTGTTTTTTTATTTCCGTGCAAATGGAAATCTCAAATAATTATTAAATATGTTATTGCCTATAAACAATAGCATTAATATTCATGCCAGCTCCTACACTTGCAAAAATAATGACGTCGCCTTTCCTTATTTCTTGATTTTCCATAGAATTATTTAAAATCATATCATACAAAGTTGGTACCGTTGCAACACTAGAATTTCCTAATTTACCAATGGACATAGGCATAATACCTTCAGGCATATCTTTGTCGTACAATGTGTAAAAACGCTTTACAATGGCTTCATCCATTTTCTCATTTGCTTGATGAATCAAGATCTTTTTTACATCGTTAATTGCAATACCGCTATCATCTAAACATGACTTCATCGCCAAAGGTACGTTGGTAAGCGCAAATTCATAAATCTTACGGCCATACATTTTTATGTACCTATTGCTATCCTTTATTTCTTGTTTGTTGGTTTCGCCAAAGTATATAAAATGGGCTTCATCTAAAGCAAAAGTAGCAGAGTCGTGGCTAATTATACCACCTTCGTCACTTGTTGATTCTAATATAACAGCACCAGCACCATCGCTATAAATCATAGAGTCTCTGTCGTGTGGATCGATAACTCTCGAAAGTGTTTCAGCACCTATTACAAGACATTTTTTTGCTATTCCTGATTTTATAAATGCATTAGCTTGTATGACGCCTTCAACCCATCCAGGACATCCAAATAGTAAATCGTAACCTACACATTTAGGATTCTTAATACGCAGGAGGTGTTTTACTCTAGATGCAATACTAGGAACTGTATCACTTTGTTTGCTGTCATGTCTAACATCACCGTAATTATGGGCAACTATTATATAATCTAAATCTTCACGGTCTATTTTAGCGTTTTCAATTGCTTTTTCAGCGGCAAAAGAAGCTATGTCGGAAGTGTTTAAATGATTCTTGGCATAACGCCTTTCGTCAATACCAGTTATGGCTTTAAACTTTTTTACAATAATTTCGTTAGGAGCATTTATACTTGAGCCATCACTATTTAAAAATTCGTGATTGTAGAAGTCTTCATTTTTCTCAACATTATCAGGAATATAACTTCCAGTCCCCGTTATTTTAATATTCATAAATCGAAAATTGCCATTAATTAATATAATACAAGCAATATAATTTCTTTTAATTAAAGGCTCAAGTAATTTGCGTTTAATTTACGATGTTCAAACACATATTTATGCTTCTGCGTAAGCCTCTATAGGTGTGCATGAGCAAATTAAATTTCTATCTCCATAAGCGTCATCAACACGTCTTACACTTGGCCAAAATTTATTATCTCTAACATAATCTAATGGAAATGCAGCTTCTTCACGTGAGTATGGAAAATACCATTCATCTGCAGTTACCATATTTAAAGTATGAGGTGCATTCTTTAAAATATTATTCAGATCATCTTTAGATGTGTTGTCAATCTCCTTTTTTATTGAAATCATAGCATCACAGAAGCGATCCATTTCAGCTTTACTTTCACTTTCGGTTGGCTCAATCATCATGGTTCCAGCTACAGGAAACGAAACTGTTGGTGCATGAAAACCATAATCCATTAATCGTTTTGCGATATCTGTAACCTCAATACCGTGGGATTTAAAAGAACGACAATCAATAATCATTTCGTGTGCTGCTCTTCCTTGCTCACCAGAATATAAGGTATCAAAACTACCTTGTAAACGATGCTTAATATAATTGGCGTTCAAAATGGCAATTTTAGTAGATTCAGTTAATCCTTTTGCGCCAAGCATTTTTATATAACCATATGAAATTAAGCAGGCAAGTGCTGAACCAAAAGGAGCGGCCGAAATAGCTGAAATAGCTTTAGACCCACCAGTTTTCACCAATGGATTTCCTGGTAGAAAAGAAACTAATTGCTTGGCGACGCATATAGGACCAACACCAGGGCCACCGCCACCATGGGGAATAGCAAATGTCTTATGAAGATTTAAATGACAAACATCTGCGCCAATACTACCAGGATTAGTTAATCCGACTTGAGCATTCATATTCGCTCCATCCATATAAACCTGACCACCATTGTCATGAATTATTTGTGTGATTTCTTTTATTGCCGATTCATAAACACCGTGGGTTGATGGATAAGTTACCATCAAAGCTGCTAAATTGTCTTTATGTAATTCTGCCTTCTCTCTTAAATCATTAACATCTATATTACCCTCTTCAGTAGATTTTGTAACAACAACTTTCATACCCGCCATAACAGCACTTGCAGGGTTAGTTCCATGAGCAGACGATGGAATTAGGCAAATATTTCTATTGTGATCATCTCTTGATTCATGATAGGCTTTAATAACCATAAGTCCAGCAAACTCACCTTGGGCTCCCGAATTGGGTTGTAGAGAAGTAGCCGCAAAACCTGTAATTTCTGTTAACTGGTCTTCTAATTCTTTTAAAACAGTTAAATAGCCTTTTGCTTGTTTTAATGGTGCGAATGGATGAATGTTTCCCCATTTAAACCAGCTTAATGGTAGCATTTCTGAAGCTGCATTTAGCTTCATAGTACAAGAACCTAAAGAAATCATGGAATGATTTAAGGCTAGATCTTTACGTTCTAAAGATTTAATATAACGCATCAATTCGGTTTCCGAATGATAGGTATTGAATACCGAATCAGTTAAAAAATCTGATCTTCTTTGAACCTTATCCGAAATGTTATTTGCTTTTTCAATAGATGAAATAACAATGGTTTCTTTTTTAGCAGCTTCAGCGAAAATTAAAATTAAGTAATTAATATCACGTAAAGTTGTTGTTTCATTTATCGAAATGGTTACAGTTTCTGAATCTGGGTAAAATAGATTCACCTTTTTTTCAGAAGCTACTTTTTTTATTTTTTTCGATTTTGTTTTTATTTGAAGTGTATCAAAATAAGAAGTGTTCGTTTGCTTATAGCCTAATTTTTTTAAGGCATTAGCTAAAGCAGTAGCTTTATTATGAACTTCATCTGCTATAAATTTTAAACCTAGAGAGCCATGATATACACCATACATACTTGCCATAACTGCTAATAAAACTTGCGCTGTACAAATGTTAGAGGTCGCTTTGGCACGCTTAATATGTTGCTCTCGTGTTTGTAGAGCCATTCGTAGTGCTCTATTTCCATTAGCATCCTTTGTTACACCAATAATACGCCCTGGCAAATCACGTTTATACGCTTCTTTAGTGGCAAAATATGCTGCATGTGGACCACCATAGCCCATTGGAATTCCAAATCGCTGTGTTGTTCCAATAACAACATCGGCCCCAAATTTACCAGGTGCCTCGAGTTTTACTAAACTTAATATATCGGCTGCAACTGCTACTTTAATTTGAGCTTCATTTGCTTTACTAATAAACGTTTTTATATCTGTTACTTGACCATCTTTTCCTGGATATTGTAATATAGCTCCAAAGAAATCAGAAGAAAAGTCAAAAGAGTTTTCATTTCCAACTACTAACTCAATTCCAATTGGATTTGCTCTAGTTTCAAGAAGTGATAAAGTTTGAGGCAAAATATTTTCTGAAACAAAAAATTTATTAACCCCTACTTTTTTCTGATCACGTTCTCTTACAGCAAATAACAAACTCATAGCTTCTGCAGCCGCCGTACTTTCATCAAGAAGTGAAGCATTCGCAATTTCCATTCCCGTTAAATCAATAACCATAGTTTGAAAATTTAATAAAGCTTCTAATCTCCCTTGTGCAATTTCAGCTTGGTAAGGTGTGTAAGCAGTATACCATCCTGGGTTTTCTAAGATATTCCTTTGAATAACGGCAGGTAAAACTGTAGGGTGGTATCCCAAACCAATATAGGTCTTACGGGCTTTATTTTTTTTTGATAACTCATGAATATGTAACAGATACTCATGTTCTGTCATCGGTTCATCTAAATTTATGCCATTTTTAAGACGAATATGATCAGGGATAGTTTCATATAAAAGCTGATCTAAAGAATCTAGACCTAGAGTTTTTAACATTAGGTTTTGGTCTTCTTCTCTAGGGCCAATATGACGCAGTGCAAAGGCGTTTGTATTCATTAAAAATAAATTGATTAAATAATTCGCAAAAATACGCAATATTTAGTGCATTTTTTTGCGTAAAACGGAAAGTTTTTAACTATTCTTGAACGTTATCAACACTAATAAAAAAGGGATAGTTACTTTTGTATAATGAAGTTAGTTAAGCAGCTTTTTAATTTTTACATAAACAGTAGTATTCATGTAGCTTTAGCAGTTTTTTCCTTGACTTGGATTACCTTGTTAGAACTAGGCTTAGAGTATAACGAATCCGTTCTGTATTTTGTTTTTTATGCTTCAATTACAGGCTATAATTTTGTAAAGTATTTTGGCATTGCTAAGTTTCATCATAGACAGCTTACTAATTGGTTAAGGCTTATTCAAGTTTTGTCATTCGTTTGTTTTCTACTGATGTGTTATTACGTGTTTCAGTTAAGTACAGAAACACTTATTTATATTAGCGCTTTTGCTGTTTTAACTTTTTTATATGCCATTCCTTTTTTGTCAAAGCAAAGTTTAAGTCTGAGGCATATTGGAGGATTAAAAATTTATATTATTGCTTTAGTATGGGTTGGTGTAACCACATTTGTTCCTGTTATTAATGAAAGTTATGGCGTGAATACGGATGTTATGATTATTGGGCTACAGCGCTTTTTATATGTATTGGTTTTAATGTTGCCGTTCGAAATTCGAGATTTAAAATATGATAGTTCAAGTTTAGCTACAATACCTCAAAAAATAGGTGTTCGGCGTACAAAATATTTAGGACTAATGTTGTTAGTGCTAATTGTCTTTTCAGAATTTTTTAAGGATGAAATAACTGCAGCACGAATTGTAGTATTAATTGTTATATCAGTCTTAACAGGATTATTTGTGAGTTTTTCTAAAATTAATCAAGGGAAATATTATAGTTCTTTTTGGGTAGAAGGTTTGCCAATTTTGTGGCTTGTTTTATTGCTATTAGCGCATTAAGCAGATTGCTCATTGATAGCATGATCTAACTCTTTTTTCATGGATTCTTTACACTTCTTATCCAGACATTCAACCTTAGATTCTTTAATTTTTTTGGTTAGTTTTGCATTGTTAGTAGTATATTTTCTGCAAGCTCTACAATAAAGTAAATGTATATTTAGTTTTATTTTTTCCCATAACGTAGCTTCTTTGTATTGTGTTTTATCACAAACATGATTTGCTTCATCGCAGGGCATTGTAATTTTTAGTTTACTACTCATTTTAGAACCAATTTTCTTTTAGACAACTTGCCATAGCCGTACGTGCTCTATGAATAATTACCCAAAGGTTAGACGCTGTAATATTTAGTTCATTACAAATTACTTCGGTTTCATAACCTAAAATAGTTTTCATTTTAAAAACGTCAGCTTGTTTTTGTGGGAGCTTGCTTAAGCAGTGGTGGATAGCGTCTCCTAATTCACTATTTTGCAACGTATCCTCAGCATTTTTATCGAATGGATCTGCAACTCGCTCTTCTAACCAATCACCTTCAGACTCTGAGTCTCCACTATAAGTAATTCGAACTTCGGCTTTTCCTTTTTTGGAATTTATTTTACGATAATGGTCAATAACTTTTCGCTTTAAAATCGAAATAAGCCAAGTACGTTCACTGGCCTCGCCTTTAAAGTTTTTCATCGATTTTAAGCCTGCCAAAAAAGTGTCTTGAACTAAATCTTGAGCGATTTCTCTATCGCTAACCCTGGAAATAGTATAGTTGAATAGATAATCGGAATATAAATCTATCCATTTATTAGGATTTATTTCGTGTTTTGGCATTTAAGGCGCAATTGTTTTTTGAAAACCAAAAATAAGGTAAATAAATGAATAATTGATACTTAACCTAGCAATCCAGCCCGTCTCAATAAAGCTTCAGGTTTTGGTTCTTGTCCTCTAAAGCGTTTGTAAAGTGTCATGGGGTTTTCAGTACCGCCTTGGCTTAAAATATGATATTTGAATTTATCAGCAACTGTTTTATTAAAAATACCGTTCTCTTTAAAATATTCAAAAGCATCGGCATCTAAAACTTCTGCCCATTTGTAACTGTAATACCCAGAAGAATAACCTCCTTGAAAGATGTGAGAGAATGCGGTACTCATACACGTTTCTTTTGTTTCAGGATATAAAGAAGTATTTTTAAAAACTTCAGATTCAAAAGCTTTTACATCTCTGATATGTGTGGGATCTTGTCCATGCCAACTCATATCTAAAAGACCAAAACTCAATTGACGTAAGGTTTGCATGCCTTCATGAAAGGTCGCAGATGCCTTAATTTTTTCAACTAAATCCATTGGAATAATTTCTCCAGTTTCATAATGTCTAGCAAACAATTCTAAAGCTTCTTTTTCGTAACACCAATTTTCCATAACCTGACTTGGCAATTCTACAAAATCCCAGTACACACTCGTTCCAGATAAGCTAGGGTAGGTGGTATTAGCCAACATGCCATGCAAGGCATGTCCAAATTCATGAAAGAGGGTTGTTACTTCATTAAATGTTAATAACGATGGTTTGCTTTTTGTTGGTTTTGTGAAATTGCAAACTATAGAAACATGTGGTCGACTATTTGAGTCATTTTTTATGTACTGAGGTTTATATGAGGTCATCCACGCGCCGTTACGTTTTCCTGCTCTGGGAAAAAAATCGGCGTAAAAGATGGATACTAAATCACCATCACTATTATTGACTTTGTAGGTTAAAACATCTTCATGGTATTTATCAATAGTATCAATTTCTTCAAAATTCAAATCAAATAATTTATTCGCTATAGTAAATGCCCCATTAATTACATTTTCAAGTTTGAAGTAAGGTTTTAATTTTTCATCATCTAAACTAAATAGCTTTTGTTTTAGTTTTTCTGAATAATACGAACCATCCCATTTTTGTAATTGATCGATATTATCTAAGTCTTTTGCGAAATCCTCAAGGTTTTTGAATTCGCGTTCGGCAGCAGGTTTAGCCTTGACTAATAGATCATTTGAAAATTTAAGAACATTTTCAGGAGTTTCAGCCATACGTTCTTCTAGAACAAAATGGGCGTGTGTTTTGTAACCTAAAAGATTGGCACGTTCATGTCTCAAGCTTGCTATTTCAAGTACATTCTCTTGATTATCTAATTCGTCTCCTTTAAACGATTTACTTCCTGCAGCGAGCGTGATTTTTTTTCTTAATTCTCGATTATCAGCGTAGGTAACAAATGGAATATAGCTTGGGTAATCTAAAGTGAATAACCAACCTGTCTTGTTTTTCGTTTCCGCCAATTGCTTTGCTGCTTCTTTTGCACCATCTGGCAATCCAGACAAATCAGATTCTTCGGTAATTAGCATTTCGAACTTATTTGTTTCGGCTAAAACATTCTCTCCAAACTTTAATTTTAACTGACTTAACTTTTTGTCAATTTCTCGTAATTTTTCCTTTTTAGCTTCAGATAAATTTGCACCGTTTCTGGAAAAACTTTTATATTTTTTATCAAGCAACGTACGTTGTTCTGTCGTTAAATTTAACTTATTTTTAGAGTCGTAAACCTCTTTAATTCGTTTAAACAAGTCTTCATTTAAAGTAATATCATTACTGAATTCTGAAAGAATTGGAGAAACTTCTTGTGCTATTTTTTGGATTGTTTCATTCGTTTCAGCTGAATTTAAATTAAAGAATATACTGGATATTCTGTCTAATTTTTCTCCAGAAAAATCTAGAGCTTCTATAGTATTTTGAAATGTTGGAACGTCTGGATTATTGACTATACTTTCTATTTCAGCCTTTGCTTTGTTAATAGCCAGCTTAAAAGCAGGGATAAAATGGGCGTTATTTATTTTTGAAAAAGGCGCACAATTATAGGCTGTATCAAATGATTCTACTAATGGGTTTTTTGTCATTACAAGAAAAAATGTTAAAATTTAATTATATTATGCATGCATAATATAATTTTTTTATATTTGCCGCGATAATTATTGGAGTGACTAAACTCAAAGAATTATTGTTAATAGCTGAGAAACCTCGAATTTATTCGAGGTTTCTTTATTTTATAATCCTTTAGCTGATTCGTTTACTTTTATTTTTAAGCCCTCTTTATAAGCGATAATTTTATCCAGAACACAAGAATCGCTTGAGCCAATAATTTGGGCTCCAAGTATTCCTGCGTTTTTAGCACCGTTTAAAGCTACGGTAGCTACAGGAACACCTCCAGGCATTTGTAAAATAGAGAGTATCGAGTCCCATCCATCAATGGAGTTACTGCTTTTTACTGGAACTCCAATAACTGGCAGTGGTGACAAAGATGCAATCATACCTGGTAAATGAGCAGCACCACCAGCACCTGCAATTATAACAGAAAAACCTCTTGCATGAGCGTGCTTGCCATAATCAAATAATTTTTCTGGTGTTCGGTGTGCAGAAACAATATCTACTTCTACTTCAATATCAAATCCTTTTAAGATGTCTATTGCATCTTGCATAACAGGAAGATCACTTTTACTTCCCATAATAACTCCTACTTTACTCATATTATTCGCTTATTACTTTAATAACTTTTTTGACTTCTTCAGCAATGCGCCTAGCTTCATTCAAATCTTCATTAACAATGGTTACATGGCCCATTTTACGGAAAGGTCTTGTTTGTTTTTTTCCATAAATGTGAGGTGTAACACCCTCCATATTCATTATGGTTTCAATATTTTGATAAACGACATTTCCATTATATCCTTCAGCCCCTACTAAATTAACCATAACGCCACCTACTTTACTATCAGTTTTTCCTAATGGCAAACCTAAGATAGCTCTAACATGTTGTTCAAATTGCGATGTGTAACTCGCTTCAATAGTTTGATGTCCAGAATTATGAGGTCTAGGAGCAACTTCATTCACTAAAATTTCATCATTTTCTGTTTGAAACATTTCAACAGCTAATAACCCCACATGATTAAATGCTTCGGAAACTTTTAAAGCAACATTTTGCGCTTTTACAGCAATTTCCTTATCAATTCTAGCTGGACAAATAACATATTCTACTTGATTAGCCTCAGGATGAAATTCCATTTCTACTACAGGATAGGTTTTTATGTCGCCGTTTTTGTTTCGAGCAACAATTACAGCTAATTCGATTTTAAAATTAATCAAATCTTCTGCGATACATTCACCTTTTGGTAAACCTTCAAGATCGGAAAGTTGTCTAACAACTTTCACGCCATTACCATCATAACCAAACTGTGCCGCTTTCCAAACAAATGGAAATTCCAGTCCACCATTATCAATAGTATCTTCAATTTCTGAAAGGTAAGCGAATCTTGTGAAATCTGAAGTTGGGATATCGTGATCTCTGTAAAACAATTTTTGAGCTCCCTTGTTCTGAATAGTTCGCAAGTTTTTCGATGAAGGGTAAACCTTGGTGCCCTTTTTTTCGAGAGCTTCTAATGCATCTACATTTATGTTTTCAATTTCAAAAGTTAAAACATCAACTTGTTTTCCAAAGTTAAAAACAGTATCATAATCCATTAAGTCACCAACATGAAATTCATCGCAAGCAGTTTTGCTAGGTGCTTCGGGGTTAGCTTCTAAAACACATGTGTAAATATCAAATTTTCTAGTATTGTAAAGTAGCATTTTACCAAGTTGCCCACCTCCAAGAATTCCAAGTTTAAAATTTGAAGAAAAATAGTTCATAAAGACCTGTTTAACTGAAACTAATTAATGTTATGGCAAAAATACATTTTAATATCAAATTACTTTAGAAATCGTAAATCAAAAAATCGGTATTCGTTAATCTAATGATTATCTTTGCATCTTTTAAAACAATAAGCTGGTGATAAAGCTTCACGACAAATATTTTAAACCTTTTATTTCGGCAAAAGAAATTGATAAAGCTATTGATAAAATGGTTGCTGAAATTTCCAATGACCTAGGAGATGAAGTTCCTGTTTTTGTAGGTATTTTGAATGGGTCGTTTATGGTAGTTAGTGATTTTGTAAAAAAATATCCAAAGCCGTGCGAAGTTACCTTTATTAAATTGGCTTCTTATGAAGGTGTTAAATCTTCTGAGGACATTCAACGTTTAATTGGTTTGACACAGGATTTATCAGGAAGAACCGTAGTTATTCTTGAAGATATTATTGATACAGGGAAAACACTTGCTGAGGTACATCGCATTTTTAAAAATGAAAAGGTAAAATCTTTAAAGATTGCAACCTTGTTTTATAAACCTGATGCATATAAAAAAGACTTTAAGCTACATTACGTTGGTATAGAAATACCAAATAAGTTTATAGTAGGTTACGGATTAGACTATGATAATTTAGGAAGGGATTTACCAGAGATTTATCAAATTAAAGAAACGCAACACATGACAAATTTAGTGCTATTTGGCCCTCCAGGAGCAGGAAAAGGAACGCAAGCAAATTTTTTAAAAGAAAAATATAATTTAGTACACATTTCTACTGGCGACGTTTTTAGATATAATATCAAAAATGAAACAGCTTTAGGTATGCTAGCCAAGTCATATATGGATAAGGGTGAACTAGTACCAGATCAGGTGACTATAGATATGTTAAATGCCGAAGTTGAAAAAAACGCCGATGCAAATGGGTTTATTTTTGATGGATTTCCTAGAACTAACGCCCAAGCAGATGCTTTAGATGCTTTAATGGACAGCAAAGATTCTCAAATTAATGCTATGATTGCTCTTGAAGTTGATGATGAGATTTTAGTGAAGCGTTTACTAGAAAGAGGTAAATCTAGTGGAAGAGCAGATGATGCAGATGAATCTATTATAAGAAATAGAATTAAGGAATATTATTCTAAAACAGCTATACTAAAAGATTACTATTCTGCACAAAATAAATATTTTGGCGTTGATGGTGTTGGTAGTATTGAAGATATTACGGTACGTTTAAGTGTTGTTATAGATAAGTTATAACTACTATTTCTGTAATTACAGGAATCCATAGATTTAGTTTCAAATAATAAGAATTACCGCCTTCGTGGTAATGACAATAAGCAATGACTGAAGGAAATTTTGTTGACTACGTAAAAATGTATGTCTGTTCTGGTAACGGGGGTAAAGGCTCTGTGCATTTACATCGTGAAAAATATATAACTAAAGGAGGTCCAGATGGGGGGGACGGTGGACGAGGGGGTCATATTATCTTAAAAGGTAATTCTAATCTTTGGACACTTCTTCATTTAAAATATGCAAGACATACAAGGGCAGGTCATGGTGGACATGGAAGTAAAGGTAGAAGTACTGGTGCAGATGGTGAAGATTTTTATTTAGATGTCCCTTTAGGAACCGTGGTTAGAGATACAGAGACCAATGAGATACTCATGGAAATTACCGAAGACGGTGAAGAAAGAATAATTGCTGAAGGAGGTAAAGGTGGTTTAGGAAATTGGCATTTTAAATCTTCAACAAATCAAACGCCTAGATATGCTCAGCCTGGGATGCCTTTAGAAGAGAAGTACATTACATTAGAACTAAAATTACTTGCAGATGTTGGGTTGGTAGGATTCCCTAATGCGGGAAAGTCTACGTTACTATCGGTCATTACTTCAGCAAAACCAAAAATAGCTGACTACGAATTTACAACGCTGAAGCCTAATTTAGGAATTGTGGAGTATCGTGATTTTCAAACTTTTGTTATGGCAGATATCCCTGGTATAATTGAAGGAGCTGCTGAAGGTAAAGGCCTTGGTTATTATTTTTTAAGACATATTGAGCGTAATTCAGTGTTACTATTTTTAATACCTGCTGATGCCCCAGATATCAAGAAGCAATACGATATTTTATTGGATGAATTAAGGCGTTATAATCCAGAAATGCTTGATAAAGAGCGTATTATTGCGATTTCAAAAAGCGATATGCTCGATGACGAATTAAAGGAAGAATTGAATAGAGAACTAGAAAATGAATTGCCAATTCCTTATTTATTTATATCGTCTGTTGCTCAACAAGGAATTACAGAGTTAAAAGATGCGCTTTGGAGGATTTTGAATAATTAGAATATTACTATTCTGAAAAATTGATTATTTTCGATTACTTTGTCTAGTATTCAAGGCTTAATTATGAAGCAAATTATTAAAAGTATTGTAGAGATTAATGATAATAAAAGAAGTAGATATTTTGCCTTTTTTATTCAAGCTTTAATTTTAGTATCTGTAATTACTTTTTCAATTGAAACTATTCCAAATTTAAAACCTCAAACAAGATTTATACTTCAATCGGTAGAATGGTTTAGCGTTGTAGTATTTACTATTGAGTATTTTTTAAGAGTATATGTAGCAGATCGCAAACCAAGATTTATTTTTAGCTTTTTCGGTATAATAGATTTGCTGGCGATATTACCATTTTATTTATCTTTTGGAGTAGATTTACGATCGCTAAGAGCATTACGTTTTTTAAGACTCTTCAGAATTTTAAAATTAGTTCGTTATAACAGAGCAATGAGTCATTTTACTCAAGCTATTAAATCTGCGAAGGAAGAGATTTTATTGTTTATATTCATTACCTTAATTCTTATTTATTTCTCAGCGGTTGGGATCTATTATTTTGAAAATCAAGCGCAACCAGAACATTATTCTTCGATATTTGATAGTTTATGGTGGGCTATAATCACATTAACAACTGTTGGATATGGCGATGTTTATCCAATAACCGTTGGCGGTAAAGTTTTTACTTTCTTTATATTAATGATAGGTTTAGGTATTGTCGCGATTCCAACTGGAATAATATCTTCAGCTTTAACAAAATCTGTGGATAAAAAACAAGATTAATTAGAAACTATCATAAAGTTGGTCTCTTTAGGTTTAATAGTGTTATAAAATTTTGACATAACTCATGTAATTATTAGAGTTTTAAAAACAACTTAAGTTCAGCTAACAAAAAACTACGTATTATTTCTAGAAGGGTATAAATTAATACATAATTTTGTTACCATGAAAATTTATGAGCTAACAACAGTTAAGGTCGATATTGTAAACGTATTTAAAAAGTTAATTCCTCAACTTTCGCCTAACTGTTCTTTGCCTACAAAAAAAGATTTGGAGGCTATTGTTAATTCTAGTAATACATTACTTTTTATAGCAGAAGAAAATAATGAAATATTAGGCACAATGACGCTAGTGCTTAATAAAATACCAACTGGCGATAAAGTTTGGATAGAAGATGTAGTTGTTGACAAATCTACAAGAGGTAAAGGAGTTGGAAAAGCACTGATTAAATCTGCTATAGAATACGCAACTAAAAATAACATCAAAAAAATCAATTTAACATCTAGTCCAGATAGAGTAGCCGCCAATAAATTATATCAAAAATTAGGTTTTGTTAAAAGAGAAACTAATGTATATAGATTGACAGTTGCTTAGTTTTAAGTTATACAAACAGAGTTCATTTAAGTAGAGGTTTTTAAGGAATGTTAATTTTTTTTGAATCAAATAATAATTCCAATACCCATCTTTAGCATACAAGGTTATACATGTCAATTTTTATTATTTTATAGCCTTATTAGATTAGAATTATTATTAAAATAATATTCGTTGGTATGATTTGGGTTTGTTTGGAGTAACAGTATCAAAAGAGATCAAATGGTTTAGCAAAATAAAAAACCCAAGAATTAATTTCTTAGGTTTTTTATTGTTATTCTGTAGCGAGAGGGGGGCACGATCCCCCGACCTCCGGGTTATGAATCCGACGCTCTAACCAGCTGAGCTACCTCGCCATAATTTAAGGCTGCAAATATAAAAACAATATTAATGCTTACAAACATTAGTTTAGTAAAATATTATTAAAAATAGTTGTATAACTTATCAATTAATGTATATATTGAGCATCATATATTTAATGTTTACTTATGGACGATAAAGTTAAATTTGAAATAGAGTTTCCTATTCATGCTTCACCTCAGTTGTTGTATCAATATATATCGACACCATCTGGTTTATCTGAATGGTTTTCAGATAATGTGAATTCGAGGGGCGAACTATTTACTTTTATTTGGGATGATAGTGAAGAGCAGGCTAAATTATTAAGTAAGAAAAGTGGTGAGCGTGTTAAGTTTAGATGGGTTGAACATGAAGAAGAAGATCTTTCTTGTTATTTTGAAATTCGTATCCAAGTTGACGAAATCACTAAGGATGTGTCATTAATGGTTACCGATTTTGCGGATGAAGATGAAGTTGATGAGGCAAAAATGTTGTGGGATAATCAGATATCCGATTTAAAACAGGTTTTAGGCTCAGCCTAAATTTATAATACATTTTAATTTATATTTGTCCAGCTCAAAATTTTTAAACGAGCTGGATTTTTTTATGATAAATTTTAACGGAACTATTCAAGAAGAGAACACGAAGCTGTCTATTAAAAATAGAGGATATGCTTATGGTGATGCCTTATTTGAAACAATCAAATCTGTTTATGGGAAACTATTGTTTTGGGAGGACCATTATTTTAGATTAATGGCTTCTATGCGTATCATGCGTATGGAGATTCCTATGAATTTCACCATGGAGTATCTTGAAGAGCAAATTCAAAATACATTAATAGCTTCTCAAATAGAAAAAGCTACAACCAGAGTAAAATTAACTGTACACCGAAATGAAGGTGGTCTGTATTTGCCTGATAGTAATGATATTAGTTTTATAATTTCTACGAAGGTTGTTGACTCCGATTTTTATTTGTTTAATGATGGTGCTTATCAAGTTGATTTATTTAAGGACTATTATGTATCACCGGGTTTACTTTCTACTTTAAAAACTAACAATAAAGCTTTAAATGTCATTGGTAGTATATACTCTAAGGAAAACAACTTAGATAATTGTTTGATTCTTAATACCGATAAAAAGTTAGTTGAAGCACTAAACGGGAACCTATTTCTTGTAAAGGATAATGTAATAAAAACACCACCTATTAGCGATGGTTGTCTTAAAGGTGTTATGCGAAAACAAATTATTGAAATAATAAAAAATATTCCTGAATATGAGATTATAGAAGATTCTGTTTCTCCATTCGAACTACAGAAAGCAGATGAATTATTTATAACGAATGTTATTGTAGGAATTCAGCCAGTAACCAAATATAGAAAGAAACAATTCTCTAATGATGTTTCGAAATCACTGTTGCAAAAATTGAATGTAAAAGTAAGATTGAACTAGTTGTAACTAGGATTTTCTGGTGCGTTAGACCATATGCTGTATTCGCCACCCAATTCTAGCATTTTCTCCTTCCAGAAGGTTTCATAATCTTTTTCGATAATATTTTTTTCATAGACATTTTCAGAAATAAGCCAAGAGTTAGCTTTAAGCTCATTTTCTAACTGGTCGGAATCCCAACCTGAGTAGCCAAGAAAAAAGCGAATATCATTTTCCTTTATTATTTTGTTAGCAATTAGTTCTGCGACTTTTGAAAAATCTCCACCCCAAAAAATACCTAGTGAAATTTCAATACTGTTTGGAATTAAATCTGGAACCTTATGAATAAAATATAAATTGTCTTGTTCAACGGGCCCGCCATTATAAACCGTATAATTGGCTTCAATTTCAGGAACCAAATCATTAATATTATATTCTAAAGGTTTGTTGAGTATGAAGCCAATAGAACCTTCAGGGTTATGATCGGCCAATAATACAATAGAGCGATTGAAGGAAACGTCTCCAATTATTGCGGGTTCTGCTATTAACAAATTACCTTTTTTTGGTTTTGCCGATATCATAAAAATGAGAAATTTAATATTTAAATCTAAGATTTATTTATTAAAAATGCAACTGCGAGCTATTATTAAACAAAAATGCCTTCAAAATTGAAGGCATTTTATAAAATATTTAAAAAGTAAATTAGTTTACTGCGCTAGATAAATCTGAACCAGCTTTAAACTTTACTACGTTTTTTGCTTTGATTTTTATAGTAGCTCCTGTTTGAGGGTTTCTTCCTTCTCTTGCAGCTCTTCTAGAAACTGACCAAGAACCGAATCCAACTAAAGAAACTCTGTTACCTTTTTGTAAAGCACCTTCAATTTCGATTAGAGCACACTCTAAAGCTTTTTTTGCAGCTGCTTTAGTAATTCCAGCGTGTTCTGCCATTGCGTCGATTAAATCTGTTTTGTTCATAATATAAATTTTAATTATTAATAAATTGGTTAAACAATTTTTGTTAAATCCTTTACAAATTTATACGGATTATGCAATCATGCAAGTAATAGCAAGCGAAATGCATGCCATTGTTGATAACTTGACACATTTGTTAATAACGGAGGTGTTTTTTGTCGATTATTTATTAATATCAGTGTTAGTAAGGCTTCAGAGAACTTTAGCATTAGAATCAAATTGATATCCATTTAGAAGCGATTTTACATCCATTTTACGTCTACCAGGAAGTTTAATTTCTATCAAATTTATATAACCACCTGTAACAACTACCTTTAATTCTTTTTTGTTAGATATAATGTTACCAATGGGTAGCTTATGTTCAAGAATTTCTTTCTTAGCTTTATAAATTTTAATATCAAAAGTATCATCACCATTAATTAACGACGTGTAAGCAGTAGGGTATGGACTCAAACCACGAATCTTATTATATATATTGTTTATGGAATCTGTCCAGTCGATTTTACAGTTGTCTCGATTTAGTTTATAAGCTGTTTTTAAATCTGGGATATGTACTTGTGGTTTAGTTTTAGCTTTGTTCTTTTTAATTAAAGAAACAGTTTTTAAAACTAGATCGCTTCCTAATAGCATTAATTTATCATGGAGACTTCCTGCATCTTCTTGAGAATCAATAAGGGTTTCTTCCTGTAAAATCATTTCTCCTGTATCAATCTTATCATCAATAAAAAATGTAGATACACCTGTTTTTGTTTCACCATTAATAATAGCCCAATTAATAGGAGCCGCTCCACGGTAGTTTGGTAATAAAGACGCATGTAAATTAAAAGTACCATACTTTGGCATTTGCCAAACAACCTTAGGTAACATTCTAAAAGCCACCACTATTTGTAAATTGGCATTTAGAGATTCTAATTCTTTGATGAAATGGTCATTTTTTAAATTTGTGGGCTGCAGAATATTTAAACCTTGTGATTTTGAATATGCTTTCACGGCACTCTCATGTAACTTACGACCACGACCAGCAGGTTTGTCTGGAGCTGTAATAACGCCTACAATGTTATAGTTGTTTTCAACCAGAGCTTTTAAAGTATTAACCGCAAAGTCGGGAGTTCCCATAAATACAATTCTTAAATCCCTCATAAATGGCTTAATTTATATGTGTTTATTTTTGTTATACGTATAATATCGTGTTCTAGTAAAATAGCTAGTGTTTCTTTAATGTCTTTTTCTGAAAAGTCTAAAGCTGAAACCATAGCTCTTGATGATTGTTCTTCAACTTCTAATAATTCTATTATACATTTTTTTATAGAATTCTCATCTTTAGAAGCGTTATTTTTTTTTGATTTAAGGCAAACAGTACAAATACCACATGGTTCTATTTCTTCTTCACCAAAATAGGCGAGTAGCTGCATGTTTTTGCAAACGGTATCATTTTCAGCATAGTCAAGAATCGCTTTTACCTGTTCTTGTTTTAGTTTGTTTTGTTGCTCAATAATTGTAGCTATGCGATTAATAGTTTTATCATCCTCTCGTGGCTGAATAAAGGTTACTTGAGCATCTGTTTTTACTAAATGCAAATTAATAATGCCATCGCTTTCTAATTGCTGCAGGGTTTTTATAACATGAGATTCAGATGTTGAAGCCTTTTCAGCAACTCTAATAGTATTTATTTTGGTATCGTGGTCAAAAATACCACCATAAACACGGAGCATAGATTTAACTGTTAAAACTAAGTCTTGATGCGTTTCTAAATAATTAAATAGAGAAGGACTCGATATTATAAATTGAACCGAAACATTATTTTTAAATTGCTTAGAAAGGTTAATAACACTATTTCTATCCAATAGTAATAAAGCGTTATATGTTAAAATAGTACTAAACTTATAGGTTTTGCAAAATGAATTAAAATTAAAATCATGTACAGTGAAAACTCCTTCACCATAAGAAATTTGAAAGTAGTTACACAGTTTTCTATATACTTGCTTCACAAAGTCAACGGATGGCAATACTTTTAAAAACTGATTTTTAACTAATACTTCATCGCTATTGTTTTTCAATAAAACAGCGAATGCTTTTTCGCCATTTCTTCCAGCGCGACCAGCCTCCTGGAAATAACTTTCAATACTTTCGGGTAAATTAATATGGATAACCGTTTTTACATCTGGTTTATCAATTCCCATACCAAAGGCATTTGTAGCTACCATAACTTGACTTTGGTTATTAAGCCAGAGATTCATGTTATCTTCTTTTTCATTATTCGATAAACCACCATGATAAAAGGTCGCAGAAATATTTTTCGATTTCAAAAAAGAGGATAGTTCTATAGTTAATTTCCTGTTTCTAACATAGATAATTGATGCTGCTTTATGTTTCTTTAAAATGGTTTCAATACGATAATATTTATCGTTTTCATGAAAAACCATATAAGCCAAGTTAGGACGATAAAATGATTGTTTAAAGATTTTGGGTTGAATAAAATCGAGTTCTTTCGTAATGTCTTCAATAATATGTGTTCTCGCAGAGGCAGTAAGAGCTATTACATTTACAGTAGGATGTAATTGCCTTAATAGTACTATATTTTTATAGGCTGGTCTAAAATCGTTACCCCATTGCGAAATACAATGTGCTTCATCGACAGCGATTAAATTCACATGCATTTGCTTGATGCGATCTTGCACCAATTCTTGTTGTAAACGTTCTGGAGATAGATATAAAAATTTATAACTTCCATAAATACAATTATCTAAAAGTGTATCTAACTCGCTAAAAGAAATACCGCTAGTAAGTGACATTGCTTTTATACCTTTTGCATTTAAAGCAGTTACTTGGTCTTTCATTAATGCTACCAACGGGGATACAACAATACAAATGCCGTCTTTGGCTAATGCAGGTATTTGAAAGCAAACCGATTTACCTCCGCCTGTTGGTAATAAAGCAAAAGTGTCTTCTCCTTCAATTACGGCATTAATTATAGCTTCTTGTTGCGGTCTAAATGCTGTAAAATTCCAATAGCGTTCTAATATGTTTATAGGATGAGTCAATAGGTTTATAGACTATTTATTATATGATTTGCACGCTCTTCAATACTCCCGAAAGGAACATCTATAATATTATATCCAAACTTTTTATAAGTATGTTCTAAATGATCATGAATTTTTAAGACTTCGTCAAAATTTTCAAATCGAGCGTTGTCGGTTTTATAAATGGCTTTCCATGGCGGAAGCAAAAAGACATTTGTATACGTATGATTATTACAAGCATTTGTAAATAAGTCTCCATATTCTTGATTAAAGAAGTCCATATAAGCTAATACATCAGGTATGCCGCGGTCAAAAAAACAGGTTTGTTCACTTAAAGAATCCCCTTGTTTAAATTGATTAATACGGCCATTTAATAACCGCGTATTAAAATCTAAGGGGTCTTTAGCGAAAACAATTGGGTTAGAAATATGGGTTGAAACATCTACCTCCTTTTTGGCTTCAGAAGTTAACGATCTTATAACTTCATCAAAACAATAAAATCCTTTTGCTTTTAAAGCATTTATAACCGAGGTTTTCCCTGTTCCAGCACTACCCGTAATAACAATTTTTTTTATATTCAATTCAGCAATATTTGCTGTAAAAATCGGAATTTAACTGCTATAAAAAAAATAGAAAGGAAACCGACATGATTAAAATTATTATTAAAATTCAAGGTGATGATTATTTTAAATATTAAAGGTTACATGAAACAATAAAAAAAACAATAAAATAAATTCATGAAACTGTATATTTGTTGCTTAAAAATTGACAATGAGCATGCCTTCAAATTCAGAAGAATTTTATAAAAAATTAAGAGTCCAATTGTACGATACTGCTTTATGGCCTTCGGAGTACCTGTATAAATTTATTGTAACAACGAATTCAGAAAAAATTGAGCAAATAGAATCGCTTTTCGATAATATGGGAGCGGTAATAAATACAAAAGAATCTAAGAACGGAAAATACACAAGTGTTTCTATTAATGTAAAGATGAAAAACCCTGATGCAGTAATAGAAAAATATAAAGAAGTTTCAGAAAAAGTTGAGGGTGTGATAAGCCTATAGTTTTTTTTTGTATTTTGCGCTTGCATAGCAACTACATGCACAAACATTTAACTCTACACATTTATTTTGATAGATAATTTAGAATACAACACAGAGCGTGAACATTTAATAATTCCAGAATACGGACGTCATTTACAGAAAATGATTAATCACGCTAAAAGTCGCGAAACAAAAGAAGAACGCAATAAATTAGCAAAAGCCATTATATCTGTAATGGGCAATCTGCAACCACATTTAAGGGATGTTCCTGACTTTCAACATAAGCTTTGGGATCAGCTTTTTATTATGGCCGATTTTGAATTAGATGCAGACTCGCCATATCCTAAACCCACTAGAGAAGTTTTTGAAGAAGCACCAGACCCGTTAAAATATCCTCAAAACCATCCGAAGTACCGTTTTTATGGTAATAATATAAAAACGATGATTGATGTCGCTAATACATGGGAAGATGGCGAATTAAAAGAAGCCTTAACCTATACCATTGCGAATCACATGAAAAAGTGTTTCTTGAATTGGAATAAAGACACGGTTGAAGATGATGTTATTTTCAATCATTTGTTTGAATTATCTGATGGCAATATTGATTTACGAAACTCTGAGGAAGATTTATCAGATTCTACAAGCTTAATGCGTACAAAAACTAAGTATAGTACTAATAAAAAAGGTGGCCATAAGAAAAACACCAACCGTCAAAGAAAACGCTACTAACATTTATGGGAACATTTAAAATTGAAGGAGGCCATCAATTAAAAGGAAGCATTCAGCCTCAAGGCGCCAAAAACGAGGCGCTTCAAGTTTTATGTGCGGTTTTATTAACGCCAGAAGTGGTTACCATTAATAACATTCCAGATATTATAGATGTAAATAAGCTTATAAAACTTCTTGAAAAATTAGGCGTTAAGATTAAAAAATCAGGACAAGGTTCTTATTCGTTTCAAGCCGATAACGTTAATTTAAATTATTTAGAATCCGATCAATTTAAAATAGACGGCAGAGGACTTCGAGGATCTATAATGATTGTTGGCCCTTTATTAGCACGTTTTGGAAAAGGATATATCCCGAAACCAGGTGGCGATAAAATTGGTCGTCGTAGGTTAGATACCCACTTTGAAGGACTTATAAAACTTGGTGCTAAATTTGGTTATAGCAGAGAAGACCAGTTTTATGGTGTTGAAGCTAAAAGACTAAAAGGTACTTACATGCTTCTTGAAGAAGCATCTGTTACAGGTACAGCAAACATTGTTATGGCAGCTGTATTGGCCAAAGGACAAACAACAATTTACAATGCAGCTTGCGAACCTTATCTCCAGCAATTATGTAAAATGCTGAATAGAATGGGTGCCAAAATTAGTGGTGTAGGTTCTAATAAACTCATTATTGATGGGGTAGCAAGTTTAGGTGGCACAAACCATAGACTACTTCCAGATATGATTGAAATTGGAAGTTGGATTGGGCTTGCAGCTATGACAAAAAGTGAATTAACCATTACCAATGTATCTTGGAATGATTTAGGGGTGATACCAAATGTTTTTAGAAAACTAGGTATTACTGTTGAAAGACAAGGCGACGATATTCATATTCCTGCACATACAGATGGTTACGAAATACAAAGCTTTATTGATGGTTCTATTTTAACCATTTCTGATGCGCCTTGGCCGGGGTTTACGCCAGATTTATTAAGTATTATTTTAGTAGTGGCAACACAGGCAAGAGGCAGTGTATTAATACACCAAAAAATGTTTGAAAGCCGCTTATTCTTCGTCGATAAGCTAATTGATATGGGAGCTAAAATCATTTTATGCGACCCACATCGTGCAACGGTAATTGGGCATGATTATAAATCGACTTTAAAAGCTACTACCATGACATCTCCAGATATTCGTGCTGGGGTGTCGTTGTTAATTGCTGCGCTTTCAGCTAAAGGGACTTCAACTATCCAAAACATTGAGCAGATCGATCGTGGTTACGAGCGCATTGCAGAGCGTTTGCGTGCTATTGGGGCTAAGATTGAGCGGATAGATTAAGTTTTTTTGTTTTTTACTATTATGTATAACATGTTTGTGTATGATTAGTTATAAAAGGCTTATGCTTACTATTTTTAACTAATAATAAAAAGAACAAAAGGGAATTATAAGGTAAAGTGTTATTCTTGAAATTTTAATTTCACTCCTTTTGAGAGTCCAGGAGATTTGAAACAGCTTGGTACTTGAAGTGAATCAATAAGTCCTGAATATTCTAAGGCACCACGAAAGTAAGAGTTTGAATTATAGCCGTTTTTCGAAATTTCAGGAAGTAAAACATATTTCAGAGAATTATCATAGTTTTTTTCATATTCCAAAACTCGTTCAATAACATCTACATCATTTGATGCGATTTTTTTAACAAATACTCTCTTTCCAGATTTGTCGTTGTCGATTCTATCAAAATTTGGTACTTTAATTAAATTACCTAGTTTTGATGCGGTAGTGTCATATGCGCATTCTGAGCTCGCACTAATTGTCGTTTCCCAAAATGTCTCTTTCTCATAATTTTGCTTATTAAAGTATACAACATTTTCTTCTAAAAAGTCTCGAGTATTTATATCATAAAATTGCGCTGATCTTTCTTCATAGTCAGAATGCAGGACATTAGGATTTTTTATGAGTATAATTACAAATAGGTGATAGAATTCCATTCCTTTAATTTTTAGTATATCTACATGATTTATACCAAGAAATACAGCGTTTTCTTCAGTTTTTTCTAAAGTGATTTTGTCAGAAGGATATTTTCTTGCCATTCTTTTTGTTGACATACATTTTGTTAAAAGAAGAATTATAACAATATAAGAAAAATATCTTTTCATTTATTTTTTGAGATTAAATTATCACAACCATATTTAATATTAGAACAACCCAGTAATTTCACCAGCTTCGTTAATATCCATATTCTCCGAAGCAGGATGTGCAGGTAACCCTGGCATGCGCATAATATCGCCCGTTATAGGAATTAAAAACCCGGCACCGGCAGCAATTTCAATTTCTCTAACCGTAATAATAAAATCTTTTGGACGGCCCAATAGTTTTGGGTTATCGGATAAGGATTTTTGAGTTTTAGCAATACAAACGGGAAGATGGTCTAGTCCTAAATTAGTAATCTTCCTGAGGTCTGCTTTTGCTTTTGCTGTATAATCTACATGTTCTGCTCCGTAAATTTCTGTGGCTATGGTCTCGATTTTAGAAGTTACCGAGGATTTCCAATCGTATAATGGTTTAAAATTAGACTTGTTTTCATCCACAATGTCTATAACATGTTGCGCTAATTCTAGGGCGCCTTCGCCACCTTTAGCCCAAACGTCTGCTAAAGCCAAACGAATCCCTTTTGAGGCTGCAAATTCTTTTATGGCGTTAATTTCAGCGTCGCTATCAGATACGAATCTATTTATGGCTATTACTGGAGATACCTTAAACTTAAATATATTTTCTATATGTTTTTCTAAGTTAGGAAGTCCATTTTTAAGTGCTTCAACATTTGGAGTGGTAAGCGATTTTAAATCGGCACCGCCGTGATATTTTAAGGCACGTATGGTTGTTGTAAGAACAACGGCTTTTGGTTTTAGTCCGGCACTTTGGCACTTAATATCAAAGAATTTCTCTGCGCCTAAATCGAACCCGAAACCAGCTTCGGTTACCGTGTATTCAGAATGCGTCATGCCCATTAAAGTCGCAATCACGGTATTGGTACCTTGAGCAATATTTGCAAAAGGGCCGCCATGTATTATGGCTGGATTACCTTCTATGGTTTGTACAAGATTAGGTTTAATGGCATCTCTTAATAAAACGGTCATAGCGCCTTCTGCCTTTAAATCTTTAGCATAAATAGGGTCTTTATCGTATGTGTAGCCAATAAAAATATTACCTATTCGTTTTTTTAAATCGGTGAGGTTTTCTGCTAAACAAAGAATAGCCATTATTTCTGAGGCTGCTGTAATATCGAAACCAGTTTCTCTAGGCACCCCAGAGGTTGTACCTCCTAAACCCACAATTACACGTCGTAATGCACGATCGTTCATATCTATAACGCGTTTCCAACCAATGGTTCTAGGGTCAATACGCAAGGACGTTGTTTTACTCTGAATATTATTATCAATAATTGCAGACAATAAATTGTGTGCTTTTTCAATCGCTGAAAAGTCGCCTGTAAAATGGAGATTAATATCTTCCATCGGAAGCACTTGAGAGTAGCCTCCACCAGTTGCACCTCCTTTAATACCAAACACAGGACCTAAAGAGGGCTCTCTTAAAACGACGGTTGTCTTTTTGCTCAAGCGATTTAGTCCTTCAGATAATCCAATTGACATAGTTGTTTTTCCTTCACCTGCCGGCGTTGGAGAAATAGCCGAAACTAATATAAGATTACTTTCAGACACTTTCTGTTTGTTTATTGCTTGTAAAGGGAGTTTTGCTTTATACTTACCATACATTTCAATTTCGTCTGTATTAACGCCAAATTTTTCTGCAATTTGCGATATAGGTTTAAGCGTAATGGCTTTTGCAATTTGTAAATCAGTCATAAGCTATAGATTTTGCACAATTATTTATAATTCAATTTCAAAAGTTCATTTCCTAAATTAGCTATGTACAAAGTTTTACCATCTTTTGAGAAGAACATACCTGTTAGCAATCCAGGAAGAGGTTCATATAATTTTGGAGTAAATAAGTCTCCAAGCTCTAAACCTAAATGGTTTCTTCGAAACCATTCATTTGTAATTTTTTGATTTTCTTTTGTAGAAGCATCAAAAATTATATGTTGAGAATGGTTTTCGAAATCTACAGCAACCACTTGATTATTAACTGGTGATGCAACTATTAACCTCCCATCGCTGTCAACTAGAATATTATCAGGCGTTCCAACTGTCGCAACCACTCCAGAATATTTAATTTTTTCACCATGTTCATCTACCTCAAAAGAATGTACTCTGTCCATTGCTGTTTCTGAAACGTAAAGGTTTTTTTCAGCCTTATCCATGGTAACGCCATTTGCAAAATAGAGACTATCCTTAATTAATTCAGGAGCACTATTAAAATCTGTCATTCTGAAAATCGCTCCATTCGGGCCGGGTGAATTAATTTCCTTAAACATGCCTTGATAGTTCGTGTTTTTGGCACATTGGGTAAACCAAATTGCTCCAGTTTTATCAGAAAAGATTGAGTTCACTCCGTAAGTATGGTTGTAGATTAATTCTACTTCTTCAGAGGCTATATTTGTTCTGTATATTTTGCCATTAGCAACATCACACATTAATATATGTTTTCCATCGTGCTCTAAAACCATTCCATTTGGTGCAGCAATATTTTCAGGTGGGTTATGGATAAAACCTGCGTTTTTGAAATGACCAAAAGGTCTATTGGAGCCATCTTTTTCTATTATTCTTAATCCGTTTGCTTGGTCAACTACTACAATGCGACCATCATCTAAAGACACACCATCTTCCGCTCTCAACAAACTGCTATTTCCTGGAAATAATGTTGCATCCTTATAAGTTAAATAGGGTAATTGCTTATTTGTGTTTTTAGGGACTTCAATGTCCTTGTTTGGATTCTGTTGATTACAGCTAATAATTATAAAAATGGAAAGGAATAATGCGTAGTTGGATGGTTTCATATGTTTTTTATCAAGTATGAAACGAAGTTATTGCTTTTTTATAACAAATTCAAAAATAGAAAGCTACTGATTCAGAGCACTTTTATAAGTCTCTAAACAACGTTCTCTAGCCAATTTATGATCTACAATAGGTTGTGGGTAGGTGAGTTCCAGAAAATCGGGAACCCATGTTTTAATGTATTCTAAGTTTTTATCAAACTTTTGTATTTGCGTGGTTGGATTAAAAATCCTAAAGTAAGGTGCTGCATCGACACCACAACCTGCTACCCATTGCCAGTTTCCAATATTACTTGACATATCGTAATCGTGAAGTTTTTCAGCAAAATAAGCTTCGCCCCAACGCCAATCGATTAGCAAATGTTTACATAAAAAACTACCAACCAACATGCGCACACGATTGTGCATGAATCCTGTTTGGTTTAATTGCCGTATACCAGCATCAACCAACGGATAGCCAGTTTTACCCTCACACCATGCTTTAAATTCAGTTTCATTGTTACGCCATTCAATGCGATCATATTTTGGTTTAAAACTTTTATCTATCGTATGTGGAAAATGCCAAAGGATTTGCATAAAAAACTCACGCCAAATGAGTTCCTGCCAAAAGATTTCGTTGGTTTCTGCAATCGCTTTTTTTACCATTTTACGAATACTAACCGTTCCAAAACGAAGATGAGGACCTAACTTAGAAGTGGTGTCTTGAGCTGGGAAATTTCTGGTTGCTTCATATTGTTGAATTAAAGCAGGGGTTACTGTGTACGATTCTATTGTTTGGTCAGATTTTTTGAAACCAATATTTGCTAAACTTATATTAGGAAGTTGATTATCCTTAAATAAACTCTCAAGATTATCTTCCGATGGAAATGAGCGTACATCATTATTCTCAAAGCTCGCCTTCCATTTTTTCATGTAAGGCGTATAGACCAAATAGGGTGTCCCATCGCTTTTTACAACATCACTTTTTTCAAAAATTACTTGATCTTTAAATGTTTTAAAACCGATGTTGTTTTCAGCTAAAAAAGATTTGATTGCTTCATCACGTGCTTGACCGTAAGGCTCATAATCGTGATTGGTGTAAACTTCTAGAATATTGTATGCTTCAACCAAATTGGTGAAAATTTCTTTAGGCTTCCCATGATAAATAGCAATACTTCTGTCATGCTTATCTTGTAATGTCTTGCGCATGTCATTAAGTGTTTCATATATAAATGTAACACGCGCATCATCTTTTGGTAATTTATCTAAAATGTCAGAATCAAAAATAAAAATAGGTAAAACAGTGTGTTCTGATTGTAATGCGTTGTAAAGACCAACGTTATCATCTAATCTCAAATCGCGTCTAAACCAGAATATGTTTACTTTTTCATTCATTCAAAAAATATAATTTTTAATAAACCGTCGCATTGAGCGCAGTCGAAATACTATAAATCTTAGTACTTGAAGTTTTTATTATAATAAAGGGATAGGATTTAATATTTACCAAACAGTTCTTCAAGTTTTTCAGTACGATAATTGAATATTTCCTCTAGTTTAGGTTTCACTAAAATAGGGTGTACTAGCTGTCCCAGTATACCAAAAGGCACCTTATAGTCAATAATATCTTCCATTTCAACACCACCATCAATTTTATGTATAAAATGTTTATGATGCCATAGTGCATAAGGGCCAAAACGTTGTTCATCTACAAAATATTGTTTGTCAACACTATGGGTTATTTCTGTTACCCATTTGGTTTTTATGCCTAAGACGGGTGTTACCATATATTGAATTATTTGACCAGCATACATAGGTCTATCGGCACCAGATAAAATATGAAATCCCATATAATCGGGCGTTATTGTTTTTAGGTTCTTAGGGTCTGATAAAAAATTCCAAGCCTCATCAACTGTAATTGGCAAATTCTGTTTTTTATGTAATCTATATATTTTCATAAATCGCGTTTTTTTCCTCGAAACAGGAAATCTCAGTAATTTAATTATTGAATAAAATATAACCGTTTAAAGATGTAGCAATACACAACCAAATTAAATAGGGTAGTATCAATACTGTTTTTGTTCCAAGGTCCTTTCTAAACGACATTGTAAAAATGGCAACTACAATGGTTAAAAGCAGAATGATAATAAAACCGACGCCAACTAGGTACCGATTAAAAAAGATATAGTTCCAGATAACGTTTAAGATAAATTGTATACTAAACAACCCCACAACTGTTCCGGTAGGTTTTAATTTATACAAATACGCCATGTATATTGAAAAACAAATCATTATGGTTGTCCAAGCAACACCAAATACCCATCCGGGAGGAGTCCATGGGGCTTGGTTTAAATTTGTATACCATTCCGTTTGCGGTCCATTATTCATTAGCTCACTCCCAATGTATAAAGCGCCAAAATTTATAATTAGAAAGATAGCAATATACTTAAGCAGCTTCACTCTTCATGCTATTTATTTGTTCTGCAATTAATTGTGCTTGAGCATATTTTTCGTCACTAGCAGCTCTATTAATACTTGATAGTTTATGCCATTCTTGCATGAGTTGCTTAAATTTATCTTCTAATTTTTCTTTTTTTGATTTCTTTTTAAATAATCCGAACATAGCTTTTATTTTAAGTGTTTAACAATTTTTGGACTTAGAGGGTTAGTAGAGGAGAGGTAGTAGTCTACTAAGTTGCCACTAGGGTCTATTAAATATTTTTGAAAATTCCATTTTACCGAAGACGATTTTACGCCATTATTCACTTTTTGAGTTAACCAAGTGTAAAGCGGGTGTTGATGCTTACCTTTTGTATCAACTTTTTCAGTGATTAAAAATGTAACACCATAATTTATTTCACAAAAGGATTGAATATCCTTTGAAGTACCAGGTTCCTGATTGCCAAACTGATTACATGGTACCCCAACAATTTCAAGTTTATCCTGATGTTTTTCATACAGTGACTGCAAATCTTTATATTGTTTAGTAAAGCCGCACTTAGATGCCACATTTACAAACAAGATGTGTTTTCCTTTCAACTTCGATAAATCAATGGGTTTAGTGTTAAGCGCATTAATTTTTATGTCGTAAATAGAATTGACGCTTAGTTTGTTTTCAATATTATTAGATCCAAAGGTGGATGCAAACACTTTTAGTACATTCATTGGTTTATAATTTAAAGCTTACTATACCGCAATCCATTTCGAAGACTTGACCTGATATAGATGATGAATTTTTAGATAATAGAAACTCAGCCATATCTGCAACTTCCTCGGGGGATAGGAACTTTTTGAGTGGATGACGTTCTTTGATGTTTTCAATCATTTTATCGTTCCTCAGTAATTTTGCGGCTAGGTCTGTATTCGTTACTGTAGGTGCGATGGCATTAATTCGAATATTTGGCGCTAACTCGGCTCCCAAAGATTTCACTAATCCTTCAATACCAGCTTTGGATGTAGCAATACTTGCATGATAAGGCATTCCTAATTTTGCTGCTACCGTACTAAACAGGATGATTGATGGACTATTACCATTTTTTAGAATTGGTAAATATTTTTGAATAGAAATGACTGCACCCAATACATTGATTTCAAAATCATTTTTAAAATCATCAATGCTTAATCGAGAAATTGGTTTTAAATTGATACTACCAGGACAGTATACTAATCCATCTGCATTTTCAATTTCTGGCAATTCATCTTGAGTAATATCGCAACTATGGTGAGTTAGGTTGTTATGCGATATATCTGGAATACTTCGGCTAATGTTAATAACGTTGCAATGCGTTAATAAATTAGCAACTATGGCTTTACCAATGCCCTTACTTCCACCAACTACTATTATTGTTTTCATGGGTTTCAGGGCATTTTAAATTTTTATGGCCTGCCCTTTAGCCTTTTTTCTATTTTTTGTTTTATAACTGTTAAGCGTTTCATGAGATCCATTAATTCAGGATCTTTGTTCTCTTTATAAAGGTCATTAATACTTAATATTAAACTTTTAACCTCTCTAGAAGATTCAATACGCTCGCTAGTTGTTTTAAACGTATGTCTGCGTTGTTCGAACTCTAAAGCTTTGTCAATAATTTCCATAATTCTAATCTTACTATAATTTTTGTGTAAAATGCACTACTATATGCACATTCTCGCAATATAATAAATTATAGAAGATTACCTATTTTTATGTCGATTTATTAGTTATATTTTAATATTTTACTAGATTAACCACTTGTTTTTGATAGTTATACTATTATAACAAACGACCTTTTAATCGCTTTTCAACTTTTCGTTTTATCACAGTTAAGCGCTTCATTATTTGCATTATTTGTTCATCTTTTTTAACCTTGTAAATTTGATTTAAATCTAAGATTAAAGCTTTTGCCTCTCTAGAAATTTTTACACGATCACTAGTTGAAAGTGACCTCATTTTTCTTTGTTCAAATTCTAATGCTCTGTTTATTAATTCCATATTCTTAATTGTTTAAATAATTTTGTAATTCTGTAATTTTATCGGAGGTATTGAATCTTCCACCATAAAAAGCGGTTACGGTCGAAGAGGTATCATCTTTAATACCTCTAGAAGAGACACATAAATGTTTAGCATCTATAAGTACGGCTACATCTTCTGTTTCTAAAGTTGATTTTAATTCGTTTGCAATTTGATTTGTTAAACGTTCTTGAACTTGTGGACGTTTGGCATAATATTGTACTATTCTATTGAGTTTGGATAAGCCAATAACTTTTCCTGAAGAAATATACGCGATATGAGCTTTACCAATAATTGGAACAAAGTGGTGTTCACAATTAGAATAAAATGTAATATTTTTTTCCACCAACATTTGGTTGTATTGATATTTATTATCAAATAATGCAACCTTTGGTTTGTTAGCCGGATTTAAGCCTGAAAATATTTCATCGATATACATTTTAGCAACACGCTTCGGAGTGCCATTTAATGAGTCATCATTTAAATCTAACCCCATCACTTCCATTATCTCTTGAAATAAAATGGCAATACGTTCTTTTTTTTCTGCGTCTGTTAATTTAAAAGCATCTGCTTTCATAGGAGTTTCTAATCCAGTTAAAAGGTGATCGTCTCCAATATCTTGGGTAGAAAATCCATTTAATTTACGTCCGTCTGTTCTTAATTTTTCTAATTGCATATTCTCTTTTTTATGTGCTGTCTTAGATTTAAGCTTCTAATCAAAGTACGTTAACGTTTTGAAATTTTGTTGTGGCTTATATGCATCTGTCTACTACATTTAAATCGTTTTGTTTCAAATACTCTTAGTTTTTCATGTTTTGTTGAACGACCTTGAACACGTTTTCTCCACATTCTGAAGCTACTTGGTTTCATTTCTTTTCGCATTAATTGAATAACTTCTTGTTCTTTTAATCCAAATTGAAATGATATAGCATCAAAAGTCGTCCTGTCTTCCCATGCCATTTCAATGATTCTATCAATATCTTCAATAGATAATATCATATAATCTGAAAATTATATTGATCGTCGCACTTAATTTTTTCATTTAACATTTTGTCAAAAAACCGTTTGTTTTCTTTGAATGTTTTATTGTTCTTAAAGTGTATAAATTTTCCTTGGGCATGTATACTAGCTCCGTTCGTTTTGTACATTACTAATTGATAGTAGGGTATTATCCAAGTGAAGTTTTCTAAACCTCTATTAATAAAAATTAATATGCCGTTGGTTCGTAATTCTATGTTTCCATAATTAATATCAGATACCACATTCATTAAAGATTTTAAATTAGGACTTACCTCGCTAATTATCATCCGTTTGGATCCTATTCCTTTCATTTTCAAAGATTCGAAAAGGGTAAATGATCTACCAATTAAATCATTTATAATTTGTTTATGCTGTTTATTGTGATGTGTTGTGTTTAGTATCATGCATAAAAGCTAATATTTCAAATATACAAAATTGTTTAACATTATTTAAAAAATAATAAACAAAATGATTAATGATAGTATCGATAAAACTTATAGGTTAATGTCATTTTTGTTTTTGGTTGTATCCGGCAAGCTTAAATTCCCTATATTTTAAATTTTCTCATTTATCTTTCTATTTTAAAAAAAAGATAGGCGATTATCTAATTGAGATATTTCCAGGGGTAAGTCAACTTTTAGATGATTAAACTTTTACAAGTCTATTAATCATTCCAGAAAAAATGATACCATGAAAAGGTAATACAAAGTACCAATATAATCTGCCCCAAAGTCCTCGGGGTCTGAATGTTGCCGTTTGCTTTAGCTTATTGTCTTCTATTTTAAATTCTAACCAGGCTTCACCAGGCAAGCGCATTTCAGCATACAGAAGTAGCTTTTTTTGTGCTTTATCAGCAAAAATAACACGCCAAAAATCTAAGGCATCCCCGGCATTTAATTCTGTTAGACTCGTTCTTCCGCGTCTTAGCCCAATACCTCCAAAAAGCTTATCAATGTAACCTCTTATACGCCATAAAATAGTCCCGTAGTACCATCCATTAGTACCGCCAATACTCCAAATTTTTCGGATGGTTTCTTCCGAGTTAATCACTTCACGTTCTTTATAGTCTTTAAAACAGCCAAACTTGGGAACATTTACATATTTGTGTAAATTATTTCTTAAGTGGCCACTACTTACCATAGAATCTTTCCAACTGGAAACAATACTATTTTGTTCAATTTTTTCAAATGCTAATTCTACAGCTGCCTTATAAGTAATAGGATTTACTTCTAAAATTGAATTTATTTCACTCGGTTTTCCAATTATTTGTACACCCATACTATCAACTAAGGAGGATGCCAATTTGTACGAGGTTGATGTTACAAAATACAACCAATAAGAGGATAATTTTGGCGTCATTACAGGAACTGTTAAAATGCGACGTTTTAGACCGCGTACTTCTGCAAATTGCAATAGCATCTGTTTATAAGTAATAACTTCCGGACCAAAAACATCATAAGTCTTGTTGTACACACTTTGGTTTCTTGCAGACCTAGATAAAAAAGCTAGTACATCTCTAACAGCCAGAGGTTGAGTTTTCGTATTTAGCCATTTTGGAGCAATCATAAACGGTAATTTCTCCACTAAATCTCTTATAATTTCAAATGAAGAACTACCCGAACCAACAATAATTCCTGCTTTAAAAATGGTTAAAGCATAGGATTCAGAAGCTAAGCATTTTTCAACATTCTTTCTAGATTGTAGATGCTTAGAAAGTTTATCTTCATTTGTAATACCACTTAAATAAATAACTTGTTCAGCATCCGTAGTTTCAATATAATTTTTGAAATTTATAGCGCAAAGCTCTTCAAGAGATTTAAAATCCCTCGAAGAGTTAGACATGGAATGCATTAAATAATAAGCAACATCTATTTTTTTTGGAATATTTTGAAGAGTCTCTGGTTTTAAAAAGTCGGCTTCAATCACATAGACATTTTCATCTTCAAAATAACTCTTTTCTGCTCTTAATCTATCTCGAACCGCACAAACAACAATATGCCCTTCATTTAATAAAAAAGGGATAAGACGTTTTCCTATGTAGCCTGTTGCACCTGTTACAAGAATATTCACGATTACTGTTTTAATTGCTTTGGCCTTTGGTAGCCGAAGCGTGTTTTAGATTCTGGTATTGAGTAACCATCTAATCCATTTATGACTGCGACTTCAGCTTTGGATAGGTTAATAAACCCATCGTTTTCAATAAGATTATCTTTGATATAAAACCCTTTTACTTTTCCTATAACTAGAATGGTGTTATTTGATTTAATTTTATATTCTTCAACAAACTCCATGGCTAGTTGAATTGGTGAGTCCTTTACAAATGGTGCTAAAAATCCCGATTTGTATTCCGGTTCTAAATTGGTAACATCAAACTCTGAAATATCCCTATCATATTTAGCAGAGGTATGATGCGCTTCGCTAATAATATTTTTGTGAATATGATTGATGGTGTAAAAGCTTGTCGATTTTAAATTTTCATATGTATTCCTAAGAACAGTTGTTGGTCTTACAAAAAAGCCAAGCATAGCGGGACTTGAGCCTACATGGGTTACTGAGCTGAATACAGATACATTTTCAATACCATTTTCTGAAATAGAGCCTATTAAATTGGCTGACTTATAGCCTGAACAACTATTAATTAAATTAATTTTATAGATATGGTCTAAGTCTTGAATGTCTTCTTCACCAAAGTAGTTCATGCTAAGATAACCTTAAAAAGTTATTTATTTCAATATCTTTTGATTTTAAGTCGAACATTAAATTATACAAACCAAAGAATGTTCTATTGATGTAAATGAAATGTTTGGAACCTCGGTTACCATTCATTTTCTTTAAATCGGTGCTTTTTGAATAACGCTCGCCTAATTCTGCAATTTTGCCAAAGAAATCTGTGTTAGAAAAATCAAAACTTTCTTTATGAAAAGGTTGTGTAAATAGACTTAGCATTTCGTGAAACATTTCTGTAAAAAAGGCTAACTCTTCTTTTGTGTCATCTTCTTTTAAAATTTCAAGTTCATAAAGTTTCGAAACAAAGTATTCTTTATTGTTTATATTCTCTGGTTTTGCAAGCTCAAAATAAGGGGTGTAAAATTCGTCAGGGATCGATTTCATACACCCGAAATCAAGTGCAATTAATTCTCCTTTTTCAGAAATAAGGAAGTTACCAGGGTGTGGATCTGCATGTACCTTTTTTAAGTTATGAATCTGGTACATGTAAAAATCCCATAGTGCCTGCCCTAACTTATGTGCTTTCTCTTGGTCTCTATTATACGCCGTAAATTCCGAAAGGTGTTCACCATGCATATAATCCATAGTAATGATACGTTCAGAAGAAAAGTCTTCATAATATTTCGGAAACTTTAAATTTGAAATATGAGCGCAAGCATTGGCAATTTCTTTACTCTGTTCAACTTCCAAAATATAATTCGTTTCCTCAGATAATTTGTTTTCTACTTCTTTAAAATACTTATCTGAATCTTTTCCTTTAATGTTGAACATGCTCATAGCCACAGGTTTTACCATAGCTAAATCTGATGCAATACTTTCCGCAACTCCTGGATATTGGATTTTCACAGCAAGTTTTTTCCCATTCTTAGTTGCCATGTGCACCTGACCGATGCTGGCAGCATTCACAGAAGTTGCATTGAAAGTATCAAATAGTTCATTTGGATGTTTTCCAAAATATTTTTTAAATGTTTTTATAACTAGAGGGGGTGATAGTGGCGGTACAGAAAATTGGGCTAAAGAGAATTGCTCTACATAAGCCTGCGGCATTATGCTCTTTTCCATACTAAGCATTTGAGCTACCTTAAGGGCACTACCTTTTAATTGTTTCAACCCGTCATAAATATCTGAGGCATTATTCTGATTCAGCCGTTTTTTTGCTTCCTCCTCCGTATTTACAATTTTATCACCGTAATATTTTAAATAATTCACACCAACTTTAGCCCCAGTTGATACTAATTTACTGGCTCTTTGAATTTTTGATGTCGGTATGTTATCTATAGTTTTCATTTGTTGCCTTTTAATTCATTTGAAATTTTTCTTTGAATAAGAATTTACCTAAGTCCAAAACACTTTTCAATGGAGCTATATCCAAAACATCAAAAGTGGTGTTAACAGATTTTTCAATAAATATGTCTGTTTTTTCAAATGAAGCTGAAGTATCATCCAACCAAAACTTCATGGTCATTAGTAGCTGCAACCAAGCGGATTCTTTTAGTGCATTATCTTGAATTTTTTCGAACTGTTCTTGTTTAATGTCTAACATTTGAATGCCTAATTCACTAACAAAATGTGTGAAATGTTGCTTTAACCCATATAGTATTTTTAATCCCTTGAGGTCTTTACTATACTTATCTAAAACATGCTTTACGTAACTTCTATTTGCTGTTAGGTTTTCAAAAAATGTGTAATAGAAACTTAAGAGCTTGTTTCTTGCATCAAAAATTTCGTAGTCTTCACTTTTTTGAAGTGCATTAATTGAATTTGTATAGAATGCTTTAAAGATTCCTTTTTCTATAGCTTCAAAAGAAGCGAAATATTTGTAGAAATGGGCTTCTTCAAAGTTGTTCAGTTTTGAAAAGGCAAATACTGTTTTTGGATTTGCATCATGCTCTAAAACATAATCCATATACCACGTGATAATATCATTTTTGGAAATTGCTTTTTTCTTTGCCATACTGTTTGAATTTATGGTAAAGATATAAAATGTTTAACAAATATAAAAATAAGTTAAACAAAATAATATATAGAACTATAAGGATTTCTTATTGAAATTCAACAACACTGCTCATCTTTAACCAATTTACAACTAGAAACCGCCGCAATAGCGCCCAGAATAGGCGCAGATATATAAAGCCATAAGTATTGAAAATTCCCTGTAAAGAGCGCAGGAGCAATAGAACGAATAGGGTTCATAGACGCTTTTGTCATGGGGCCCGCAAACATAGCTTCAAGTAGAATAACACCTCCGATAGCAATGCCTGCCATTATTCCTATTTCTTTACTGCCTGTAGAAACATTAATAATAACTATCATTAAAAAGAAAGTTAGTAGAAATTCTAAAATAGCTGCTTTGAATGGTGTAAAACCTTCTGCGGGGGTTGTTTCTCCTAAAAACTGACTTTCGGGAAACAGAAGCCAAAGTAGAAATGCCGCGAAAATGGCTCCAATTGCTTGTGCTAGAATATATTTTGGGACTTTGTTCCAAGCAAATTTCTTAGAAAATGCAAAGCCTATTGTTACTGCCGGATTAAAATGTGCGCCAGATATTTCGCCAAAAGCATAAATCATAGCCATTACGATAAGCCCCCAAGTTGCAGCTATGCCAACATGAGAAACACTTCCACCGGTTATTTCGTTAATGGTCATGGCACCACAACCACAAAAAACCATGGCAAAAGTGCCTATTGTTTCTGCCAAATATTGTTTCATGTCTTTTGCTTTGTGCAAATATACAACGTCTTATTTTAAGCTTTTGTTAACAATAATAGGAAAGAGATTTGTTAATTTTATTGAATTGAAAATCTAATCATTAATAATTATACAAAATGAAGAAATTACTTTTAAGTTTATTAGCATTTACATTATTTTTTTCTGTGAATGCGCAAGTTGAAACCCCTGCACCTAGTCCTTTTGCTAAGTTGGAACAAAAAGTTGGGTTAACAGATGTTACTCTCGAATATTCGAGACCAGGCGTGAAAGATCGAAAAGTTTTTGGGAGTTTGGTTCCTTATGGTAAAATATGGAGAACAGGTGCCAATGCCAGAACAAAAATTACTTTTAGCACAGACGTAACAATTGATGGGCAAAGTTTAAAAGCGGGCTCATACTCTATTTTTACTATCCCTAACACAGAATCTTGGGATGTTATTTTTTACAATGATGGAAAAGAATTTGGGACGCCTAAGGAGTTAGATGCAGAGCATGTAACTGCGAAAACTAATGTAAAATCATACCCGATGGAGTATAGTGTCGAGTCTTTTACAATGGATATTAGTAATTTGAAAAATAGTAGTGCAACGATAGCTATTCTATGGGACAAAACATATTTGGCAGTGCCATTTAATGTTCCAACGGACGAGGCTGTTTTAGCAAGCATAAATAATGCGATGAGTGGTCCTGGAGTAAATGATTATTTCTCTTCTGCTTTATATTATTTACAAGAAGGTAAAGATATTAATAAAGCGAAAGAATGGATTGACAAAGCCGTTGAAATGACTAAAGATAAACCACGTTTCTGGGTATTAAGGCAACAGTCGGTAATTCATGCTAAAGCTGGTAGTAAAGATACTGCTATCGCTGCTGCAAAGGCTTCTCTTATGCATGCTGAAAAGGCTGGAAATGACGATTACGTAAAGATGAATAAAGATTCTCTCAAGGAGTGGGGAGCGATGTAGGCATTGACTTATCGAGTGATATTATAAAATAAAAAAACGCAACTTTAAAAAGGTTGCGTTTTTTTGTTTAATCAGTATCTTCTAAAAAGAAAATTTCTTCTAGAGGCTTATTAAAAAGTTTTGCAATTTTTAGTGAAAGTACAGTTGAGGGAACATACTTATTCTTTTCCATAGCGTTTATGGTTTGTCTACTAACACCAATTTTTTCTGCTAAATCGGCTTGCGTTAAGTCAAGGATGGCTCGTTGTACTTTTATATTATTCTTCATGACTTTTCGATTTTAGTTTTAAGAAATTAAAACGGATAATGAAAAATAGCAAGGGTGTAAACATGTTGAATACCAATACATGGAAAAAACTCAAATCATAAATAAAAAGAATGGCAAGAATAAGAACTATATAGTTAAAAATGATAGCCCATACTAAAGAATCTTTTCTCAATTTATAAATAAATTCGTCTTCAATTTTTTCTTTTGTAAAGACGATAATAAGTCCTCCAATAATTAAACATAAAGAAGCTATTTCATTAAAAAAACCAGTTTCTATTAGTTTGAAATTACCTCGATCAGATTCAAGAATTGATTCATTTAGAATTGAAAATACAGTAACTTTTATGGGTTCATTCTCGTAATCCATTGAAAACATGAATAAACCTGAAATAACTCCAATAATGAGTAAAGTCCACCCGAGTAGCTTATACTTGTTGGGTAATAAATAATTTGTTTTCATCTGTTTAATTTAAATGTTAATAATAAAGTCAGATGCAATGCCTTTTTAAATTGTATTACTTTTTAAAAGTTATTATTAGGCATTTCATAACTGTTCGTTTTAAAATACTGAAATAAATTCAGCACATGTTGATTTATGTGATTGATAAATCAAAAGTAAAATAAACTTTACATATAGACAAATAAAATTAACATAAAGTAATAAAAACTAGACTTTTTAAGGATTAGTAATGAAGATTAATTATGTTTCGAACCTTATCGAGAGTTTCGATAAGTAGCAAACTAAATTTGAAAGTCATAATATCACTCTCAGATTTTCCTTGGCGTAGTAAGTTATTAAAATGAATTATCTCGTAGCTATATCCATTGGTTTGGTAATTGAAATCTATTGTATTGCTTTTACCTTGGGATATAACAGTAACCGTTGTTGGCCCGTGAAAACCGCCATTTATTTTTATGGTACCTTTTTCACAATAAAAAATGGCCTCACCTGGAGTATCTTCTAATAGTGTACTTTTTAAATAAGCTGTCATACTGTTATCATATTCAAAAACTATATCACAAGAGGAGTCAGCTCCATTTTTAAAGTAAGTAGCAGTTGCTTCAATATTTTGCGGCTTTCCAAAAGCAGATAGTGCTGCAAAAATGGGATAGATGCCAATATCTAACAAACTACCACCGCCTAAGGATTTATTAAATAACCTGGATGAATTATCAAAAGCTCTGTAAAATCCAAAATCGGCTTCAAGATTTAATAGGTTGCCGTAAGTCTTGTTCTTTATTTCTTTTAAAACGTATTGATAATGGGGCAGGAAGTATGTCCATAACGCTTCCATTAAAAGAATATTCTTTTGTTTTGCAACTGAAATCATTGCGGTTACTTCCTCAGCATCCATAGCAAAAGGTTTTTCACATAATACCGCAATGCCATTTTCTAAACAAAGTAAGGTGTTTTCTTTATGGAACGTATGTGGAGTTGCTATATAAACAGCATCAATATTTGGGTCGTTTGCTAAGGCTTCATAACTAGAATACCATTTTTCAGCATTATAGTTTGAAGCAAAAGTATTAGCTTTTTCTTGTGAACGCGATGCAACTGCATACAACTTAGCATCATCAACTTTTAATAAGTCCTGTGCAAATTTATGTGCAATGTTGCCTAATCCTATAATGCCCCAGTTAATTATTTTCTTTGAGGGTTGTTTGGTCATGATTTTTATAAAACGGTTGGATAATAATAGCGATAAAAATAACTAAAATACAACCAAATAAATTAAGCCATAAGTATGGCATCCAATCGTACCACCAACCAATTAAAACTATTACTTGTGTAATTAAAGCTGCTATAAAAACAGCATTACCCTTAATGAATTTAAAGAAAAAAGCTAATAGAAAAATACCCAAAACATTGCCATAAAATATGGATCCAATAATATTAACTAATTGTATTAAATTTTCAGCAAGGTTAGCGAAACAGGCAATAATTATAGCAACAATTCCCCAAATAAGCGTGAATACTTTTGTTGCTTTAACCATATGCTGTTCATCTTTTTCTTCTTTTAAATTTCTTCCGTATAAATCTATTGATGTAATAGTGGCCAATGCATTTATCTCTGAAGCAGTTGATGACATGGCGGCAGAGAGTATTACAGCAAGGAGCAAACCTATAAGACCTTTGGGTAGATATTTGAGAATAAATGTAATAAACATATAATCTCTATCATTAGTTTGTGTGTCTTTAGAAGCTTCTTTATACCAGTCTTTTATTTCAGCTTTTTTATCATTATAGGCGTTACTATTATTCTCTTTAAAAGCTAGTAATTCAGAATTTAATCTATCATATTTATTAGCATACGCAGTATCAATAGCTCTTTTAATTAAATATTTAGACTCCAATCGATGTGTTTTTTCGATGCTATCTAATACAAATATGTCTTTTCTTAAGTTGTTATTTTCACTCTTAGATAGTTGAATACTTAAAGCTTTCTTTTTATTAAAAAGTACATTTTGCCGTTCTTGAAGGTCTTGGTATTGTTGCGAATATTCCGATGCCAAAACTTTTTGAGTAGAAGAATCTATAAAGTTTAAAGGCGCAGGATTAAATTGATAAAACACAAATACCATGATACCTACGAGTAAAATAAAGAATTGCATAGGTACTTTTAATAAGCCATTAAATATTAAGCCCATTTGCATTTGCTTCATGGACTTACCTGAAAGATATCGCTGTACTTGACTTTGGTCGGTACCAAAATAAGCAAGAGCCAGAAAGGTGCCTCCAATTAAGCCTGACCAAACGGTATATCTATTTTCTAAATCGAAAGAAAAGTCTAAAACCTCCATTCTTCCACTAGCTCCAGCAATGTCTAGAGCCTTAGTAAATGAAACATCTTCTGGAATTAAGTTTAAAATAATAAATAATGCGGCTAGCATTCCAGCGAAAATGACAAACATTTGCTGTTTTTGCGTTACTGTTACTGCTTTGGTTCCTCCTGAAACCGTATAAATGATAACTAAAATACCGATAACAATATTTAGATACGTAATATTCCAACCTAAAACTACCGATAAAATGATTGCGGGAGCAAATATGGTAATTCCAGCTGCTAATCCACGTTGTATTAAAAATAAGATAGCAGTAAGGCTTCTTGTTTTTAAGTCGAATCGGTTTTCTAAAAACTCATAAGCCGTATACACTTTTAGACGATGATATAATGGTATAAATACTAAGCAAATTATTACCATAGCAATTGGAAGTCCAAAGTAAAATTGAACAAAACCCATCCCGTCCGAAAATGCTTGACCCGTTGTAGATAAAAAAGTAATGGCACTCGCTTGAGTAGCCATAACCGATAAGCCTATAGTCCACCAACGTGTTGTATTGCCTCCTTTAACATAATCTTGAACGCTTTTACTACCTCTGGTTTTCCAAGTACCATAGCCAACAATAGTAAGTAGTGTAACGAGTAAAACAACCCAATCAATCCAATTTAATGTTTGCATAATTTTAAAACCATTTCATTATAAAATAAAACACTAAAATGTAAAGCGCATTGGCTATTAACACTATCGAGTATAGTTTAAGCCAAGGTTGTTTTGGTTGTTGGTCTTTAGTCATAAATTAGTCGTTTAGTTTGGCTTCTGTTTTAAACTCTTCTTTTCCAATAGATAGCATATTTGCAAAAAGTCTATATGCTCCAGAAACACCCGCAGGAAATTCCCTGAAAAAGCTTAATCCTGTATAGATGTAGTAGCCCTTTCCATGTTGAGCGACGAGTAAACTTCCATCTTTGGCAGATTCTCCTTTATCGTTCATGGAAAGGATAGGAGTATAGGCATCATCCCATTCATTTGGGAAATATAAGCCTCGTTCTTGTGTCCAACCTTCAAAATCTTTTTGAGTTATTTTATTGGGAAAATTTAAAACAGGATGTCCTGGATTTAAAAAACGAATTTCAGCGTTTTCATCGGTAACTCGGTCTCTAGAAAGTTTAATGTCAAATGGTCCCAAATCATCAACTTTAACACGATGACTTGTATTGTATTGCACTATCATATTACCACCTTCAGCAACAAAATCAAAAAGTATTTTTTGTCTAAAATTTAAATTCTCAACTATATTATAAGCTCTAATTCCAAGAACTACAGCATCGAATCTACTTAAAGTTTCTGTGTCAATTTCATCTGGTTTTAGAATACGAACATTATAGCCAATTTGTTTAAGACTCTCGGGAACAACATCTCCAGCACCTTGAATATATGCAATGTTTTCACCTTTCTTTTTAATATCTAAGCGTACAATTTTGCTTTCACTAGGTAATAAAACTGTTTGAAATGGAATGTGCTCATAGTTAATTTCAATGAGCTCTTTTGTGTAATTATTATCGTTAATATGAACAATAGGACTAATAAATCCTTCACTTTGATTTTTAGGAGGAATAACAGTAAATATTAATGTTTGCTCTTCTCCTTTATTGGCTATATTTATTTTTTGTTGCTTAGGATACACGTTCCAATCATTCGGGTGACAGACTTCTACAGAACCTTCTAAATTATCGCGTCCAGCTTTTACAATGACTTCGATATCGCGTTGATTATCATTATCTAAAATGATAACTTTTTCTGTGATTTTCGCAGACACTTCTGGAATAATTTCAAAAGGACGATATAATTCACCCTTATCTGGTTTTGAGTAGCGCTGCAAAATAGGTTTGGTAATCGTAAAAGGCGTATTATGTATAAGTAGATTAAAGTTTATTTTGTGGCTTCTAGGTGTTTCAGGTAGGCCAATTAAAGCAGTGTTGTTAACCTGATACATTCCAAGAGATCCTTTATTTGTTAACCAGTAAGGTGTTGTTGGTTCGGCGTCATTACCAATTTTTAAAACTTCTTTAAAAGGATACTTAACATTATTTTCAAGTGTGATCTGCTTTGAGATATTTAAACTACTATCATTATCAAAGCTCACTAAAGTTATAGGTAGTTCACTCCTATTAAGTACTTCAATATTCAATCCTATAGTTTCATTTTGAGTTGCCCAGTTGGATTCTGCCGAAGCTTCTAAATAAAGCCCAGAGCACATTTCAATAATTGAAATTAGTTCTTTTGTTTTTTGATTTTTCCAATGCTCGTTATCAATATTCTGGAGTAATTTATAAGCTTCAATTAATTGTGGGACGTGTACAGAAGGGTTTTTAAAATTGAAGTTGTTTTCAATAGTATTCAAAATGTAGCCAATCACTTTTCCTCCTTGAATACGATTCCATGATGTATCAATTCCAGCAAAAATATCTTTATCCTCGGCTAAAGGCTCTCCTATTAAAAATTCGATATACTCTTGTTGCGATCCTCTTTGAGTCAAACGACCAAAACCTTGACATAAATGTTGGCTACTTGCCAGAGAAGCAACTTCGTTATTTGATAAACCCTTAAGCGGATAATACGTGCCAATATCGAAACTAAGCATATTGCTTTTGTCAACTTTATCGAATTCTTCTCTGCTGCCATAACGCCACCAACTCGTATTATAAAACAAGCGTTTTGGTTGCCAAAGGCTTGTTTGTTTTAGTTGATTTGCATAAGCGGACTTGTCGTTAGCGAGATCAAAAGCTTCTACACTTAGCATGGCAGAAGTAGTATGGTGTCCATGTGAGCGACCTGGTGTTCTATGATCGAATCTATTAATAATAACGTCTGGTTTAAATCTTCTAACGGCTAATACGACGTCGCTAAGTACTTGGTCTTTGTTCCAGATTTCTAAGGTCTCGTCCGGGTGTTTGGAGTAACCAAAATCGTTAGCTCTTGTAAACATTTGTTCACCACCGTCAATACGTCTTGCTGCTAATAATTCTTGTGTTCTAATAACACCTAAAAGTTCTCTAATCTCTGGACCAATTAAGTTTTGTCCACCATCACCTCGCGTTAAAGATAAATAAGCTGTTCTTGCTTTTACATGGTTAGACATGTATGAAATTAGTCGAGTATTTTCATCATCTGGATGTGCAGCAACGTATAAAACAGAACCTAGGAAATTAAGTTTTTGAATGGACTCGTAAATTTCTGAAGAAGAAGGTGTTTTAGGTTTTTGGGCTTGAATAGTAAGCGTAAAAACTAATATAAAAAAGTAAAGAAGCTGTCTTTGCATACGGTTTTTAGTTAGCTAAAAACCAAATATAGGAAAGTTATGAAAGGGTTGGTTGGCTTTTAATGTTTCTTTAACTTAAACTTATTTACAACCAATTCTTTCTCTTGAAGAAGTAAATCATTCCTATAAATATAATAATCATCACACCCCAAATTGCAAAATACCCGTATTTAAACTGAAGTTCTGGGATATAATTAAAATTCATACCGTAGATTCCAGCAATAAAAGTTAAAGGAATAAAAATGGAAGCCATAATGGTAAGTACTTTCATGACTTCATTCATTTTGTTGCTAATGGTAGTCATATACATATCCATTAGACTCCAAATCATTTCACGATAAATGTCAATGTTTTCAGATACTTGAATTAAATGATCGTAAACATCGCGATAATAGGTTATTGTTTTCTTATTGATAAGTGTATTGTCACTTTTTTCAATACGACTGATAACTTCGCGAAGTGGAAAAATGGCGCGACGAACCCGTAATATTTCGCGCTTTAAATTCTGAATGTTTTTACTTGTGTCGTCATTAACATCGCCAGAGAATATTGCCGTTTCAAAATCTTCAATTTTATCACCTAAAATTTCAATGACACTAAAATAGTGATCGACTATGGCATCAATTAAAACGTAAAGTAAATAATCCGCTTGCATTTGGCGCACGCGTCCTTTAGCTTGTCTTATTCTTGTTCTAACTGAATCAAGCACATCACCTTCTGATTCTTGAAAAGAAATAACATAGTTTTTACCAAGTATGAAACTAACTTGTTCGGAAACAATATTTTGATCGATATCATAATATAGCATCTTTAAAACAACAAAAATATAGTTGTCATATTCATCAATTTTTGGGCGCTGGGATATATTTACAATGTCTTCAAGAACCAACGGATGCAATTCGTAATGACTACCTAGTTTTTCGATGTCGGCTACGTGATTTAAACCATTTAAATTAATCCAAGTAGTGGAATCTGTTAATTTATATTCAAAGCTCTCATGTATATCGTGTAATTCTTTTTCTAAACAATGCTCCTTACTGTAGTCAAAAGTTTCAATAGATAGTTTTTCTTTAGAACGTTCTCCAGTGTAAATTACACTTCCAGGAGCTTGTCCTAATTTCTTTTTTGATCTATATACACGTTTTCTAGCCATTAAAAAATTAATACCCTTAAATATAGGTAATATTTAAACAGCTTTTTCATCGTCTTCATCGATATCTTCAATAGCGTCTTTTTTAACTAGAGTTACAGCTTTTTGAAGCATTAAATTGTTAGGGTAAGTCACTAAATTACCATTATCTAAGCGAAGGTGTAATTGAAAAGCTCGAATATCTTCAATAATGGCGTCAACAGGAAAATCATTATCATGGATGTTAATTTTGTCGCCCACTTTATAAGGAAAGTTGAAAAACATTATGATGCCTGATGTTACGTTGCTTAATATAGACCAAATAGCAAAAAGTGCAATTCCTATAATAGCAAAAACAGAAGAAAACACAACAGCTAAGTCCTTAAACTGAGCTCCAAAAACAAACGCTTCAATAATCATGGCAATTAAAAAAAGAGTCACCGTTACATAACGACGTATAAGCCTTATTCTAGCATCATTTATACCATTTTTTTTTGCGACCTTAGTGATGGTAAAATGCGTGATAAACCTAATTATAAGCAATGAAATAATTACAATTCCTGATATAACAAGCTCATTTTGATAGCTGCTGAAAAACATAATTTTTTAGATTAAAGTTTCATACAAAGATACACGCAAAATGAAAATAAATTAGTTTAATTTAAGTGTTTGCCTAAGAATTTCATCTTCGTTACTATTCTTTTGCCAGTAGGCAGATTTTATGGTTTTAATTTTAGTTGCTTTAGTGGTTAAAACTTTAGTGCTAGATCCGAAACCACTTTTAAACGTCTCTTCCCAACTGAGCACCTCGTAAGGAAAATTGTTGTTGAAAATAATAGATAAAATTCTATTCAATTCTGGGTAGCTTATTGTGTAAGTATTCTCTTTTAAAGTAGCAGATGCTTTATAAGCTTTTATAGGTATGTGTCGCAGTCTAGTATATTCGAAGGAAGGAATTATATTTAAATTTCCAACAGGTAAAGACTTAGGGTTAATGCGCAGTTGCGTCCATAATTCATTTTCTAAAATCGATTTTTCTATCTGTATATTTTTATCAGCTTCTCCCTCAAAATACGAATGAGACATCAATTCAAATTTATCTCTATTGTTTAGTTGTATATATACATGACCACACCATTCTTGCATGGAGCTGGATATTTTTATAGCATGTATGTTGTTTGAAACAGGGTAGAAGGTACTCTGCATTATGGAATTGGGATAAATACCAGTGTTAAATTTTTTTGTGGCATTTAATTTTAGCACAGGAATATTACTATTATTTCTGCCATCCGCTTTTACTTGTGCATTTGGCAAAAAATCTTCAGTCACATAAATTAATACAGCTGTTCCTTCTCTTATTTCTCCGTAACGTGCTTGTTCTAATTTATAAGAAGATATTTCGGCTTCTCCTGCATACCAATAATCTTTAAATTCTTGCGGAAGATCCTTTTTATTATAAACCTTTTCAATTTCTATTGTATTATTTGAATTAATTGCAATGACTTGGGACTGTTCTTTATGTTTACAAGAAGCGAGTAACATCAAAAAGCCAATGATTGCCCATAAGATTAATTCGGCTTTAATAATTTTTTTCATAGCGTTATTTTAGTATTAAAGTTACGAAGCTAATAGGATTCTGCAATGGTGTTTAACGTTTTGTAAACAACATCAATTGGTAATCCCATAACATTAAAATAAGAGCCTTCTATTTTAGTAACACCAATTTGCCCTATCCATTCTTGAATACCATATGCCCCAGCTTTATCATAAGGCTTAAAAGTGTTTATGTAGTGCCAAATTTCTTCATTAGATAATTCTTTAAAAGTTACGTTTGTTATGTTATGAAGTGTCTTTTCAAAACTAAGTGTAGTAAAAGAAACAGAAGTAATAACTTCATGGGTAGCGTTACTTAAAGATTTTAAAATACTGAACGCCTCATTTTCATCTCTTGGCTTACCTAAAGCTTTATTATTATGCCAAACAATGGTGTCACTTGTTATTAGAATGTCTTTTGGTTTTAATTCTTCTTTAAAAGGTAATGCTTTTAATTGTGCTAAGTAGTTGCTTATTTCAAAATGAGTCAATCTGTTTGGATATTCTTCTTTTACTGGTTTTAGTCGCACTTCAAAATCTAAGTCCAAATTTTTGAAAAACTCTTGCCTTCTAGGAGAACCTGAAGCTAAAATAATATGATGATTTTTTAGTTTTTCTTTGAGCATTAATTTAGAATTACAAACTTGTATAAAAGTAAAGAAAGCATCCCGAAAAGCATGATTAATTTATAAATACTGCTTATATGATGAAAATCGTTTTTAGTTTTAGCTGTGAATAGTTTAATAGAATTATAAATTAATGGGCCGACAATTAATAACAAAAAGTAACCAACTGCAATAGGTTGTTTGTATAGGCTTGAATTAATATAATAGATGATTCCAAGTAATGGTATAAAGTTTAAAATAATTAAAACATTTTTGGCGCGTTCTCTGCCAATAGCGATAGGTAAAGTGTTCATTCCTGTTTTGTAATCGCCATCTATATCTTCAATGTCCTTTGCTATTTCTCTAAGTAAATTAATGATGAAAGCAAACATAGCGTAATCACGTATTACTTTGAAAAACGTTAATTGCGTTTGTCTATTTAAAGTTGTTATTGATGGAAGTAATTCAAATATGCCAACAAAAATAAGGCTTAATGCTATAAGAATAGATATAATGATATTACCTACTAAAAGTGTGCGTTTTAAATAAGTGGCATAAACATAAAGTAATACAGAAACTATTACAAATAGTGAAAAGAAGGCACTTTTTCCAACTAAATGGGACAGGTAAAATCCTAAGCCAACTCCAGTAACATTAAAAATAATAAACAGATTATAAGCGGTTTTTTCTGAAATGTTTTTACCAACAATTATCTTATTCGGTTTGTTTATAGCATCCGTTTCAATATCATTTATGTCGTTTATAATATTACCAGCAGCAGCAATGCAAATGGTAGCTATTATTAAGATTGAAATTTCAAGACCATTCAAACTAGTGCTTACCCCAAACGGTTCTAATAAAGCATATTTAATAAGTAGTTGCACTAAAGCAATCATTAATAAATTTTTCCAACGAATAATATTAAGGATGCTCAAGTATGTTGATTTTTAAAAGTTGGATCTATTATCAATCGAGTACAATACATATTCTCGAAAAGTAACTATGATTATAAAAAGCACTAAAACAGTAAGAATTAGGGTCTGAACAAACTTTCGTTTTTCGGCTTTTCTTATTTTAGTTTTTATGGCTTCTCTTTCAGTTTTGGAAAGTTCTTTGTGTAAGAAGTTAAGTTTGTAATGATAATGGGTTTCCTCATTAAGTTTATCTTTTAAAACAGAAAAAGCTTTGTTGGAACTTTGATTAAAAACAGCGTGGCTATTACCAAAGCCAATATATCCAAATCCTGTGTTATGTCTTCTTTTTCGTCTTTCCACTAAATTTAAACTACCTACTAATCATATTTTGCATTGAAATTACCACTCCATTTACCTTGAACTTTTAATACCTGTTCAATTACGTCGCGCACCGCACCTTTGCCACCTTTTTTGTGAGACACGTATTTTGAAATATTTTTAATTTCTGGAACAGCATCCTGTGGACAACAAGGTAAACCAATACCTTTCATAACTGGATAATCTGGAATATCATCACCCATGTATAATACGTTTTCCGATTTTATGCCTTTTTTACTGAAATAGTCATCTAGTTGTTCAATTTTATTGTGAGCACCAAGATAAATATCTGCAATCCCTAAACCTTTTAAACGGACTCGAACACCTTCATTTGATCCACCCGAAATAATACAAACATTATAACCCATATCAACTGCGGTTTTAAGGGCGTAACCATCTTTTATGTTCATGGTTCTTAACATGTCTCCAGTAGCAGTAATATGAACTGTTCCATCGGTTAATACACCATCAACATCAAAAATAAATGTTGTGATATGATTGAGGTATTCTTTATAACTTTTTTCTTCCATGGGTTTGTTGTATTGAACTTGTTAAGAGCTGATAAATGTCTTTATGATGTTTGCTTTCTAAAGTTTTCAAGTGCTTTTTAATCGTTTTTTTATCATTGCGCTTGGCTGGTCCTGTTTGTGCCGCATAAGGAGATATGTCTTGAATTTTCCTAGCAGTCTCCAAAATAAGTGGTTTTAATAAATCGAATTCTGCTCCTTGGCTTTCAGTTATTTCATGACCAACTCGATACAGCTGGTTTGTAAAATTATTCACAAAAACCGCAGCTAAATGTAAAACGCGTCGTTGATCACTATTTACCTTTTTTAGAGGGCTTCCAATACTCAAGGCGAGCTCCTTTAGAATGGGATAATCAGATTTATTGATAGTTTCAATACAAATGGGGACATTAGAAAAATCCATTTTAGCATGCTTGCTAAAGGTTTGCAAAGGATAAAAAACACCACGTTTGTGTTTCCTGTCTAGGTCATAAACATTCACACTTCCAGAAGTATGTACCACTAATTTATCTTTTAATGGCAATTGTATAGAAAGAGGTGCAATAGCATCATCACTAACGGCCAAAATATAGACATCGGCATCTTTTAGTAATGATAAATCATCTGTAATAGCAACCTCGTTTTGGTACTGTTTTATGTAATCAATACTTCTGTTAAACCATTGAATTACAGAAATATTATCAGATTCTTTAAAAGCCTTAAATAAGTGTGTCGCAACATTGCCTGCGCCAAGAATGACAACTGAAACCATACTGCTAAAATAGGTAATAAAACCATATTTAAAAACCTATTGCCTTATCTTTGTTATTATGAAATGAGCCATAACAAATCTTGATACTAGCGAAGATGTTTAATTGTGAATTACATCTGACAGATGATGTAAAAACAATAAAATTTATACAGATGAAAAAAAAGGATATAAAAACAAGAGAGGATGTTTTTTTGTTAGTCTCGTCTTTCTACAAAAAAGTAAGGATTGATGGCGTTTTAGGTCCTTTCTTTAACGATGTGATTAATGATTGGGATGCGCATTTAGATAAATTAACCACATTTTGGGAAACAAGTTTATTTATGACGCAAAAATTGGAACATAAGTATCATGGAGATCCTTTGGAAGCTCATGTGAAAGTAGATAAAGAAAACAACAATAGTATTACCGAATTACATTTTGGCTTGTGGTTAAATCTCTGGTTTCAAACTATCGATGAACTCTTTGAAGGTGATTATGCTGAAAATGCTAAAAGACGCGCCAGAAAAATGGGAACCTTTTTGTATTTAAAAATATTTGAAGCAAGATCTCAGTAGGAAGTCTTCAGTCTCAGTTTCGGTCTCAATCCTCAGTAAACAGTCTTCGAACTTCCGTCTTCCAACTTCAAACTTTTCCAGCACTTTAACACCTAAAAACAAACATAAATCCCTAAATTTGCACGACCTTAAAATTGGGTTGTAATTATGAAAAAAAGACTTGCTAATATTTTCTTTTCTACCAGACTTACTGCTTTCTTATTTATTGTCTTTGCAGCAGCTATGGCAACAGGAACAATTCTTGATGCTGGACAAGAAACATCGCCAACACCTTATACTAGAAACTTAATTTATAATGCGTGGTGGTTCGAAGCAATCATGGTTTTTTTCATTATTAATTTCACAGGAAATGTTTTTAGGTTCAGACTTTACAAGAAGGAAAAGTGGGCAACATTCATATTGCATCTGTCATTTATTTTTATTCTTTTAGGTGCGTTTATAACACGCTATGCGAGTTTTGAGGGGATGATGGCTATTCGAGAGGGTGCTACAGAGAATGCCTTTCTATCTCAAAAAACATATCTAACTGCTCAAATTGTTGGTGATTACGAAATTGATGGGCAATTACAACAACGTTATTTAGAAACCGAAGTCGATTTCTCGGCACGTTTGGATAACGATTTTAAAGTTGGAACAGACTATAATAAGCAACCAATTTCTATTGAATTAGAAAAGTTTATAAAAGGTGCTGAAGAAGATATTGTTCCAAATGATAATGGTGAAGAATACCTCAAAATTGTTGAAGCAGGAGGTAGTGGTCCACATAATCATTTCTTGAAAGTTGGGCAAGTGCAAAGTATTCATAATATTCTTTTCGCATTAAATAAACCAACTGAAGGTGCAATTAATATTACTTATTCTAACGAGTCGCTTTTAATTAATTCGCCATTTGAAGGAGAATTTATGACTATGGCAACCAGAGTTCAAGGTAAGTTGGTCAAAGATAGTATTCAACCACTGGTTTTACGATCTCGTTACATAATTGGTAATATGCAAATGGTATTTCCAAAACCTGTAGTTAAGGGTGTTTTTGATGTGGTTCAGAAATCACAAATACTTAAGAATGATGAAGATGGTGTTGTATTAAAAGTTACTGCAAATGATGAAACTAAAAGAGTCGGCTTACTTGGAGGAAAAGGAATTAATAATCCGTATAAACAAGTTAAAATAGGCGGATTAGATTTTGCTTTCAGATATGGTTCAAAAGTATTAGAGTTGCCATTCTCAATAAAGCTTAACGATTTTGAAGCAGAACGTTATCCAGGCACCGAAAGAGGATATTCGGCTTATTCAAGTGAAGTTACAGTTATTGATGAAAAGGAAGCGGATTACGATTATAAAATATTTATGAATAATATTTTAGATCATGGAGGATATCGTTTCTTTCAATCTAGTTTCGATCCCGATGAGAAAGGAACAGTACTTTCTGTAAATCATGATTATTGGGGAACTTTAATTACTTACATAGGCTATTTTATGCTCTATTTTGGTTTAATGGCTATTTTGTTTTCAAAGCATTCGCGTTTTGGCGATTTAAAAAACCAATTAGAAAAGGTTAAAAAGAAGAAAGCAAAATTACTTACTATAATGCTATTATGTTTTGGAATGCAGGCTGTAGCACAAGAGCATTCTGCAAACGATGGGCATGATCACTCAAAACCTAGTAAGGCTCAAATAGATTCTATATTAAAAGCGAATATTACGCCTAAGGAACATGCTAATAAATTTGGACATTTAGTTATTCAAGATTTAAGTGGACGAATGATGCCTGTAAACACCTATGCTTCAGAAATGTTGCGTAAACTTAGTAAGCACGATACCTATGCAGATTTTGATGCTAACCAAGTGTTTTTATCTATACAAGAAAGTCCGATGCTTTGGTACAATGTGCCAATCATTTATTTAAAACCGAAAAAAGGAGACTCTATTCGAAATCTAATTGGTGTTTCAAAAGAAGAGAAATATGTGCGGCTTGCAGATTTCTTTTCAGATAAGGGCGAATACAAGTTAACTCCTTTTTTAGATGAAGCCTACAAAGCACAAGTGCCTAATGGATTTCAGAAGGAGTTTAAAGAAACCGACCAACGTGTAAACCTACTTTATAATACTATTGAAGGAATGTCTTTAAAAATATTCCCTATTCCTGAAGATGAAAATAACAAATGGATATCGACTTACGATTATCGACACGATAATTATGAAGTTAACGATTCACTCTATGGAAATTTTATAAAAAATGGTTTTAGAGCTTATCTGTTTACGCTTAATCAAGCAAAACAATCTGGTGACTATAATGAAACCGAAAAACTTTTAGCTGCATTCAAAAAAACGCAGCATCGTTATGGGGGAGAAGTAATGCTTAGCGATGATAAAGTTAAAACTGAAGTACTCTACAACAAATATGATATTTTCAAAAAGCTATTTAGTTGGTACTTGTACGCAGGAAGTTTATTGTTTATTCTGCTCATTGTTCAAATATTTAATGACTCAAGTAAAGTTTTAAATATCTCAGTTACGGTTTTCAAATTTGTGATTCTAGGGTTGTTTTTATTACATACAGCTGGGTTAATTGTTCGCTGGTATATTTCTGGTCACGCACCTTGGAGTGATGCCTATGAATCTATGATTTATGTGGCTTGGGCAACAATGTTTTTTGGACTAGGATTCGGTAGAAAAAGTGATTTAACCATAGCTTCAACTGCTTTTGTAACAGCAATGATTTTAATGATTGCACATTGGAATTGGATGGATCCAGCTATTGCAAATCTACAGCCAGTATTAAATAGCTATTGGCTAATGATACATGTAGCAGTTATTGTGGCGAGTTATGGACCTTTTACCTTAGGAATGATTTTGGGAGTTGTTAGTTTATTACTCATGATTTTTACAAATCAGAAGAATAAACAAAAAATGGCTTTGAATATAAAAGAGCTTACCATTATAAATGAAATGGCATTAACTGTTGGTCTTGTTATGCTAACCATAGGTAACTTTTTAGGTGGTATGTGGGCTAATGAAAGTTGGGGGCGATATTGGGGCTGGGATCCTAAAGAGACTTGGGCACTGATTAGTATCATGATTTATGCTTTTGTTATACACATGCGTCTGGTTCCAGGGCTGCGTAGTCGCTGGTTTTATAATTTAATGTCAATTGTGGCTTTCGCAAGTATTCTTATGACGTATTTTGGAGTAAACTTCTATTTAGCAGGATTACATAGTTATGCAAGTGGCGACCAAATAGTGAGTGTTAAATTTATAAGCATTGCCTGCGCTATTTTTGCAATTTTAGGTTTCTTTGCTTATAGAGGATATACTAAACATTACCAGAAGTAAATTACTAAACATTTTATTATTCTTTTTATTTATAAACTTCATTTGTGTTAATTTTGGCTTTCATTACTAAAATATTTACACATGAAGCTATTCAAAGAATTTAAGGAGTTCGCAGTAAAAGGTAATATGATGGATATGGCCATTGGTATTATTATTGGTGCATCTTTCAATAAAGTTATCGATGTCATGGTTAAAAAGGTGTTTCTTCCACCATTGTCATTATTAACCGATGGAGTTAATTTTCAAGATAAATGTATTATTTTAAAAGAAGCCGTAACCGATATTTCAGGAACTGTTATGACCGATGAAATTGCTATAGGTTATGGCGCTTTGGGCGAAGCTTTTTTAGATTTTATTATTATTGGATTTACCGTTTTTATAGTTGTAAAGTTTATGAATCGACTACGTAATAAAGCACAAGATACCCAGGATAGAACAGTCGCAACACCCAAGGATATAGAATTATTAACTAAGCTGAATGAACTAATGGAAGAACAAAATGCCCTGTTGAAATCTAAATAGACATGGCTAAAACAGGACGAGAAAAAAACACCAAAAACAAGGCAAAGCATTCTAAATTAATGTCTCAAAAGAAAAACAAAAAGAAGGCTGAAGAAACATTAAGAAAAGAACGGCTGAAAGAAATTATTTTGAAGTCAAAGGCTGAGAAAGATTAAAACATATTTATGGTTTTACTAAACCCAATCTCCTTAAAACTTTTAATAACCATATCAGCTTTACTATAATCTTGATTTTTAGAATGAAAGCTGTCATAACCAACACAAAATATACCTGCAGCTTTTGCAGCTTCAATGCCGTTGGTTGAATCTTCAATTACAATACATTCGTCTCTATTAAAACCAGTGGCTTCAGCAGCTTTTATGAAAATTTCTGGATGAGGTTTAGATTCTTTTAAATCACCACCACTTAATTTTGCAACGAAATATTTGTTTAAATCAAAACGATCAAAAATTTGATTGATACTCGTCATTGCTGCAGATGAAGCAACGACTAAAGTTAAACCGTTGCTATGATAATCTTTTATTAAATCTAAAACGCCATCAATCAACCCTAGCTCCGAATTACTTTCAAAAAAACGTTTATAATGTTTCCGTTTTAGAGCTACTAATATTTCTGGAGATTCTACCAATCGAAAATGGTCACATAAGCGTTTACATATGTTAATAGTAGATTGACCTGTAAACGACTCATATAGTTCAGTTGAAACAGTAATGCCAATTTCATCAAACATATCATGATAGGCTTTATTATGCATAGGTTCACTATCTATAATAACACCATCCATATCGAAAATAACGACTCTTAACATTGTTTAAAATTTTTGACGAAGATAAAATAATAGGCATTCTTAGCCTATGAACATTTTGTGGTTTTAATTAAAATTGTCATATTTGTTACCTATGATTGTATAATTTGAATTCCGGCCAGTATTGAGATTGTCTCGAACAAAACAAACGTTAGGTGTTTTAAGCATTTAGCAATGTTTAAAATTTAACAAATTCAAAATGCAATCAAGTAAAATTTCTTTAAAACAATTCATTCAATATTTTAAAATTGCCGTAACAGGTAAGCAACAAGAGTTTACATCTGGAAGTATAAGGCGTGCAGTATTCATGTTAGCAATTCCTATGATTCTTGAAATGCTTATGGAATCTATTTTTGCACTTGTTGATATCATGTATGTATCGCAAATAAGTGTAAATGCTGTTGCAACCATAGGTTTAACCGAATCTGTCATTACTTTAATTTATGCGGTGGCCATTGGCTTGAGTATTGCTGCAACAGCAATTGTTGCTAGGCGTGTGGGAGAAAAAGATTTAAATGGCGCGTCAAATGCAGCAGTTCAAGTTATATTTTTGGGTGTATTTGTCGCTGCAATAGTTAGTGTAATAGGTATTATATACCCGAAAGAACTTTTAAGCTTGATGGGAGCAGAACCAGATTTAATAGAAGAGGGTTACGGTTATACTAAAGTGCTTCTAGGCGGTAACATTACTATAATGTTATTGTTTTTAATTAATGCCATATTTAGAGGAACAGGAGAAGCTTCTATCTCGATGTGGGTTTTAATTTTATCAAATGGATTAAATATAATTTTGGATCCGATATTTATTTTTGGATTCGGACCTATTCCTGCTTATGGAGTTGAAGGAGCAGCTATTGCGACTACCATTGGACGCGGTACAGCAGTGTTATTTCAATTAGCGATTTTGTTTTACGGTTATAGTAAAATAAAAATTGGTGTTAAGGATCTCATTATTCGTGTAGGGGTAATGCTTAATTTAATTAAAGTGTCGCTTGGAGGAATTGGCCAATTTTTGATAGGTACCACAAGTTGGGTTTTTTTAATGAGAATTATAAGTGAGTTTGGAAGCGAAGTACTTGCGGGTTATACCATTGCCATTCGTGTGATGCTATTTTCATTGATGCCGGCATGGGGAATGAGTAGTGCAGCAGCATCTTTAGTTGGGCAAAATTTGGGAGCGAAAAAACCAGAACGTGCAGAACAATCGGTTTGGATAACTTCAAAATATTGCTCTATTTTTATGGGTGCAGTTTCTATTTTATATCTTGTTTTTGCACCACAAATTATTGAGATATTTAATGAAACACCCGATGTTGTAAAATATGGTAGCTTGTGTTTACGCATTATGACTGCACCGTTTATTTTTTATGGTTTTGGTATGATTGTTCTTAATGCATTTAATGGTGCAGGCGATACCAAAACACCTACTTATATTAACTTTGTTAGCTTTTGGTTACTGCAATTACCGTTTGCGTATATTGCGGCCATTACTTTTGATTATGGTCCTGCTGGTGTGTTTTGGGCAGTTGCGTTAGGAGAGTTGTTAATGACCTTTATCGCTATTATTTGGTTTAAAAAAGGGCATTGGAAAAGGGTGGAAGTATAATATAAAAAAATTTAAAATCATCAGAAATAATCAAAACTTTCATCCAAAAAACAAACACAAATCGGGGTATGATTTAGATGATTTATGCTCGGTCTATCCAGATTTATTGCCTTTTGTATTTGTAAATAAATATGAGAAGAGAACCATAGACTTCGCAAACCCAAAAGCTGTTAAAGCATTAAATTCAGCACTTTTAGTTAAACATTATGGTATTAACCATTGGAATTTTCCAGACGTTAATTTGTGTCCTCCAATACCTGGGCGGGTTGATTATATTCATCATATAGCAGATTTATTAAAATCTTTTGGGATTGACAAGAATATTGAAGTTTTAGATATTGGAACAGGCGCGACTAGTATTTATCCGCTTTTAGGTAATGCCGAATATGGATGGAAATTTATTGGTACAGATATAGATAAAACGTCTTTAGAAAATGCTAAGAATATTATTATTAATAATCAACTGACCGATTCAATTTTATTAAGGCATCAAAAAGATGCGTCTCAAATATTTAAAGGTGTTTTAAGTGAAAATGATTCATTTTCAATTTCCATATGTAATCCGCCGTTCTTTAAATCGGAGCAAGAAGCTATAGAAGCCACAAAAAGAAAATTAAAAGGATTGAATGAGGATAATGACAATCCTATCAGAAATTTTTCAGGCACTCAAAATGAATTATGGTATAAAGGTGGTGAGAAAGCTTTTCTTCATAATTATTTATATGAAAGTTCGCTGATTAAAAATCAATGTATTTGGTTTACAACATTGGTTTCAAAAAAAGAACTTGTAAGAGGCATGCAGATTTCACTCAAAAAGTTAGGTGCTAAAACCGTAAAAGTTATTAATATGGCGCAAGGAAATAAAGTGTCTCGTATGGTTGCTTGGACTTATAATGATTAATGCAATTAGAGTTTTTGATATGGTTATCCTTTCTTTTTCATTAAATCAGTTTTAAAAAATACACCAACTTGTACCCTATGTAAGTTTTCTTTATTAGAAGTATTTCTATTCATATATCCTAGTTGAATATTATTAGATTTTGAAATATTAAAACCTAAACCAACATAAAATCTGTTTTCTCCTGTATTACTTAACTTTGGGGTTAATAAAAGCTCGTTATTTAAACGAGCAAATAAGGTTTCGCTTAAATTAAATTTAGTTCCTAGACGATAACGCATTCTTGCTACTTTTGGTTTAGAATCAAATTTACTAAAGAAGCGATGCTCTAACCTTAATCTGTGCTCTAATGGTATTTTGTTTAATTTATGTTTGAAACTAATTTGTTCGGTTATTCGTTTTTCGTAGGTGTGTGGTGAACTGGTATTTATGTTACTATCAAAATCAGAATATGCCAAATATAAGCTTCCTTTAAATTTTGAATTAAAGTTATAATTGTACCCTGTTTTTAATAGAAAGAAGTTAAAGTTATCGTTAATTTCATATAACCATACTTGTGTGTAGGTATCGATACTGGCTTTTTCTGAAATTTTGTGATTAATTCCCAATTCATACCAAGCTCCTAATTTGTCTTCAGGAGATGATTGCGAGTTGGTAACAAGCGTTAAGAAAAGTACGAATGTAGTGATTGCATACTTCATGGCGTAACTAGTTTGAATTGGGTAAATATTATTTAGAACTTGCAATTTGTAAATCTAAATATTTAATTAGTATTAAGATAAAAGGAGCTCTACTAGAGCTCCTTTTAAGGTTAAATAAGAACCTATTAAAAGTGTTCATGTAAGTGATGGTGTTCATCAATTAGTGGTCCACCTTCAATAATTTGTTCGGATGCTTGGTGTGCAAATTTTTCAAAGTTTAAGTGGAATGAGTGTGCTAGTTGAATAGCTTTACCCACATAAGCACCTTTTTGCAACCAAGTATTCATTGGATCTAAAATTTCTGTTGGTACACCAGGGCAGTATTTCGGCATAAATAATCCGAAAATAAAGTTTTGTTCGTAATCAACATTCTCTAAATCACCATTAAGAATTGCAGTAATCATAGCTCTAGTATATTTTAATTTTATACGAGATCCCACACCGTAAGGTCCTGCGCTCCATCCTGTGTTAATTAACCAAACATTTACACCAGCTTCTTTCATTTTTTTACTTAGCATTTCGCCATATACAGTTGGGTGTAAAGGCATAAATGGTTCTCCAAAACAAGCAGAGAATGAAGGTACTGGTTCTGTAATTCCAGCTTCTGTCCCAGCTACTTTTGCAGTATAACCAGAGATAAAGTGGTAAGCTGCTTGACCGGGTGTCAATTTAGATACTGGAGGTAATACACCAAAAGCATCACAGGTTAAGAAGAAAATATTCTTAGGATTTTTTGCGTATAAAGTCTCTTGAATATTATCTATATGATAAATAGGATAACTCACACGGGTGTTTTGTGTAATACTACTATCTTCATAATCAGGTTCTCCATTGTCTTTAAAAACGATGTTTTCTAACATGGCACCTGGCCTTACAGCTCTAAAGATATCTGGTTCTTTTTCTTCCGTTAGGTCAATTACTTTTGCATAACAACCGCCTTCAAAGTTAAAGATAGTGTTGTCTGCAGTCCAACCATGCTCGTCGTCTCCAATTAGTTTTCTTTCTGGATCGGCAGATAAAGTAGTTTTACCTGTGCCAGACAATCCAAAGAAAATAGCGGTGTCTCCAAATTTTCCAACGTTTGCTGAACAGTGCATTGGTAATACATCTTTTTCAACAGGTAAAATTAAATTTAATGCAGAAAAAATGCCTTTTTTCATCTCACCTGCGTATGCCGAACCACCAACTAATGCAATTTTTTGAGTAAAATTTAAAATAGAGAAGTTACCCTGTCTTATTCCATAATCTTTAGGGTTTTGACATTCATAACCAGGAGCACAAAGAATTAGCCAATCTTCTTTAAAGTTTTCAAGTTCTTTTTCGCTTGGTCTTAAAAACATGTTATAAACAAATAAATTAGACCATGGTAATTCAGTTACTGTTCTAATATTTGTTCTGTATTCAGGTTCTGCACAAACATAGCCATCTCTAGCATAGATTTCTTTTCCAGAAAGGTATTTAGTGATTTCATTTTTAAGCTTGTCAAAGTTTTCAGGTGAAATAGGTTTATTTGTTTTACCCCACCAAACTTTATCTGCTGTGTATGCATCTTTTACTAAAAAACGATCTTGAGGGGAACGTCCTGTAAATTTACCAGTGTTTATGGCAAGTGTTCCATTTGCTGTTTCTTTCCCCATTCCTTTGTCAACGGTAATTTGTTGAAGCTCCTTTGGCGATAAATTCCAATTTACTTTAACGTCTTTAATACCGTATTGGTTCAAGTCGGGATGTTTTGTTGTTGTTTCCATTTTGATTTAATTTAAAAGGTTCCTATTATATTTATTTTAAAAAGGCCATATTATTGGCACGAGTATTAATGATGTAATTAGAAATAGAAGTAGGAGTGGTGCTCCCACTTTTAAGTAATTCATAAATTTGTAACCGCCAGCTGTCATAACCATGGCATTGGTTGTTGTGCCAATAGGCGTTAAGAAGGCTGTTGAGGCGCTAATAGCAACTACAATCATAAACGGTTCTGGCGAAAGGTTTAATGAGTTGGCTGCAAGAATGGCTATGGGTGCCATAAGTACAGCTGTAGCTGAATTGTTTATTACTTGACTAAAAGTTGTAGTTAGCAAGAACACGCCACCTAACAATACAACAGGATGAATACTTCCCAAATAATCTACAAGTCCGTTGGCAATTAATTGAGCGGTTCCTGTTTTCTGCAAGGCGATACCCATTGGTATCATAGCCGCAATCATGACCACGCTTGTCCAACTAATTCCTTTATACGCTTTACTAATTGGGACACATCCTGTTAATAGAATAATTCCAGCAGAAATTAAAGCTGCAATCGACCCCGGCACTATTTTGAATACCATGAAAATTATCATAAGTACCAATGCTCCTAAGGCAATAAATGATTTCGGGCTTAAATTTTCAACGTTTTTAGCCATTCCTTCAGGACTTCCAATAATAACTAAGTTTTCATGTTGCTTTTTCAAATCTTCAATATGCTCCCAAGTACCTCTTATTAAAAAGGCATCTCCAGCCTTTATAACAATTTCTTTTTCTAGTATCGGTTTTTTATTTCTTGAAGCCGCTAGCAATTGAATACCGAATCGTTTAAAGTAGTCTCCTAGTTTGTATTTTCGACCAACAAGAATAGAGTTTGGGTTTACAATAACCTCAGTCATTCCAACCTCTTGATTTATAAGGTTATGCTTCAACTCGTCTGTAATTGGTTCGAGAGGTAAAAGTCCTAATCTAAACGTAATCATCATTCTGTTTATAGCTTCCGTTTCTCCTTTTACTGTAATTATATCATGGTAAAGAAATTCCGTACTAGGATCTGGAAACTCAATAAAAGTTGGTATTTTTTTCAATAGGTTTGGATGCCTTCTTCTAATTCGAATAATTGAGACGTTGTAATTTTTTTCAAATTGCCATGCTTCTATTTTGGTGTTTAACAAAGGTGAAATTGATCTAACACGTAATCGGTAATAACCACTATCAATTTTATAGGCTTCAATCCAATTGTGTAATGTAGATTCAATATTAACAGGCTTGTTATTTGTTTTGTTTTTTGGTAATAGCTTATGGCCAACATATCTAAAGTAAACCAATGCAATGATTAATAGAGGCAAGCCAATTAATGCAAATTCGAAGAATGAAAATCCTTCAAAGCCGGCTTCAACAAGTGCGTTACTAGCAATAATATTGGGAGGTGTCCCTGTTAATGTTAAAAGGCCACCAGTATTAGAACCAAAAGCTACTGGCATGAGCATTTTAGATGGTAAGGTACCTATGCTCCAAGCAGAAGAAATGGTTAAAGGCATTAAAGTAGCTACGGTTCCTGTATTACTAACAAAACCAGAAAGTACACCAGCACCTAGTGTTACAATTACTAAGAGTTTAGGAACACTTTTACCTGCCCATTCTACAAACTTTTTACCCGCCATTGCTGTCCAACCTGTTTGAGCAATACCTTCACCAATTATAAAAAGAGCAGCAATCATTACAACAGTTGGGTTACTAAAACCACTCAAAGTTTCATTAACGTCTAAAATTCCAGTTAAAAATAAACTAATCATAGAGATTAGTGCTACCATATCTGGTGTAAACTTTCCCCAAACAAAGAGACCAATGGTAATAATTAATATGAGAAGCATTAAATAGATCATATCTTAAATTAGTTTATTAGCTTTAACCGTTATATGGCATTTAATAAATATAGTGTAAAATTAGATTGGATTGACGTCAATAAGTATGACGAATGTCATGCTTTTGAGTAGCATAGCATTTTTGGATTATTGTTATATTTAAGAGTTAATTAGTGATAAAAGTATTTACGAATACGATTTCGTAATAGTGTGTTTTAAGGAATTCGAAAAGTTTATTAAATAATTTACCTTTATCACTTATAAAAATTACAAAAAAAAGAACTTTTTATATGAAATTAGACATATTAGCAATAGGTGCGCATCCAGATGATGTTGAATTAGGTTGTGGAGCAACAATAGCAAAAGAGATATCCAATGGTAAAAAAGTTGGTATTATTGATTTAACTAGAGGTGAATTAGGTACTAGGGGTACCGCCGAAACTAGAGATCAAGAATCTTTTAATGCGGGCAAAATCTTAGGTGTTAAAATGCGCACAAATATGGAGTTTGCCGATGGCTTTTTTGTGAATGATAAAAAACATCAATTAGAGATTATAAAAATGATTCGTAAATACAAGCCAGAATTTGTTATTTGTAATGCGGTGGATGATAGACATATAGATCATGGGAAAGGTAGTAAGCTAGTTAGTGATGCTTGTTTTTTAAGTGGCTTAGTAAAGATTAATACAAAAATAGAAGATGAAGATGATTGGCAAGATCCTTGGAGGCCAAAGCAAGTATACCACTATATACAATGGAAAAATTTGACACCAGATTTAATTGTCGATGTTTCAGGATTTATGGATAAAAAGTTAGAAGCTGTTTTTGCATATAAAACGCAATTTTATGACGCGAATAGTAATGAGCCAGAAACACCCATATCAAGTAAAAATTTTGCCGATAGTGTTATGTATCGAGCGATTGACTTGGGACGCTTAGTTGGCGTTGAATATGGTGAAGGTTTTACTGTAGAACGATTAGTAGCTGTGGATAGCTTATTTCATTTAAAGTAGTTGCATATTCCAGATAAAATATTAAAAAAGTCTTTGTAGATAAGATTGAAATAAATTACATTTGCACACGCATTGAAAAATGCAGTTACACGGTGGTTGTAGCTCAGTTGGTTAGAGCATTGGTTTGTGGTACCAAGGGTCGCCGGTTCGAATCCGGTCTTCCACCCAAAAAGCAAAAGCCTTTCAAGAAATTGAAAGGCTTTTTTTGTTATTCGTAAATTTTATTTAATCTAGTTTCACACGTTCATCACGATTAGCCAACTCCCATGTTGTATGAAAAATTAATCTTGTTCGAGTTTCCAAAAAATTATAATTTATTTTATCTGGTGTATCACTGGGTCTGTGATAGTCATCATGTGTCCCATTAAAATAAAAGATAACAGGAATATTGTTTTTTGCAAAGTTGTAATGGTCTGAGCGATAATAGAAACGGTTTGGATCGTTATCGTCATTATAGGTATAATCGAACTCCATATTAAAGTACTTTTTATTAACCGCCTCAGATACGTCATGTAATTCTTTACTTAATTTATCCGAACCGATTAAATATAAATAATTGTCTTTGCCTTCATGTTTTGGGTCGATGCGACCAATCATATCTATGTTGAGATTGGCAACTGTACTTTTTAAAGGAAAAATTGGATCAACATCGGCGTAATATCTTGAGCCAAAAAGCCCGATTTCTTCACCAGTAACATGCAAGAATAAAATAGAACGTTTTGGTCCATTGCCCTTGTTTTTTGCTTCTTTAAAAGCTTCAGCAATTTCAATCATAGCTACTGTTCCAGAGCCATCGTCATCTGCACCGTTATTAATGTCTCCATTACCTGAGATTCCTATATGATCTAAGTGAGACGAAATAATAATAACTTCATCTGGTTTTTCAGAACCTTTTATGTAAGCCAAAACATTTTCAGAATCTTTAATATTGCTTTTGTTGAAGTATGAAGCAGGTATTTCTTGAAAATAGTCGTCTTCTCCTAATGGTGAAGGTACGCCCATTTTAATGTATTGAGTCTTTATGAATTCAACTGCTTTTTTTTGTCCAGGTTCGCCTGTTTTTCTGCCTTCAAATTCGTTTGAGGCATAAGTAAAAAGCATTGTTTTTAGTTCGTCTCCGGTAATAGTCTTAGCAAAATCAGTAACACCTTTAGCATTTTTTGAAGATTTATTGTTCTGTGAAGAACTGCACGATATTACAAGCAATGATGTGCATAATATTAAAGCTATTTTTTTCATTGGATACTATTTGTTTTTAAAATCAAATATAATAAATCATATATCAATTAAGTATTGTCAATCTAATACTCACGATTTATTTGTTTATAATACAAAAACACGAACTATCTTTAAGTCTGAGAGTCTATTTTAACAAAACATTCTCCTTATCTGTGGCTAATCTATTAGGTTGATTCGCTATTTGCCACGCAGTTGCAAAAATAAGTCTGGCTCTTTTTTGTAATAGTGCGTAATTTATTTTGTCTGGGGTATCTGTGCTTTTATGATAATCTTCATGCTCACCGTTAAAATAAAAAATAACAGGAATACCATGTTTCGCAAAATTATAATGATCTGATCGTGAGTAATATTGATTTCTATCGCGCTCAGAATTATAGCGATAATCTATATCAATATTATAGTAAGTATTATTTACTTCTTCCGAAATATAGTGTAGCTCTTTACTTAGCCTATTTGAGCCTATAAGATAAATATAGTTTTCACTGTTTTTATGAATTTCGTCAACGCGCCCAATCATATCAATATTGAGGTTTGCAATTGTATTTTTAATAGGAAAAACAGGATGTTGTGTGTAAAATTCCGATCCCATTTTCCCAATTTCTTCAGCCGTTAAATGAAGAAATAAGATACTTCTTTTTGGACCAAAACCGTCTTTTTTGGCTTGATTAAATGCTTGAGCTATCTCCATGATGGCTACTGTGCCCGATCCATCATCATCTGCACCATGATTTACTTTTCCATCTTCGTTTATACCTAAATGGTCTAAATGGGCAGAAATAATGATTACTTCTTCAGGCTTTTCAGAACCTTTTATGAATGCTAAAACATTCTCCGAAGCTTTTACATCTTTAAAGAAAAAAGATTTAGGTATAATCTGGTAATAATTTAAACCTTCATAGGGTGAGGCTATTTCCTCATTAATGTAATAATTCTTAAGAAAATTTGCAGCTAATTTTTGCCCTATTTCACCAACTTCTCTACCTTGAAATTCATCTGATGAAAATTTATACAAGTGAGTACTCAATTCTTTAGTAGTAATTGTATTTGCATATTTTATAACCTTAGTACTATCTACAAGTTCTATACTGTCTTTAAGGTTTTCAATTTTTGTGGAGTACTTTTCTGTGGCGCAGGTCCCTAATAGCGCAAAAACAGACAGAATACAAAAGGTCTTCATGTGTAAATATTAATGATCACATATAACTAGCTAATAATTATTTCCGTGGGGAGAAGAAAAGTTTCTTATGCTAGTTTCATTAAAAATGATGAGCAAATATATTAAAAAACGTAAAAAAACGACTGCTATTCTAAATTTATATCACCTAATTCAAGCTCCTCTAAATCTAGACCTTCAAGTTCTTCAATAGCTTCTTCTTTTGTTTCTTCTTCTTTTTCTACGAGCTCTTGAGTATCAGCTACTTCTGTAGTGTTAAAAATGGCTTTGTATATAGTTATAGACAGTGCCACTGCTGTAAGTAAAAATGTAAATTGAATAATTTTTTTTACTTGACCATTTTTTTTAGAAAAGTAAAAAGCTGCTAGCCCAGATATTAGCGCAAAAATAACAGGAAATATAGCCAGATTTGAAACTGGTAATACAGATAGAACAATCGCTAAAATGGAAGCTATAATGGCTAATATGGTAAATAGTTTTTGCATAATTAATGTGTTAATGTTTTAATCCAGAAGCAGATTTTATTTTGAGTTCGCCACTACCAACAGAGATTTTAAATTTAGCATAGACAAGAATTTTATTCTTATCTGCCGTAAGCCATAATAAATTATTATTGCTTCCTTGTAGCACATTAGAACTTGACCCTATGGCTAATTTGTAGCATTCCTTTTTGCCTATAGCTGTATTAATAGTTTCTTTACCGAGGTATGTGATTTTAGCTTTTGTTTCTTCTCTGTCAAATATAATTGTGAACGATTTACGCTGCCCGTTACTCATATTCTCATAATCAAACAATCTTATATTATACAAAGTAGATACAACATCTTTTGTGCCAGTTCCAATAGAGACATTTTTCTTTTCTACATTATTGTTTTTTTTAGTTTGAACGGACTTTACAGTTTTTGTTTTATGGCTGAAGGTGTATTTCATAGCTTTATAATAACTTCCTTCATTTATATCTCTATTGTATAAATAGGGTGTTAAGGTTTTTGGGTTTACATAGCTTTCATATAAATCTCTAATCTTAAAAAAGTTATCCCATTTACTGTAGGTCGCAGCAGTACATTTTAGTCTAAGTAGTGTTGCTTTCGATGTTTTTACTTCGCTAGTTTGCATAGTAACTTGAGCAATATTAGTTAATATACCAGACATATTATAACTAGCTGTATAGGTCAACTTTTCATTTGCGCCTATCGTATTATTTTGGGCTTGAGTAGCAAAAGTTATCAGGAAAATTAAAAGAAGAGATATGCGCATTTTAGATATTAATTTTATTGTATAACGTAGTTGGGTGCATTTATTGTGCCGAAAATACGATGCTTTATATAATTAAACTAATTTTTTGATTTAGCGATTGGTAAACCTTTGTTTAGCTGATAATTATCATGTTTTTGATAGTCAATGTGCATTATATTTATGAAAAATACTATATGATGAAATCGATATTACTGCCTACAGATTTTTCTAAGAACTCGGTTAATGCCATACACTATGCTATGAACCTTTTTAAAGATGTAGAGTGCCAATTTTATTTTCTGAATGTTCAAAAAGCATCATCATTTTTAACAGACGATATGATGGTAGTTTCATCTTCAGCTACTTTATATAATACCATTGTTGATGCAGCAAAAAAATCTATTTCTAATATTATTTCAAAAATAGAAAAGAAATACGCTAATAAGAATCATGAGTTTCACTCACTTGTTGATTATGATAATTTTATTGATTCTATAAATCAGGTTTCCGAAAAGTTTGAAATTGACTTAATAGTTATGGGAACTAAAGGTGCCGCTGGTTTAGAAAAAATGATTTTTGGAAGTAATACGGTACGTGTTATGCAGCGCTGTAGTAAGCCAGTTTTAGCCATACCTGATGGTCGCAAATATCATGTAATTGATTCTGTAGTATTTGCAACTACCAACTTAAAGCAATTTAAAGTTGAACATTTTCAGCCGCTGATTGATATTTTAAATAATGGAAATTCACAACTAAATATATTGCATTTGGCAGACCAGAATCATATAGCTTATGATGCTTTTGATAATATGGCGTTTTTCAACACCTACTTTGCCAATGCTAATCACGAATTTATTGACACGAATAGTAAGGAATTGTTCAATGCAGTTCATAATTATTTGGTTAATAATAATATTAAAATGCTCTCAATTGTCAATAAAAAACACTCTTTTTTAGAACGGTTGTTCACAAGACACGAAGTTGAAACATTTGGTTTTAATATTGATATTCCACTTTTAGTTATGCAAAGTTCTAACTAGTCTGTGGTGTTATATAACTTTGAATCGTTTTTTCGTAAAACTAAAAAAGAATAAAACCTAGTCGATTGGAACTAGGTTTTATTCTTTTTTAATGAGTTATGGTACGTACCTATTGCCCTTCTTTAATATAACCCCAGCCTTCTTTTTGTTTAGTTACAATCTCCAGAATACCGTCGGGAACGCTTCGTACTCCGTCAATAATATCTGAAGCTTCAGCCTTATGACGTTTCATTGTGCCTTCACAAATAACAAAATCGACATTGTTTTTTTGAATAAGATCTGCAATGTCTTCACCTACCACAGACTTTTCCTTTAAAACCATTTCCATAGCGCCGCTGTACATAACAACTTCAAATTGTGAATTGGGATATGCTGCCGACATTGCTTTTACATGCCTAACAGTCGATTTATGTACACTCGTATTATTGCTAGTAACGTCAAATACTATTTTAACCGGCTCTTCTTGTGCAAAAGTTGTCGCAGTAATAAGGCTCGCTATTAATAATGTGAAAATTTTTTTCATAATCATTATTATTTAATTATTCGCCTGCAAAAATATACCCACAACCTTTTGCTTGCGCTTTTCCAAGGGCCCATACGCCAGATGGTACTAATTCAATATCTGAAATAATACCCGCTACCCAGTCTTTGTAAATTTCATCGGCGTTTCCACCGTTTTTTTCTGCATATTTTCCGCTATACACTTGTAGGGCTAAGTTACAAACGCAAAACAAAGCACCTCTACCTTGCATTTCTTTTATGCCACCTGGGCCATTAATTGGGTAATCGCCATCTTGTGGTTCGTGCCATGGATTTCTCAATGCAAAATCTTTTGTGTGATCTTTTACTCCGAAAAATTCACCTAATTTATATTTCGCCCAAGTTTCATCATTTAATGCCAGAGGAATAGCAGAATGTCGTAAAACAGACATTGCTGTTATGTCGCTATCTGGCGAATCTGTAGAATTGTGCGATAAGTAAAATGCCCAATTCCAAAGTATAGGTAGGCCCGCATGTGGTGTTGAGCCATCATATACTATACGATGTGTGCCTTTAATTTTGTCGAACCAATTTTCTGTAGCCTTCATACCTTTTGTGTCAAAGGCATTTGTACTTGCGTAAATTGGATTTGTGAGTACAGAGATAGTACTTGCAGTTGCACCAAGAGCTATTGCTCCTAGAAATTGTCGTCTTGAATTACTGTCATTTGTTTTCATAATTTACTTGGTTTTAGTGATATTATATTTTTGTTTATAAAATGCCATTATTGGCTGAAAAGGTCCTAATTTATGTTGTTCAATAGGGAAGTTATCTGCATAAGGCGGGTAAGGTGTAGAAACGGGTTTTTTCTTTATATCTGGAAAGTCCTTTTCAGGGTTTGATTTTTGAGGTCGATTATGCATATTAATAAATCCTGCAACATCATAGGCTTCTTCATCGGTTAAAACAGGAGCATCATATGTGGCAAGTTCAAAAGGCATGTTTCCTTTTATAAATTTTGCAGCAGTAATAACCCGTGTCATTCCAGCGCCATTATTAAATGAGTCGTCTCCCCAAAGAGGTGGGTATTCATAACTATAGCCATCAGCATATAATTTGCCTTGTCCATCTATTCCATGGCAACTAACGCAATGTTGAGTAAATACTTTTTCACCATTATCAAGGTTTACAGCTCTATTAGGTATTTCAAGTTTTAAAAAACCTTTACCTTTTATTTTTCCATCTTCTGGTGCAAAGCGACTTAACCATTTTAAATAAGCAACCATAGCTTTCATTTCTTTACTTTCTAGAGGTAATACTCTTCCATTCATACTGCGTTCCATGCAGCCATTTATGCGTTCTTCTATGGTACCGATTTTATTTTCGCGCCCTCGAAATTGTGGAAATCTTTGTATGATTCCTATTAGTGGGGCAGAAAATGGTTGTGTTCCTGAGCCTAAATGGCAATTTTTACAAGATAATCTGTTATCTTGATACACCATGTCTGGGTTTCCATTGTCTCGACCAATATATTTTGGTGTTTTTTGAAATAGCTCGAATCCATATTTTAGAAGTTCATTGTCTTTAGAATCAGGTAATGTCAGAACATCATAATTCATGTAATATATATTGGGAATCTTGTTTTCGGATTTAAATAAATCTAATGGGATTGCATCGAAACAGCAGAGCAGGGTTAAAAAAGCGATTACTAAAATTGAACCAAAGTATATAAATACAAGTTTTTTGATTTTTTTATAAAAATGTGGTACTTCTTTGTTCATAATTAATTAAAATAATTCCGTTTTAGGTTATACAAATTTAGGGTGTAGTTTAACTATACCAGATAGCCATTTAGACTATTAAGTTTTCGGAGCTACTTCTTTAATTCTAGGGAGTGAATCAAAAAAAATTATTCTTGATTTGGAGAAGAATATTTTTAAAATCATCTCCAATGTACAAAAAAGTAGCTTTTTATTTCAATTTGTTATCCGATTTGTCATTTTTTGTAAGTTAATTGCTTTTGGATTTTTTCATTCTGAATTAATTTCAATCTACTAATAGGTCTAAAAGAAGCTATGTTTAAATAATTATCAAACCTTTTGTTAACTTGTTTTTGAGTTTTTAAAATTTGAGCAGTATATACCTTTTTATGATTTTCTAAAAATTTTGAGAAACGTTTCTCCAGTCTTAAATAGTCTTCAATTTTTATTGAAGGTACATTAGAGTCTAACTGAAGCGTATTCAGCCTTTTTTCGGCGCGCCTTGGGTCGTTTCTGTATAATAACCATTGTCCAGAATCAACAGCTGCTTTATAATATTGACTTGGGTTTTTCATGTCGATACCATGAGAATCACTATGGCAATAGGCAATTATTATAGATGGACCATCAAAACTTTCAGCTTCATTAAAAGCTTTAAGGGTTTGGGCTTGATTAGCACCAATAGCAACCGAGGCAACATATACATTATCGTAGGTCATTGCTAATTGCCCTAAATCTTTCTTTTGTTTTTGCTTGCCATTATATGCAAACTTTGTTTGTGCTCCAAAAGGCGTAGCTTTAGAGGCTTGGGCGCCTGTGTTGTCGTAAACTTCGTTATCTAAAACTAGAATATTTACATTTTCGCCACTGGCTATTACATGGTCTAATCCACCATATCCAATGTCGTATGCCCAACCATCACCACCAACTATCCAAACACTTTTTTTAACTAAATTATCGATTACTCCAAATAATTTATTTGCTAAGGGAGATTGAATTTTTATAAGCTGTTTTTTTAGAATTTCAACATGTAATCGTTGATTACTTATTTCATTTTCAGTTGTTTGTTTGTTATTTAGAATATCATGTACCAAATCAAAATTTAATTGCGGTAAAAAGGATTCTAAAAGCTGTTTTGCTTTTTGTTCTTGTTGATTAATTGAAATTCTAAAGCCTAGTCCAAATTCAGCATTGTCTTCAAATAATGAATTTGACCATGCGGGACCTTGCCCTCTTTCATTTCGAGACCAAGGAGTTGTAGGTAAAGCACCTCCAAAAATAGAGCTAGCACCAGTTGCATTGGCGACTAGTAATCTGTCACCAAACAATTGGGATATTAGCTTTAAATAAGGTGCTTCACTACAACCTTCAACACCAATTGAATATTTGAATAAAGGTTCTTGTAATTGTTGTTGATTTACTTTTGTAACGTCAATTTTTGTTCTATCTAATTCTGGAATCGATTTAAAGTAATTCCAATTGGTTGTTTCCTTTTGAATATTTTCACTTTTATCAATCATTTTTAAAGCCTTCACAGGACAAGCATCTACACAATTATTACAGCTATTGCATTGTTCTGGATTTATTTGAATGGTGTAATTCATTAAATCAAAATCTTCAGAGTTTATCTGCTTTAATGTAATTGGAGCGGCATTTGAAATTTTATCGTCGTATACTTTAATTCTTAAAGCAGCTTGGGGACACGCCATACTACATGCACCACATTGTGTGCATGAATTAGAATCCCAATCGGGTATGTATTTACCAATCTGTAATGGATTGAATTTAGAAGTATTGGTTTGGAAAGTTCCATCGGCAGGTAATAAGCTTACAGGTATACTGGTTTCGTTATTTTTAAGCATTTTGCTCAAAAGGGTATTATCAAAATCGGTATCAATTTCTGATACAATGGATTCTTTTTGATATCCGTATGAGGTGTCAACTCTGTATATAAAATCTTTTAAATCAATTATAGATTCATTATAAAATAAATCTGCTTTAATGGCCAAGAAACAGGCATGTAGTTCAGAAATTGAACCTAAATTTAAAACATGACTTTCTCTAATCTCATCAAAATTCGTAATCAATAAATTAATATTTTTTTCTATTATTTGATATTGTTTGTTAGCAGATAAAGATTGCCAAAATGCTTTAGACGTTTGCGAAGTGTTAACCAGCAATGTACCTCCTGGTTTTAAATTGTTTATTGTGTTGTCGTTTTGTGCGAAGAAGGCATTTTGGCAACCTATGAAATCGGTTTGTTTTATTAAATAGGGTGCTTTTATACGTTTATCGTTTATGCGTAAATGTGTTACATCGTTTGTGTTTGATTTTTTGTAATCTAGTCGTGTATACCCTTGGACAAAGGTATTATCTTTAGTTCCAATGAGTTTTAAAGTGTTTGTGAAACTCTTAGAAATAGTTTTATTTTTATCTTGATAGAAAATAGCTTGATATGTGTTGTTTTCTAGTTTTATATTTTCAGAATAATCTAAACTTAAATTTTTAACATCGTCATTTATACCAATGGTGAAATTGTTTTTTGGGGATTCTAATTTCAAGTTGTTGAATATAGCATGAACCATATTTGGGGTAAACTCTTTTGAGGATAAGCCATAGCGGCCTCCAACAGTTTTAGGAAAAACACTTAATTGATCATTCTGATATGCCTCTACGATAGATTGAAGCACATCTAAATATAAAGGTTCGCCACTTGAACCAGCTTCTTTTGTTCTGTCTAGAACAGCTATCGATTTTATTGATTTTGGTAACGCTTCAATTAGATGTTTTGTACTAAAAGGTCTAAACAATCTTACTTTGATGAGTCCGTATTTCTCTCCTTGTTTGTTTAAATGATTAATAGTTTCTTCTATGGTTTCTGTAGACGAAGCCATAGAGATAATTAGTTGTTCTGCATTTGAGTGACCGATATAGTCGAAAAGTTTGTATTGTCTGCCGGTTAGAGTCGCAAATAAATCCATGTGCTTTTGTACAATCTTTGGGCAGTTATCATAGAATGGGTTAGCTGCTTCTCTACTTTCAAAAAAGACATTTGGTCCTTGAGTGCTTCCTCTAAGAACAGGTTTGTTTGGATTTAAAGCTCTATTTTTATGTTTAAGGATGGTGTTTGAATCCATCATGAATTGAATGGTTGTATCAGAAACAGTTTCAATTTTCGATAACTCATGCGACGTTCTAAAACCGTCAAAAAAGTGAACAAAAGGAATTTGAGATTCTAAAGATGCTGTTTGGGTTATTAAAGCAAAATCTTGTGCTTCTTGAACCGATGCGCTACCCAACATGGCATATCCAGATTGTCTTACTGCCATAATATCGCTATGATCTCCAAAGATTGATAAGGCATGTGTAGCGATGCTTCTGGTAGCTACATGAATCACATTGGGGGTGAGTTCACCAGCAATTTTATACATATTGGGAAGCATCAATAATAAGCCTTGAGATGCTGTGAATGTCGATGCTAATGAACCCGTTTGTAAAGCACCATGCATGGCACCTGCAACACCTGCTTCGCTTTGCATTTGAAATACAGAAGGAATATCTCCGAAACAATTAGGTTTTTTTTCTGCGCTATATTGCTCAACAAGTTCGCTCATTTCTGAGGCTGGGGTAATAGGGTATATTGGAAAAACCTCATTGGTTTTATATGCTATTCTTGCAATGGCTTCGTTGGCTGTTAGAATGCTATATTTTGAAGTTTTCATTTGGTGGTGTTTTAGTTTTGTTGAAAAAAATGGCTACTTATTTTCAGTAGCCATTTTTTTTGAGTATTCTACTGTTTTACAATTTCAATTGAAACAGGAGTTGGGTTTGTGATGATATCAAAAACAGGTGAAAATTTTGCTAAATTTTCTAATTGTTCTGCAGTAGCATCAGACTTTACTCTTAGCGTAACTTTAATTCCATCAAATCCGGTTCTTATTTCTGGATCTAAACCAAGAAAACCATGTAAATCTGCGCCTCCTTTTGTAGATGAATTTGCACTTTCAATGTCAATTCCATTAGCTGCAGCATGGTATACCATAGCTCCAGTTAAGCAAGAGCCTAAAGCATGTAATACTACTTCTGGTGGGGTTGGAGCCTCATCTTGCCCTAGTAAAACTTGAGGGTGGCTACATTCCATAGTAAAAGTTTCTTGACGAGAAGTGTCTTCTGCACCTACACCATAAAAGCTTTTGATACTTGAAACACAATGTCCGCCATCAATCCAATTGTTTTTAGATCTGAATTCGAATTTTGCCAATTCTGGATTTTGTTGAACTGCACCAATAGTTTCTACTAACTGGTCTACGTTTACTCCGTTTTTTACATTTGCTGTTGTAATCATTTTTTCTAAATTTTAATTATTAATTGATTTTTTTAATGTTTGGCATGTTTAATGCATTTGCCATGCCAAACCATTTAATTAATTGATAATCAATAATTTAAAATGATATATGATTGTTGAAGCAATAACTAAAAATAGTATATAAACGAAATATCGTTAATTTATTTACGAGAATTCGTAAATCGTTAAGAAGAAAAGAGTATGTAAGATTCCCGTTTTCACGAGAATGACAATTTTAGAGGAAACCCCGATGCAAGCATGCAGGAAATTCTGTTTGATAAAATGAAAGCTATAATTTAAAAAGTACCATTATCGACATCTTTTATAAAACTAATAAGACCTTTAAAGAAGTTTTCTTGGTCATCATATTGCGATAAGTGACTCCCATTTGGACAATGTAAGTAGCGACCATTCTGAACTTCAGTCGAGATCCATTCCATATGCTTAGGATCCATAGTATCGTATTGTGCCCCGATAGATAGTGTTGGTACAGAAATGTTTTTTAATTGATTTGTAACATCCCAATGTTTTAAAGTAGCATCCCCTTTAATACCAAATTCACTTGGTCCCTGCATAGTCACATAGACGTCTGAATTTACATGTTGAAAAGCCCGATTTATAGAGTTTGGCCAGTTTTCTGGAGACATTCTTATAATATGTTTTGTATAGTAGTTTTGTACAATGAGATCTAAATAACGTTCATTGTGATAGTCTTCTGCATTTTCATAAGACATAATTTCATCATAAACATCTTTTGGTAATTGAGGCGCTAATACTTCATCCGAATATTTTTGGTATTCAGGTATAGACGCCACCATATTAGAAATTACCAGACCTTTTAAATGTTGTTGATATTTTAAAGCATATTCCATCCCAAGAATCCCACCCCAAGATTGACCATATAAATAAAAATTATCTTTATTTAAACCTAGAGCTATTCTAACTTGCTCAACTTCTTCCACAAAACGCGGTAAATCCCAGAGTGATAAATCTTTAGGTTGGTCGCTATAGTAAGATCCTAATTGGTCGTAATAGTAATATTCAATACCTTCTTGTGGGAAATAACCATCGAAAGATTCGTATAGCTCATGCGTCATTCCTGGTCCTCCATGTAATAACAAAACCTTTATTTTAGGATTATTCCCTACACGTTTAGTCCAAACCTTAAACTCGCCTTTCGGTGTTTTAATAGGTATCATTTTAATCCCTCCAGTAGCCTGATCGTTATGACCTGTATTATCATGGTATGTTTTTATTGAAATACAATCGTCAACATTATTTTCTATATCCTTTTTTGCTTGTTCGTTGCAGTTAAATAGAATCAATGCAATGCAAATGAAGTATAAGTTTTTCATGGCTGGTGGTTTAGTGAGTTACTAATTTAGTAAATAAAAATTGAACAGAGAATCTGCGAGGATTATTGTAAGTAGGATAGTGCTAACAATGGATTATATACGTTTTAAGTTGGTTTTTTAACTCAGTTGTTTGTTGTACACTGACTTTTTTCAATTCAGACTAAGAATACAATTATATTCCAAAACATATGAAAGACAACAGATGGTCCAATTGATTTAGATTTAAAATATAGAATTCCGGAGATTATTCCACCAAATACTGTCAAATAAAATAAATGCCAATCTTGTTTTGATGATTCTAATATCAAATTCATATATGGTGAATGAATTGAAGCGAACAATAGAGAAGCAAATAAAATCGCAGCTATCGTATTCGTTTTCTTCTGTAAATTATTCTGTACATATTCTCTAAAAAATAATTCTTCTCCTATTGGAATCATGAGGATTGCAGAGATAATATTTATATTCTTGAATTTAGGTAAGCCATCAAACCTATAAGCAATTTGGTATTCCGTTCCGAATAACAAGTTGTAAATCCATTTTAATGGAGTTTGCATAAATACAAATGAAATTCCCAGTATTAGAGCAAATAAATACCACTTGAGATGAGTTTTTTTAATCAGATTTTTAAAAGTCCGCTTTTTTATAAAATAAATAAAAATCAAGACTCCGATTAATTGCAAAGTTCCTTGAATTAAGAAATAATATTTGGAATTAATTTCGAATCCAATTTCTTCTGCTATAAGAGACCAAGAACCAATAAGTTCCATTCCAATAAGATAGAGTAGAGTCGCCAAAATGGCTTTTGGAATACTTATCAAAATGTTATTCAATATTGTTGGTTTTTTTAGCTTGTATCTAACTTAGTTATGAGGATTATTAAATAACCTATAATATCTCAAAAGAGAGTTATAAGTATACTTTTTTGATAGCATAACCCATTTACTAAAATAATTGAATTCTTACAAAATATAGAAACTATTATCAATTTCTTTTTAAATCTATAGTAATGATGTAGTTACTCGATTCGATTTTTTCTTAAATATGTTGGATAGTATTTTTATTTCTCAAATTGCTTACATTTTAGGTGTAAGCTTATATCGGTCGTTCTATGTTAAGTGCTTTAATTCTTGATGCTAATGTAGTAGGCGGTAATTGTAATAATTCTGCGGCGCCATTTTTACCAGATATTTTCCACTTAGTTTGCCTTAGAGCTTTTAAAATATTCGCTTTTTCTAAAGCAATTAAGTCTTTTGATGTTAATATTTTATCTTGAGAAGTTTCCGTTTGAATTTCAACTGAATTAGAATTATTAGGAATGATAGCCTGCCAATTAATCGTACCTTTTTGAGATACAATGACTGCGCGTTCTATTAGGTTTTGAAGCTCTCTAACATTTCCAGGCCAATGATAAGTTCCTAGTAGCGCTTTATCTGAATCTGACAATGCAAGCATAGGCTTGTTCAGTTTTTTTGAAAATTGATCAATCATTTCTTGAGCAATTAAACAAATATCATGACCTCTTTCGCGAAGCGCAGGGACTTCAATTGGGAATACATTTAAACGGTAATATAAATCTTCTCTAAATTTTCCTTCTTTAGAAAACTCAAATAAATTTCTATGAGTCGCTGCTATAATGCGCACATCTACTTTAATAGTTTCAGAACTTCCAACGGGATCGAATTCGCCTTCTTGAATAATACGAAGTAATTTTGGTTGGAGTTCAATCGGCATTTCGCCAATTTCATCTAAAAAAATAGTGCCTTTATCCGCAAGTAAAAAGCGCCCTTTTCTATCTGCTGTGGCGCCAGTGAATGCACCTTTTTTATGACCAAATAATTCACTTTCAATTAAATTAGCAGGAATAGCACCACAATTAATTCTAATTAGTGGCTTGTCGTTACGATTGCTTTCTTTGTGAATAGCTCTGGCAACTAACTCTTTACCAGTTCCAGTTTCACCATGAATTAAAACGGTTGCATCAGTTTTGGCAACTTGATGAATTAGGTTTATTGCAGATTTCATGCTTTCATCTTCAGCAATAATACCATAACTACTCGTCAGTTCCTTAATTTCTTCTTCTAGGTACTCTGTTTGCTTAGTTAAAAGATTGATAGTGTCTTCTGCTATTAATCGTTCTTCAATATTTCTTAAAATTAACGTGAAAAATGTTTCTTGTTCATTTCCAGATTTGCTAATAGTCCCTTCATTTAAAGTTTCGGTGTCGTTGGATCCAACTACTTTTACAATATTTGGCAGGTATTTGTTTGTTAGTCCGTTATCTGATTCGCTAGAAACTATATTTTCAATTAAATTGGCGCTTTCATCATCAAAGAAAAACAAAACATTACGTTGCAAGGTGTCACTATTTTCTAAAATTTTATTTGCAGAGGCGTTGGTCAATACAATTTTAAAACTACTATCAAACATTATAATTGCATCCATAGCACCATTTATCAAACCATTCATTTTACTATTTGCAACCTCAATAATTTGTTTTGAAGACGCTAAACTTTCTTGGATGGTATCTAATTCACGATGACGCTTGATCATAACGGCCAGAATACTTTGTGAAAACTGGATGCTTTTACTCATTAAGTCTAAAAAATGTTTCCGCTCAATTTTTAAAACAGTCGTTGTTTCTAGTGTTGCTATGGATGCTGAACGCGATTCGTTGTCTATTAAGGCATATTCGCCAAAGCAATCACCGACAGTAAGTGTGTCGTAAACATGATCTTTTTCAAAAACCTTAACCTTTCCATTAATTATAACATACATGGAGTCTCCTAGAGTTCCTTTTTTAAAAATAGTTTCTCCTTTTATGTATGATTCCTCGGTAGCGTTTTTATACAATTCTTCCATTGATTCTGACGAAACGCCAGAAAAAAATGGAGTATTAGAAAGAAATTGAATGTGTGTTTTTGAACTCGTATCTGACATAAAATAACTTATAATTAGGCTAAATATATTAATAATTCTGAAGCATTTAGCACATTGGTTTTTCTAAAAGCTACGTTTTTAAAGATAATTAATTAATTTAGTTGTTTAACAACATTATTTAAATGCCACAACACAGAGAACTCGTTGCTATTATGTTTACGGATATTGAAGGGTATACCTCTTTAATGCAGAATGATGAGAAGGAAGCCATGTTAATTCGTGAAAAACACCGCGAGATATTTGATGCCTGTACACTTAAGCATAAGGGGGAACTTATTCAATATTTTGGAGATGGTACGTTAAGTACTTTTAGAAGTTCAGTCGAGGCCATTAAATGTGGTATTGAAATGCAATTAGCCTTTCAAGAAGAACCATCAATTCCTGTTAGAATTGGTGTTCATGTGGGTGATGTTATTCGAACTGAAGCCGATATTATAGGAGATGCTGTTAATATAGCGTCAAGAATAGAATCTCTAGCAGTGGCTGGAAGCATCTTGGTTTCAGATAAAGTTAATGATCAAATTAGGAATCAAAAATATTTGTCAACCCAGTTTATAGATGCCATAGATTTTAAAAATGTTAATAAAGTAATTCCTGTTTTTGCTATTACTAATAAGGGTTTGGTTGTGCCAAAAAAAGAAGATCTTAAAGGAAAAACAACGCCAAATGATTCAGAAGTTTATAAAAGTTATAGAAAAAAGAGTTTTTATGTTTTAGGAGTTCTTTCCTTAATTATACTATTTCTCATGTATTTTATGATGCAGAATAGCGAAGTAGAAATCAAGGAACCAACGCTAGCTGTTCTTCCTTTTAACAATATGAATGATGATGAAAAATCGAATGTATTTACTGATGGCATTACTGAAGATATAATAACGCATCTCTCAAAAATTCAGCACTTACAGGTGATTTCTCGGGCATCTGCAATGCACTATAAAAATAGCGATAAGTCCATTCAAGAAATAGCTAATGAGTTGGATGTTAATTATATCCTCGAAGGCAGTGTTAGAGTTAATGATAATCAAGTGAGAATTAATGCGAATCTTGTTGATGCGGCGAACAATAAAAATTTATGGGCAGATAATTACGATAATGATTTAGTCCAAATATTTAAAATACAAAATGATGTTTCTCGAGATATAGCTAATGCTTTAAAAATAACATTAAGTGATACTGAAGAATCTCGCTTAAGCAACGAGCCAACAAATAATCCGGAAGCATATACCGCATTTAAAGAAGGTCAAGTGTATTTGCATCAGGGTGGTGGGAAAGTTGAAGAATTAAAGAAGGCGGAAGGATTATTTAAAGAGGCAATTAATTTAGATCCTCAATTCTGTAGAGCTTATGTAGGTGTTGCCGAAACTTATTTGGAATATATTTTTTGGGGAAGAGAATCACCTAAAAAAATGCTGGAATTAGCATCAACACCCGCTTTAAAGGCTTTAGCAATTAATTCTAACGATGGAGGAACCTTTGGTGTTTTAGGTGCTATTAGTTATTACAAATATGAAAGAGAAACTGCTTTGCTGTATTTAAAAAAAGCTATTGAAATTAACCCAAGTTATGTGAGTGCTTATAATAAACTGGGGTGGATTTATGCATTTGATGGCGATTTAGAAAGTATGGAGGAGAATTTTAATATGGTTCAAAAACTCGATCCTTTGTCTTCTAAATATATTGGCGATATGGGTCAAGCATATTATTACTTAAGAGAATTTCAAATGGCTATTGATAAGATGAGTGAATCTTTAAAGAAATTCCCAGACGATAATATGTTACTGTGGATGAAGGCCTCTAATCTTTCTGCTTTAGGTAAATATCAAGAAGCTATTGATATTTATACGTCACGAAGTGTCGCTTCAAATACCAATTGGATGCTCGGTTATTGCTATGGTATGGTAAGAGAAACAGATAAGGCAAAAGAGATATTAAACTACCAATTGAATAAAAATAAAATGGTTTATGTACCTCCCGTTATGATAGCGACTATTTATATGGGTTTAGGCGATCATGATAATGCACTTACATGGTTAGAAAAAGATTATGAAGTTGGTGGTCAAGGCCTTTTCTTTTGGGGATTAAAGCAAGACATTAAATTTGATCCTGTAAAAAATGATCCACGATTTCAGGCTCTCATGAATAAAATTCCATAATTCATTTAGTAAAAGTAATTTTTTTTGATTCTGATTATTGTGGCATAAAAGTCATTGATTAGGTATATTTGAGTCTCAAATAAACACCATGCGACACCAGAGGCAATTAGCTGCAATTATGTTTACAGATATTGAAGGGTATACTTCTTTGATGCAGCATGATGAAGCGCAAGCTACAGCTATAAGGGAAAGACATCGTAATTCTTTTGAAGTAACAACTGAAGCATATGATGGAAAAATTATTCAATATTTTGGAGATGGCACATTGAGTATTTTTAAAAGTACGGTTGAAGCAGTGTACTGTGCCATTGAAATGCAAAAAGCTTTTTTAGAAGATCCTAAAATACCTGTTAGAATTGGTATCCACGTTGGTGATATTATGTATTCTGATGAAGATATTATTGGGGATGCCGTTAATGTTGCTTCTCGAATCGAGTCTTGTGCTGTTCCTGGAAGTGTGTTAATATCTGATAAGGTTCACGATCAAATAAGAAGTCATAGAGATATTCACGTCAAGTTTTTGGATGCGTATGAATTAAAGAACGTTGATGGTGCAATGCCAATATTCGCTATATCAAATGAAGGATTGATTGTTCCTAAACCTGAGGATGTAAAAGGGAAATTAAAAGTAATAAAAGAAAAACCTAAAAACCGTTTAGGTTTTTTTAAAAACAAAAGAAATCTTTTATGGTTAGTTGCCGCTGCTATTTTAATAGTTTTATTATTTAATATAAAGTCCTTTAAAATAACTACTAATAACTCAGTAAAAGAATTATCAATTGCGGTATTACCTTTTAATAATTTAAGTTCAGATAAAGATTCAGATTTCTTTAGAGACGGTGTAACCGAAGATATTCTCACACAACTGTCAAAGTTAAAAGATATCCGTGTTATTTCGAGAACTTCTGTAATGCAATATAAGGATACCGACAAAACGATGCCCACAATAGCTAACGAATTAGGTGTCTCTTATGTGTTGGATGGGAGTATTCGAAAATATGGCAATGATATTCGGATTTCTGCGCAGCTAATAGATGCAGATTCAGACAGGAATTTATGGGCGGAAAATTATGATAAAACCATTACTGATGTTTTTACAATTCAGACTGAAATTTCTCAAGAAATAGTGAAGGCTCTTGAACTTAATTTGTCCTTTGAAGAACAAAAACGTTTAACGACCGTGGCAACTAAAAACATAAATGCTTACAAGTTGTTTTTAGAAGCTAGAGATGAAGCAGACAAAAGAAATTCTGAAAGTATTGCGCGAAGTATTACCCTATATAAAGAAGCCACAATACTTGACCCAAATTATGCAGAAGCTTATGCTGAAATTGCTAATTCAATATATTTAGAGACGTATTATTCGCGGCGAGACCCAAAAGAAGCTTCGAAAAGCGCAAGAGAATATTTAGTTAAAGCAGAAGAAATTAACGATAAAGTTCCCCGAATCTATTCAGTAAAGGGTTTTATTGATAATATAGAAGGGAATCACGAAGCTGCAGAAGCCGCATTCCAAAAAGCGATTAGTTTATCTCCAAATGATTTAACAACCAGACATCAATATGCGACTTTCTATTATTATACTAGACAGTATGAGAAACAGTTAGAACAGGCAGAAATAGCCTATAGATTAGACCCCTTATCATTTGTTACTACTAATAGTTATGCCACCGCATTGGCTTTTAACCATAAATATGAAGAAGCTGAGCAAATATTGAAAAAAGCAGAAAAATTAAGTAGCGAAAACAATAAATTTGTTATTAATAGGTCCTATTTTAGACTTTATATGGATCAAAGAAGGTACAAAGAAGCTATAAGACCATTGAAAAAAATTGTTGAAAAAGAAAATGTATTTAATAGGTTTTTGGGGTTTTGCTATGCTAAAATAGGAGATACAGTTAATGCTAAAAACACGATTGATAAAATTAGGGAGGTAGCGCATCCATATGAAAAAAGTCAACAACTGGCAGTAGTATATGCAGGATTAGAAGAACGCGATAGTGTAATATATTATCTAGATACGTTAAGAAACAAGCAGACAAAAACTTTAAAAAGAGAAGTTTCTGAGTTTTTTGAATTTTTGAAAGATGACGATGAATTTAAGGAAGTGCTTAAGTCTCATGGTATTTTAGAGAAGTAAATTTCTTTTACTTCATATATTATGTAACATTTTTTTAATTTTTGCGTCATATTAGTATCAATCAAAAAATCACCATCATGCGACAAGACAATCAATTAATCGTTATTACCCATTTAAGTCAGTTAATTACTCTAGTAACTGGTTTTGGAAGTTTGTTGCTTCCTTTAGTACTTTGGCTTACACAAAAAGAAAAAGTGTATCAAATGGATACACATGGTAAGAATATTATAAACTTTCAATTAAGTTTAATAGTGTATTGCCTTATATGCATCCCATTAATTTTATTGTTTGGTTTAGGACTTTTAGGCTTTATAGTTTTAGGAATAATTTCTGTTATTTTTCCTATTGTTAATGCTGTAAGAGCTAGTCGTGGCGAAACACCAAAATACCCTTTATCTCTTAATTTTATTAGTTAGTTTAGTTAGCATGAGATAAACAAAACGCTCACCATTTGGTGAGCGTTTTTTGTTAAGTCTATTTATAGTTTTTCTATTTTAGAAATTCTAAAACATTTGCTTCTATACGTTCTTGAATATTACTAACATCTGCTTTTTCAAATGTTTCTCCTGTAATATTTTCGTAAAGTTCTATGTAACGCTCACTGACCGTTTCAATATAGTCATCACTCATAAAAGGCACCGTTTGTCCTTCTAAACCTTGAAAGTTATTTGAGATTAGCCATTGGCGAACAAATTCTTTAGAAAGTTGTTTTTGAGCTTCCCCCTTATTTTGACGTTCTTGATATCCATTGGCGTAAAAATATCGTGAAGAGTCTGGTGTATGTATTTCATCAATCAAAACAATTTGTCCTTCTTTTGTTTTACCAAATTCGTATTTAGTATCTACTAAAATTAATCCACGAGATGCAGCTATTTCAGAACCTCGCTGAAACAATTTACGAGTGTAATCTTCAAGAATAATATAATCTTCTTCAGAGACAAATCCTTGTTTTAAAATGTCTTCCCTAGATATATCTTCATCATGATCACCCATTTCAGCTTTAGTTGCAGGTGTAATAATAGGCTTAGGAAAAGCATCATTTTCTTTCATGCCTTTTGGCATTGGTACACCACAAAGCATTCGCTTTCCTAATTTATATTCTCTTGCAGCATGTCCAGACATATATCCACGAATAACCATTTCAACTTTAAAAGGGTCACATAAATGTCCAACAGCAACGTTTGGGTCTGGTGTTGCCGTTAACCAATTTGGCACTAAATCTTCTGTAGCCGCCATCATTTTAGTAGCTATTTGGTTTAGTATTTGCCCCTTATATGGAATTCCTTTTGGCATAACAACATCAAATGCTGAAAGCCTATCGGTAGCAACCATTACTAATTGCTCATCATTAATATTATATACCTCTCGTACTTTTCCTTTATAGACGTTTTTTTGTCCAGGAAAGTTGAAATTTGTATCTATAATTGTATTACTCATTAATTGTATTACTCATTAGTCTCTATTCTCTATACTTTTGTATGCTTCAATTACTTTTTTAACTAATTTATGGCGAATCACATCTTTGTCATCTAAAAAGACCATACCAACACCTTCTACATTTTTTAAAATTAGAAGTGCCTCTTTTAAACCAGAAATTGTTCGACGGGGTAAGTCAATTTGTCCAGGATCACCTGTTAGCAAAAATTTAGCATGCTTTCCCATACGAGTTAAAAACATTTTCATCTGCGCATGTGTTGTATTTTGACCTTCATCTAAAATAACAAATGCATTATCTAAAGTTCTACCACGCATAAATGCTAAAGGAGCAATTTGAATTGTGCCGTTTTCAATATAATGTGCCAGTTTTTCAGGTGCAATCATATCGCGCAAAGCATCATACAATGGTTGCATGTAAGGGTCTAATTTTTCCTTTAAATCACCTGGTAAAAACCCAAGATTTTCTCCAGCTTCTACCGCTGGTCTTGTTAAAATAATACGCTTAACTTCTTTGTTTTTAAGTGCTTGAACTGCTAATGCAACTCCAGTATAAGTTTTACCAGTACCAGCGGGCCCAATTGCAAACACCATGTCGTTTTTACGCATTAATTCCACCAGTCTTCTTTGGTTTGCAGTTTGCGCCTTAATAAGTTTACCACCTACGCCATGAACAATTACTTCACCACTTTGTTTTGAGGTTGTATAGTCATCACTACTTTGACTTGTTAGAACACGTTCAATAACATTTTCGTCTAGTTTATTGTATTTGGCAAAATGTTTTAAAAGCATGGTGATTCGGCGGTCGAATTCTTCAAGTAATTCTTCGTCGCCAAAGGCTTTAATTTTAGTCCCTCGGGCTACTATTTTAAGTTTTGGAAAGTACTTTTTAAGAAGTTCAATATTTGCATTTTGTGCTCCAAAAAATTCTTTTGGAGTAATTTCTTCAAGTTCAATAATAATTTCGTTCAAAGGCCTAAATTTTGTTTAAAATTTCATCTTATATAAGGAAATTTGATACTTACAAAGACAAAACGATTTATTAGTTTTATTAAGTATTTCTTATTTTAAAAAATAAGGATTCAATAACCTGCATTTTTCATTTAAAATATAAAAACGAAAACGAAAATTTATGTAGGTTTGTAAAACAAGTAATAATACTCAAAAATACTTAATTTTGAGTGAGGAAATACTAAAAACATATCAACAATTTTGCCAATGGCGATAATAACATTAACTACCGATTTTGGAGAAAAAGACCACTTTGCTGGCGCGACAAAGGGCGCTATTTACAGTGAGCTTCCAGATGTTAGAATTGTTGATATCTCACACTCAGTATCCTCGTTTAGTATTCCTGAAGCGGCTTATATAATTCAAAATGCTTACAGTAGTTTTCCTAAAGGAACTATTCATATTATTGGAATTGATTCTGAAATAAATCCAGAGAACAAACATATTGCGATTAAACTTGACGACCATTTCTTTATTTGTGCAAATAATGGCATAATGAGTATGATTTGTTCTGAAATAGCACCTGAGAAAATAGTTGAAATTAATATTCATGATAAGATACAGACAAGTTTTCCTGTTTTAGATATTTTTGTAAAAGTGGCTTGTCATATCGCAAGAGGAGGTACTTTGGAGGTTATAGGAAAGACAATTAATGAAATTAAGCCAATTAAAAACGTAGTGCCTTATGTGAATGATGATAAGTCACAAATAATTGGTAGTATTATTTATATAGATAATTACGGTAATGTAATTACCAACATAAAACGTAGTTTTTTTGAAACCATTCAAAAAGGGCGCGATTTTGAGATTTCTGCCAGAAATCATAAATTCAAAAAAGTATTTAATAAATATAGCGATATAGTAAATTTTGATATCCCAGAAGATAAAAGACACGATGAAGGAAGAGGATTAGTGGTGTTTAATTCTGGAAATTTTTTAGAAATTGCTGTTTATAAAAGTAATAGCGCAACGGTTGGAAGTGCTTCTACGCTTATGGGACTAAGCTTAATGGATACTGTAAGTGTTAATTTTATAAAGAAAAGTGTTGAGGTTTTTCCAGAACGTCCACTTAAAACGGAACTAAATGAAGATTTATGATAGTAAGAATCGTGAAAATGGGGTTCAGGGAAGATGCTATAGACGATTTTATATGTAATTTTGAATCTAATAAGCATAAAATAAGAAATTTCAAAGGGTGTGAATTTCTTGAATTGTATAGGGAAACTAAGAATTCAAATATATTTTTTACCTATAGCTATTGGAATTCAGAAGCTAATTTGGAAACCTATAGAGAATCTAATTTATTTAAAAAAGTTTGGGCAAAAACAAAGCCACTTTTTAATATAAAACCAGAGGCTTGGAGTGTAGATAAATTAGCAATACTTAAATAAATATAGAAAGCAGTTAAAGATTATATGTTCGCAATTTTTAGAAAAGAAATAAATTCATTTTTTTCCTCACCCATAGGCTATATGGTTATAGCTATTTTCTTAGTTTTAAATGGTCTTTTTTTATGGTTATTTAAAGGGGAATTTAATATTCTTGATTATGGTTTCGCCGATCTATCTTCTTTTTTTCTACTAGCACCTTGGATATTAATTTTTTTAATTCCTGCAGTAACTATGCGCAGTTTTTCAGATGAAAAAAAACAAGGCACGTTAGAATTGTTACTCACCAAACCAATATCAAATAGTCACATTGTCTTAGGGAAATATTTTGGAGCTTTTGCACTTATTTTAATAGCCTTATTGCCATCACTTTTATACGTTTATACTGTTTATTACTTAGGAAATCCAACAGGTAATTTGGATATTGGAAGCACATTGAGTTCTTACTTTGGTTTGCTTTTCCTCATTTCATCATATACTGCCATAGGTGTTTTTAGTTCTACACTTTCAGAAAATCAAATTGTTGCTTTTATTTCTTCGGTATTTATTTGTTTTTTATTTTATATTGGGATTGAAGGTGTTTCAGATTTTTTATCAAGCAATGTTATTGAACAATTTGGCATGAGTTTTCATTATAAAAGTATGAGTCGTGGGGTGTTAGACACCAGAGATATTATATACTTTTTGGGTATAACAATTTTCTTTTTGATGCTTACTAAGTTTAATCTTAATAAAGCACGTAAATGATATTAACGCCCACTTTTGTTATTTTATTTATAGTCGTTTTTGTACTCGTTTGGTTATTTGCACGAACAATAGATAAGAGGCTTTGGGTTAGTTTATTAATAGGTATAGTTTTGACACCTGTTATTTATTTCTACGTGTTTTATCCGTTTATAAATATTTTTACAAGTTATCATCATGAAAAGCATTTTGATTCTTTGGCTTGGAAAGATAAACCTGCACTTCGCTATGAAATGAGTAACGAAATAATTAATGAATCGCTATTTATTGGGAAATATAAGAACGAGATTGAAACGCTGCTTGGTGAAAGTGAATGGTTTGGTTGGGATGATTCTTTAAAAATGAATTCTCAAAATAAATGGAATTACAATTTGGGGTTTGAACCAGGAGCATTTAATAGGAATCAAGAATGCTTGGAGTTGATTTTTAAAAATGCCAAAGTAAAAAGTGTAAAACAGTATCAATTAGAAAAAACTTTTGAATAAAACTATTAAAAATATTAGCATAGCCTTAGTAGTTATCATTTTAATAAATGTTTTAGCTACTAAATTTTATAAGCGATTTGATTTAACTCAAGATGGTCGTTATACCTTAAGTGAGTCTGCTAAAAATATTATTGGCAGTATAAACTCGCCTATTGATATAGATGTGTTTTTAATAGGAGAAGATTTTCCTTCAGAATTTAGGCGTCTTCAAAATGAAACAAAACAATTACTAGAAGAGTTTTCAGCAGAAAATAACAATATTAAATTCAAATTTGTTAATCCGTTAGAAGATGAATCTACACGCGAAAGTAATATACAACAGCTAAAACAACGTGGTTTGACACCTATGCAATTGAGTGTACAAGAGAATGGAAAGTCAAGTCAAGCAGTTATATTTCCTTGGGCATTGGCAAGTTACAATGGTGTAACAGTGACAATTCCATTAGTAAAAAACAAAATTGGTGCTTCGCAACAAGAATTGGTTAGCAATTCTGTACAACACTTGGAATATGCATTTACTGACGGATTTAGCAAATTAACCCAACCAAAGCGTCGTAAAATTGCCATTTTGAAAGGGAATGGACAACTTGAAGATAAATATATTTTTGACTTTGTAAAAAAACTTGGCGAGTATTATTTTATAGCCCCATTTACATTGGATAGTGTTTCTAGCAATCCACAAAAAACGCTTTCAAATCTAAAGTCTTTTGATCTTATTATTTCAGCAAAACCAACTGAGGCGTTCACGGAAAATGAGAAATTTGTTCTAGATCAATTCAATATGAATGGAGGGAAAAGCCTATGGCTTGTCGATGCGGTAGCCATGGAAAAGGATAGTTTATATAATGATTCTGGAAGAAGTTTTGCAACCACGAGAGATATTAATTTAACCGATTTCTTTTTTAAGTATGGCGCTAGAATAAATCCTGTTATGGTAAACACACTTTATTCCGCACCTATTACACTTGCAATGGGAGAGGGAAGTAGCTCCCAATTTCAACATTTAAAATGGCCTTATTCACCTTTGGCAGAATCCAATAATAATCATCCTATTGTTAATAATTTAAACTTAGTTAAATTCGATTTTGCTAATCAAATTGATACTTTAAAGAATAATATAAAGAAAACCATTCTTTTAGAAAGTGCTCCATTGAGTAAAATAGATGGCACTCCGAAAGAAATAAGTTTAGAATTAGTTATTAAAGAACCTAACCCAGCTTCATATAGCAAAGGAAATCAAGCATTGGCAGTTTTACTCGAAGGAGCATTTACTTCTATGTATAAGAATAGGATAAAGCCTTTTAAGATATTGGATGGAAAGGGTGATGGTGTTACCTCAAAAATGATTTTGATAGCAGATGGTGATGTTATAAAAAATGATGTAGTTAGAAATACGCCACAAGAACTAGGCTTCGATCGTTGGACAGGACAAACTTATGGTAACAAGGAATTTTTATTGAATGCTGTAAATTATTTATTAGACGATAATGGACTTATAAACATTCGATCTAAAGAAATAGCGGTCGCTTTCTTAGATCAGCAGAAAATTGCTAAAGAGAAAACAAAATGGCAACTTATTAATATTGCATTACCACTAGGTTTATTAGCTCTCTTTGGTTTCATTTTTGGTTCTATAAGAAAGAAAAAATATAGAGTATAAATGTTAATAAGTTTGTTTCCTATATTAGACCGTATCGAATATATTTGTAGATAGTATTATTAAATTATAAATCTACAAATCATTCATTATTTCTTGTTTTAATTAAGTAGAATTTTTATTTAGTGAATGTAATAATTGTCAATTAAAAAATACAAACTACCAAATGAAATTTATAGTATCAAGTACCTATTTATTAAAACAATTACAGATTTTAGGAGGTGTTATTAATAACTCTAATACACTTCCGATTTTAGATAATTTCTTATTTGATTTAGACGAATCTAAGTTAACAGTTTCTGCAAGCGATTTAGAGACAACTATGTCTTCTTCTTTAAATGTGGAGAGTGATAGTAAAGGTAGTATTGCAATTCCTGCACGTTTATTACTTGATACTTTAAAAACATTTCCGGAGCAGCCATTAACTTTTGTGGTTGAAGAAAATAATACTATAGAGATTAGTTCAAATCATGGTAAATATGCTTTAGCTTACGCCGATGGGAATGAATTTCCAAATGCGGTATCACTAGAAGACCCAAGTCAAACAGTTATCGTTGGTGATGTTTTAGCTACAGCTATTAGTAAAACTATTTTTGCAGCAGGGAATGATGATTTAAGACCGGTAATGAGTGGTGTCTTTTTTCAGTTTTCTACAGAAGGCTTAACTTTTGTTGCTACAGATGCGCATAAGTTGGTGAAATATACCCGTGAAGACGTAAAAGCTTCGCAAGTAGCTGAATTTATTATGCCTAAAAAGCCTTTAAATCTTTTAAAAGGTATTTTAGCAGGTAGTGAAGACAGTGTGACTATTGAATATAATGATTCTAATGCTAAATTTACTTTTGAAAATTCGGAATTAATTTGCCGTTTAATAGATGGAAAGTATCCTAATTATGAGGCAGTAATTCCAAAGGAAAATCCAAATAGACTTACTATCGCGCGTAATCAGTTTTTAAATTCTGTGAGACGTGTTAGTATATTTTCAAATAAAACGACACATCAAATTCGTTTAAAAATTGCTGGTGCAGAGCTGAATATTTCTGCTGAAGATATTGACTATAGTAATAAGGCTGAAGAGCGTTTAACTTGCGATTATCAAGGTGATGATATGCAAATTGGATTCAACTCACGTTTTTTAACGGAGATGTTGAATAATTTAGGTTCAGATGAAGTGCAATTAGAAATGAGTTTACCAAATAGAGCAGGTATTTTAACACCTATTGATGGTCTAGATGAAGGAGAACAAATTACTATGCTTGTCATGCCAGTGATGCTTAATAGCTAGTCGAAATATTATCCAAAATGTCTTTAAAGACAATTGCTTTAGATTATATTAAGTTTTTAGAGAATTCTGAAACGGATAAAATTGTAGCACTCTTTTCTAAGAATGGTAAAGTAAATTCACCATTATACGGCACAAAGGATTCTTATTTGTTTTATAATGAATTAGCTGAAGACACTTTAAATTCTAAACTAAAAGTCAATGCTATTTTTGAAGATAGTGAATCTAACAGTATAGCTTTGTACTTTACATTTCATTGGACATTAGCAAATAAGAAGGAAGTTGTTTTTGATGTGGTAGATATTATTGAATTCAACTCTAGTAAAGAGATTACCTTACTAACTATTATTTATGATACTGTTATTGCTAGAGGAATTTTCAATGATGTGAAATGAAAACTTAAATAAAAATTTAAAGAGGTTGTCTTAAAAGTCATTTATTCTCAATATGACATAGAATTAGACTTTTAAGACAACCTCTTTGTTCTTCAATGTATAGTTTTAGCTTTTTCCTTTTTTTCTCCTTTTAAGTTCATCAAGCATTCTTCTTTTAAAATCCTCTTCGGCTATTCTTAGAAGAATTATTTTTTTAGGAGAAATGACACCTACTAGTTTTTTGCTAAACTCTAAACGTAGTTTGTGTAATTTGTTTTCGGCCGCATCAAGTTTTAATAATAAGTCATTTGCTTGTGCATCTGTCATAGAGTCAATATTGTTTTTAATTTCTCTACGGATACTTCTAATATCATTATACCTAATTTTTACTAGCTGCTGGTCATGTTCGTTGTAAATAGGCCAAAACTTTTGAGCTTCTTTTTCTGTTAAATCAAGTTTTTCTGTAATGAAAGAAACTTTTAAGGCTTTTACGCGTTCTCGATGCTTTTGCGCCACAACATTTAATGAAAGCAAAAGTAGCAATATGGTGAGTAATTTTTTCATCTTTTTAATTTATTTGTTCAAGCATTAAATCTTCAATATCAATATTGTTTAAAAGGTATTCTTCTACTATTTCCTCTTCAAAATTATATTTTTCAAAGCTATCTTCAATAAGTTGATCATCCATTAATAATGAAGCAATTTCATAAGAGCCAATACTTTCAGAAATAACATAATTTTCAACGGTTTCGGTTTCTAAAGTATCAAAAGTAGGCATGTCATTATAAATAGAAAGATTTAATAACAACAAGACCGTTGCAGCAATACTGGACGCATATATTAAATTTCTACGACTTAATAGTGAAATAACTTTAGATTCACTTTTATCTGAAACTTTATTCAAAATACGCGCTTCTAAAGAGTCGAAGTAACCAGTTGGAGTTTTAAAAGCCATTTCTTTATAGGCATCTAAAGTATCCTCATTTTTAATCTTACTCAAAATATCTTTATCTAAAGATTCTAAATAACCATCGGGCATTTTAAATCCAGCAGATTTAATATTATGTAATTTATTTGTTTTCATCTTATTTATAAGACTTAAATTAATTGTAAGGGTTTAATTGTTAGTTAAATATGCTTCTATTTTTTTTACTGCTATATGATATGATGCTTTTAGGGCGCCTTCACTAGTATCAAGTATTTCAGACATGTCCTTATACTTGATATCTTGAAAATATTTCATGTTAAATACTAATTGTTGCTTTTCAGGTAGCGTCGCAATGGCATTTTGTAATTTTAATTGTATTGCATCTCCTTCAAAATAAACATCTGAGGTTAAATTGCTAATAACCAATTCCTGAACTTCTTCACTTGAAATTTGAAGTCGTTTGGCTTTCTTATTTATAAATGTAATAGACTCGTTTGTTGCAATGCGATACATCCATGAATATAATTTACTATCTCCTTTAAAATTTTGAATGTTTTTAAAAATTTTAATAAAGGTGTTTTGTAAAACATCATCCGTATCATTATGTGACTTGACTATATTTCTAATATGCCAATATAAGCGCTCTTTGTAGGTAGTTATTAACTCTCTAAAGGCTTCCTCTTTATCTGTTTCCGATTTAAGTCGTTCTAATAAATGTGCTTCGTCTAGCAAAAATATAGTTTAGATATTAGACATATAAATATAGTAAAAGTTTAAGCTGAAATCTTTAGCGAAATACGAGTTTGTCTAAGCAGCTGATATACAGACGTTATCAATATATTTTATCGATGAAATACATAAAAATACGATAAAATACATATTTTTCTTGTGAGAAGTATTTAATTATTATATGTTTGTAGCAGAAACCTACTTATGTTGTTAGTTGTCCCCAAATCTAACAATGAACAAAAAAAGGATAGATGCCCAAATCTCTATCCTTTTTTATTTTTAAAGAAGTTTTATATTTTACTACTCGAAGCTTTGCATATCAACCAACTTTTTATAAACACCATTTTTTGCAATAAGTTCATTATGTTGACCTTGTTCTACAATTTTCCCTTTTTTAAGCACAACAATAGTATCTGCAGTTTGAATAGTTGATAGTCTGTGAGCGACCACAATGGACGTTCTGTTTTTCATCATGTTTTCTAAAGCTGTTTGCACAACCCTTTCGCTTTCTGTATCTAAAGCTGAGGTTGCTTCATCCAGAATCATAATTGGAGGGCCTTTTAGAACCGCTCGAGCAATACTTAATCGTTGTTTCTGTCCACCAGAAAGTTTCGTCCCGCCATCACCTATATTATAATCTAAAACACCATCTAAATCTTTAACAAACTCCCATGCATTTGCGACTTTTAAAGCTTCAATTATTTCTGCATCGGGGGCGTCACTTTTTCCAAGTTTGATATTATTTTTAATACTGTCATTAAATAAAATGGCATCTTGTGTTACAATTCCTAATTGTTTTCTGAGAGAACTTGTCGTGATATCATTAATATTTATACCGTCTATTAATATTTCACCCTCATTCACATGATAAAAACGGGTGATTAAATTCGTAATTGTTGATTTACCGCTCCCGGATTGTCCCACAAACGCGACCATTTTACCTTTCGGTATAGTTAAGCTGAAATTCTTTAAGACATCTTCATCATCATATCTAAATGTAATGTCTTTAAATTCAATTTCAGAATCAAAGCTTTCTTTTTTAATGGCATTTGGTAAATCCTTTAACGGATTCTCTGTATCAATAATTTCTTGAATACGTTCTGCTGCAGCTCCTCCTTTTTTAACATTGTATAAGCCTCTAGATATGGCTTTTGCAGGTGTTAATATATTATAAGCAAGTCCTAAGTATATTAAAAACTTACTACCGTCTAAAGCTAAACTAGTATCTTTACTTAATACAAGATTTCCACCATACCAAAGTATAGTGGCTATCATACAAATTCCTAAAAATTCACTTGTAGGAGAGGCAAGATTTTGTCGATTCATTAACTTATTTGAAAACCTATAAAATCGCGAGGTAGATTCCTGAAACTTTTCATTGAATTTACTTTCTGCATTAAAACCTTTTATGATACGCAAACCTGTTAGGGTTTCTTCTAAGGTTGATAAAAATGTACCTTGCTCTTTTTGAACCCGGTCTGATTTTCGCTTTAAACTATTACCAATTTTTGATATGATAAACCCCATTACTGGTATAAAAATAAAAACGAATAAGGTAAGTTGTGGGCTTATATAAAGCATTGCAACTATCGTGAAAATTATCGTTAATGGTTCTCTAACAATAATTTCTAAAACAGATAGAAATGAATATTGTAAATCTAAAACATCACTAGTAACTCTTGATAAAATGTCACCTTTTCTTTGTTCGGATAAGTATGACAAAGGTAGTTCTATTGTTTTTTTGTAGACTTTATTTCTAAGATCTCTAATAACCCCATTTCTTAAAAAAACTAAAAAGTAGTTTGCGAGATAACCAAAAAGGTTTTTTAATAAAAACATTACTACTATTAAACAAATAGTAAACAAAAGTGCTTTGGAGTTGTCCCCATTTGTAATTCGATTCATTTCATAGGCCAGATAGTCTCCAACATAATCATCTATTTTTATTATTCCTTCATAAACTGGTTTTTGCGATGGAACTTTAGTATCTTCTTTAAAAATAACCTTCAGCATAGGCATCATTGAAATGAATGAAAGTGTGCCGAATAAAGCAAAAAACACATTAGAAATAATGTGTCCTATGGCATAACTTTTATAAGGTTTTGCGTATTTTAATATGTTTAAAAAGTGATTCATTAAAGAAGATTCATGTCTTTTAAGATGGTTTCAGCTTTTGTATCAAGCTTTACTTCTGTTTTTTTAACTTCCTTAATAGAATTTATAGATGTATTAACGCTTACATAGAATTTTATTTTTGGTTCTGTCCCACTAGGTCTTAAAGCTACTTGACTGCCGTCTTCTGTATAATATATCAATACATTAGATTTCGGAATGTCAATGGCGCTTTCTTCACCAGTTATCATGTTTTTAGATACCGATAAATCATAATCTTCGAACTTAACCACTTTTGAACCATTTATAACTTTAAGCGTATTGTTTCGAGCATCTGTCATCATTTGTTTAATTTCCTCGGCGCCTTCAATACCTTTTTTAGTGAGTGATACAAGTTTTTCTTTATAGAATCCATGTTCTACATAAAGCTTTAAAAGTTCATCATAAAAAGAACTCTTGTTTGATTTTGTAATAGCTGCAATTTCGCAAGCCAAAAGGGTAGATGTAACAGCATCTTTGTCGCGCACAAAATCACCAACCATATAACCAAAACTTTCTTCGCCACCTCCAACGAAATCTAATTCTGGATAATCTTTTATCAATTTAGCTATCCATTTAAAACCAGTTAAAACAATTTTACTTTCAACATTATAAGTGGCCGCTAGTTTTGTTAGCATCGGTGTTGACACGATGGTTGATGCAATAAATTCTTTTCCTTTTATTTTTCCTTCAGATTTCCATTGTTTTAAAAGAAAATCAGTCATCATCAACATGGTTTGATTTCCATTTAATAATTGTAATTCATTTTCAGAATTACGCACTGCTACACCTAATCTGTCACAATCTGGGTCTGTTCCAATTACAATATCTGCATTTACCTCGTTGGCTAATTCTAGCGCCATTTTTAGAGCGGCAGGTTCTTCTGGGTTAGGTGAGGCAACAGTTGGAAAATCACCATCTGGGACTTCCTGTTCTTTAACAATATGTACGTTTTTGTAGCCAGCACGTTTTAGGGTTTCAGGAACTGCTGTTATTGATGTTCCATGAAGCGATGTGAAAACAATTGTTAAATCATCTTTAGCAGTTTGTGTTGCACCAACACATCCATTTTCAACAGATGCATTAATAAAAACATCATCAACTTGCTCTCCAATATAATGAATCAATGCGTCATTTGCTTTAAACTTAATATCGGCATAATCAAGATCATTAATAATATCGATAACGGCACTATCATGCGGTGGGACTAATTGACCTCCATCTTGCCAATATACTTTATATCCGTTGTATTCTGGAGGATTATGAGATGCCGTTAAAACTATACCGCAATGGCAGTTTAAATGTTTTACTGCAAATGATAATTCTGGTGTCGCACGTAAGTCTTCAAATAAATATACTTCTATATCATTTGCCGAAAAAACATCAGCTACTACTTTAGCTAAACTTTTACTATTATGTCTACAATCATAGGCAATAACAGCTTTCGGTTTTTCGTTAGGAAATGATTTATGTAGATAATCGCTTAAACCCTGAGTGCTTTTTCCTAAGGTGTATTTGTTTATGCGATTCGTACCTACACCCATAACGCCTCGCATTCCGCCAGTACCAAACTCTAGGTCTTTGTAAAAGCTTTCTTGAATGTCTTCAGGACTATTTGCAATACTATCCTTAATTGATTGTTGTGTTTCGTTGTCAAAACTAGGTGTTAACCATGTGTTTATGCGGTCTAAAATTTTTGGATCTATATAAATCATTTTGATACTTTATGAATAGCAAAAATAAACAATTGTTCAACTATAATTTTCAATAACACACTCTTTTAAAATAAAAATATTATGAAAATGTATTAATCAATATTTAATTTGTCTTTTATTAAATAACGTTTTTTATCTTGTTTGGTGCGTAAAATAATTTCTCCTAAAAACCCTGCTACAAAAAATTGTGTTCCTATAATCATAGTTACTAAAGCAATATAAAACTGTGGACGCTGTGTTATAAGTCTGCCTCCTGGATTTAAAAACAATTTATCAATGCCCAAGTAAGTTGCAAATCCAAAGCCTATGGTAAACATTATTACGCCTAGAGCACCGAATAAATGCATAGGCCGTTTTCCAAACCGAGATAGAAACCAGATAGTTATTAAGTCGAGAAACCCGTTAATAAATCGATCCATGCCAAATTTAGTTTCACCATACTTTCTTGCTTGGTGTAGCACGATTTTTTCTCCTATATTGCTAAATCCAGCATTTTTTGATAATACTGGGATATAGCGATGCATTTCACCGTTTACATCTATATTCTTTACAACGTCTTTATTGTATGCTTTTAAACCACAATTAAAATCATGCAATTTTACTCCAGATGTTTTTCTTGCAGCCCAGTTAAATAATTTTGAAGGTAAATTTTTGGTAATAACAGAGTCGTAGCGCTTCTTTTTCCAGCCTGAAACCATATCAAAACCATCTTTGGTAATCATATTATACAGTTCTGGAATTTCATCCGGATTATCTTGCAAATCGGCATCCATAGTAATTACAACGCCGCCTTTAGCCTTATCAAACCCTGCATGAAGTGCTTGAGATTTTCCAAAGTTTTTAAGAAATCTAATCCCCTTTATATTGTTGTTTTTATCTGACAGCAGTTTGATAACCTTCCAAGAATTATCTGTGCTACCGTCATCTATAAAAATGATTTCATAAGAAAAATGATTGGTCTGCATGACATTTACAATCCAATCATTTAACTCGTTTAACGATTCGTATTCATTAAGTAGTGGAATAACTACAGATATATTCATTAGAAATTTTCAAAATTAACATTTCAAAAATACTGAATTTATTCTGAGTTTGGATTTGTTTTTTTTATAAAAGCGGCTGACATTAATCCAATAATAGTAATAGGAAGCAGGTAATTCATAATTAATCTTTGAAGAACATTACTGAATGAATAAAGGTTTTCGTTTTTTATTTTGTCAATAGTATTAGAAATTTCTTGCTCTGAAGTATTAATACCTTCAAGAATTTCAATAAATTTTTCAATAGTTTTTTCTTTAATTGTCTCAGAGGCTTCAATATCAATGAAGTTGAATAATACAAAAGTAACAAGGGTGCTTATCCCTAATCCTATTATTGCTACAATAAAATAAGCTTTAAAAGCTTCCTTAAAATTGATATATCCATTAAAGCGTTGTTTACATTTAATAATTGAAATTAATCCAAAAATAATAGTTGCTATCATTACTGATATAATATATAGCGGGTTGACAAATAACTCTAAATTAAAAGCGTATACCAGAATTGTCAATAAGGTAAGAAGAACTCCTAAGTATAATCCATAATTAGTGGCAATAGATTTCAAAGATTTTTCCATATTATTTTGATGATGTTTTGGTTGAAAATTAAGTATTCAAATATAACAAAAGGTCACAGACAAATGTGTGATAAAAATTATCAAAAAAAATTGTAGATTTATAAAAATTACGTAAATTTGCAGCTCGAAAATTGAAAAGAATAAAAGCGTTTAGTGATGAAAAAAGGTATACACCCAGACAATTATAGATTAGTAGCATTTAAAGATATGTCTAATGACGATGTGTTTTTAACTAAATCTACAGCAAATACAAACGAGACTATTGATGTTGATGGTGTTGAATACCCATTAATTAAAATGGAAATTTCGAGAACATCACACCCTTATTATACTGGTAAATCTAAATTAGTAGATACTGCTGGTCGTATAGATAAATTTAAAACTAAATACGCTAAGTTTAAAAAATAAGTTTCGCGGAATAATATATTTGAAAGCCTTTCTACTTAGAAAGGCTTTTTTGTTTTACGCAATTACGCTACTTTTGAATGAGGAAAAATTGTAACAAGAATAGATAACTTCTAATTTTAAGTTTATTATGAACTACATCCTTTTTGATGGTCCATCACGAAATAATTTATTACCATTTACCTATACAAGGCCAATGGCAGATATTAGAGTCGGGATATTAACTATTCGTGAAAAGTGGGAGCATTTTCTAAAAACTACTACAACTACAGTTACCGAAGATTATTTGTCAGATAAGTATCCAATGGTTGAAATGGAAGTTAATGTCATGATTAACGCATCCTATTTGCCAAATTTAGAGTTGGTTGAGATGGTTAAAACCTTAGAGGAAAATCAAGCTATTTTTAAAGGAGCAGATGTTATTGCTTTTTATACTAAAGAAGCCCAAGAAGATATTGACTTTAATACTTTTGAAGCTTTAGAGTTTCAAGAGCATGCTATAAAAATTGAATATACATGGGATATTTTCTCTAAAAATGGAGAAGCTATTCTTGAAGATTTTAATTTATTGACAAAAGGTAGAAAATCTAAACCCATCCCTTCTAGTAATAATATAATTGCACCTGAAAATATTTTTATTGAAGAAGGAGCGAAGCTAGAGTTTACGACACTTAATGCAAGTACAGGGCCTATATATATTGGCAAGCAAGCCGAAATAATGGAAGGTAGTATAATAAGAGGTCCTTTTGCTTTGTGTAATCATGCTACCGTTAAAATAGGGGCAAAAATTTATGGTCCCACTACTGTTGGACCTTATAGTAAAGCTGGAGGTGAAATAAATAACTCTGTTTTATTCAACTACTCTAATAAAGGACATGATGGTTTTCTAGGGAATTCTGTTTTGGGAGAATGGTGCAATTTAGGAGCTGATACTAATAATTCGAATTTGAAGAATAATTACGCTGAGGTTCGTTTATGGGATTATCAAACTGAGGGTTTTGAAAAAACTGGATTGCAGTTTTGTGGAGTTATTATGGGAGACCATAGCAAATGTGGGATTAATACCATGTTTAATACAGGAACCGTGGTTGGTGTAAATGCCAATATATTCGGAAGTGGGTTTCCTAGAAATTTTATCCCAAGTTTTAGTTGGGGAGGAAACTCTGGTTTTACAACATACCAAACTCGCAAAGCTTTAGAAGTAGCAGAAATAGTAATGTCAAGACGTAATATCTCCCTTACTGAACAAGATAAGAGTATATTAGAACATGTTTTCGAAGAAACTAAAAAATACCGAAGAGCATAATTTATTTACTCTTAATCTATCATTTGTGCAGGGATTAATACAAATTATTATATTTGATTGAATCAAGCCCAAGTCAAATGATTAAGATTACTGCCTATATTTTTTTTCTCTTTGGGGTACTTTCTTTTGCACAGAGTGAGAAATACACTGTTACAAATTTAGAAATCAATAATGAGAACCCTCATTTTGGTTTGATGAAGCTTAAGAACAATAAAATTATTTTCACTTCTTACCTATTAGGTAAAAAAGGGAAATTAAAGTTGGTTTCAGGAAGCCCAATACTTACAATATATGAAGGGAATTTATCTGAATCTGGTAAAATCACTGATGTCGTTCCCGTAAAAATTGATGAAAAACAAATTATTCCTACAATCACAAGCGCTACTATATCTCCAGATGGAAGTAGACTATACTTAACAACTATTTATAGTAATAAAAATAAGCCCAAAGGCGATTTTAAAGCTACCAATTTTCATATAGTAGTAGGCGAGTACGATGAAGTTCTTGGTTGGACTAATTTTATGATTTTACCATTTTGTAAACCTAAATATTCGTATGCCCATCCAGCTTTAAGTCAAGATGGTAAAACGCTTTATTTTACAGCGAATATTAGAGGTGGTAAAGAAACAACTAAAGGAGGTTCAGATATTTTTAAAGTGACTATTTTAGGTAATAACACTTACAGTGAACCTAAGAATTTAGGAAGTAAAGTGAATTCCTATAGTCGTGAAATGTTCCCATATATAAGTAGCGATAATACATTGTACCTTGCTTCTAATAGACCAAATGGATTTGGCGGATTCGATATTTATAAAAGCACTATGAATGAAGATGGTACGTTCAATAAATCTGAAAAACTGCCTAAACCTATAAATAGCAATAAAGACGATTTTTCCCTAATAATGGACACAAGTACTTCTGGTTATTTTTCTTCTAAAAGAGCAGGAGGTAAAGGAGATGATGATGTTTATTATTTCATTTCAAATTAATACATTATGCTTGGACTATTACTTAACTATTTTATTGGTAAACGGTTTTATGACCTTTCAATTGATTACAATCAAAAGAAATGGTTATATGCTATTTTAGGTGTTATTACTTATTATGTTGTGGGTACAGTGTTTGTGGTTTTTTATAACAATTTTAGATGTTTATTTCTTTGACTGGGGTTTTGATTGGGATAATAACTTTGGAATGAATTTATTAGTTCTTCCTTCTGGTTTATTAGCTGTTAGGGGTTTGTATCACATTTTAGAGAATAAATGGAAGAAATCGGTAATTGTTATAAAAGATGAAATAAATGATATTGGTAAGAATGCACAAATTAATTAGTGTTTTTTCACTCTTCTTAAATCCAATAAGTTAATTGGGTTAATACCAAGTCCTTTAACGTTTTTCCTTGTAAACCGCACTACTTCATCATAAAAAAGTGGCACCATAATAGCTTTATCCATAGCTAAAGAATCCATTTTTGAATATAAATATTTACGTTTATCTATATCTGTAACCGTAAATGCTTTATTGTATAAACTATCAAATTGTGGGTTTTTATAATGAAAGTAATTCGAACCGTTAGGCGCAAAGTTTTTACTGTAGAAAATGGATAAGTAGTTTTCGGCATCAAGGTAATCTGCTATCCAAGAGCTTCTAAACATATCTACTTTTCCATTAGATCGGGCGGATCTTAATGAGGCTTCGGGCATAACATCAACATTAATTCTTAAGCCAGTTTTTTCAAGTTCACGCTGTATAAATTCACAAAAACTTAAATAATTACTTGTTGTTACTAAATTAATTTCAGGATTGCTTATACCACTTTCATTTTTAAATTGTTCTACTAATTTTTTTGCCTTTTCTGGCTGATAAGTATAACCAATGGCTGTGTCGTAACCAGGAAGCCCAATAGGAATAAAGCCGCCATTTGCTGGGTTACCGATGCCATTACGTAAATAAATCATCATTTTCTTCCTGTCGAAACCATAATTAATTGCTTTTCTAATTAACTCAGATTGTATTTCTGGTGTTTTAGAATCAAGATAGAAGCCCAAATACTCCGTATTTAGATAAGGGCCTCGAATCATATTAACTGTTTCGTCGTAGGTTTTTCGTAATTGACCTTTTGCAGTCAATAACTCATCTTTATAAGAAGCGTCCAAACCAGATAGAAAATCAATATTACCTTGCGCAAATTGCAAAAATTCACTTTGTTTATCTGGCAGAAATGTAAGTGCCACAGATTCTAGATAGGGTAATGATTTTCCTGTTACATCTCTTTCGAAGTAATCTTGGTTTTTTCTTAAAACAAGTTTGATGTTCTCTTCCCATCGCTTAAATTTAAATGGACCAGTTCCAATAGGCTTTGACCGGAATTCCATACCGTAAAGTTCAACCACTTCTTTAGGAATAACCGAACAGTATTTCATTGTTAACAAACCAATAAAAGCAGGGAATGGCTGTTTCAATTTAATTTCAAAAACACTGTCGTTAATAGCTCTGAAATCATCTACTTTATTTAACACCCAACTACCTGGTGCTGCAACCTTTTTATTTCTTAATCTATTAAGACTATATTCAAAATCGTCGGCAACGACAATTCGAGTTGAGTCTTTGCCAAATAATTTATGCTTATGAAAGTACACGTCCTTGCGCAGTGAAAAAGTATATAAAAGGCCATCTTTTGAAATAGTCCAACCTTTAGCTATACATGGAAGAATATTTAAATCATTATCTAGCTGAACAAGCCCATTGAATATTTGATTGCAAATATTATTGTCTTGCAAAGTTCTTGAAAATGCGGGATCTAGGGTGTTTATATTTCCATATTCATTATAACGAAAAACAAGATGATCTTTAGAGTCGTTGTTTTTTGTTGTACACCCAATCAATAAAAATGGTGTAAATAAAATTATTAATAGTTGATATCGGTTTTGAAATCGCACGGTTTAATTAAAAATTAGTAAATCAAAAATATTGATTTTATACTTTAAATAAAGATTAATTATGAATTAAACCGTTAATAGTGACTTTTAGGGTTTTTTCGAGTCTAACTGTTATATTATATATGTAATGCTATTATTAACAATAACTCTCAAAATTTAAAATGAAAAAACTTTACTTTCTAGCATATTCTATGCTATTTTGTGCTATGGCACATGCCCAAATTACTTGCCCTACATCAATTAAAACTTCTGGGCAAAGTACCACCACAAATCCAATTTTTACAGTACCTAATGGTCAAAATGGTTGCAGTGAATCTTGGCCAGCAACAATTACTGTTGATGGGTCTTTAACTTACGATTATGTTAGTTGTTCTGGAGGAAATTTAAAATATTCCATACAATCGGGAACAGCGCCTTCAACTTACGAAATGACAATAGATTTTGGTTCTGGAGTTGTTTGTAGTTATGATGCCTCTGGAAACTTGACAGTTTTATCATCAGAAAAATTTAAAACGATAAAAGCTTCTATTGGACCTAATCCAACTAGAGATTTTTTAAAGATTAGTTTAGACTTTTCCAATTCTTTAAATAGCATAAATATCTATTCTGTTTCAGGAAGACTTGTTCTTAATTCAGGAAGTAAATATGAAATTAATATTTCTAATTTAAGTCGTGGTCTTTATATTATGAAATTAGAAACAGCTAATGGTACTTTATCAAGAAAAATAGTTAAACAATAATATTAATTTATATTAGCAATAGACAGAGCGCTTCTTAATAGAAGCGCTCTTTTTTTATTAACTTTGCCCGATTAAATTGGATAAATGAAAACCAATAAAAGAGTTGCATTTTATACTTTGGGCTGTAAGCTTAATTTTTCTGAAACATCTACTATTGCAAGAGACTTTCAAAAAGAAGGATTTGATCGTGTAGATTTTTCAGAAAGCGCAGATATGTATGTGATAAACACTTGTTCTGTTACTGAAAATGCGGATAAACGATTTAAAACCATTGTAAAACAAGCACAAAAAGCAAACCCTGATGCTTTTGTTGCTGCTGTTGGATGTTATGCACAGTTGAAACCGGAAGAGTTAGCAGATGTTAATGGAGTTGATTTGGTGCTTGGTGCTACCGAAAAGTTTAATATTACCGATTATATAAATGACTTGACTAAAAACGATTTTGGTGAAGTACATTCTTGCGAAATTGAAGATGCCGATTTTTATGTAGGTTCCTATTCTATTGGAGATAGAACCCGGGCTTTTTTAAAGGTTCAAGATGGTTGCGATTATAAATGTACGTATTGTACAATTCCTTTGGCACGTGGTATTTCACGCAGTGATACAATGGAAAATGTGTTGAACAATGCTATAAAAATTTCAAAACAAAACATAAAAGAAATTGTTCTAACAGGTGTTAATATTGGGGATTATGGTAAAGGTGAATTCGGAAATAAAAAACACGAACACACTTTTTTAGATTTAGTTACTCAATTAGATATGGTAGCTGGGATTGAACGTTTACGCATTTCCTCTATTGAGCCTAATTTACTTAAAAATGAAACTATAGATTTAGTTTCAAAATCCAGAGCTTTTGTACCCCATTTTCATATCCCTTTGCAGTCAGGTAGTAACGAGATTCTTAAAAAAATGAAACGTCGTTACATGCGTGAATTGTATGTGGATAGAGTTAATAAAATAAAAGAAGTGATGCCCCAGGCTTGTATTGGAGTTGATGTTATTGTTGGTTTTCCAGGAGAAACAGATACCCATTTTTTAGAAACTTATAATTTCTTAACTGATTTAGATATCTCGTATTTACATGTATTTACTTATTCGGAACGTGATGATACAGAAGCAGTTGAGATGAGTGGAGTAGTACCTAGTAATGTGCGTAGCAAACGTAGTAAGATGTTGCGAGGCTTGTCTGTTAAAAAACGTCGGGCATTTTATGAAAGCCAGATTCGAACTGTAAGAACAGTTTTATTTGAAAGTGAAAATAAAGAGGGTTACATACACGGGTTTACCGAAAATTATGTAAAAGTTAAAACACCTTGGAATCCTGTTTTAGTGAATACATTACACCAAGTTGAACTTACCAAGATAGATGAAGATGGCTTAGTAAGATTCGAGTTTATTAGTGTACTTTCAGAATAATTCCTTCTATTTTACTGTAAATCAACCATTATTTTGTCCATTTAGCTTGTTTTTTGTGCTTTTAATGCTAGCATTAATACTTTCGCCTTGAAATAATCATGCCCCAATATGAATAAATTATTTTTCACATTAGCCCTTTCATGCCTTTTTTTAGTTAGTTGCTCTGGTAACGATATTAACGATGATCCTCTTCTTGGTGTATGGAAATTAACCGAATGGAATATAGCAGGTGGCTTCGATATTGATAACGATGGTTTTGTTAGTACTAATCTTTTAAATGAAATCGATTGTTTTTATAATGAAACCTTACTTTTCGAACCTAATAATATTGTTTCATTAAACACTACTTTTAACCCTAAGCTTGAAGTCGCTCAATTAAATAATAATGCTGATGAGTATAGTTTTAATGTTGAATGCGATACTGAAGGTGTAGTAAGTCTAGCCACGTTTTATTCCAAAGAAGGAAATTCTTTGACATTCGGTGAAAGTGAAGCTGTGATAAATGGAGACCAAATATCAATAGTTTTTAAAGAAAGTATAGAAATTTATAATGAAGATTTTACACAGGTAATTGCTGCCAAAGATTTAACAGTCGTTTATTCAAAGCAATAATTATTAAACCTTATAAAAATAAAAAAATCCGAAGCTTAACGTTTCGGATTTTTTAATTTTTTTTCTAAATATTTAGATTCTTACTCCAACAGGTAACATGCGTTTATATTTTCTGTTGCTTCTTACAAACTTAGCAATTTCAGGACTTGTAGGAACGACGCTTAAATTACGTTCTTGAATCTGCTCGAAAACTGCTGCTAAAAATTCTTTTCTAAAATCTTCATCATCAATAGCCTCAGGAATTAAAAGCTTTGTTAAAAATATTTTTCTTTCTTGAAGGGAATATTCAATTTTTGCTAAATGATTATCAATTTTTAATTCAAACTGACGTAAAAAGTCGTTATCAATTAATTCGGCAACATCAACCATGGTAAGTATTTTATTTAATTTCTAAGGAGTCGTAAAATAGTGGTTACTATTTAGCTATTTTTGCAGTGCAAAGATACTAAAAAAAACTAGAATATAAAACTTAAAGTAAGTTAAAAGCTTATGACTCAAGAGGTAATACATGTTTATTTGATGCCAGGAATGGCTGCGAGCCCTCTGATTTTTGAGCATATTAAATTGCCAGAAGAACAATTCAAAATACATTTATTAGAATGGGTATTACCTATTGATAATGAGGTTATTAGTGATTATGCTTTACGTATTGTTAACAATATAAAACATGAAAACCCTGTTTTATTGGGGGTTTCATTTGGAGGTGTTTTGGTTCAAGAGATGAGTAAACATATAAAATTGAGAAAGCTTATTATTGTTTCAAGTGTAAAATCTAAGCGAGAACTACCAAGGCATATGTTGTTAGCTAACAAAACAAAAGCCTATAAATTAGTTCCAACGCAGTTAGCTTCAAATATAGATTTGTTTGCTAAATACGCTTTTGGAAAAAATGTAAAAAAGCGTATGGAACTTTATAGAAGGTATTTGTCCGTTAATAATCCAAAATATTTAAGTTGGGCTATTAAGCAAATGGTCTCTTGGAGTCAAAAAGAATTAATTCCGGATTTGGTTCACATTCATGGAGACAACGATTCGGTATTCCCAATTAGGAACATAAAAAATTGTATCTCAATTAAAAAAGGATCGCACATCATGATTATTAATAAATATAAGTGGTTTAACGAGAATTTACCACGCATTATTTTAGAGAACTAGTCAGTGATTTTTGATTATTTTTTTATAACTTTAAACCAAACTTATAATTATGAAGATAGCTCAAAAAATATTGGCGCTTGTGGGATTATTAAGTTTATGTCTCCTATTTATTTATGCCCTACAAGATGCTCCTACTGATGAAAATTTTGAAAAAAAATTAATAAACGATTATAATGTTTATGCGCTGCAGGTACCTGAACATTTAAACTTTGCGGGTGAGGCTATGCCACTTCAAAACCCTGATATTTTAGAGCGCATGGATAGAGAGTTATTAGTGAATACCTATTGGCAGTCTAACGGTTTGCTAATGTTTAAACGTGCTAAAAAGTATTTTCCTATTATTGAGCCTATTCTAGAAAAGTATAGTATCCCCAACGATTTTAAATATTTAGCGGTTATAGAAAGTGGCTTAACTAATGCTGTTTCGCCTGCGGGTGCAAGAGGTGTTTGGCAAATTATGAAGGCTACAGGTCGTGAAAATGGATTAGAAGTTAATAGTAATGTGGATGAGCGGTATCACCTTGAAAAAGCTACAGAAGTTGCTTGTCGATACTTACTTAAGTCTAAAGAAGAATTAGGTTCGTGGACATTAGCAGCAGCGGCTTATAATGCTGGTAATGCGGGAGTATCAAGACGTTTGCGAGAGCAAAATGTTTCCAATTACTATGATTTGTTACTAGGAGAAGAAACTGGGCGTTATCTATTTAGAATAATAGCCTTAAAGGAAATTCTAAATAACCCCACTAAATATGGCTTTAATTTTAGAGATAAAGACTTATATAGTAATGTTCCAACATACAAGGTTGAAGTGGATACAGCAGTAACAGACTTTACTCAATTTGCTGAAAAATTTGGAATTAATTATAAAATATTAAAATTGCACAACCCCTGGTTGAGAGAACCACATCTTAATAATAAAACCAGAAGACAATATTTAATAGATATCCCGGAAGAAGGTTATTATGATTTAGCGAGTAAATAATTATTTACTTCTTCTTTTTTGTTGTCTTAACGATCCGCCAGTTCCGTAATGTTGATTAGGCATTTGAGCACGTTTCATATTGTCTTTCATCATTTTTATTTGGTCAGCCAACATGCCTTGTTTATCAAGTTTTTGGGCTTCAGATAAAAGTTTTTGTGCTTCCTGTTTCCTTCTCTTAGAAAAAGCAATACCAGATAAGTTAAGTTTAGCCATAGCAAGATCATGATCCATCGACAAGCCTAAAGAAATGGCTTTTTTAAAGTACTTCTCAGCATCATTCATATTACTTTGAGAGACCATAATACCATGTAAATAGTTATAATAACCTTGCTGTTTCCTAACTAAAGCAGCTTCGGGTTTTTTTATTTTATTTAACCATTTTTTGGCACCATCAAAATCTTGCTTTCGTAACCTTAAAAATGCAAGCAAGATAAATTCATTTTTAAAATAAAGAAATATAAAAATTAAGGACAGAAAAATAAGCATGATACCATTTCCAATATATCCTTCAGAAAATTGGTAAACTGCAAATGCAATTATGCCAGCAGCTATGAAAAGTTTTATTATTTTATTGTACATATTTATAAAATTTGAATGGTAAAAAGTAAGCTCTAAGCAACCAAATGCGCTATAAGTTTAATTTTGATTGCAAAGAAACTAAATTTTTACGAAAAAATTGATATGAATTAAGAACAAATAAATTGGCTTTAGCCCAAATATATAGGGGATTTAAGCAATGTTGTTGAGGTGAATATATAATTAAAATATTTTTTATAAAATGATTTGCAAAGTAATAAAGGGTTTGTATATTTGCCCTCAGTTTTGCGGAAGCGTCAAAAAAGTTACAACAAAAATACAATTCAGTTTTTAAAGATATAGGATAATGAGTAAAAGAACATTTCAGCCTTCTAAAAGAAAGAGAAGAAACAAACATGGTTTCAGAGAAAGAATGGCTTCTGCTAATGGTAGAAAGGTATTAGCTCGTAGAAGAGCTAAAGGAAGAAAAAAGTTATCTGTGTCATCTGAAACAAGACATAAAAAATAATGATTAACAATTGTTGATAATTTAAAGGTGTTACTTAAGTGTAATGCCTTTTTTTATATCTAGTGATTACTATTTTTGTAGCTCATTAAAATATACCAAATAAACAGGAAAAAATGCCAAAAAATCCAAAACTTAAATCGATTCTAATTATTGGCTCAGGGCCTATTGTTATTGGACAAGCATGTGAATTTGATTATTCAGGCTCTCAATCATTAAGGTCACTCACGGAAGATGGAATTGAAACGATTTTAATTAACTCTAATCCAGCAACAATCATGACTGATCCAACCATGGCAGATCATGTTTATTTGTTGCCTCTTAATACAAAATCCATTATAAAAATTTTAAAGGAACATCCTCAAATTGATGCTGTATTGCCAACTATGGGAGGACAAACAGCATTAAACTTGTGCATAGAAGCAGATGAAAAAGGGATTTGGAAAGATTTTGGAGTTGAATTAATTGGTGTAGATATTAATGCTATCAATATCACAGAAGATAGGGAACAGTTTAGAGAGTTGATGGGTAAGATTGATGTTGGCATGGCACCACAAGCTACAGCAACATCGTTTTTAAAAGGAAAAGAGATTGCTCAAGACTTTGGATTTCCATTATGTATTAGAGCATCCTATACATTAGGAGGTGCTGGAGCAGCTATTGTGCATGATGAAGATGATTTTGATAAGCAATTACGTAGAGGATTAGAGATTTCGCCTATTCATGAGGTGATGATTGATAAAGCCATGATGGGTTGGAAGGAATATGAGTTGGAGTTGCTTAGAGATAGAAATGATAACGTTGTTATTATTTGTTCTATTGAGAATATGGATCCTATGGGAATTCATACTGGTGATTCTATTACAGTGGCTCCGGCAATGACTTTAAGTGATAGAACGTATCAAAAAATGCGCGATATGGCTATTAAAATGATGCGCAGCATTGGTGACTTTGAAGGTGGCTGTAATGTGCAATTTGCAGTAAGCCCAGATGAAAAAGAAGATATTATTGCTATTGAGATTAATCCACGAGTATCAAGGTCCTCAGCGTTAGCGAGTAAAGCAACAGGTTATCCCATTGCTAAAATAGCCACGAAATTGGCCATAGGGTATACGCTTGATGAATTAGATAATCAAATTACTAAGTCTACTTCAGCTTTATTCGAGCCTACGTTAGATTATGTAATTGTAAAAATACCACGTTGGAATTTTGATAAATTTGAAGGTTCAGATAGAACACTAGGTTTACAAATGAAAGCTGTAGGAGAGGTTATGGGAATAGGACGTTCTTTCCAAGAAGCATTACATAAAGCTACGCAATCTTTGGAAATTAAAAGAAATGGTTTAGGGGCAGATGGTAAAGGTTATAAAGATTATAATCAGATTATAGATAAGTTAACAAATGCCTCTTGGGATCGTGTATTTGTTATTTATGATGCCATCGCAATGGGTATTCCACTAAGCCGAATATATGATATCACAAAAATTGATATGTGGTATTTAAAACAATATGAGGAATTATTTCACTTAGAAAAAGAAATTTCTAAATATACCATCGATACACTAGATAGAGATCTATTGTTGGAAGCTAAGCAAAAAGGTTATGGCGACCGCCAGATAGCACATATGTTGGGCTGTCTAGAAAGCCAAGTATATAAGAAAAGAGACGAATTTAATATTCAACGGGTATTTAAACTAGTTGATACTTGTGCCGCAGAATTTACGGCAAAAACGCCATATTATTATTCAACTTTTGAAAACATGGTTGAAACACCTTCTGGTGAGAAATATGTACACAATGAAAGTATTGTTAGTGACAAAAAGAAGATAGTTGTATTAGGTTCTGGGCCAAATAGAATTGGTCAAGGTATTGAGTTCGATTACTGTTGCGTGCATGGTGTTTTAGCAGCTGCAGAATGTGGTTACGAAACAATTATGATTAACTGTAATCCAGAAACGGTTTCTACCGATTTTGACACAGCAGATAAATTATATTTTGAACCTGTTTTTTGGGAACATATTTATGACATTATTCGTCATGAAAAACCAGAGGGCGTTATTGTTCAACTTGGAGGTCAAACAGCTTTAAAATTAGCAGAAAAGCTAACCAAGTATGGTATTAAAATTATTGGAACCAGTTTCGAATCTTTAGATTTAGCAGAGGATAGGGGGAGTTTTTCAAGATTGTTAAAAGAAAATAATATTCCATATCCAGAGTTTGGAATTGCAGAAAATGCAGACGAAGCTTTAGCTTTAGCCGATGAATTAGATTTTCCAATCTTAGTGAGACCGTCTTATGTTTTAGGAGGGCAAGGAATGAAAATTGTAATCAACAAAGAAGACTTAATTGAGACTGTAGTTGATTTATTAAGAAGAATGCCAAATAATAAACTTCTTTTAGATCATTATTTAGATGGTGCAATAGAAGCTGAAGCTGATGCTATTTGTGATGTGGATGGAAATGTATACATCATAGGAATTATGGAACACATTGAACCATGTGGTGTTCATTCCGGAGATTCTAATGCGACTTTACCAGCGTTTAATTTAGGAGACTTGGTAATGCAACAAATTATTGATCATACACATACTATTGCAAGAGCATTGAATACAGTGGGTCTAATTAATATTCAATTTGCTATTAAAGATGATATTGTTTACATAATTGAAGCAAACCCCAGAGCATCAAGAACAGTTCCATTTATAGCTAAGGCTTATAAGGAACCTTATGTTAATTATGCAACTAAGGTGATGTTAGGAGAGAAGAAGGTAACGGACTTTGATTTCAATCCTCAGTTAGAAGGTTATGCCATCAAACAACCAGTATTCTCTTTTAATAAGTTTCCGAATGTAGATAAGCGTTTAGGTCCAGAAATGAAAAGTACAGGAGAGAGTATCTTGTTTATAGATAGTTTAAAAGATGATGCGTTTTACGACTTGTATTCTAGACGAAAAATGTATTTAAGTAAATAATAAAAAAGCCGCTAAAAGCAGCTTTTTTATTTTTTTTTGAGGTCAAAATTAAATGCTACTTCAATGTCTTTTGCAATCTTACTGCTCACAATTTTTGGGATTTTTATACCAAATTCTGAAGCTTTTGCCTTAAAAGAGCCTGACATATTTATAATGTCACTTTCTTTAGATATAGACACAATTAAATTGTCAAATTGCTTTGTTTTTCCATGAAAAGTAAGTTCACCATTTAATTTATATGTTGTATTATCTTTTATTTTTGAAACATCAAAATCTAAGATTTTTCCCTTGAAAGTTGCTTTGGGAAATTCATCAGATTCAGCATAGTTTTCATTAAAATGCTCTTCCATTAAAGCATTTTTAAAACGAAACCCCTTAACGAGAATTAAAGCTGCGAATTCTCCATTTTCAGTGTTAATAATTGCAGTTACGGTATTGTGCTTTGCTTTAACTTCTTCAAACGAAGGAACAGATGCTTCAAAAGAGACATTGCCAGTTTTAGTTAAGTATTTTCCCTGTGCGAATGTGCTAAAGCTAATAAAAGCTAAAATGTATAATAGATTTTTCATAGTTACTTTATTTAACTTTTTTAGTTAAATCAAAAACACTGCCAAATTTAATTTTCTAAAAGACCATCATCTTTCCATTGTTGAATTTTATCCCTTAATGACTGGGACATTAAACCAGATTGTGGCATTGGGTTCGAAGCGCTGTTAATGCGTGCTAAAATATTTCCAGTTTCTACACCATTCTTAACTTGAGTATATGTTGTGTAACTAGTGGGGCCAGGGTTCGGCGGATTTCCATGACATTGAATGCAGTTGTTGTCTATAATGGTTTTTATATCAGCATCATAAGTAACTTTGACCATTGGGTCTGGATCTGGATCTGGATTTTGATTGGATAAATCATCACTGCTACTGCTTGAGCAGTTAAACATTAGGGCAATTATAGCAAAGCCCAGAATTAAGTTTTTAAAGTTCATAGCATTTTATGTATTTAAATTAATCTTTTTATAATTAAAAAGTTCTACTTAGGTTAAATCCAAAATAGATATTTCCATCGCTCCAATCTCCTCCTCCTTGTCCTAAAAAGCCATTAGTATTCATAGCTTGAGCATTGGAAAAATGCATTTGAAAAACATGTCCGCCAGTTTCTAAATCAACCCCAATAGACAATGGATTTTTAAATGGAGAATTACTTGCTCTATTTAAATGAAGTCCGTAATCTGCATTAATAGACCAGCGTTTTCCTAATTTATGGCGTCCACCTATACCAATAGCAATTTGGGAATTGTCTTGCTCATCTATAACTACAAAATTATCATGGAAAAAAGTAGGAGCCAATTCAAGAGTTAAATTGGTATTTACTTTTCTAGAAATAAGTAATTGTGCTGTATAGCCAAGGCGATGTTTAAATTCTAGAAGTGGTAAATTGTCTTTTTCTAAAGCAGTATTAATTAAGATAGCGTTAAAACCTACTATGGAAAAAGGAAACCCATTCTTTTCTTGTCTTAATAATCTATACTTTGCAGTAATATCATAAACTTTGAGCAAAGAGCTTCTTGAAACACCAACATTTATAGCGTCGGTAATACCGTAAACAAAGTTCAAGCGGGTTACAGCATTATCAAGCCCAAAAAAGTCGTCAATACCGTTTTTTATACTTCCAAACCTGTGAGATACAATTAGTGTAAATTCTTTTTTAGCTACTAACTTTGTGGATTCAAAATTAACAATTTTTAAACCTTTAAATGCCGCAGCTTCATATTGAGGTTCTTCAGAATCAGAATCAATTTCATCTAGTAAATCATCTTGAGAATAAGTAAATAGGGGTAAACATAGTAGAAAAATGATTAGGGTTTTCATATTCAGTAAGGTGTTTATTGTACTAATATACTTAATTATTGTCTAACAAATCTTTTACTAATTGTTTGTCCTAACGAGGATACTCTAATTATATATAAACCCGATTTCCAATTTGTAATATCGACTTTAGAATCAGTGATATTGTTTGAAGTATAAATAATTTTACCAAGTATGTCATAGACTTCAGCTTTTATTTTGTTTAAGCTATTAGGAAATCTAAACTCAAGTGAATTAGTTCCTGGGTTTGGGAAAATACTAAAGTTGTTTAACGAAAATTCTTCGACATTAAGCGTAGGATCCCAATCGTTTACTCCTTCAAAGGTTGTTCCATCTCCTGTGTATTGATATGGAGTTGGTGCAGAATTAGAGATTGAAGTTCCAGCACTCCATATTCCAGCTCCTGCAGCAACAGATTCTCGAGTACCTCCAGTACTTATCCATTGGACATAATCTCTAATGTTAGCAGAAACCCCAAAACTATTGGTGTTTATGTACAAGCCAAGTTCTCCACCTGTATCTACAAGATTTGTTGAACTAATTATGGTAACTTCCGCCCCAGAGGCTAGATTTAATGACCCACTAGTGACGGATAAGGTGTTTAACTGTGGGTAATTTGGGAAAATACATAGTTTGTAGTTTGAGATATCAACTGTGCTTGCACCAAAATTTTTAATTTTTATAGTTTCTGTTCCTGGATCTACACTAATAAAACGGATTTGACCATTCGAAGTTAGCATGATTCCTAATAATAAAAGTAAAAGTAATTTTTTTTTTTTCATAGCATTTTTATTGTCATTAGTCAATTATAATACACTGGTCTATTTTAACTTGTTCCAACAAATCATCGTAGCCTATTACGCGTCCTTTAATTTTTATTTGTGCTTGTGTTTTTAGAGAAGTATTATCAAAAGGGATATTGAAAGAACAAAAAACAAGTTCATCAATGGTTAAGTCGGAATCATTTAATTCTGAAATAGCACCTGTCAGTTCAACTGTTTTGTTTAGGTATTTTGTTTCGGCTTGATTTACGTTTTTTATGAATTCACCATTGATTTTTGAAGTTGTGATAGTAAATGAAGCAGTTTCTTTTTCAATGTCTCTATGCTCTTGATAAATGTATTGATAACCAAAAAAAGTGATTATTATTAAGATCATAATAGATAAGTACCACTTTCGCATTATTTCGAACTATATATGTTGACTTAAGTAACGTCGTAGAGTGTATGGAAACCTTACAACTAAAAGGTTTTAAATTTCAATTTTCGCATTTTGAGTTTTAATAAACTCCAAATGTTCTTTCATTTTAAATTCTGAAGACTTAAATTGGTTTGATCGCGTTCTGGATTGTTCTTGTCTAATAATACTTCTGGCAAAACGTCTAACACGTTGTTCAGAATCTAATATAATCCCTGGAATCGGTGCGTTTTTACCATTCTCATCTTTGGCTACCATAGTGAAATAAGACGAATTACAATGCTTCTTTTTACCAGTTTGAATATTTTCAGATTCTACACGAACACCAATAACCATAGATGTTCTTCCTGTATAATTTACAGAGGCTTTTAGTGTAACAAGTTCACCTACTTCAATAGGGTTTAAAAAATCTACTTTATTTACAGATGCCGTTACGCAATAGTTTCTAGAATGTTTTGAAGCGCAAGCAAATGCTATTTGATCCATTAAGTTTAAGATATGCCCACCATGAATTTTGCCACTAAAATTAGAGTGGGAGGGTAGCATTAATTCTGTAATGGTTACTTGTGATTCTTTAGGGTGTTTAAACATAGATTTTATGTTAGCACAGTGTACAAAATACCTGTGATGATTGCAATTCCAAAACTAATCAAAGTGCCTATTAAAATGTATTCTGTTAGCTGTCTATCTTTTGATTCTTTTAAATCACCAAATCTAAATACAGATTTAGCAGTTATTAGAAAACCAACAGCTTCCCAATGATTTAAAACTATAAAAATAAACACTAAAATTCGCTCTAAAATACCAATATATTTGCCAGCATCTTTGAGTGATTGGTTATTTTTAGTGAGTTGTGAAATATTCCACTTTAAAAAAATGGTTTTCATAATTATGGATACTGGTATTGTTAAAAACAATAAACAAGTAAGGAGCAATAAGTTATTTTTAGTGAAGTTTATATCGAGTATAGATGTGTTTTTTGAAAGAAAATAATAACACCCAATAATAATTAAAACATGAAGCAATTGGTCTACAAAAAATAATATTCTTTTTGTTTTTTTCTTCTGAAATAAAAGTTTAACGGCATCAATGATTAAATGAGCCCCCCCAATGATTGCTATAATTGGCCATAAAGATAAATCCCAAAGTAACAATGTCATTACAGTTACATGTATTAGAACATGAAAATAAAGTTTTGGTGATTTTAATTTTTTCTTCTCCTTTTCTTTAACCCAGCTTTGTGGTTGAAGGAAGAAATCACCGATGAGGTGAGCTAGTAAGAGTTTTATTAGTATTATCATTCTCTTTCTAAGTTTTCTAATTCTAACAATGTGATTTTTTTACGATACATCTTTTCTAAGTCTATTATTTCTCTATAATTGGCTCGTTTAAGTCGTTTGCTTATTGCATCTTGACTAACACCTATAGACTTTGCTATATCAGACTGTAAAGCTTCATGATTTTCAAGTACCATTTTCATAGCTTCGGAAGAATTGACTGTCCAATTGTCCATTGAAATTAGTGCTAGCCTAAAATATAAATTAAGCTCTTCATTTAAATAGATGGATGGGGTTTTTATTTTTAAGTTGGTTTTTTCTTTTTTCAAGCTTTCCAAGGTTTCTCCAGAAAATTGAAAGGCCTCCCCATTTGATTCAGTCACTACGTTGCCTTCAAAATTTTTATTACCTACTCCAATAGCCATTCGAACATCCAACTCTTTGACTGTTTTTATACAAGCTTTAATGTAAGTTACAATATAAAAGGCTTGTTGATTGTTCCTAATTTCGATTTGAAAACTATCTCCCCGAAAAATTTCCCAGTATTTCTTATCAATTCCAATTTCTGTTAAAGCTTCTTTTAAGGGGTTTAACCATATTTCTGGATTCGTGAATTTTCTCGATCTGATTATGTCTCCAGTTATTATGCTTACCATATTGACAATTTTTATTCTCTCTAAAAGGAATAACTAACAATATTCCTTAATTATAGAATAATTCAATTTATTCCTTTAAAGAGGAATATCAAATATATCACACTTTTATGTGATAAACAAATATATCACGTTTTTATGTGATAAAAAGATGTTATTCGTCTTCTTCGGCACGTTTAATTATAGCTTCAGGTAATGATTTTTTTGCTTTGGCTCCCATTTTCTTTAACTTTTCAACACTAGTGATTAGATTGCCTCTGCCATCAACAAGCTTGTTCATAGCTGCGGAATAATCGCTTTTTGCAGCATCAATCTTTTTGCCAACACCAGTTAAATCACTAACCAAACCTTCAAATTTATCATAAAGAGCTCCAGCTTGTCGCGCTATTTCTATGGCGTTACGTTGTTGTTTTTCGTTATTCCACATGCTATCAATCGTGCGAAGTGTTGCTAGAAGAGTAGACGGCGTAACAATAACAATATTCTTTTCAAAAGCTCTATTATAAATGGAGTTGTCTTCATTTACTACAACAGCAAAAGCAGGTTCAATTGGAATAAACATTAAAACGAAATCTGGTGATTCAATATCATATAAATCTTGATAATTTTTTTCTGAAAGTTGGTCAACGTGTTTTTTAATGGAGTTTACGTGTGCTTTTAAAAAGGGTAGTTTATCATCATCATCAGCGTTCACTAAACGCTCATAATCTGTTAAAGAAACCTTGGAATCAATGACCATTTTTTTACCATCAGGTAAATTCAAGACAACATCAGGAAGCACTCTGGAGCCATCTGCTAAAGTAAAACTTTGTTGCACAAAATACTCTCTGTCTTTTTCTAAGCCAGATTTCTCTAAAACCCGCTCTAAAACTAATTCACCCCAGTTACCTTGCATTTTGCTATCACCTTTTAAGGCTCTAGTTAAGTTGGTAGCTTCTTTAGTCATTTGTTGGTTGAGGTCTTTTAAACCTAATAATTGCTCTTTTAAAGCCGAGTGCATACTAATGCTTTCCTTTTGAGTTAAATCAACTTTTTCTTCAAATATTTTTATCTTTTCTTGTAACGGATTTAAAATATTCTTGATGTTTTCTTTATTCTGAAGCGTGAATTTTTCCGATTTTTCATCAAGAATTTTAGTTGCCAAAAGTTCAAAATCTTTTCTTAGTTGTTCTTGACGTTCTTCCAATTCAGCATCACGCTTAGCGCTAAGTTGCTGTAGGTTTTCGTATTCGGTATTTTTTCTAGTTAATTCCGAATTTAAAAAATCTTTTTCACGACGTATCTCTTCGCGTTCATTTTCGATTTTATTCAAATTTTGTTTTAATTCTTCAATAGTTAAATGCATTTGATTTTGACGCTCCTCAAGTGTGCTTTTTTCACTTTTACTTTTTAGTTTAGTAAAAAGCATGCCTAAATAGGAGCCAATTCCAGCAGAAATGAGTATTGAAAGAATAAGAGTAAGGTTGTCGTTCATTTATGAAAAGAAATATAATCAAAGATAATTTTTTAAGTTGGAAGATTAAAGTATGGCAAAGGAAGAATTGGGCTAGTTCTGTAAAATTCTAATATCCTCAATGATTTGTTTAATATCTTCCATACTTGTGCCGTTATAAATACCTCGAATTTGTTTTTCTTTATCAACTAAAATGAAGTTTGGTGTATGAATAAAATCTTGCATGCCACCATCACCTTGTTCTACAACAGCGAAATAACTTTTTCGTGCTAAGTTATATATATGCTTTTTGTCACCTGTGGTAATATGCCATTTAGAATCGATTACCCCTTTATTTGTTGCATATTCTCTTAAAACAGAAACACTGTCTAATTCTGGAGTAACAGATAAAGAAAGAAACATAACATCCTTAGCATTTATAAATTCTTTTTGAAGAAGAGACATATTATCTGTCATAATTGGACAAATTGTGCCACATCGCGTAAAAAAGAAATCGGCTACATAAATTTTGTCTTTATAATCATCTTGAGTGATGGTGTCTCCATTTTGATCGATTAGTTGAAAGTTTGAAACTGTGTGATGCTCAGTTTTACTTCTTAGACTGGGATCGACTAATTCAGGGTTGAAATTTGCAGGGTTGTATATAGGTAATTTTTTTTCTTGGTTACAAGCAGATATTACAGCAAAATAAAAAACTATATGTTTCAATTGCATGATTTAAATAGAATGATGTTCTGTAATATATTGTTTAGCTTCTGCTAGTTCTGGTCGATCGCTATTAGAGCCTGTAGTTAGCTTAATAAGTTGATTAAAATAAATAGCAGCCTTATCTAAATCACCAGATTGTTTTGCTGCAACTGCAGCTCCGTATAGTCCATTAAATCTGTTTGGATGTCCCTTTAAATTTTCTTCGTAAGCTAATAAGGCTTCCTCAGGTTTGTTTAATTCTAAAAACATATCTCCAAGCATTTCTATAGCTGGTAAAACATCACCTGGAGTAACTGGGTGTTTACTGGTATGGCGTTCTATTTCTGAGGCCTCTTTCATTAATGCTAGTCCATTTTCAATATCATTTTGCCTAAAATTTAACCAAGCTTGGACTGTTTTAATTTGAATTTCTACTAGCTTAATTGGAATAGCCTTTGTTTTATCATTTAGAGCTATCAGATTTTGATGCAATGCTTTTAAAGTTTCAATTTTTTCTTTTACGGTATTAAAATCATTTGTATTTACAGCTCCTATTGCAATGGCAAAGTGATGTATGGCTTCTTGCCAAGGATACTGTTCCCACTTCAAATCAATTTCTTGTAATTTTAAATTTGCTGCACGATTCCAATTTTTGTTTTCAAGAGCTAACCTTGCAGGAATAGCTGTTAGTGGGTAGAGTACTGCATCAATATTAGTAGGGTGAAAAGTTTTTCGTTTATTTATTAGATTGTATAGATCCTCTGCATTTATGTTATCTCCTTTTTGTAAATAAGCATAAACTAAATAATCTATACTATGTAATTCTTCAAAATATGAACCCTCAAAGGCTGCTGCTTCTGCATAGCATCTAGCGCTTTCGGACGATTGTATATTAGAATCTATAGATTCTTGCCAAATTCCTAACATTGTAAAAATATGTGAAGGCATATGTTGTGCGTGAGAAGAAGAAGGCGCAATTTTTGCATAACGTCTTGCCGTTTTTAATCCTTTATGAGCCAAAACAGGATTGTCATAATTATGAATAATATAATGTGCGATTCCTGGATGATTTTGGTTTTCTTCAAATAAGCCTTCAAGAATTTCCCCTGCTTTTCTTTCATTAGCATATTCTTTTCCAACACGGTCTCTAGTAGAAAACAACGCCAAGGAATAAAAAATGGCAGCCTCAATATCTTCTGGATATTTAAGGTGAATTTGTTCCATTTTATTTTCAAACCTTTTAGCTCTTGTTTTATGGTCTATAGTGTGCGAATCTGTGTAAAAAGCATCAATAGCATTTATGTAGTCTCTTTGTTTTTCATCCATTGACAATTCCTTGGCAATTTTTAAAACGGCTGAACCTTTAATTAAATCTTCTTTAGAAGGCGGAAACCAAGCAGCATGATAAATACTCATAGCAATACCCCAATACGCCATAGGGCAATTAGGGTCTACATCAATCACTTTTACAAAAGCTTTTTCAGCCTCGCTATATTGAAATGAATGCAATAATGCCACAGCTAAATCAAAACGCTCTCTGGTTTCATAATTACAAGAAAGTGAGAATTTTAGCTCTCCAAATAGGCCATCACCGCACAATAGTAAATCACCTCTTAAAAAGTCGATGGAAGCTAAAGCGGGATTCGACTTAGCAGTTTTTTCTTTGCAATTATTGAATAATAATAGCCCAATAATCAAGACTATAAGTTTTAATGATTTCATGGTAATAAAGTTTAAATTCAAATTGAAAATCATTAAAACAAGGGAGAGAAAATATAAAATACTGATTTTCAACTACGTAAATATAGTGAAATTTAAAAAGATACCATATCGATTATTTCTTTACTCGAAAACTCCCAGTTTTCTCATCAAAGGCAATTAAATCCTTTGGGAATAAAGTATTAAAAGTACCTTTTGAAATAAGATTGCATGGTTCATCTGATACCACTTCAGTATCAGTCATTACAATCAAATTGTCACATAATTGAATAGCTAAATCTATTTCATGAGATGAAAATAAAATAGTTTTATTGGTATCTTTAGCCAGCCTCTGAAGTAATTTTAAAATATATGCTTTATGATACATATCTAAATGTGTGGTAGGTTCATCAAGAATAATTAAATCGGTATCTTGTGCTAAGGCACGAGCAATCATTACTTTTTGTAATTGCCCATCACTTAATTCAAAACATTTTTTATGTTTTAAACCAGCAATGTTGGTTTGTACAAGAGCTGTATTAACAATCTCGATATCATTTTTAGATAAGTTACCAACCCAATTTGTATAGGGCTGTCTTCCCAAAGCGACGAGCTCTAAAACAGATAAATTCTTTGAAGCTAAAGGTTCGGTTAAGACCAAACTCATCACTTTTGCTAAATCAATTGAGACGTATTTAGACAAATCTGTATTATTGATAAAAAGCTGTCCATTTAAAGGGTTTTGAACATTAGTAAGTGTTCTTAAAAGCGTAGACTTGCCAATACCATTTGCGCCAATTAAACCTACAAGTGTTCCTTTTTTTAATTCAATGTTAATGTTTGAAGCAATAATAGTTTTTCCTTTTTTCGAGGTATAACCAATGGATAAATCTTTGGCTTTTAAAATGATATGTTGATTTTTTCTTTCCATTTAAAATACCATTTTTCGTTTTCTAACTAATAACCAAATGACAACAGGAGCGCCTACTAAAGATGTAATGGCATTAATAGGTAACGTAAAATCACTATTAGGCAGTTGCGCAATACTATCACAAATTAACATTACTATCGCCCCAAATAAAAAAACGGCAGGTAATAAAATTTTATGATTGGACGTATTAAAAACTTGTCTAGTTAAATGCGGAATAGCTAATCCAATAAAAGCAATAGGCCCAGTAAAGGCAGTGATAGTACCTGCTAATAAACTTGTGGCAATAATTATTGTTAAGCGACTTTGTTTAATGTTTAAACCTAAACTTATAGCGTAATTCTCTCCTAAGAGTAAGGTGTTTAAAGATTTGATTGCCGCAATGCCCAGTGTAATTCCTAGAGCATAAATTAAGAATAAAATACCAAGATTTTCCCATGATAAATTACCTAAACTACCGAACCCCCAAAAAATGTATTGTTGTAATTGTTCTGCAGAGCCAAAATAAGAAAGTACACTAACAATAGCTGCTGTGATACTTGCGAACATGAGACCAATAATAAGAATTGCCATGGTATCACGGACTTTTAAAGACACCATAAGTACCGCAAGTAAAACTAAAAAACTTCCTAAACTAGCTGCAATTACAATGCCCCATTTTGAAATAAATAAAGTCGCCAAAACACCTCCGGAAATGCTTGAACCTAAAATTACCAACGCCACTCCTAAGCTTGCTCCAGAACTAATGCCTAAAACAAATGGACCTGCCAAAGGGTTTCTAAACAATGTTTGCATTAATAAACCTGAAATACCTAGACCAGAGCCAACAATTATAGCCGTTAAGGCTTTTGGTAATCGATAGTTCTGAATAATGTGTTGCCAAGGCTCTTGTTCGGTAGCATTTCCAATAAGCGCGTTAAATATATCCTTCAAAGGAATTGATACTGAACCTAAACTTATATTCACAAGAAAACAAGTTATTAAAATAACTATCAATATGATAAAAGGTATCCGATATGTTTTTTTATTTGGCACTTATTTCAAGAGTTTAAAAAAGTATGGTTTGTAATCTTCCAATACTTCTGGATGGCAAATTTTAGTAATATCTTTCAATACTAAATCGGGTCTTGTCATTCCTAATTCATAATATAGAACGCCTCCAGAAGAGCCAGTTGTATTTGTGAATGTGTAAATATTTTTATTTTGAAAGGCTTTAAATATGGCGTGATTTTCGTTGCCATTTTTTAAAGTCTCGAAACTTGTGTAATTTGAAGGACTTAACCAGATGTCTGCTTGTTGAGCTTTTAAATAAACAGATTCAAAGTTCAACTTTAAACTTCCTGAACCTTTTGTGTCACTCCATAGATAGTTTACATTGGCATCTTTTAATAATTGTGCTTCAGTACTTGTTCCATTTGGCAAATACCAAATATCGTTATGCATAGCACCGCTTAAAACAGTTGGTTTCGATTTTATATTTTGAGCTATTTTTTTGACTTCTAAATAGTTTTTTTCAATTTGATTAAAAATGGAATCTGCTTCTTTTTCTTTATCATACAAAACACCGAAGAATTTAATCCATTCGGCCTTGGCTAAGGGAGAATCTTCTACCCAATCACCATTAAATATTACTGGAATCCCGGAGTTTTTAATAGTTTCTAATGATCTGTTTCCCCCATCTATTCCAAAGCCAACAACCAGGTCAGGATTAAGCTCTAAAAGCACTTCGGTATTCAAGCCTTTATTCTTACCGAGCTCTCTTATATTTCCGTTTTTAATTCTCTGTCTAATGCTTTCAGAAGAAATATAATCGGTTCCAGGAAATCCAACTAATGTTTCTTCAATATCTAATAAATCTAAAGCAGGAATATGGGTTGTTGATGTGACTACAATTTTTTTAATTGGTTTTATTATAATACCGTCATACTCGTTTTTTAAAAAAGAGATTTTTGCGACATTTTCATTACTTATTAAAACGTATCGATAACTTTTATCTGCATTAGGCCAAGGTGTAAATATTTCTAAAATGGAATAATTTTCATTTTTGGTAACCATAAACCCCTTTGCATAATTGAGATTAATTTTTTTAAAATCTGAGTGAGGTAATAGGTTATTTGTCCCTTTATCTTCTTTACAAGAGAATAAAAGGCAAATTAAAAAAAATGTTATTAGATTTTTCAAATCATAAAATTTAACGCTTCAAAAGTAAGATTATTTAATCTTTTTAATGAAACATTAAACAAAATGTTTACTTTCGCTGCGAATTTTGGTTTTGTTTGCAAAATGCAAATAAATTAAAAGGGAATCTGGTTAAATGCCAGAACTGTTCCCGCAACTGTAAGTTTATGCCGTCCCGATGCTATTGGGATTTTAAGCACCTCTTAAAGAGGATGTTATTAACTGCATTTACCACTGACCTTAGCGTTGGGAAGGTATAATAACATAAAACAAGTCAGGAGACCTGCCATTTTCAAAACAAATAAGTTAAACTTTCGGGATAAAAGTTTGCGTATAGGTCTATGCGATTCTCGAGTAATTATTCATTAAAATGAAAAAAAAGAATGTTTTTGGCATCCTGTGTTTAGGATTCTCGTTGGTTGGTTTTGCGCAACAGCAAAATGATTCAACAAAATTAGAGCAACTTGATGAAGTTGTTATTTCAGATTCTCGCTTCAAATTGAAACGTGAAAATTCAGGTAAAACAGTTATTAAAATTTCGCAACAAGAGATTGAAAGAAACCAAGGTAGAACGGTTTCAGAATTAATTAATACTAAAAGTGGTATTGAAATTAATGGAAGTAGGAGTGTTGATGGTCAGAACTTAGGAACCTTTGTTAGAGGAGGAAATAACCGACAAGTTTTAGTGCTTATTGATGGTGTACAGATAAACGATCCATCGATTGTAGCTAACGATTTTGATTTACGACTATTAGATTTAAATACTATTGAATCTATTGAGGTTATTAAAGGAGCTGCAAGTACGCTTTATGGTAATGCCGCTGCAACTGCAGTAATTAACATCGCCACCAAAAAGTCATCAAAAAAGGAAATTTCTGCAAGCTTTTTAACTGTTATGGGTACAAATCAAACTCAGGATGATTTGAATTATAACGGTACAAGTTTTACCAACAATGTATCAGTAAACGGAACTTTAAATAAGTTTACGTATTTAGCGAGTTTTGGTAATAGGTTCGTCGATGGGCTATCTGCAGCAAAATCTGAGAACCCAGAGAAAGATCCTTTTTCAAGATATAATACGAATTTGAAATTGAATTATGAATTCTCAGATAGTTTTGAAATATCTGCTTATGCTAGTTTCGATAAGTTTAAAACCAATATTGATGGTTTTCCTGCTCCAACATATAGTTTTGCAGATACTAACGATGAATATATTTCACAACAAAAAAGGGTAGGGATATCTCCAAAATTCACTTATACAAAAGGGAGTTTTCAAATTAATGCCGCTTATACAAAAATAGATAGAGAGACTATTTCAGATTTTGGTTCTGTTAATGAAGCTGATAGTTACGTAATTGATGCGTTCAATAAATATGTTTTTAATGACACTTTTCATACTATTGTTGGTTTAAATTATGGGGATTATAAAAGCTTATTTGCCGAAGAGGAAAGCTTTACAAACACAGATCCTTATTTAAATGTTGTTTATATTTCAGATTTTGGATTGAATTTAAATGCTGGCGGGCGATTAAATAATCATAGCGAATATGGTTCACATTTTGTATACAGCTTAAATCCATCATATAATATTCCTGTAAATAATGGCTATGCTAAAGTATTTGGTTCTTATGCTACTTCATTTATTGCACCTAATTTATCACAGTTATTTGGTTTTTTTGGAGCAAATCCAGATTTAGAACCAGAAGAAAATAAAACTATAGAAGGTGGTTTGGAATTCAACACAAAAAAGGGGTTTCGTCTAAATGGTATTTATTTTAATAGGAAAGAAGAAAACACAATAGTTTACACAACGGCTTATGAAAATGCTACTTCAGATGCCATTGTTCATGGTTTTGAATTGGAAGCACAGATAGATATTGTAAAAAATTTATCAATTTCTGCCAATTATACTTATACTGAAGTAAAAGATGGTATAAGATTGCGAGTGCCAAAACATAAAGCAAATGCAAGTTTGGGGTATGATTTTTCTAAAACCACTTATGGGTCTTTAAACTACCAGTTTGTTGGGAGTAGAACAGATACTAATTTTTCAACATTTTTAAATGAAGAATTAGGTTCTTATTCATTAATCAATTTATATTTTAGTCATAAGTTAATTAAAAATAAGTTGAAGCTTTTTGTAAATGTGACTAACTTATTAAATGAAGATTATTTTGAGATTTTGGGTTACACAACGAAAGGTAGAAATGTGAGTTTAGGATTGAATTTGAATTTGTAATAAGATAAAAAGAATTTAAAAGGTTGCTTCAAAGTATTTTGGAGTGACCTTTTTTTATGGAATTAAATCACAGTACCAGACACCGTATTTTTCATAGTCACTTTTACAAATAGAATCGTCATCTGTTTTTGGTGTATCATATTCTCGGTACACTTTTTCTCCAATAGTAAATTCAATGGAGTTTTTAAAAATGGGACCGTCAAAACAAAAGGTGTGGAACTCTCCATTTTCACCACAAGGATCAACACTTTCAGGTAAATTATCTATAAAATTTTTATCTATTATTGTTCCTACAAAGTCTTCGTCAAAATATTTAGAATTAGCACAAACTATTATGGTTTTAAAACCTAAATCTAAAAACTCATTTAACAGTTCTTTTGTATCTCTTTTCCATAGTGGGTAAACAGCGAGTAAATTTTGCTTTGATAATTGCTTGTCTCTATACTCTCTTAAATCCTCAAGGAAAATATCACCAAATGCAGAATGTGTAAATCCATCGTTTTTTAACCTTGTAACTGTTTCAAGCATTGTCTGTTCGTAAACATCCATACTTGGCATTTCAGGAAGTTCTATTATACTTGCAGGAATACCTATAGCATTAGTTTGAGCAATTAAAAGCTCTTTTCTCAATCCATGCATAGAAACACGATTATAATTACTATTAACTGTTGTAATTAATTCATCAATAGCGTATTTCTCATTTTGTAACAAATGATAAAGCGCCAAAGCTGAATCTTTGCCAGAGCTCCAGTTGAAATAGGTTTTAATTTTGTTCAAGTAAAATCATTCTTAATAAATCGCTAGACAGTTCTTTGTCACTATATAAGCCGGTTTTATAACTCATATTTATGCGTGGAAGCGATTTTAACTCGGGCAATAAAATCTTTTTCTTTTGACTAGAAGATTTTCCAGTCCCAATAATATCGTCAATTGCTGCGGCTAATAACCGTTCGCTAGTATCACCCAAAACACCTAGGTTGTTTATTTGCTCAACGACTTCTATGTCTGGAGGTAATCCATTAAAAAAATCGGTTTCATCATTAACGTTAGCCGATTTGAAAACCAAAGGTTGCATTGCATAGGAATGATTTGGACTAGCTCCTTGCCTTCCAAAATTTGGTGAATCATATAAAGTTATAGAAGCTTGGTATTTACCACTAGTATTTGTGCCAATTTGGACAACATCAATATAGGGGTTTAGAGAATTAATAACTAATTCGCTTGCGGAAGCACTTGTTTGGGATGTTAAAATATAAACTTTAGACAAGTTTAGGCTATTAAGAGTTAGTCCCTCTTCGCTATTTATAAATCTATTCAATAATTGTTCAGGGTTTTGTATTTCAAGCACTTGGTGCAATTCAGAATTCCATTGTTCTTTGCTAAATATTTCTCCATTAAATTGACCAGTAATTAAACTAGATAATAAAACAGCTTTACTAGAAAATCCACCTCTGTTATAACGTAAATCCAGAACCAAATCGGTTATTCCTGTATTTTTAAAAGAACTAAAGACATCGTTAAGCTCAGAAGAGCTGCCATTAAAACCATTATACATTAAGTACCCAATGGTTTTTCCTCCAGCGATAATTACATCATTAATATAAATAGGGTTTTCTGTGTATTGAACTTTTGTAAGAGATATGGCTTCATTTAATGGATTTATAGTATCATCATTATTATCTGGTGTGCCATTAGTCTCATAAGTCCCAAGGTTAATGGAATAACTATCTTGACCCGCAAGTTGCGAGAAATTATTTATTGTGAGTTGTATATCATCAATAGCATAAAATATGTCACCTCTTAAAACTCCTTGAGATTCAGCGCTAGTATTGGGAAGTACATAACCAACTACTCCAAATACATTGTTTGAGCCGTCTGGGTATCTATAGAACTCAGACTCCATACCATTACTTGTGGTAATTCCATTCAAAAATTGTTCTAGCGCAATATAATCATCTACAATCCAACTAAATCTATCAATACTTTGTCTTTGATATATTAAACTCTCAAATAATTCTTCCGGAGATGAAAAACTATTTAAATAATCGGCATACTCACCGTTATTAGAAAAACGATCGTTTGCAAGATTAGGAATGTTATCTTTATAAAGATAAAAGGCATTCATGCCTTTATAAACAAAATCATTTATTTGACTTGCCGATATAGTATCATCATCATTATCTTCAAAGCAACTTGTAAATATGAAACAAGTAACAATCAAGACTATTAGGGCTTTATAATTTTTCATAGCTTTTATTATATAAAGATTAGTCTTTAAAACCCTAAATTTACTTACAATATTGTGCAATTAAAAATAAACCTTTTCAAATTTAGTTGAATCTTAACTTAGACGCTAGCAAATTAATTTAGTTGATGGCGTTTAATTAACTCCAATTTAGCTGATTTGCCTGCGTAAGGGATTGCAGTGGAACCCAAGTGGGAGGGAGGACTTGCAACGTAAAGCCCGACCCTCCCGTCCCGATGGTTATCGGGAGCTATCGGGAAGGGATACTCCCTAAAGATTATTTTTTTGTTTACGATGTAACAAAACAAATACTGTGTCGTCGTAATATCAAATAGCAATAACTAAGCTGTTTTACTAAACCAAACCAAAAATGACTCAAAGCGAGTTTTTAAATATTGTAATGCCTTTTAAAGATAAGGTCTTTAGATTAGCAAAGCGCTTATTAGTTTCTACCGAAGAAGCTGAAGATGCGACGCAAGAGGTACTGTTGAAATTATGGAATAACAAAGCTAAAATAGTAGAGTATAAAAATGTAGAAGCATTTTCTATGACCATGACAAAGAATTTTTGTTTCGATAAGCTTAAATCTAAACAAGCCCAGAATTTAAAAATTGTTCATAGCAATTATGAAGATAAGCAAACCGCATTACAAAAACAAGTTGAACTAAATGATAGTGTTAGTTGGGTAGCAAAGATTATTGAAGACTTACCTGAGCAACAAAAATTAATAATTCAATTAAGAGATATAGAAGAATATGATTACGATGAGATTGCAAAAATGCTAGATATGAATAATACCGCAGTTCGTGTAAACTTATCGAGAGCAAGAAAAACAATAAGAGAAAAATTAACTAATACACATAATTATGGTATTAAATAATATAGAAAAATTACTAGAAAAGTACGAGAACGGCGAAACATCGCTTAAAGAAGAGCAAGTGTTGAAAAACTATTTTTCCAGCGACACTGTAGCATCTCATTTAGAAATGTATAAACCTATGTTCGACTATTTTTTGGTAAACCAACAAGAACAATTTACTAAAGACATTCCATTAAAAACTAAACGTACTTTTAATTACAAATGGATTTCTGTCGCAGCGGTAGCGCTTTTAATGTTGGGGTTTTATTTTAGTAATTCATTTAATAGTGATCTAGGCACTTATAGTGAATCTGAAAAAGAACTAGCTTATAATGAAGTTGTAAAATCTTTAGAAATGATTTCTGGTCATTTTAATAAAGGAACTTCAACTGTAGGATATCTAAATGAAGTTAATAAAGGAACTTCGGCTTTAGGATATCTAAATGAAATTGATAATACAACAAGTATAATTTTTAAGAACTAATTAAATCAAAAATCAAAAATCAAAAATCAAAAAATGAAAACTTTAAATAATTTAAAAACAGGAACAATGAAAAATAGATTAATAGTATTAGTAATGGCAATTATGTTATTGCCTATAACAGGAATGGCTCAAAATGTTTTTGAGAAGTATAGTGATAGTCCAGATGTTACTTATGTAAACATTAAGCCTAAAATGTTTCAAATGTTAGCAAAAATGGGTGTTAATATAGACGACCCAGAAGCTAAATCATATATGGAAATGGTTAAAAGTATTACTAGTTTTAAAACTATAGTAACAGATAACAAAGGCATTTCTTCAGATATTTCTAAATGGGTAAAATCTCGTTCAAGCTCTTTAGAGGAATTAATGGAAGTGAAAGATGATGGTACAGAAGTTAAATTTTATGTGCAAGAAGGGAAAGATGCAGATCATGTTAAGGAACTTTTAATCTTTGTTAGTGGAATAGATAAAGCTATGAAAGGGAAAGGTGTTGAGATTAATGGTGAAAATCGTAACATAGAAACTGTAGTAGTATCACTTACTGGAAATATCAATTTGAACGAAATTTCTAAACTTACCGATAAAATGAATATTCCTGGAGGTAAGCATTTAGATAAAAAGGAATAATAACAATCAATCTTAAAATGAGCAGTTGTGATATGCTGATGAAATTATTCATCAGCATATCGTAATTGTCAATCAAAAAACAATCAACCAATGAAACGAATATTCAACTACATAGCATCAATATTTTTAATGGCTTCAATTTTTACTAGTTGTAATAATGGACCCACTTTGCAGCGTTATTTTGTAGATAGCCAAGAATCAGCAAATTTTATTTCGCAAGATGTACCACTATCAATGGTTAAAATTGATGCTAGCGCATTTACCGAAGAGCAAAAGGAAGCTTATAATTCAGTTAAGCGATTAAACTTTTTGGGTTATAAAGCAAATGAATCAAATGCCGCTACACTACAAAGTGAAATTGAAAAGGTAAAGACTATTTTAAGTAGTGATAAATACAACGACTTGATGGAGTTTAGTGATAAAGGAAACAAAATTGTTGTAAAATATATTGGGGATGATGATGAAGCTGATGAGGTAATAATCTTTGGCAGTGCTAAGGAATTAGGATTTGGTGTTGTACGCGTTTTAGGAAACGATATGAGTCCAGATAAAATGGTGACTTTGGTTTCAGCATTAAAAGATGCGAATGTAGATGAGTCTAATGTGCAGGATATTATGAATTTTTTTAAATAAATTATAGTATTAATGTTAATGTAAAAAGGGTTGCTAATTAGCAACCCTTTTTTTATTCTTGATCTTCAGAAGTATCTTCTTTTTCTTGGCTCTGAACATAAAGGAGATTACCTATTATAACTAGAAAAATTATTGTGAGAACCGTTAAAACTATAAAATTATCTAGAATATTTAGAATTCCAGTCACAAAAATACCTGCAGCAAGAATGCCACAAAGTATTAGTGATTGTTTATCGCTTAACATATTATATGCCTGTATAGTTGCTAGGAGAAATAGCTTTTAATTCAAATTTTATTGCATCAGAAACATCCAAAGTATCTATAAAATTAGAAATAGAAATCTGATTTATTTTTTCATTCGTTCTCGTCAATCCTTTTAATGCTTCGTAAGGATTTGGATATCCTTCTCTACGCAATATTGTTTGTATAGGCTCGGCTACCACTGCCCAATTATTTTCTAAATCTTCAGCAAATTTACTTTCATTTAGTAATAGTTTGCCAAGTCCTTTTAAGGTGGATTTAAAACCGATAAGTGTATGTCCAAAAGGTACACCAACATTTCGTAAAACCGTACTATCGGTCAAATCTCTTTGCAGTCTAGAAATAGGCAATTTTGCAGATAGGTGCTCGAAAATGGCATTAGCAATACCTAGGTTGCCTTCAGAATTTTCAAAGTCAATAGGATTCACTTTATGTGGCATTGCGCTACTTCCAACCTCACCTGCTTTAATTTTTTGTTTGAAATAATCCATTGAAACGTAAGTCCAAACATCTCTATTTAAATCAATTATAATGGTGTTAATACGCTTTAAAGTATCAAACAAGGCGGCCATGTGGTCATAGTGTTCTATTTGTGTTGTTGGAAACGAATGCTGTAGACCTAATTTTTCTTGAACAAAACTACCTCCAAAAGCTTTCCAGTCAATATTTGGATACGCTACATGATGTGCATTAAAATTCCCTGTTGCACCACCAAATTTTGAGGCACTTGGGATGTCATTTAGTAAATTGAACTGTTCTTCAAGACGTACTACAAAAACTTCAATTTCTTTTCCAAGTCGGGTTGGAGATGCTGGCTGCCCATGTGTTCTAGCCAACATAGAAATAGCTGCCCAGTCTTTAGATAAGGCCTTTAACTTTTCTAAAACTATGAAATATTCAGGAACATAAACATCGTTCATAGCTTCCTTTATACTCAAAGGAATAGCAGTATTGTTAATGTCTTGGGATGTCAATCCAAAATGGATAAACTCTTTGTATTGAGATAAGCCTAAGGCATCAAATTTTTCTTTTATAAAATATTCAACTGCCTTAACATCGTGATTGGTAACACTTTCAATTTTTTTAATAGCTAAAGCATCATCAGAAGAAAACTCTTGGTATATCTTTCTTAAGGGATCAAAATGTGAACTGTCAACAGACTTGAGCTGAGGTAAAGGAATTTCGCAAAGCGCAATAAAGTATTCTATTTCCACTAAAACACGATATTTTATTAAGGCTTCTTCAGAAAAATAAGGTGCTAATTCATTTACTTTACTTCTATAACGACCATCAATTGGTGAGATGGCATTTAAGGCTGATAATGACATGTTTTATGTTTAATTTTTGAAGTTGCAAAGATAGAAAAGAAAGTTTGAAGGACGAAGCTAGAAGACCTAAGTTATTGCTTTTTAATCTTTTTCAAAATATGTCTAGCTCTTGCCTTAAATCCAGAACTTTGCATTTGGAAATCCCGTTCTAATATTAAAACTAATTCTGGATGCACCCAGTCATATTCATTTCCAAGTAAAAACAGAGTGTTCATGGAGTATGCCTTAGGTGCGATTTTTTCGTCGTTTATCATATAATCGAAACAGGTTTCTATAATGCGCTCTTTATGTGTTTCGGTTAATGCGTTTTTAATGTTGTTATTTGTTTTAGAGGTGTATGCTTTGGTTAGAAACTCACAAATTTTTGCTATAGGACGAACGGCAGAATCTTTATGAACGTGTTTCATGTTTTCAGTAAACCTATCTAAATATGGAATTATAATTTCGATATCATTATTACACATAAATTCAAAAACCCAAGCAGCACGTGGTGATATTTTATCGTCTACCATAAAAAGGATATCTAGCAATTTTGAAATTAAATCTGGATTATTTGTAACTAAATCCGCATAATACAAACGTTTTTCACGAGAATGATTTACATAATTTAATTCGTTATAAAGTTCTGCTGTAGTCAAAGTGATTTCGCTATTTTTATAGAATAAAAGTATTAAAATGAAAATTATAAAAAAAGTGCTATTCCTTTTGTTAGTTGTTTTTGTTGTAGCGCAGTTTTTCCGACCAGAAAAATATTCTGGAGATATTAGTTCTATTGAACCTTTTTTAGCAGAAACCAATCCTCCAGAGAGTGTAAAACTCATATTAAAAGAAAATTGTTTCGATTGTCATAGCGATGTAACGCGTTATCCTTGGTATAATAATATAACTCCTGTAAACTATTGGTTAAAAGGGCATATAGACCACGGGAAACATCATTTTAATATATCCAATTGGATAGGAAATTCGACGAAACGAAAAGACCGTAAGTTTGAAGAACTTATCGAAATGGTTGAAGTCAAAGATATGCCATTAAAATCTTATACTTGGATGCATTCTGGAGCTAAACTTTCAAATAAACAAATACAAATGGTTGTAGATTGGGCAAAATTAGTGCGTTTAAAATATGGGCTAGAACCTTTGCCACAGTAAACAGTCATCTAGAATGCAAGAGAGAAATCGCATAATATTAATTAAATATTCGTGAATTAGTGGTAACCAAAAAATTATTAATCATTGGCTTTGTTTGGCCAGAACCAAGAAGTTCTGCCGCAGGTAGCAGGATGATACAATTAATTGCTGTATTTCAATCTGCTGGTTATCATATTACATTCGCAAGTCCATGTGCAAAAAGTGATAATGCTGTTAATTTGGAAGAAATTAATGTTGCACAAGTTTCTATTAAGTTAAACAATTCTGGTTTTGATGATTTTATAAAAGTATTGAATCCAGATATTGTAATGTTTGATCGCTTTATGATGGAAGAACAATTCGGATGGCGGGTTAGCGAGCAATGCCCTAGAGCATTAAAAATTCTTGATACCGAAGATTTACACTGCTTACGTAAAGCTAGGCAACAAGCTTTTAAGGAAAGTAAGCCATTTAATACTAAGTATTTGGTTAACGACACCGCAAAGCGAGAAATAGCAAGTATTTATAGATGCGATTTAAGTTTGATTATTTCGGAAGCTGAAATGGAAATCCTTAAAAAAGAATTTAAAGTAGATGCATTTTTATTGCAATATGTGCCATTTTTACTCGATAATATTTCAGATGAACAACTGAATAATCTTCCAGTCTTTAATAACAGAAAGCATTTTATCACGATAGGCAATTTTCTACATGAGCCAAATTACAATGCAGTTTTATATTTAAAAGAAATTATCTGGCCATTAATAAGAAAGCAATTACCGCAAGTTGAATTGCATATTTACGGATCTTATGCTTCTCAAAAAGTAAATCAGTCACATAATGAAAAGCAAGGATTTTTAATAAAGGGATTTGCAGAAGATGCTAATGTGGTCATGCGGAATACTAGAGCTTGTTTAGCGCCTATCCGTTTTGGTGCTGGCTTAAAAGGAAAGTTATTTGATGCTATGCAGAACGGAACACCTTGTATTACAACAACAATTGGAGCAGAAGGCATTTATGGGAATTTAAAATCTAACGGATTTATTGAAGACAATCCACAAGAGTTTGCTACTAAAGCTGTCCAATTATATAACAATGAAGTTTTGTGGAAAGAAAAACAACTAAACGGATTTGAAATTATTAATACACGATTTAATAAAGTGTCTTTTGAAAAAGATTTGATTTATAAAATAAATGAAACAACTAAACAACTTAACGATAAACGCCTAAATAATTTCATAGGGCAAATGCTACAGCACCATAGTATACAAAGTACCAAATATATGGCTAAGTGGATTGAGGAGAAGAATAAATAAAGGCTTCATTATTTTTTATTCTTAATAGAGAGTTGGAATTTTGAACAAATCCACCTATCTTTAAAGAGCTAGTAACCAACCCTTTAATTTGTAATGACTAAAAAGAAAGTTTGGTCTAGGAGGCAATTCTCCAAGGCTATTATATCTGCACAGGTATTATTGGCTTCAGGTGCATTAACATTTCCAATTGCTTGTAATATTGATAAGAAAGTAAAAGAGAACGTTTTATTTCTTGATTCTGAACTTGAAACCTTAAAGTACGCAATGGATGAAATAATTCCAGCTAATAATAAAATGCCATCGGCATCAGAAGTTGAAGGTGTAAAATACATATTAAATGTTTTAGACGAATTACCTGAATTATTGCCCGTGTTTCAAAGTCTTTTGAGTAATCTTGAAGATAAGAGTCGGGAGAAATCGAACAAAAATTTTATTAGTTTAAATAAGATTGATAGAGTAAAAGTTTTAGAATCCTTAGAAAAAACTAGCTCAGATTTATTCGCGGTAATAAAAAACTTCACTTACGAAAGTTATTATACGAATTCTAAAGTTTATGAATTAATTGGTTACGAGCCACACCCTACGGGTACGATGGGGCCAAAAATGGAACCGTTTGATGAAAAATTATTGGACCGTGTAAAAGCGATGCCACCGATGTACACAAAAATCGAAATACTATGAAAAATGAAGATATAGATGTTTTAGTTATTGGTGCTGGTGCGGCTGGTGCGGCGTTGTCCTGGAGTTTAACAGAAAAAGGAGCAAAGGTTGTTTGTTTGGAGCAAGGTGGTTGGATCGACCCTTCAACATTTCCTTCATTGAAACCAGATTATGAAACACAATTTACTCGTGGAGGTGATTTTAGTTTAAGCCCAAATATTAGAAATCTAAAAGAAGATTACCCGGTTACAACAGCGGGTGAGAATCCTCCGTTTGTTATGATGTTTAATGCGGTTGGTGGATCAACCATACATTGGCAAGGGCTGTTTCCAAGATTTCATCCTTCCGATTTTAAAGTTAAAACGCTTGATGGGGTTGCTGATGATTGGCCAATTTCATATAAAGACTTGGAGCCTTATTATGATTTTAACGATCAAATGATTGGAATATCTGGGCTCGTTGGAGACCCAGCAAACCCAATACGGTCACCTCGACAAACACCACCTTTGCCAATTGGTAAAATGGGCAATGCATTGGTGAAAGGCTTTGAGAAATTAGGATGGCACTGGTGGGTAAATGATCAAGGCATTATTTCAAAAGCCTATAAGGATAGATCACCATGCATGCTACACGGTAAATGTATGTTTGGTTGTCCAATGGGCGCTAAAGCAACAACCGATCGTACTTATTGGCCTTTAGCTATTGATAAAGGAGCAGAGATTAGAACATGGTCGCGAGTAAAAGAAGTAACTCTAGATAGAAAAGGAAGAGCAAAAGGAGCAATTTATTTCGATAAGGATGACAATATTCAGGAAATTAAGGCTAAAGTAGTGGTAGTGTGTTGTAATGGTATTGGAACACCACGTGTATTATTAAATTCAAAATCTAACATGTTTCCTGATGGACTAGGTAATAGTAATGGATTAGTTGGAAAAAATTTCATGAATCACCCTGCATTATTTATCAATGGTATTTTTGATGAGGTTATGGATGGGCACATTGGTCCTATGGGAAGTCCGTTGTTTAGTCACCAATTTTATGAAACAGATGAGAGTCGTGATTTTGTGCGGGGTTATATGCTCTATGGTGAGCGTACCTTTGGTCCCTTATCTCAAGTTACAGGAATTCTATCTGGAAATCCAATTCCCTGGGGTAGTAAACACCATAGTGCGTTTGGTGAATTGTTTCCGCATCAAGTAGGAGTTACAATATTAGCAGACGATTTACCAGAAGAAACGAACACTGTAACACTTGATGAAGAGAAAACTGATTCAAATGGCATCGCAGCTGCTAAAGTAACCTATACCCTATCAGATAATTCTAAAAAAATGTTAGAACATGCGACCGAAAAAGCAACAGAAGTACTGGAAGCGGCTGGAGCTAAAGAGGTAGTTGTTCCACCGCCTTCAAATATGGCACATTTAATGGGAACAGCGCGAATGGGTACAAATGAAAAAAATTCGGTAGTTGATGCTACAAATCAAGTACATGGTGTGCCAAATTTATTTGTTGTCGATGGGAGTTCCTTTACTACTGGTGCTGGTGTTAATCCTACTTCAACAATCATGGCATTAGCACTAAGAGCTGCCGATAAAATTTGGGAGCGCAGACTGGAATGGAAATAATAGGTTGTTTATAATAGCTCAATAACTTTTTGCATGCCAACTGTAGCAGTTTCATTAATAACCGTTAAATTCTTTTTATTGTCAATATTAGGATTTGGATCAATAAAATAAGTCGGAGTATTTTGCCGAACATAATGCATTAAAGAGGCTGCCGGATATACTTGCATGGAAGTACCAATAATGATTAAAATATTGGCTGTTTCACAAATCTCTACAGCTTTTTCAAACATTGGGACATCTTCACCAAACCAGACGATATGAGGTCTTAGCTGGTGACCTTTTCTGCACAAATCACCTAAAACTAAATCATTTTTCCACTTCAGAATATCGTTACCGTCATAAGTACTTCTCACTTTTAATAATTCACCGTGTAAATGAATTACATCGTGGCTACCTGCGCGCTCATGTAAATCATCTACATTTTGAGTAATTATAGAGACTTTATGGTTGTCCTCTAGTGAAGCTAAATCGTAATGTGCTTGGTTAGGTTCAACCTCAAAAAGTTGTTTACGCCTCTGATTATAAAAGTCTAGTACCAATTCTGGATTGGCAGCAAAACCTTCTGGTGTAGCCACCTCCATAACATCATGCCCTTCCCATAAACCATCGGCATCTCTAAAGGTTTTAATACCGCTTTCGGCACTTATACCAGCGCCAGTTAGTACGACGATATGTTTTGTTTTATTCATCTAATAAATCTGGACGTCGCTCTTTGGTACGTCTATAAGCTTGTTCTTCGCGCCATTTTTCAATTTCTGGAAGGTTGCCACTGAACAATAATTCTGGAACTTTCCAGCCTTTATATTCTCGAGGTTTCGTGTAAATAGGAGGTGCGAGTAAATTATCTTGAAAAGAATCGGTTAAGGCAGAGGTTTCATTTCCTAAAACACCAGGGATAAGGCGTATAATGGCATCACAGAGAACTGCTGCGCCTAATTCGCCACCAGACAACACATAATCACCAATAGAAATTTCACGGGTTATAAAATGATCGCGAACACGTTGGTCAACTCCTTTATAATGTCCACAAAGAATAATAATATTTTCTTTTAATGAAATTTGATTAGCGATACCTTGATTTAAAGTCTCACCATCTGGAGTCATATAAATAATATCATCATAATGACGTTTTGCTTTTAATGCAGAAATACATTTGTCAATGGGTTCAACCATCATTACCATACCAGCTCCACCGCCAAATTGGGTATCGTCAATAGACTTGTGATTGTCTGTAGTATAATCGCGTAAATTATGAAAATGAACTTCTACTAAATTAGCCGCAATTGCGCGTTTTAAAATGGAGGCTTCAAAAGGGCTCTTTAGTAATTCTGGTAAAACAGTTATAATATCTATGCGCATAGTATTCTTTGTGATTCACAAAGGTAATTTAATTGATTGGGATTTTGGAGGTCGTTCTCTTCTGGTTGGATTAATTCAAAATTAAAGTTTCGCTTTTTTAATACTACAAGTTTAACACTTGTTAAATTTATTTATTGTTAAATAAAATCAAAACACATTATTAGTCCAAAAAAACATTAAATCGGTATCTTTTACAAAACCTTCACGTTCATATAAATGTTGAGCAGGATTTGTGTCTTCTGTTTGAATAACTAAGCCTTTATATTTTTTTTCTTTACAAAGTGCTTTCGCTTTATTAATTAGTGCAGTACCAATGCTTTTATTTCTGTAGTTAGAATCTATATATAAATCATTTAGTAAATACATAGGACGCATTGAAACAGCAGAGTATAAAAAATATAATTGCGTAAAACCAACAGCGACATCATTAATAAATGCAATATAAATTACAGAGTCTTTTTTTGTGAGTCGTTCTTTTAAAAATGTGCGTACCTCATCATAGTTGGATTCCTGTCTATAAAACACACGATAGCCATCAAAAATCGGGATTAAAAGGTCTAAGTGGTTTATGCTTGCTTGTTTAATTTCCATAAAAAAATCTGTAATGTGAAATTACAGATTTTTTTTATTTTTAAATGGTGTAATTAAGCGCCTTTTTGTTTATTGATTTCGTCTTGTAATTGACGACGCACTTTCTGTTCGCGCTCTAGTGCTGTTTTACGGTGCTCATCAAATTCTTCTTCAATCTCAGATAAGGATTTTTTTGCATCACGAGTAACAGAATTACTACTCTTGAATTTGTAAAAAAATAAAATTAGTAGCGCTAAAAGGATACCTATAATACTCCACATAAGCATGTTATAACCTGCCTTACTCATTTGTAAGCCAAATAAAGCCATATTGTTTTTTTCGGTATTGGTTTTATCTAAGGTGCTTTGTGTATTTGAAAGATTCGATTTTAAATCAGCTATTTCTTTAGCTTGAGTGTCAACTATAGTTTTTGTTTCAGCAAGATTTTTATGAATCGTTTTAAGAGAATCAATAGTATGTGCTCTTAAAGTGAGTAACATGCTACGTTTAACAGCTTCGTATGGTTGGCCATTGGTGCCTTTAAAATTACCAGACTTTTTTAAAACATATTCAAATTGGCTGTCTATGGTACCACTATTTATTGACAGCTCTTCTTCTTGTGTAGTTTGTGCATTTAAGGATAAATTGAATGCAAAAACAGAAATAGCAAGGGTTAAATACTTGAGGTATTTCATTTAAGATTGGTTTAAATTGGTTGTTTTTCGTTTTACGAATTTATAAAATATTGTTTACTAATAGCACATGTTAATCAAAAAGCCTCACATTGTGAGGCTAATTAATATACGAAAAAGATTATATTTTAGATTTTTTCTATTAATAATAAGTATAACGTCTTACTTTGGCAATATATTTTGCTAGTCTTATTACTTGATGACTATAGCCATATTCATTATCGTACCAGATATAAAGAACTACGTTTTTACCATCAGGTCGAATAATAGTTGCTTTACTGTCATAGATTGATGGAGCCGATGAGCCAATAATGTCGCTCGAAACTAGCTCATCGCTTAGCTCGTATTTTATTTGCTCGACCAAATTACCTTCTAAAGCATATTTTTTCATGATGGTATTGATGCCATTGAGAGATACTTTTTTATCTAATTCTAAATTCAAAATGGCTAGTGAACCATTAGGAACTGGAACGCGAATCGCATTTGAAGTTAATTTGCCTTCTAAACTTGGTAACGCCTTAGAAACTGCTTTGCCGGCACCTGTTTCGGTAATCACCATATTTAATCCTGCAGCACGACCACGACGGTATTTACTGTGAAAATTATCAACTAAATTCTGGTCGTTGGTATAAGCATGAATAGTTTCTAAATGTCCATTTTTAACTCCAAATGAATCTTCCATTACTTTAAGTATTGGCGTAATCGCATTTGTAGTACAGGATGCTGCTGAAAAAATATCTACAGAATCTGGGTCATTTTCGGAATGGTTAACACCATGAACAATATTAGGTATGCCTTTTCCAGGTGCTGTTAATAATACTTTATCTACACCTTTTGATTTTAAATGTCTATTTAATGCTTCTTTGTCTCTGAAAGCACCTGTATTATCGATAACTAAAGCATTTTGAATATTGAATTTTGTGTAATCTATATCTTCAGGTGCATTTGCCGATATAACATTTACTGTTGTACCATTAATTATTAAAGCATTATTCTGAGCATCAATAGACACAGTTCCTGGAAAATCACCGTGCACAGAATCATTACGTAGTAAAGAAGCCCTTTTTTCAAGAATTTCGGTATTAATAGTTCCCCTAATAACAATAGCGCGAAGTCTTAATTGACTGCCTTTTCCTGTGCGTGCCATAAGTTCGCGAGCGACTAAGCGTCCAATTCTTCCAAACCCATATAAAACTACATCTTTGGGTTCTATTTTTCCATTTTTGTTCGCGTCCTTTAATTTTTGAGCGACAAATGCTGTGGCATTGTTGTGTTTGTTATCTTCTAAATGATACTCATAAGTGAGTTTTCCAATATCTAATTTAGCTGGTGGTATATCAAGCGTTTTTATTGCTTGAGCTATTTCTACAGAATCAAAAATTGAAATTGGCTTTTGTACAAACTTGCCTGCATATTCATGCAAATTTAAAATTTGGCTAACGTTTCTATCAATCAATTGATTTCTGAAAATAACGAGTTCGATCGATTTATCATACCATAAATCACTAACCGTTTTTATAAATTCAACGGTTGCTCGTCTACGATCTGCTTGAAACGATAATTCTTTTTCGTAAGTTTTGTTAAAAGACATTGCTAAATGTTTAGTGTGTTGTTTAAAAAATTTTGGCAAAAATACTATATTTCAAACGTTTTCGTAGCGTATTTTAACAAAAAAATAACCCTCTAAAAAGAGGGCTATTTTCAACTAAACTATATAAATAAAACTATCTAAAGTTGTAACGTTCTTTTTCACCATCAGAATTAATTAATTCTATTCTTAAGGGCTCAGAAGCAGACTTATTTTGAATAATATTTTGAGCATCATCAACCGAATTTACTTTAATATCATTTATTGCTGTAATTATGGTGCCTTCTTTTACATTGTTGTTTTTCCAATAGTCGGCATATTCATCATCTAATTTTGAGATTTTAATCCCATTAGTGATGTTATGTTTCTTTAAATCTTGCGGTTTTAAGTTTTTTACTTGTCCTACAAGTGGAAGAACAAAAGTTTCATTTCTTATTAGTTTAACAGGAACAGTCTTTAAAATACCATCTCTAGATAGTGTTACATTAACTATATCATCAGGGCGTTTTGTATTAAGGTGGCCACTTAAATCTGCAAACTTTGTTATCTTAACATTGTCGATTTCTTTAATAATATCACCCTTTTTCAATCCTGCTTTTTCAGCACCCGAATCTTCCACCACACTTTCTACATAAAAACCTTGAGTGTCTTCAACCCCTATTTGTTCAGCAGAATTACTATTTAAAGTACCACCTGTTATACCCAAAATACCATTTTGTACATTACCATATTCCATAATATCTTCAACAACTTTTCTAGCAATATTACTAGGGACTGCAAACGAATAGCCTATATATGAGCCTGTTTGAGATGAAATAGCAGTATTAATACCAATAAGTTCGCCATTAGTATTTATAAGTGCACCACCTGAGTTTCCAGGATTTACGGCTGCATCGGTTTGAATAAAAGAATGCACGTTTTTTCCAGTTGGGTCAAGGTTTCTTGATTTGGCACTAATTATACCAGCTGTAACTGTAGAAGTCAAATTAAAAGGATTGCCAACAGCTAAAACCCATTCGCCTATTTTTGCTTGGTCTGAGTCACCAAAGGTTGCAAATGGTAAATCTTCATCTGCCTCAATTTTTAAAAGTGCGATATCCGTTTTTGGGTCTGTGCCAATAATTTTAGCAGTATAGGTTTTATTGTCATTAAGTGTTACAGACAATTCTTGAGATTTATCAATTACATGATTATTAGTAATGATATAACCGTCTGGTGAAATAATAACACCGGAACCAGTACCAACTTGGGCGCGTTGCTTACGTCTTCCAAAAAATAAATCTTCAAAAGTTAGTTGCCCTGTACTTAAAGTTAAGTTTTTTACATGGACAACCGTATGGATACTATTTTCTGCTGCGATAGCAAAATCTGGAGTTTCATAAGCTTTGTATAATGTATTAGTGGTACTAGCAGGTAGAAAAGTAGGTATGGTTTCTTGTGTATTTACAACAACTGCCTGCTTTTCTTCTAGAAATAATTTGTACGCACCTAAGGTGAAAACCCCACCTAATGCCGAAATCAATACTAACGATAAAATCTTCTTCATAATTTTCAGTTTAAGTTTTATTATTAACGTTTAAAATTAATTATTTATTGAATCCAAAATTCAACTTTAACGACTATTTAACAATCAAAAAAAAAGTTTTATTCAACAAACATTCCTCTCGGTAAACCGAGAGGTTTCCATTGAAATTGTTATTCTCGCGAAAGCGGGAAACTATAATAAAGAATTTCTAATACCAGAATTAATTACTCATTATTAGAAATTCTTTATTCATATATTTGTGCCTTAATATGCAGTTAGAATTTTATAAATATCAAGGAACAGGAAACGATTTTGTGATGATTGATAATCGTCAGAAAAAAATCGACAAAAATAATACCAAACTTGTTAGGTCATTATGTGACAGACGTTTTGGCATAGGTGCTGATGGATTAATTTTAATTGAGAATCATGATAAAGCAGACTTTGAAATGATTTATTTTAATTCTGATGGTAGTCAAAGTCTTTGTGGTAATGGTGGAAGATGTGCTGTTGCTTTTGCGCGACAATTAAGCATAATTAAAGATAGCGCAACATTTGAAGCAATAGATAGATTGCATTATGCAACTATTAAAGATGATATTGTAAAACTGCAAATGCAAGATGTAGATACTGTTGAAAAGTATAGTAGTCATGTTTTTTTAGATACAGGTTCACCGCACCACGTTCAATTTAAAGAGAATTTAGATGATTTTGATATTAAGAGGGAGGGTGCTGAAATACGCTACGGCGAACCCTATAATGAAGCTGGGAGTAATGTAAACTTTGTTAAAAAAATATCTGATGCTACTTTTGCAGTAAGAACTTACGAGCGTGGTGTAGAAGATGAAACCTTGTCATGTGGTACTGGTGTAACTGCTGTGGCTATAGCAATGCATGCGCTAGAGGAAACAAAAGACAATTTGGTAACCTTAATTGCTCAAGGAGGGGAACTACAGGTTTCTTTTGATGAAAAAGATGGACTATATTCTAATATATGGCTTATTGGGCCTGCGAAATTAGTATTCAAGGGAAACGTATGATTACCTTAAAGGGAGATAATATTTATTTGCGTGCCTTAGAACCCGAGGATTTAGAATTTATTCATAGGGTTGAAAACGACGAATCTATCTGGGAACTAAGTAATACTCAAACTCCATATTCAAAATTTCTTATTAAGCAATATTTGGAAAATGCACATAAAGACATTTTTGAAGTAAAACAATTGCGATTAGTTATTTCGAATTATCAAGAAGAATCTTTAGGCTTGATTGATATTTTCGATTTCGACTTTAAAAATAAGAGAGCAGGAGTTGGTATTTTAATAAAGTCGGATAAAAGAAATAAAGGTTATGGAGATGAGGCTTTAAAGCTTTTAGTGAGATATAGCTTTACACGACTAGGCCTGCATCAGTTGTATTGTGATATCTCTGAAGAGAACGAAGCGAGCATTAAGCTTTTTGAAAAACTAGGATTTGTTAAAATAGGCCTTAAGAAAGATTGGAATTTTGATAATGAAGCATATAAAAACGAATACTTATATCAGCTAATAAATAATTAAATGTATATAAAAAAAATACTTCTTGCTATCGTGTTTTTAGGTCTTATTGTGGCTGGATATTTCGCATATTATATTTACGGAGCAATGTTATCTCCAAACACTAATTTTAATAATGAAGAAGCTTATATCTATGTAAAAACTACCGATGGGTATAATGAAGTTAGGGAGCAATTGAAACCTTTATTGAAAGATATTGATAAGTTTGATGTGCTTGCAAAACAGAAGGAATATACTAATAATGTAAAATCTGGAAAATTCATTATCAAAAAAGGAATGAGTAATAATGATATTATCAATTCTATCAGAATTAAAAAAGTTCCAGTAAAAGTGACGTTCAATAATCAGAGTTCATTAGAGAAATTAGCGGGACGAATTGCGCCTCAAATTGAAGCAGATAGCGTTTCATTGGTTAAAGCACTGCATGATATTTCTTTTTTAAATGAAAATAAGTTTAAAGAAGAAACAGCTTTAGGTATGTATTTGCCTAATACCTACAAGTTTCAATGGGACACTACTGCTGAAGGTTTCAGAAATAGAATGCTAAAAGAATATCAGCGTTTTTGGAGTGATACAAGAGTTAAAAAAGCAAATGAGGTTGGTTTATCACCAAATCAGGTAATAGCCTTGGCGTCGATTGTATATGAAGAGTCTAAGCAAGCAAGTGAGCAACCCAGAATTGCGGGTGTTTATATTAATAGGCTAAGAATTGGTATGCCATTGCAAGCAGATCCTACTTTAAAATTTGCAGCGTATCTGCTTCCAAAGTATAAAAACACTGTAATTAAAAGGGTTTTAAATGTACACAAAGAGATAGATTCCCCTTATAATACCTATAAGAACTTAGGATTGCCTCCAGGTTTAATAGCTATGCCAGATATTTCTGCAATTGATGCCGTTTTGAATTATGAAAAGCACAAATACCTTTATTTTGCTGCTGATGCAAAACGATTGGGATTTCATAAGTTTGCTAAAACTTTAGCTCAGCATAATGTTAATGCGAGAGAATACCACCGTTACCTATCTGCTCAAGGTATTAATAGGTAATGAAACAGGCAGTCTTAAAATATCTTTTTCTTTTAATATCAATTATATCTTTTTCTCAGTCTAAGATAGATGTGTTTTTAACACCATCCGATACTTTAAACAAAGCACGAAGAAATGCTGTAATTATTTCCGAAGCTTCTCTTGCTTCCATTTCTTTAATAGGATTGAATCAATTATGGTATGCAGATTTTGAACGTTCAAAGTTTCATACAGTAAATGATAATAATGAATGGTTACAGATGGATAAGGTTGGTCATGTTTTTACATCATACCAATTGGCTAAGCATGGAGCTCAAATACTTAATTGGAGCGGTGTTAGAAGGCAAGATCAATTATTGTATGGCGCGACACTAGGTTTTGGATTTTTAACAGCTGTAGAAGTGCTAGATGGTTACTCTGAAGAATGGGGGTTTTCATGGGGAGATATTTTAGCAAATGGCATCGGTACAAGTGCGTATATTGGACAAGAATTATTGTGGAAAGAACAGAGAATTGCCGTAAAGTACTCTTTTCACCAAACAAATTTTGCAGATAAACGGCCTGATAAACTCGGTGAATCGTTTTTAGAGCAGGTATTGAAGGATTATAATGGACAAACCTATTGGTTAAGCGCAAACCTGCATTCTTTTTTTAAGAAGAGTAAAATTCCTAAATGGCTAAATGTTGCATTTGGTTATAGCGGAGAAGGTATGCTTAGCGGTAATGAAATAATTGATAATCAAATAGTTAATACTGGTAATAGGTATCGACAATTCTATTTGAGTTTAGATTTAAACCTTGCCGCTATCCAAACAAATTCACGGTTTTTAAGGACAATTTTCGATGTATTTAATATGATAAAAATACCCTTTCCTTCCTTAGAATTTAATAAAAATAGGTGTGTATTTCATCTATTCTACTATTAAAATTTACACATAATCGATTAATTTTGAAAGTATAAAAAAAATATCTAATTTTGCACGCTCAAATTTCATGTGTTCTTTCTAATGAAAAAGCACTGAAGAAATTTAGAAATTATGATAAAGAATATTGCAAGTTACTTAACCCTGACGCTTACAATTTCTATTTTATTGTACGCATCGTTTTCAACTAATGAAACGATAGATTTAAGTGAGTATTCAACAAAAGGCCTCGTGTTAAACTATAACCTAGGTCTTGATGCAAATGTTACTAATAATATTGAGGCATCGAATGACACTGACGAAACATTTTCTCCGTATTTAGGAAAATCTTTTGTAGGATTTAAAGAGGCATTAGCCTTTAAAGAATCTAGAGGTAATTATACATGTGTAAATACTTATGGATATCTTGGAAAATATCAATTTGGGAAAGGAACATTGAAGCTTATTGGAATTCATAATCCAAGTAAATTTTTAAAAGATCCTAAATTACAAGAAAAAGCATTTATTGCTAATGCAAGACGTAATAAATGGATATTAAGAAGAGATATTAAAAATTTTGTTGGAAAAAAAATTAATGGTGTTCTTGTTACTGAATCTGGTATTCTAGCAGCAGCGCATTTAGCTGGTCCAGGAAGTGTGAAAAAATATCTTAGAAGTTACGGAATGAATAACTTCGCCGATGGTTATGGAACGACAGTTTCTATTTATATGAAGAAATTTTCAGGATATGATACATCGTTTCTAAAAGCAGATAGAAAAGCAAAGGCTATTTAAAGTAGTTTAGTTTTTATGAATAATAAATATGGTAGGTCTCTTATGGAGGTCTACCTTATTTTTTTTCCAAGCACTTGCTTCTTTTGTCATTATAAATTCTGTAGTGAGACTAATATCGCAAGCAACACAAATATTTGTATTATTTCCTAAAAAATTACAAAGATCTTCTAGTAGTTTGTTATTTCTGTAAGGTGTTTCAATAAAAATTTGAGATTGATTATTATCAAAAGATAAACGTTCCAATCGTTTTATTTCTTTTTTACGATCATCTTTATCAATAGGTAAGTAGCCATTAAACGAAAAGCTTTGTCCATTTAGACCAGAGCTCATCATTGCCATTAGGATTGACGAAGGGCCTACTAGCGGTACAACCTGGATGTTTTTTTTGTGTGCTAATTTCACAATTTCTGCTCCCGGGTCTGCTACCCCTGGACAACCAGCTTCAGACATAAGTCCTACATCAACACCGTGTAAACAAGGATTCAAAAATTCTGGCAGTTCTAGTGGATTTGTAAATTTGTTTAAATGAAATATTTGTAATGCTCCTTGCGATTTTCCGGAACTAATTTTTTTTATAAATCGTCTGGCTGTTTTTTCGTTTTCAACAATGTAGGTGTTAATTTGTTCAACTACTTTTTTTACTGAAATTGGTAATACTTCTAGTGGTGCATTATCACCTAAAGTCGTTGGAATTAAATAGAGCTTTCCAGTTGCTGAATTCATTATATATGTGGAAAATTATTTTAAAAATAAAAGTACTAATATTTTTAGGATTACTAAGAAAGGCGATCTGCAATTAAAGAGCAAGCTTCATCTAACATTTTAAAAACATTTTCAAAACCTTCATTTCCGCCATAATAAGGGTCAGGAACACTATAATTCTGATTTGGATATACCTCATTTAAAATAAGTTTTACTTTTCCTATATCTTCCTCATTTCGAGCTAACGAGCAAACATTATCAAAATTAGATTCATCCATAACGAATATGGAATTAAAAATGTCGAAATCTGAAACTGTGAATTGACGTCCTCGAAGATTTGAAATATCCAATCCATATTTATTTGCTACTGCTACAGAGCGCTTGTCTGGTGCATTTCCAATGTGGTAACTTGCTGTTCCAGCAGAATCAATAGTAAAGGTACTTGAAGCCAGCTTGGAGCGTAAAATCCCTTCCGCTAATGGTGAACGACAAATGTTACCCAAGCACACCATGAGAATTTTAGTCATCTATGAAAGGTGTTAAACAGAAAGTTTTTTAGCAATATCTTCAACGTATTTTCTAAACTGTTTATCTGTTGAAGAAAGATTATCTACTGTTTTGCATGCGTGTAGTACGGTTGCGTGGTCACGTTTTCCAATTTGCGATCCAATACTTGCTAGCGATGCTTTTGTGAACTTTTTAGCAAAGAACATGGCTAATTGTCTAGCTTGTACAATATGGCGCTTTCTGGTTTTAGACTGTAATGTGTCTATATCCATTTGGAAATAGTCTGAAACTACTTTTTGGATGTAGTCAATAGAAACTTCTCGCTTCGTATTCTTAACAAATTTTTCAACAACTTGTTTGGCAAGCTCGATAGTAATTTCTTTTTTATTGAAAGACGATTGCGCTATTAATGAAATGATGGCACCTTCTAGTTCACGGACATTTGTTTTAATGTTCTTAGCAACATAATCGATAATGTCATCTGGCATTTCAACGCCATCGCGGTATAGTTTATTCTTTAGTATAGAAACTCTAGTTTCGAAATCTGGATGTTGTAATTCAGCAGAAAGACCCCATTTGAAGCGCGATAACAAACGTTGCTCTATATCTTGCATATCAACGGGTGCTTTGTCACTAGTTAAAATAACTTGTTTGCCGTTTTGGTGTAAATGGTTGAATATGTGGAAGAAAACATCTTGAGTTCCAGATTTCCCAGATAGGAACTGCACGTCATCAATAATTAAAACATCAATTATTTGATAAAAATGAATAAAATCATTTCTATTATTCTTTTTTACTGATTCTATATACTGCTGTGTGAATTTTTCTGCAGAAATGTATAAAACGGTTTTTTCAGGATATTTATCTTTAATATCAACTCCAATAGCATGCGCTAAGTGTGTTTTACCAAGACCAACCCCTCCAAAAACTAATAAAGGATTGAAAGATGTTCCACCTGGTTTGGCTGCTACTGCTAAACCAGCACTTCTAGCTAATCGGTTAGAGTCACCTTCTAGGAAATTTTCAAAACTATAATTTGGATTTAATTGAGATTCTATTTTTACATTTCTTATACCTGGTATAACAAATGGATTACGCAACTCTGGACTTTTATTGTTCAGCGGGATATCTACGTCTTGTGCTTTTACGGATGTTCGGTTTGAACTTGGAATTTTTTCGGTAAATGGTTGTTTGTTACCGTAAGTGTTTTCCATTTTAATAACGTAAACGAGCTTTGCTTTTTCTCCTAATTCTTTTGTTAATGAGACTTTAAGGATTTTTACATAGTGTTCTTCAAGCCATTCGTAGAAAAATTTACTAGGTACTTGAATACTTAATGCATTATCTGAAAGTTTAACCGCTTTAATAGGCTCAAACCAAGTTTTGTATGCTTGCGGCTGAATGTTATCCTTTATAAATTCAAGACAATTATTCCATACCGTTTGCGCAGTTACACTCATTAAATTTAATTTTCGGACTTGTTAGTTAGTTATAATAGTATGAGAATTGGCTTCTCAAAAATCCCCCCTTGTAAGGCTCGACAAATATGTGAACAAAATTCTTAAAAAAAAAATGATTTACTATTGAATTTTAAGAAATTTTTCCTCATGTTTAGCTTCTAGCCGAAACTACAAAAAAATATTCAATTGCACCTATGAAATTCGATGAAATACAAATAAGAGTGAGATACGGGGAAACCGACCAAATGGGAGTTGTATACCACGGTAACTACCCAATTTATCTTGAAATGGGACGAATTGAGTTGCTTCGTAAAATGGGCGTGTCTTACAAAAAAATGGAAGAAAATGGTATCATGCTTCCAGTAGTTTCATTGAGTTTAAACTATAAAAAATCAGCAGGTTACGACGATGTAATTAATGTAAAAACTCAACTTAAAAAACGACCTACCGTCAGGATTGAATTTGACTATGAAATCACTAATGAAGCAGGTGAAATTTTAACAACAGCAAGCACAACGTTGGTATTTATAGATATGAAAACGAATAAACCAACACGACCACCTAATTATATTATGGAAGCACTAGATAATTAGATTAAAGTTTTTTTATGTTTATTTCGAATAAATGATAGAAATTTTTAAAAACAGATGCTGCATCCTTTTTTCTTACTGATATTGTCATTTGACAATCCATCTCAAGTTTTTGATAGATTACATTTAGATTTCTTTCTTTTATGATGCGCATCACTTTATTCATATTCTTATAATCGAAAGAAATTAAATAATCAATATTAATAGTCTTTTCTATAATATTTGAAACTTCAAGCGCCATTTGAGCTGCAGTTTTATAAGCGTTTATTAATCCGCCAACACCCAATTTAACACCTCCAAAATAACGTACTACAACGATTAGGATGTTAGTAACTTCGAATGATTGTATTTGGCCATAAATTGGCATTCCAGCAGAATTATTAGGTTCACCGTCGTCGTTAGCTCGGTATGTAATAGTTTCGGTTCCTAATTGATAGGCGTAACACCAATGTCTTGCGGTATGATGTTCTTTTTTTAATTGTTCTAAATGTGATTTCACTTCTGCTTCATTATTGACAGGAAAAGCATAGCCGAAAAATTTACTATTCTTGTCCTTGAATAAAACAGGTTCGGTATTTGATGTTATTGTATTGTATGTGTCTTTTTCAGTCAATGATTCTAGAATAAATCGCTTTTTGTGTCATATAAATTTATAACATCTTGTGTTTTTGGGTCAATATACCAAGTTTTAATTCCTAGTGATTGCGCTCCATTTATATTATCTTGATTGTCATCAACAAAAAGACATTCACCTGCTTTAAGATTATTTTCATTCAAAACAAACTTAAAAATATCAAGATTGGGTTTTACCAGATTGATTTTATAAGATAAATAAAATGCATCAAAGCAATTTTTAAAATCTTCATAGAAAGACACATGCTTTTTAATCCAATTAATATGAAGCTCGTTCGTATTACTTAAAAGAATTAATTTTGTTTTAGACGATAGCTTTAGGGTTTTTAGAAAGGCTAATCGATATTTAGGAAAATCTTTCAGCATGAAATTCCATACATCTATAAAAGCTTTCTCCGAAACATGATCATATTTATTAGTTATATAAGACGTGAAAGCATCCGTTTTAATTAGTCCCTTTTCGTATTGTTCAAAAACTTCAAGAAGATCATTTGGAAGTGCTTCAATATCTAAGATTTTCGTAGCATTTTTATTGGCACCTTCAATATCTAAATTGATAAACACATTACCAAAGTCGAAAATGATTGCTTTAATCATTCTTATATGTTTTAAGAATATTGTCTTGTAATTGTTCTTCAGAAATTAACAAGCCAGAAAATTTGGGAGCTTTAGTTCCATTTCCAAAAGCCATATTTCCAATAAACACTCTAGCTTCATCCCAAAGGTTTAGATCAATAAAAGTTTGAAGCGTTTTTGCACCACCTTCGACAATTACAGAGTTTATATTTTCATAAAATAATAGGTCGCAAATTTGTTGTACTATATTCTTTGTAAAATTAATGTCCTTATTTGTAATTCTAATTGTTTTAGACTTCTTATTGAATACAGCTTGGTTGCTTGAGAGTCTTTCTTCTCTATCTAAAACAATCCTAGTAGGGTTTTCTCCAGTCCAATCTCGAACTGTTAAACTAGGATTGTCTGCAATAACGGTGTTTGTGCCTACTAATATGGCTTGCTCTTGAGCACGCCATTTATGAACTAATTGTCTGGATATGGTATTTGAAATCCATACTGGTTTTTGTTCTTTTTTTGATACTGGAGCTATGAATCCATCCTTAGTTTCTGCCCATTTCAATATAATATAAGGACGTTTTTTATTATGAAATGTAAAAAAACGTTTGTGATGTGCTTTGCATTCTTCCTCTAAAACATTTTTAATCACATGGCAACCAGCTCTCCTGAGTTTTTCGATACCCTTACCAGCTACCTTTTCATTGTCATCAATACAACCAATAACAACCTTAGGTATTTTATGTTCTATTATTAAGTTGCTACAAGGAGGTGTTTTTCCAAAATGTGAACATGGCTCTAGGGTCACATATAGTGTGGCATTTTTTAATAAATCTTTGTTTTTAACAGAATTTATAGCATTAACTTCGGCATGATTACCTCCGTACTTACTGGTAAAGCCTTCACCAATAATTTTACCTTCGTAAACTATAACACACCCAACCATTGGGTTAGGTCTTGTAATTCCTAAGCCATGTTTGGCTATTTCGATGCACCGTTTTATATAAGTTTCGTGCGTGTTCAATGTTACAGTTTAATTTTTACATCTTCAGTTTTATCAATATTATAAGTATATGAAAAACCAAATACCTTATATATAATATCACCTTTATACTGAACTTTCACTTTTCTACTAAATAGACTTCCAATCAAACCTCCAATACTTTTATTGCTAAAAATACTATCTGTTGGAATTTTGGTTTTAAGAGGAATTGAAAACTCTTTTTTTGCTGGAACTTTAAAGCTTTCGGTAGATACGCTAGCCATTTCATTGTCGTTCACAAAGACTTTTATTTCATCAGTTTTTAGTTCACCACCAATATCGTTAGGATTCACGAATAATGCGTCCGCGGTAAATGTGACATATCGAGAAGTAGATTCTAAAACTTTAATATTCTCAACACGAATAAATTGAGGTTTTTCTTTAACCGAACAACAAACGAATGAGATACATATTATTAATAATACTAAAGCTCTTTTCATGCGTTATTTTTTATTTCTGAATTTTATAAAATTTAAACTATTCTTAATACTATTAATTTTAATCGATTAAAATAATTAAAATTCAAGCTAGTTTCATTTCAAATATTTTTGATTTGGCGTATATTCACTAATTCAAAAATGCGATTTGAAGTGCGTAAAGATACTATAGTTATTCGAGAAATTGAACCCAAAGATAATGCCCAGATAGAGCAAATTATTAGGGCCTGTTTTCATGAATTTAAAATTCCATTAGAAGGAACTGCTTATGAGGATGAAGAAACACCACGAATGTACGAGTCCTATCAAAATAATAATGATATTTACTTTGTTTTGGATAATGATGGTGAAATTCTTGGAGGAGGAGGTGTTAAGCCATTAAGTGATTTTAATGAAGATGTTTGTGAAATTCAAAAAATGTATTTTTCTCCCAAAGTAAGAGGTAAGGGTTATGGCAAAAAGCTATTTGAAATGTGCATGCTAGCTGCGTCAGATTTGGGTTATAAACAGTGCTATCTGGAGTCTGCACCACAACTTAAAACAGCTATCCATATATATGAAAGTTATGGGTTTAAGCATTTAGAAAAATCTTTAGGTAATACTGGGCATTATTCGTGCGGCGTCTGGATGATAAGAGATTTATGAGAATAAAAGACATTCAAAACATATTTCATCAAAAATTAGATGCTATTTATGCAAAAGAAGAAGTTGATAGTTTTTTCTATCTACTAATTGATGAGTTCTATGAGATTACTAGAATTCAACTGGCTATAGATAACAAAATCGGCATTGATAATAATGAGGCAATTTTGAATGCACTGAATTTATTAATTAAAGAAAAACCCATACAATATATATTAGGTGAAACGGGATTTTACGGATTGCCTTTTAAGGTAAACGAAAATGTCTTAATACCAAGACCAGAAACTGAAGAGTTGGTTGCTTGGTTACTTAGTCAGGAGAACACGAAAGGAGCAATTAGAATTTTAGATATTGGCACAGGTAGCGGCTGCATTGCTATTTCTTTAGCTAAAAATTTACCTAACGCTAGTGTTTATGCTTTGGATGTAAGTTCTGATGCGCTACAAGTTGCCAAACAAAATGCTGTCTTAAATAATGTGAAAGTTCAATTTTCTGTGGTCGATATTTTGAATACTAATGCAGTATTTAAAAATTTGAAGTTTGATGTTATAGTATCTAACCCACCGTATGTGCGTGAAAAAGAAAAACAGTTAATGAAAGCTAATGTGCTTGATAATGAGCCACATTTAGCATTATTTGTAAAAGATAATAACCCATTGTTGTTTTATGAAGCCATTACTAGGTTTGCAGTTGATAATTTAACTGAAACAGGGGTGTTATTTTTTGAAATCAATGAGTATCTTGGTAGCGATATGATTAGGCTATTAAAGAATAACAATTTTAAAGAAATAGAGTTGAAACAAGATATCTTTAAAAAAGATAGAATGATAAAAGCTAATAGAGTTTAATGACTATAGAGCAACAAATACAAAACCTGCGTAATGAATTGCGAGAACATAACTACAACTATTATGTTCTTGATAACGCCACCATTTCAGATTATGAATTCGATATAAAGCTGAAAGCACTTCAAGACCTTGAAGCTAAATATCCTGAATTTTTCGATTCAAATTCACCAACACAACGTGTGGGTGGTGCTGTTACTAAGAATTTTGAGACTATAAAGCATGAGCACCGCATGTATTCTTTAGATAATTCTTATTCAAAAGAAGATCTACAAGATTGGGAAACAAGAATAAAGAAATTAGTAGATGGTGATATTCAATATACTTGTGAATTAAAATATGACGGAGCTTCGATAAGTTTAACTTATGAAAATGGCGTTTTATTGAAAGCTGTTACTAGAGGTGATGGATTTCAGGGAGATAATGTGACTGCTAATGTAAAAACTATTAAATCGGTACCGCTAAAATTAAAAGGTGATTTTCCTTCGAAATTTGATATACGTGGCGAAATTGTACTTCCTTTTGATGGTTTTAATAAAATGAATGAAGAGCGCATTGAAATTGGAGAGGAGCCTTATAGAAATCCAAGAAACACAGCTTCCGGAAGTTTAAAATTACAAGATAGTGCCGAAGTTGCAAAACGACCGTTGGAATGTCTGCTTTATAATTTAACGGGATCAAATTTAGGTATTAACACGCAGTTTGAAAGTTTAGATAAAGCCAGAGCATGGGGTTTTAAAGTTCCTAATGCTGCTAAATTGGTTAATTCAATTGATGAGGTTTTAGAATTTGTAGAATATTGGGATACACGAAGACACAACTTGCCTTATGAAACAGATGGAGTTGTTGTAAAGGTAAACGAAATACAGCAGCAAGAGGAGTTGGGTTATACGGCTAAGGCGCCGCGTTGGGCCATGGCTTATAAGTTTAAGGCAGAACGAGTTTCAACTAAATTAAATACGATAACGTATCAAGTAGGAAGGACAGGAGCTATAACACCAGTGGCAAATTTAGAACCTGTAGAGCTAGCAGGAACAACCGTTAAACGAGCATCTTTGCATAATGCCGATCAAATAGAAAAGTTAGATATTAGGGAAGGAGATATGGTTTATGTTGAGAAAGGAGGGGAAATTATTCCAAAGATTTTGGGAGTAGATTTAGATAAGCGCTCAATAGATTCCACACCAACTATATATCTTACCCATTGTCCAGAATGCGAAACAGAACTTGTTAGACAAGAAGGTGAAGCCCAGCACTATTGTCCTAATTATAATGGCTGTAATCCGCAAATAATTGGTAGAATTCAACATTTTATTTCAAGAAAAGCAATGGATATCGATGGCTTAGGAAGTGAAACGGTTGCGTTATTGGTAAATGAAGGTTTGATTTCTAATTATTCTGATTTGTATGAACTAACTAAAGAGCAAGTAGTTCCTTTAGAGCGAATGGCAGATAAAAGTGCTGATAATTTAATTAAAGGTATAGAACAATCAAAAAATATTCCTTTTGAGCGCGTTCTATTTGCATTAGGTATCCGTTATGTAGGAGAAACAGTAGCGAAGAAATTAGCGAAACATTATAAAACTATAGATGCTATTGCAAATACTTCTCAAGAAGATTTAGTTAATGTGGATGAAATTGGAATAAAAATAGCCGAAAGTGTTAATGCTTTTTTTAGTTCAGAAGAAAACAATGAAATTATTAAAAGGTTGAAAGGATTTGATGTCCAACTGGAAATGTCTGCAGAACAGCTCTTAGGTCAAACAAATATTCTTCAAGGCGATATAATAGTTGTGACCGGCGTGTTTGAATCTATTTCAAGAAATGAGCTAAAAAAACTGATTGAGGATAATGGTGGTAAGATAAGTAGTTCAATTTCTTCTAAGACAAGCTATATTGTTGCTGGTAATAATATGGGGCCAAGTAAAAAGGAAAAAGCAGAAAAGCTTGACATAGTATTAATTAATGAGTATGAATTCTTACAAAAATTAAAATAATTTAAAAAAATATCGATAAAAAGTATTTATTTATCGTTTAATTGTAATATTTTTTTATATTTGTTGCTCAAACTAATAAACTCTAGTTATGAGCATATCAAAAATCTTATTTGGTTTTATCATACTTTTATGTATGTTTTTTGCTGTATTTGAATTTAGCGATATGTCCTGGTTGGCTGTATTTTCTAGGGGGCTTATTGTACCATCAATCACGGCACTCTTTATTATTAACTACAAACCAAAACTTTGTTGTTTTGCCTTGTTTTTAATTCTTTTCTCAGTAGCAGAATTGTTATCTATATCTGACATATTACCTATTGTTTCAAAAAACGTACCTTATTCTTTTTTATATTATGCATGTAACGGTTTGTATGCTTTAGCATATTCTGTTTTATTTTATAATATTATCAAGTCATTAAATTTTAAAATAGTCGTAAGAAACTTTTTTGTACACCTATTAGTTTTAGGGTTATTAAACGGGTACTTGCTATATGTACTTTTCAAGATTGTGAGTCCTTATATAGTGGTTACAGGAGAAATTGTTGTAGAATCCACTTACACCATAGCTATTCTACTAGTACTTTCTGCTTCACTGATTAATTTTCTTTATAAAGATTCACAAAAATCATTATTAATGTTCTTAGGATCTCTTAGTATTGTTTTTTCGGAAGTAATTCAAATAGCTTATTTGTATATTTCATCTAAAATTCTCTTAGATATATTCTATACAATGCTTATGGTAATTGCCTTCTATTTATTTTATAAGCAGGCCACATTAAGTGAAGAAGAGACGACCATTTTATCGGGTAATGAGGTTTTTAAATAGCTATAATTTTAAGAAAGGAATATCTTTTTTAAACTGATAAAGAATTATAGCAGATAAAATAAAAGTAACTACCGCTGTTAAAAATAATAATCCGCCATCTCCATTTATTTCTATTCCAAGCATGGTTAAATGCATCATGATGGCGCCACCTAAAACACCCAAAGTCAATAAGGCGCCTGCCCAAACTGTTTTTGGTATTAGCAATAAGATACCCGCAATAAGTTCTAATAGGCCTATACCAATTCTTCCAAAAGGTTCGAGTCCAACTTGTTCAAAAATATAGACACTATCTGGATGCGCAGTAAATTTAAATCTAAGTGTCTGAATTAAAATTAGAGCAACTATTATTCTAAGTGCCAGAAGTATGTTTTTTTTCATGGTAAGCTATTTTACAATGCCTTAGACGAAGTAAATCTTAGTACTTTTCAAAAAGAGTAAAAAAATTAAACAATAATGGAAGTTCCGTTTGCAGATTTGTTTTTATCAGAATCAAAATAAAAATCTATCTTTCCTAAATTAATACCGTAACACCCAACTTGATTTACTAGCATACTCTGATTGTCAATATTTTTTACAATGGTTGGTTTCGGCAAAAAAGTATGCGTGTGGCCACCTATTATTAAGTCTATGTTTTTAGTAAGCGATGCGAGTTTTAAATCACTTATTTTATTTGGATTATTTCGATAATGATAGCCTAAGTGTGATAAGCAAATTATTAAATCACATTGCTTATCAACTTTTAGTATTCTAGTCATTTCTTGCGAAGCTTCAACGGGATCTAAATATTTTGTTTCCTTAGACAAAGAGGGGTCAACAAGTCCTTTTAACTCAATTCCTAAACCAAAAACTCCAATTTTAATACCATCCTTAATAAATATTTTATAGGGTTTGGTATGTGTATCCATTATTGTGTTTGAGAAATCGTAATTGGCCGAAACGAATTCAAAATCTGCATAAGGTAATTGCGCATAAAGTCCATCTATTCCATTATCAAAATCATGATTACCAATTGTGGCTAAATCATATTTTAGTTTACTCATAAGCTTAAATTCTAACTCACCTCCATAGTAGTTAAAATATGGTGTGCCCTGAAAAATATCACCTGCATCCAATAATAGAGTGTGCGCATTTTCTTTTCTTATGGACTCAATGAGACTTGCTCTTCTAGCAACACCGCCTTTATTGGCATTTCTCCCATCCTCTGGACCAAAAGCGTCAATATGACTATGAACGTCGTTTGTATGTAGAATAGTTATTTTCTTTTTAGATTTTAAATTTGTAAAAGACTGTAGGCCAATACCTCCTATAGCTATGGCAGCAGTTCCAGAAACGGTTCTTTGAATAAAATCTCTACGTCTCATTTTGAATTATTTAATTTGGATAAATCTATCATCAATAACTGGGTTAATAGTATCAACCTTTTTTAAATGGTCTATCAACGCATTTCGTATTTTGTAGTTAAGAACATACAAGCTATCATTAGGTTTAAAGAACGTCATACGATCCCCGCCATTATATAAAAAATCATTTGTGCAAACATAATATGTGGCATTTGGGTCTATACTTTTTCCTTTAATTGTGGCGTCTATAACTTCAAAGTCTTTATCAAGAACGAGCTTTATTTTAGAGATTGGATGCGCTCGTTTAGCAGCTTTTAAATAATTAACCAGACTATCAATTTGATTACTTTTCAAAGCAACAACAACTATACTGTTTTCAAAAGGCATTATTTCAAAAGCTGTTCTTGTTTTGAGATTACCTTTAGAAATAATAGAACGGATTCCCCCATGATTTAATAAAACAAAATCAATGTCATGCCCTGTTCTTTTTTTAAATATTGGGTTAGCTTCTTCATAAACAGCATCTGCCATAAAATTACCGATAGCTGTATTTAAATGGCCATCTGTTTTAGAATAAGTTTCGGGCGCATATGCAAGAACGCTGTCTAAATCTTTTTCAATATGACTCCTAAATGGCGCTATAAATGCTTCAATTTCAGAATTCGTTTCTAAGCTGTCTGAAATTTCAATTTTTTTACCTTCAATTTCAACAAGATGAAGTTTTTCATTTTTACAGTTTAAAAAAAACAAAAAATATAACAAAAAAAAGAAATGTGTAATCCTCATATATTATACGAATAATTTGAAAGTACTTTTGTTACCTTTGCGGAAAGTATAAATATAAATGATTTTAAAGGGTTTTAAAGAAAAATCTAATAAAAAGTATTTAAACAAAATACTATCTAAACGTCATGTTTATGTGGATGATAGTAAAATAAAAAGTTTAGGGGTTATTTTAAATATTGATGAGGTTGATGACTTTGAGCGTTTTCGAAATTTAGCCACTTATATTAAAGTACGCCCTAATAGATTAAAAGTGATTGCTTTTTCACCAACAAAGAGTGAAAAACCTAATTTTTGGGAGGTGTGCTTCAATCCAAAAGACATAGGTTGGAAAGGAGCAATTAAAAATATTGAATTACAATCGTTTCTTGATACACCTTATGATGCATTAATAAGTTATTACACAAGCGACGATTTAGAATTAAAATTATTATCTGGATTGTCTAAAGCAAAATTTAAAGTTGGGATTTTGCAAACAGACCCTCGACTTAATGATTTAATTATAAAAACTAATTTGAACGAATTTAAAGTATTTAAAAAAGAACTTTTTAAGTACCTAACTATATTAAACAAAATTTGAAATGAATAGTAAGTTCATTGGAACCGGAGTTGCTTTAGTTACACCGTTTAAATCCGATTTAACTATCGATCACGATGCTTTAGCTAATATCGTTAATTTTAATATTGAAAATGGGACCGATTACCTAGTTATTTGTGGTACAACTGGTGAAAGCGTAACGCTTAACAAAGAGGAAAAGAAAGCTGTAATTAAAACAATTATTGAAGCAAATAATGGTCGAGTGCCAAATGTTTTGGGTATTGGAGGAAATAATACAGCTAATATTATTGAAGAAATTAGATCTACTGACTTTAGCAGTATAGATGCTATTTTATCGGTATCACCGTATTATAGCAAGCCTACACAGGAAGGAATTTATCAACATTTTAAAGCAATTTCTGAAGCATCACCAATTGATATAATTTTATATAATGTTCCAGGTAGAACTTCAAAAAATATAGAGCCAGATACGACGTTAAGATTGGCAAGAGATTTTGGCAACGTAATTGCCGTAAAAGAAGCTGGTAATAATGTATCACAATATCTAAAATTAATTAAGAACAAACCAGAAGATTTCCTTGTTATTTCTGGAGATGATGATTTAGCTTTAAGTGTTGTATTGGCTGGTGGTGCAGGTGTTATTTCTGTTATCGGACAGGCTTTTCCAAGCGAGTTTTCTAAAATGATTCGTTTAGGTTTAGAAGGTGATCCTAAATCGTCTTTCGATATACATTTTAAGTTAATGGATGTGGTTGAATATATTTTCGAAGAAAATAATCCAGCAGGTATTAAAGCAGTATTCGAGGCGCTTAATTTATGTCAAGACACTGTTCGATTACCACTTGTTCCAGCATCAAAACGATTAAAAGAGAATATTAAGCGTTTTGTAACTGAATTTAACTAATGTTAAATATAACTTAAACCTAGTGTTTACTGTATTCCAACAATTATTTTAGTGGCAAAATTATATTTTTAAAATCCATAATAATAACTTAATTTTGCATCCTGTTTTAAATCTATGAAAAAATCTCTGTACATATTATTGGCATTCATCGTGTTAAGTTCATGTAGTGAATATCACAAAGTATTAAAAGCTGAAGAAATTGCTCCTAAGTTTAAAATGGGGGAAGATCTTTATAATGAAGGTAAATATGCTAAAGCTAATAGATTGTTTGCTCAAATAGTACCTAATTATAGAGGGAAGCCACAGGCTGAAAAACTCATGTATTTGTATTCTAATTCATTTTATAAAATGAATGATTATTATGTGGCAGGTTATCAGTTTGAGCGTTTTGCATCAAGTTATCCTAAAAGTGAAAAGTTAGAAGAAGCTTCATTCTTAAGTGCTAAGAGTTATTATATGCTATCGCCCGCTTATACGAAAGATCAGAAGGAAACAAAAGAAGCTATTGAAAAACTTCAAAATTTCATCAACTTATTTCCTGATTCTGAATATTTAAAAGAAGCCAGTGATTTAGTTCAAGAATTAGATTTTAAATTAGAAAAGAAGGCATATAGTATTGCTAAACAGTATAATCACATATCAGATTACCCAGCATCGATCAAATCATTTGATAATTTTATATTTGAATTCCCAGGATCTTCATTACGCGAAGATGCCTTATATTATAAGCTAGATTCTTCGTTTAAACTTGCTGTTAACAGTGTAGAAAGTAAAAAGGAAAACCGTTTAAAAGAAGCAAAAATTACTTGTAATACATTTATAAAGACCTATAAAACTTCCGAACATATTGAAGATGTAAATAATATGGCGGTCAAAATAGATAACGAATTAAAAAATTATAGCAATAAAAGCTAATACACATGAAGATAGATTTAAAAAAAACCACGGCTCCTGTTAATACAGTAACTTACGACAGAAATCAAGTCGATGAATTAACGGACAATATCTATGAGTCAATCTCAATTATCTCTAGGCGTGCCGAGCAAATTAACACAGAGATTAAAAAAGAGTTAATCGATAAGTTAGAAGAATTTGCTACTTATAATGATAGTCTTGAAGAAATTTTTGAAAACAAAGAACAGATTGAAGTTTCTAAGTTTTATGAAAAATTACCAAAACCTCATGCGTTAGCAGTTCAGGAATGGTTAACAGATAAAATTTATTTTAGAAATACTGAGGAAGATTCTCAGGAATAATATTTATGAGTTTATTAAGCGGCAAGAACATACTATTAGGCATAAGTGCTGGTATAGCCGCTTATAAAACCGCTTCATTAGTAAGGCTATTTATAAAATCGGGTGCCAACGTAAAAGTTGTGATGACACCATCTTCAAAAGATTTTATTACGCCATTAACATTATCGACACTTTCTAAAAACCCAGTTTATTCATCTTTCACAAATGAAGATGATGACAATGCTGTTTGGAATAATCATGTAGATTTAGGCCTGTGGGCGGATTTATTTATAATTGCACCAGCCACAGCAAATACTTTGTCTAAAATGGCAAATGGCGTTTGTGATAATTTACTTTTAGCAGCCTATTTATCTGCTAAATGCCCCGTTTATTTTGCGCCAGCTATGGATCTAGATATGTACAAGCATGAGAGTACACTAAGATCTTTTAAGATTTTAAAAAGTTACGGAAACATAATGATTCCAGCAACAAAAGGGGAGTTGGCAAGTGGATTAGTTGGAGAAGGAAGAATGGCTGAACCCGAAGATATTGTTGCCTTTATTGAAGACGATATGTTGCATAAATTACCACTTCGCGGAAAGAAAGTGCTTATAACTGCAGGTCCAACTTACGAAGCTATTGACCCCGTTAGGTTTATAGGGAATCATTCAAGTGGTAAAATGGGTTTTGAAATTGCTAAAGCATCTGCAAACTTGGGAGCAGAAGTCATTTTAGTTACAGGACCAACGCATCAACAAATAGCACATAAGTTAATTAATATAATACCTGTAGTCGGGGCTCAAGAAATGTACGATGCTGTACATCAATATTTTAAAGATGTTGATATAGCTGTACTTTCGGCGGCTGTTGCAGATTTTAGACCAAAGGAAGTAGCTACTCAGAAAATAAAAAAGAAAGAAATCACATTAACATTAGAGTTAGAAAAAACAAAAGATATTTTAGCTTCGCTAGGTCAAATTAAAACAAAGCAGTATATAGTTGGGTTTGCTTTAGAGACTAATAATGAACTTGAAAATGCAAAAGGCAAACTAAAAAAGAAGAATTTAAATTTAATTGTTTTAAATTCGTTAAATGACAAAGGCGCTGGTTTTAAAACAAACACAAACAAAGTTACTTTCATTGATAATAAAGATATTGTAACCGAGTTTGAGTTAAAAACAAAGACCGAAGTCGCTCAAGATTTAATAAGTTATATCTTAAAACAGATTCATGCGTAACATTTTTTATATTCTTTTATTGTGTTTTAGTATTGGCAGTTTTTCTCAAGAATTAAATTGCAATGTAGTTGTAAATGCGCAACAAACAGGAAACGAAAACCTCACCATTTTTAAGAATTTAGAGAAGCAGTTAACGGAGTTTGTTAATAATACTAAATGGACAAACAGATCGTTTGAACCGCAAGAATTAATAGACTGTAGTATGGTAATAACTATAACAGACTATAGTGGTGAAGCTTTTCAAGGCTCTATTCAAGTGCAATCATCAAGACCCGTTTATGGATCTTCATTTAATACACCAATTTATAATTTTAATGATAGAGATTTTTCATTTCGATATTTAGAATTTCAAAATTTGATATATAATCCAACGCAATTTTCATCTAATTTAATTTCGGTTTTGGCGTTTCATGTTAATATGGTTTTGGCATTAGATGGTGATTCTTTCTCAAAAAATGGTGGAGATGTCTACTACAAGCAAGCACAAACTATTGTTAATTATTCACAGCAAGAAAATTTTAAAGGTTGGAAGTTAGAAGATGGTTTACAAAGTAGATTTGCCTTAATTGATAATGTTTTGTCACCAACTTTTGCCGCTTACCGAGATGTAATGTATAGTTACCATAGAGAAGGTCTAGACCTTATGAGTGAGAATGCAAAAAAAGGAAAAGAGGAAATTGCTAGTTCATTAAAGATGTTTGAGGCAATGAATAGTCGACGACCAAACTCATTTTTGCTGCGTACCTTTTTTGATTCTAAGGCAGAAGAAATTGAACAAATATTTACGGATGGACCTAATGTAAATATAGCTAGTGTGAAAGAAACACTGCAAAAAGTGGCGCCAACACATTCAAGTAAGTGGAGGAACATTAAGTTCTAAGAAACCTTCCTTTTAAATCTCGTTTTAGTATATTTATTTTTCTAATATAGAACTATAGTGCTTACATCATTATCTATAAAAAACTACGCCTTAATTGATTCACTTCAAGTAGATTTCAACAATGGTTTTTCTATTATTACAGGAGAAACTGGAGCTGGAAAATCGATACTTTTGGGTGGGCTATCATTAATATTAGGAAAACGCGCCGATTTAAGTAGTATAAAAGACGATACAAAGAAGTGTATTATTGAGGCAGTTTTTAATATTACAAATTATAATCTTCAGTCGCTTTTTGAAATTGAAGATTTAGATTATGAAACTCACACTATTATTAGAAGAGAGATTTTACCATCAGGTAAGTCAAGAGCATTTGTTAACGACTCGCCAGTTAATTTAAACAGTTTGCAAATTTTAGGTGAGCGATTAATCGATATTCATTCTCAACATCAAACTTTACAAATTGTTAGTAACGATTTTCAATTTCAAGTTATTGATGCGTTGGCTAATAATGAAGAACATTTGGAGTATTATTCAAAAGAATTAAAACTCCGTAAAACCCTTCAAAAGGAATTGAAGGAACTTGAAAATTTTCAGTCTGAAGCCATAAAAGAACATGACTATAATACATTTTTATTGAATGAACTTACTGAAGCTAATCTAATTGAAGGTGAACTTGAATTACTTGAACAAGAGTATGAAACATTAAATAATGTTGAAGACATTAAAGAAAGTCTTTCGGAGTCTTATAAACTATTTAGTGACGAACAAATAGGCGTTATTACAGTCTTAACAACTTTGAAAAATAATTTTCAGAAGCTAAGCACAATATCATCTAGATACGAAGATTTACATCATAGGATAAATAGCAGTTTAATTGATTTGGATGACATTTTTAGCGAAATAGATTTGTTACAAGAAAGCTTAGAAGCCAATCCAAATAGATTAGAGGAAGTTAATTCTAAATTGCAAATTATAAATAATTTATTGCTTAAGCATGCATGTCGTGAAGTTTCAGAATTAATTGTTATTCGTGATGCATTAGTTGAAAAAGTTTCTGTTGCTCAAAATTTAGACGAAACTATACAGAAAAAAGAATTAGCCATTTCAGAAAAGGAATTGAAACTTAATAAGCTTTCACAAGAAATTCATAATAAACGATCTAAAGCCATTCCTAAGTTAAAAGAACAATTAGAAGTTATTTTAGCAGAGTTGGGCATGCCTAATGCACAATTTAAAATAGAAGTTTCACTTGGAGAAAGTTATTTTTATAATGGTAAGGATATATTGTCATTTTTGTTTTCTGCTAATAAAGGAGGCAATTTTAATGAACTAAAAAAAACTGCCTCTGGAGGTGAATTGTCAAGAATTATGTTGGCAATAAAATCTATTTTATCAAATTATATTCAATTACCTACTATCATGTTCGACGAGATAGATACGGGTGTTTCTGGAGAAATATCGAATAAAATGGCTGATATCATGTTGCATATGAGTAAGAGCATTCAGGTTTTTTCAATTACACATTTACCACAGATAGCAGCAAAAGGACATTCGCACTTTAGAGTTTATAAAGAAGATGTTCATGGCTTAACAACTACAAAACTTGAAAAATTGGATTACGATGAACGAATTGTGGAAATTGCACAAATGCTTGGAGGAACAAATATATCATCATCAGCTATTGCCCACGCTAAAGAATTGCTGAATTAATTACTATCTTTGGGTGCTAATTAACTAATAACTAATCAATATATAAATTACTGAGTATGTATAATTTATTAAAGGGAAAAAAGGGAATTATTTTTGGGGCATTGGATTCTAATTCAATTGCTTGGAAAACTGCAGAACGTGTGCATGAAGAAGGCGGTCAGTTCGTCTTAACAAACGCACCTGTTGCAATGAGAATGGGGCAAATTAATGAGTTAGCAGAGAAAACGGGTTCTCAAATTATTCCAGCCGATGCTACTTCAGAAGAAGATTTAAAAAATCTAGTAGAGCAATCTATGGAAATACTTGGAGGTAAAATCGATTTTGTTTTACACTCAATAGGAATGTCGATTAATGTTAGAAAAGGGAAGCACTATACAGATCAAAACTATGCATGGACGCAAAAAGGAACAGATGTTTCTGCAATGTCTTTTCATAAAGTAATGCAAACGCTATACAAAGCAGATGCTATGAATGAGTGGGGAAGTGTTGTTGCTTTGACTTATATGGCTGCACAACGTGTATTCCCAGATTATAATGATATGGCCGATAATAAAGCATATTTAGAAAGTATAGCGCGTAGTTTTGGTTATTTCTTTGGTAGAGATAAAAATGTACGCGTAAATACAATTTCGCAATCTCCAACACCTACTACTGCAGGTAGTGGTGTAAAAGGATTTGATGGTTTTATTGCTTATGCAGATAAAATGTCACCGCTTGGCAATGCTACAGCTCTTGATTGCGCTAACTATACCGTATCGCTTTTTAGTGATTTAACTAAACGAGTAACATTACAAAACTTGTTTCATGACGGCGGGTTTAGTAATATGGGAGTAAGCGATGCAGTAATGAGTGCCTTTGTTGGAGAAGAATAAAATTAAATAAATATTGCAAAAAAGCCACCCATAAAACGGTGGCTTTTTTGTTACATTTGTGTTATGCAGCTAAAGTTTTCTTTTATTATTCCTGTTTATAATCGTCCCGACGAAATAAAGGAGTTATTACAAAGTTTTAGTGCCTTAAAAACGAATACAGCTTATGAAATTGTTATTGTAGAAGATGGTTCAAGTATCACATCCAAAGAAGTGGTAGAATTATTTAATAATGACCTCAATATTTCTTACTACTTCAAAGAAAATTCTGGGCCTGGAGACTCTAGGAACTTTGGAATGAAAAAAGCTAAAGGAAACTATTTTATTATTTTAGATTCCGATTGTATTTTGCCAGAGAACTATTTATCTGAAGTAGAGAAAAGTTTAACGGATACTTATGTCGATTGTTTCGGTGGTCCAGATGCGGCTCACGAATCCTTTTCTAATTTGCAGAAAGCCATTAATTTTTCAATGACTTCTTTTATTACTACTGGAGGAATTAGGGGTAATAAAAATAGTATAGATAGGTTTCAACCCCGAAGCTTTAATATGGGGCTTTCAAAAGAAGCTTTTAATGCATCAAATGGATTTGGATATATTCATCCTGGTGAAGATCCAGATTTGTCTATTAGACTTAGCAATTTAGGATATAAAACGAAGTTAATTCCAGCAGCTATTGTATATCATAAACGAAGAATATCATGGAGAAAATTCTATAAGCAGGTCAATAAATTTGGTCTGGTTAGACCAATATTAAACGCGTGGCATCCAAATACTAAAAAGCTTACTTATTGGTTTCCAACAGTTTTTATTTTAGGATTATTAATGGCGGTTTTATTATGGGTTATTAATTTTAAATGGTTGTTGATGGTTTATATATTGTATTTTTTAGTAGCCTTTTTATTGGCCTTAGTATCTACGAAGAATGTAATTGTTGCCATTTTGTCGTTAGTTGCAATTATTGTTCAGTTTTTCGGGTATGGATATGGCTTTTTAAAGTCAACATTAGTAATAAATATTTTTAAGAAGAAGGCTGAAATCTACTTCCCTCATTTGTTTTTTAAGAAGATATGATGAAAAATATTAGAAGTCAAATACTAGCTTTGATTAAGAGTAGAAAAATAAATATTTTTTTGCTGTTTTTATTGATGTCTTTTTTGATTTTGATGTTTACCAAATTATCAAAAAATTATACAAATACTTTAGCATTTAAAATTGAAAAAATTAATGTGCCAGAGGAAAATATCATTTTAAAGAATTCAGATTCAGTAGTAAATGTAACATTAAAAACGCATGGCTTCAAATGGTTGAATTATTATTTAAATAAACCTAAAATTACCATAGATTTCTCTAATGATGTTGAAGTTTTAAACTCCGTTTTTACTTGTGATAAGTCAGTTATTACATTTATTACAAATCGAAGTATATCGAATCAAGTAGAATTAATAAATGTCTCACCAAGCACATTAAAGTTCAATTTTGATGTTAATTTAGTAAAAAAAGTACCTGTAATATTAAATGCAGATATTTCATTTACACAAGGCTTTGATATTACTGATGAATATAAGTTAGAGCCGGATTCCATAAAAGTTATAGGTCCTCATTCACTTGCATCACAGTTTGAATATATAGAAACAGAGCTTATAAGTTTAAGAGATGTGAAGTCGGATATACAGAGCGAAGTTAAATTAAAATTACCAAATAATGGTATTAAGCTTTCAAGTGAGACTGTAGCATTGAATGCTGTTGTAGAAAAGTTTACCGAAGGGGTTGTTAAGGTTCCAGTAACTATATTAAATATCCCTGAAGGATTGTTGCTTAAATATTTCCCCAAAGAAGCAAATGTAACCTTTTATACAAGCTTAAATAATTTCAATAAGGTGAAAGCAAAAGATTTTAAGGTGGTTTGTGATTATAGTAAACTAGCTGAGAAACAATCTTTCTTACTACCGGAAATTAGAAAGAAATCTGAGTTTGCTAAGACAGTAAAGCTAAATCAACAACATATTGAGTTTATTATATTAGAATGACTATTGTAGGACTTACAGGAGGAATAGGAAGTGGTAAAACGACAGTGGCTAAGGTTTTTAAATCTTTAGGTGTTCCTGTTTATATTGCAGATATGGAAGCCAAAAAATTGATGCGTAAATCTAAAGTTATTAAGCGTAAATTATTAAAGTTGTTTGGAGAAGAAGCGTATGTCGATAGGAGTTTAAACAAACCTTTCATCGCAAAAATTATTTTCAATGATAAGGCTTATTTAGAAAAAATGAATACCATAATTCATCCAAAAGTCGCTAAACATTTTGATAAATGGTTGCTCAAGCAAAATGCACCTTATGTTATAAAAGAAGTTGCAATATTATTTGAAAATGATGGCTACAAAGCTTGCGATTTTGTTATTACTGTAACGGCTCCAGAGTCTTTAAAAATTGAGCGCTTACTTAAAAGAGATGTCACTACTGTAGAGGAAATTGAAGCTATCATGCAGAATCAATGGAGTGATGTCGAAAAGGTTAAATTATCCGATTATGTTATAGAAAACATAGACCTGAAAGATACTATTTCTCAAGTAGAAAACCTCCACTACATAATACTTGACAGACTGAGTTAGTCTTAATTTTAACATTTTTGTTAATGTAAGGTTAAATAATAAGTCCCCTAAATGTTAAAATGTTAATTTTGAATGATGAGCAAGAGAATATTTATCCTATTGGTTCTTTTAATGAGTTTGTCACTTATAGGAATCATATTCGTACAGGCTTATTATATTAAAGACGCTGTAAATAATGAGAAGGAGCGCTTTACGTTCAATGTCAAGAAGTCATTAACGTATGTTTCTAATCAGATTGAAAAGGACGAATTAGCTACTTATTTTCAAAAGTATCAAACCTTAGTTAACGAAAAAAAAGAAGCAGATTCAGTTTCGGTAGCACAGTTATTTATTTATCAGCAAAATAATGACACAAAACAAACACTTATATATAAAAGTGGTGTTTTAGAAGAAAACTATAAGTTGTCTTCATCGCTCTTTGACATTGGTTTAGATAGTATTAATATTAAAAACATTATTGGAAGTTCTAACACTGAAATTTATAACAATGTTGAATTTTCAGAAAAAGATTTAGATCAAGCACCCATATTAAATATTATTAATAATGGGAGTTTGAATGAAGCACAAAAATTAAGCTTTGAAAGAGATTTTAAAGCTATTTCTAAAAGAACACCGGTACATAAAAGGGTTTCTCAAGAGGAAGTAGATTTTTTACTTTCAAAAAAATTAAAAGAAAATGATATTGATATAGATTTTGAATTTGCTATTTACGGTAATGATTTAGCGACTAAGATACGCAGTGATGACTTTGAGTATAGTAAAGCTTCAACATTTAGTGTACCTATGTTTTATGATGAAAATAATGTGAGTAATTATAAATTACTCGTTAATTTTCCAGAAGATAGCAAGTTTATATTGTCTTCAATATTAGGCATGATTTTGTTGTCTGTTATTTTTACCTCAATTATTGTAATAGCCTATTCAAGTGCGTTATTTCAGTTAATTAAGCAGCGTAAAATATCACAGATTAAAACAGATTTCATTAATAATATGACGCATGAGTTTAAAACACCTATTGCTACAATTAATTTAGCATTAGATGCTATAAAAAATCCTAAGGTTATAGACGACAAAGTAAAAGTAATTCGTTATCTTAATATGATAAAAGATGAAAATAAGCGAATGCATGCGCAGGTTGAAAATGTATTAAGAATATCTAAACTCGATAAAAACGAACTAAACATTAGTAAGGATAGGGTTAAGTTACACGACTTAATTGTTGATGCTATAACACATGTTGAGCTTATGGTAGAAGACAAGCAAGGCTATATCAAAACGTATTTGAAGGCCGATAAATCGTCTATTTTGGCAAACGAAACACACTTTACCAATGTTGTAGTTAATATTTTAGACAACGCTATAAAATATTCACCCGATGCTCCGAAAATTGAAGTGTCAACAGAAAATGTTGGGACCAATATTATATTAAAAATAAAAGATCAAGGTAGTGGTATGAGTAAAACTGCAGCAAAACGTGCGTTCGAAAAATTTTATAGAGAGCACACAGGAAACATACATAATGTAAAAGGCCATGGTTTGGGCTTAGCTTATGTTAAACGGATAGTAGATGACCACCAAGGTTATGTATCCGTAGAAAGTGAAAAAGATAAAGGAAGTACTTTTACCATAAAACTTCCAATAATAACGTAGAATATGGAAGAAATAAACAAGAAAATTTTGTTAGTGGAGGATGATCCTAACTTTGGAACCGTTCTTAAAGATTATTTAATGATGAATGATTACGATGTAGTTCATGCTAAAAACGGTATGGAAGGCTTCGAGAAATTTAAGAAAGACGATTTCGATTTATGTATTCTTGATGTTATGATGCCTTATAAAGATGGTTTTACATTAGCTAAAGAAATACGTGAAAAAAACACCGATGTCCCTATTGTTTTCTTAACAGCTAAAGCGATGAAAGAAGATGTGTTAAAAGGGTACAAAGTGGGCGCAGACGATTACTTAAATAAACCTTTTGACAGTGAAGTATTGCTCATGAAGATTAAGGCTATCATACAAAGAAAGGCGACCGAAACTATATCAGACAGCAAGCAATTTGAGTTTAAAATTGGTGGTTTCGATTTAAATTCTAAACTACGCTTTTTACGCTATAATGATGGTGACCCTATTAAATTGTCTCCTAAAGAAAATGAATTATTACGTTTATTAGCGTTGCATGAAAATGATTTGATGCCTCGTGAATTGGCTCTAACAAAAATTTGGAGAGACGATAATTACTTTACATCTAGAAGTATGGATGTATACATTGCCAAACTTAGAAAGTATTTAAAATTAGATGAAAAAGTAGAAATACTTAACATACATGGCGAAGGTTTTAGATTGGTTGTTAATTAGAATGCAACTATAATAATAATATAAAAAATCCAGCGATAGCTGGATTTTTTGTTTATTAAGATATTAGTCTATGAAAGGTTTTGGTGTTTTTATTGTCTGCGTGTTAACTTAGTTTAATTAGTTATAAGTAATTTACTTATAGAAGACAATTGAATAAAATTCTTTAAACTTTATATATGCACACAGGATTAGATAATCCTTCAGTCTACTCTTTTGTTACTTGTTTCTATTCTGATGATCTTTTTTAAATTTTTCAGAACGTTTTATCTGTTCTTCAAGATTCCATTTAAAGTTAAATCTGTTTTTTAGAAATATAGCGATTGGTTCAATCCCAATTTCAGCTCTTCTTTTATCAATGTTAACAGGATCGTGAACAGGCCAAAGATTGAAACTTTTAGTTTCAGGATAGTATTTCATTTGGCCACCATAAATTTGTAATTGCTCTTTGTTAGCTACGATTCTGTCTTGAGCGCGAACCAAATATCTAGGTTCTAATTTTTTCTCTAGCACAGCTTTTTTCATTAAAGGAATATAATATTCTCTAGTTTCTTGATCTGCATGTTGAATAACGTTGCAAATTGTTCGATTGCCTTGTTCTCCTAAAAGTGTCAATTCAGGCCAATTGTTTCCGTCAAGAATTTCTCTAACTTTTATTATGTTAAGCGCATGATTTTTTCTGTATTCTTTTTAATAGAATTCAGCTTCCTTAGATTCTGCACCAAGAATATTTATCAAAGAACCTCTTAATCTAATAGGAATTTGTTCCTTGCGCCAAATTGTATCTAAAACTGCAATTAAATTTTTATTTTTCTGAACAGTTTTTTTTGATTTGTCCTTATTTGAACAAGATATAGATATAATTAAAAAGAGTATTAGTGCACATCTCATCATATATATTTGATCGATGGTAAACGAAGGTAATATAACTTTATTAGTGTCTATTGAGCAATTAAAGCAAAATCATCTGTTTGAATATTATTTTTAATTTCTAGTAAAAATTTTAATTGACAGAAAATAACTTGATATCAAAAATAAGGATAGAACTACCTGGTATGCTTCTAAATTTATTGGTAACATAACCTAAGTGAGAAGGAACTAGTAAAATTCCGTTTCCGTTTTCCTTGAAATTAGTAATGCCTTCTGTCCAGCCAGGAATAACTTGTTGTAAGCCAAAAGCAATTCCCTACTCATCACTTTGATCAAAACCTGTTCCGTCTGTAAAATAACCTTTGTATGCAACCATAACATTGTCTGTGGTGGTTGGTTTTGGCCATCTCCAAGTTCGTTAACTACATAGTACAACCCAGAATTACTCTTTTCTGTGTTTAAATTATTAGCGTTTATATATGCTAAAATATCTTCTTCGTTTTGAGTTCTAAAACTGTGGCTGTTTTTTTATTATCCGAAGAACAAGACATAAAAAATAACCAAGGTTAATGCGGTCAATATACTTTTCATAACATAAATTTTTAAGAGACAAATATAACTAGAGCTTATGATTTTATAACAAAAAACCACTCTGTTTTCACAAAGTGGTTTTGATATATAATAGAATGTTGAATTCATCAACGCGTCAACTATTTAATCATATCGTAGCTGCGTTTAATGAAGTTTGTAAGTTCTTCACCTTTTAACAAGCCTTGAGATAATCGTGCCAAATCCAAACTCTGGTTTATTAAACGTTCCTGCTTCTTTTTAGTTTTAGTAGCAAGAATTTCGCCAACCAATTCTGAGTTTGTATTTACTATTAAATTGTACATTTCAGGCATATTACCCATGCCAAACATACTGCCACCACCGGTTTGTTGCATCTCTTTCATACGACGCATAAACTCTGGCTGCGTAATTATGAATGGACTAGCATCGCTATCCATTGCTTCCAACTGTACCATGAATTTTTCGGAAGGAATCACATCTTTTAGTAACTCATCTAAACTTTTCTTTTGCTCTTCATCTAATTTAGAAATTGTCGTATCGTCTTTCTTGATTAAATTATTAATATGATCGCCATCTACACGAGCAAAAGAAATTTTTTCTTTAGTGCTCTCTAACTTTTGGATTAAATGAGAAACGATTGGAGAATCTAAAAGCAACACTTCGTAATCTTTAGTTTTAGCCGCTTCAATATAACTATGTTGTGCATCTTTATCTGATGCATAAAGTATTACTAGCTTGTCATCCTTATCTGTTTGTTTCGCTTTAATTTTATTGTAAAGCTCTTCGTATGTATAATATGTACCATCTACTGTTGGATATAATGCGAAGGCATCAGATTTTTCAAAGAATTTTTCTTCAGAAAGCATTCCGTATTCAATTACGATTTTAATATCGTTCCATTTCGTTTCAAAATCCTCACGGTTATTGTTGAATAACGATTTTAATTTATCGGCTACTTTTCTAGTGATGTAAGATGAAATCTTTTTAACTGCCCCATCGGCTTGTAAATATGAACGCGATACGTTTAATGGAATATCTGGAGAATCAATAACACCACGAAGCATAGTTAAAAATTCTGGAACAATACCTTCAACATTATCTGTTACAAAAACTTGATTTTGATACAGTTGAATTTTGTCCTTTTGAATTTGCATATCGTTCGACATTTTTGGGAAATATAAAATCCCAGTTAAGTTGAACGGATAATCTACATTTAAGTGGATGTTGAATAATGGCTCTTCAAATTGCATTGGGTACAATTCTTTATAGAATCCACTGTAATCTTCATCTTTTAAATCAGCCGGTTGTTTTGTCCAAGCTGGATCTGGATTGTTTATAATATCATCTACAGTTATTTGTCTATGAGGTTCTGTAGTTTCTTTACCGTCTTTGTCTTTTGTTGTTTTTGGTTCGTGTTCTGGATCGTTTGTTTCCTTAGTTCCAAATTTAATTGGAATAGGCATAAACTTGTTGTATTTATTTAATAACTCACGAATACGAGATTCTTCAAGAAATTCAGTTGAATCTTCAGCTATATGAAGAATAATTTCTGTACCTCTTTCTGTTTTTTCTGAGGCCTCTAAAGTGAATTCTGGTGAGCCATCACATGCCCAATGTGCAGCGGGTTCATCTTTATGAGATTTAGTGATGATTTCTACTTTTTCAGCAACCATAAATGCTGAATAAAAACCAAGGCCAAAGTGACCGATAATTCCTGAATCTTTTGCTGAATCTTTATATTTATCTAAAAATTCCTCAGCACCAGAAAATGCCACTTGATTAATGTATTTTTCAACTTCTTCAGCTGTCATACCTAAACCTTGATCTATTATGTGAAGTTTTTTGTTGTCTTTGTCAATTTTCACCTCTATCTGTGGATTGCCATATTCAACTTTGGCATCTCCAACATTTGCTAAGTGCTTTAACTTTAAAGTCGCGTCTGTTGCATTACTGATTAACTCACGCAAAAATATTTCGTGGTCGCTATACAAGAATTTTTTAATGAGCGGGAAGATATTTTCTACCGATACATTAATGTTTCCTTTTGTCATGATATATATGTTTTATTCAATTTATTATTATGATTCAGTAATAGACAACAAAAATGCCAATTGATTAAATATGACAAACTGACACAAAAAAAGTCACTTTTATTAAAAGTGACTTTCTAAGTTCTAATGTTAAAAATTTCTAATTCTTTATTGTTTCCTCAGGTTTACTTATATCTTGAATGTTTTTTAAATATTTTTCAAACCATTGATCTTGTTCCCAAAGCATATGCATTATAGATTCTTTTGCGGTATAGCCGTGACTTTCTTTAGGTAACATAACTAATCTAACAGGTGCACCTAATCCTTTTAAGGCATTAAAATAACGCTCGCTTTGTAACGGGTAAGTACCCGAATTATTATCAGCCTCTCCATGTATTAATAATAATGGTGTTTTCATAGTATCTGCATGCATAAATGGGGACATATTATAATAAATCTCAGGAGCTTCCCAATAATTACGTTCTTCACTTTGAAAACCAAAAGGTGTTAGCGTTCTATTGTATGCACCACTTCTAGCCACGCCAGCAGCAAAAAGGTTTGAATGTGATAGTAAATTGGCTGTCATAAATGCGCCATAAGAATGTCCACCAACAGCGACTTTGTCTCTGTTTATATGGCCCATATCATCAACAGCATCAATGGCAGCTTTTGCGTTAGATACTAATTGCTTAATAAATGTATCGTTAGGTTCTTCATCCCCTTCACCAACTATCGGGAATGAGGCATCATCTAATACAACATAACCTTTGGTAACCCAATAAATAGGTGAGCCATACCAAGGGTAAGTAAATTCATTAGAGTTGGATGTGCTTTGTCCTGCGCTATTTTTATCTTTAAACTCTCTAGGGTATGCCCACATTATCATTGGGTATTTCTCACCTTCTTTATAATTTGTGGGTAAGTATAGTGTTCCAGAAAGCTCTAAACCATCTTCTCGTTTATATTTTATTATTTTCTTGCTAATATTTTGAATACTCTTAAAGGGGTTTTCAAATTGGGTAAGAGGGATTGGTGCTATTTTCTTTTTTATATTTCGGACGTAATAGTTAGGGTATTCATTTTTTGATTCTATTCTAACTAAAATTTCACCTTTATTCATGTTTAAAGACATTGAAATGTCTTCAACTTTATCAGTTAATGTTGATTGATATAGTCTGTTTGTCTCTTTCGTTTTTAAATTGATTTCATCAACAAAAGGAAATTTTCCTTCTTTACTATATCCGTCTCCAATTAAAAAGGCTTTATCGTCAATTAAATCTATGGTGTTCCTGCCAAATTCATTTCTTTTGGTAACAAAATTTCCAGGGTCGCTATATCTATCTTGATAATTTCTGTCTGAAATAATTTTTGGCTCAATATTAGGGTTTGATGGGTTTATCAAATAAGCTTTTGTATTCCGAGTATTCCACCAATAATCATAGGCAATTGCAGTCTTTTCATTCCCCCACTCAATACCTCCATAGCGATTAATAGTTTTGAATAGTGATACTGGTTCAGTATTAAAAGGAGCATCTAATTGAAAAATTTGATCTCTATGCGAAACTTCTTTTTCAGAATCACCTTCGTCTAAAGCTTCAGCCCAAACTAAAGTTGCAGGTTTGTCATCTCTCCAATTAAGCCGACGCTTCCCTTTTCTAACAGACATAAATCCTTTTGGTAAATCTTCAATTAAAGGAACTTCTAAAATTGTTTTAATTAATTTCCCGTTTGTATCATAAACATTACTTTTTGAAGGAAATCTAGAATAAGGAACTAGGTAAGAAAATGGTTTATCGATAGTTGTAATCATGATGTAATTACCATCTGGAGAAAATGATAGACTTCTATACATATCACTCTTCATCCATGGCGTGTGGTTTCCATTAAGATCTACTTTATGTAATTCTGAAAGCACTAATTGCTCAAAATTATGTTCATCAGTTTTATTTTTTAGTAAATCTTGATAGGTTCTATTCTGAGCTTTTTTACCAGCCTCACTTACTGATATTGTCGGGCCACTAGGAATAGCAGTCTTTGTGTCAATAAGTTCTTTTTTACTTTGAGATAGTGTTTTTATTAAAAGGGCTTGATTATTTTTAAACCAATAAAAAGGGCGCCCTGTATTTGCATTTAAATTATCATCTGTTATCTTTTTAGCAGATTTAGATGCAATATTTAGTATCCATAGCTCAACCCCTTTAGTAGTTGTATTTGTGAATGCCATCATTTTTTGATTTGGTGACCATGAAAAGTTTGCTAAACGAGGTTTTTCAGGTAATCCAGAGACATTTGTTTCTTTTCCTTTTCTTCCTAACCTAACCTTTATACTATAATAATACCTTTGTCTACTATTTATGTTAGTTTTAGGATTTATTCTTAATCCACCAAGCCGCATCTCTTTTTCAGAAAGTGTTTGTATACTTTTAAAATTACTTCGGTATAAAAACATAATGTTCTCACCGTTACTGTCTATTCTAATAGAAGGTGCCATAGGAGCTTCAGCTAATTCTAATATTTCTTCGGTTGGCTTTTGATAGTTTAAGTTTTCTTGAGCTGAAAGCCAAAATCCAGATAAAAGCAAATAAATAAAAACAATGTTTTTCATTTTTTGAGTGATTTTTATTAAAGCATTAAATTTAATTAAACTAAGACCATAACCTTATTAAAATAAAGTTAAAAAGAATGGTGTGACTATTTCTTTTCGACATTAAATGAAATAGTTTTTAAATTATAATTATCTTGTAATGAGAAATAAATTATTGAACATGTACAATTCAAAAATAACAGGACTAGGTAAATATGTTCCAGATAATGTGGTTACTAATGATGATTTGTCTAAGATGATGGATACAACAGACGAATGGATCCAAGAACGCACTGGGATAAAAGAGCGTCGATGGATTCCAGAAGGTTCTGAGGACACATCTGCTGTGATGGGAGCTAAAGCTGCTAAGATTGCTATTGAACGAGCGGGTTTAACTAAAAATGAAATAGATTTTATAGTTTTTGCAACTTTAAGTCCAGACTATTATTTTCCAGGTTGTGGTGTACAGATTCAAGATTTACTTGATATGCCAACCATTGGTGCGTTGGATATAAGAAACCAATGTACCGGATTTGTGTATGCTGTGTCTGTGGCAGACCAGTTTATAAAAACCGGTATGTACAAAAATATTTTGGTTATTGGAGCAGAGTATCATTCAGGTGGATTAGAAAAATCCACTCGTGGTAGAGGCGTTACCGTTATTTTTGGTGATGGTGCCGGTGCTGCTGTTATGAGCAGAACCGAAGATAATTCTAAAGGCGTTTTGTCGTCTCACTTACACTCTGAGGGCAAATACGCAGAAGAGCTTGTAGTTGAAGGACCAAGTATTAAACATTGGGTACCTGAAATTCTAGAAGCTAATGACCCAAACGACACGTCTTATTATCCATATATGAATGGAACTTTTGTATTTAAACATGCCGTAGTTCGTTTTAGTGAAGCTATTGTTGAAGGCCTTCAAGCTAATAATTTAAAGAAAGAAGATATTGATATGCTAATTCCGCATCAAGCAAACCTTAGGATTTCACAATTTATTCAAAGGAAATTTGGATTGCGCGATGACCAAGTGTTTAATAATATTCAGAAGTATGGGAATACCACTGCAGCGTCAGTTATAATTGCTTTAACTGAAGCTTGGGAAGAAGGTAAGATAAAGGATAATGATACCGTAGTTTTGGCAGCTTTTGGAAGTGGGTTTACATGGGGAAGTGTTATTATTAATTGGTAATAAATATAAAAACCCGAAACATTGTTTCGGGTTTTTAAGCTATTAATCAACTCCAACTAACACTATCTTATGTGAAGTATATTATTATAGACGTAAAAAACATCGTTTTATTTCATTGTTAACAAACTTTAACATTTTTATACAAAAAACTCGAAATTATCAATTTCGAGTTTTTAAAATGTACTACTCTTTATCATACGAATGTTATTATGTGAAGGTGACTAACTCTTAAATAATTAAATTTTCGTTTTTGAGTATATTTGTCTAACGTATAATATTATTATATATTGTAAAAATGATAAAAATTTAACAATTTTAACATTTAATATGAAATGTTTTAATGTGAAAAACAAAACCCCAAAGCTAAGCTTTAGGGTTTTTATTCAACAACCTAATTATAATACTAACCATCGACTAAATTTAGGTCATTAAATTTCCTTTTAGAAACCTCCACCGGATTTTTCGTTGTTATCTCTTCGCTTACGTGATTTAGCTCTATATTTCCCGTCACCAAATCTATATGAAAGGTTGGCTGAAACAGTTCTGAATTCAGGAGAAAATCTAGCCGTTTGAAGAAAAGGCCTCTCACTCAAAACAGCTACTTTTTGAGTGTTAAAAACATCGTTAAAACTTAAGCTAAATGTGGCTTTATTATTCTCTAAAAATGAATACCTGGCACCTAAGTTTACAAAAAACATGGGGTCAACTTCAAAATTTAAACCAGTTTCCTTACCCCGTTGCATCGCAAATGCAGTAAATGTTAGCTTCTTGCTTACCGAAAAGTTGTTAAATATTCTAAAGTTCCAAATGAGGTTGTCTACTTCAACTCTTTCCGAAATAATATCGTTCTCAGTTGGGTTAATAATTGTTGGATCTATACGTTCTGCAATTCCCTTTTGAGTTCGTGAATATAAATCGAAACTTGTACTAAAACGCCACCATTTGGTAGGTTTATAATTACTAGATAACTCGAACCCATAAGCAGACGTGTTTTCGAAGTTATCAAAAGTTAGTATGATCCTATTTGAAGCTAAATCTGACCGGTCAACATAAACAGCTCTATTTATTTCATCTTCAATAATTCTATAAAATATTCCACCAGTAAAACTTCCTTTTTTTAGATTTCGGGTATAATTAATTTCTAACGAATTTGTGAATTGCGGTTCTAGCAAATGATTTCCAAAGTTAGAAACTAAAGGTGTATTCCATTCTGGAATTGGATTTACTTGTCCAACACCAGGTCTATCAATTCGTCTACTATAGCTCAATTGATATGAGTTTTTATCTGATGGGCTATAAGTAAAAAATGCCGACGGGTATACTTCAAAATAATTGTTATCGAATGGGATAATATTTTCTACATTATCAACTAAATCTAATTCATTTGCAATAGCATCAACTTTAACACTTTCAGCTCTTAACCCTAATTGATAAGACCATTTTTCAAACTTTTTTGAATAACTTGCATATGCAGAATAAATATTTCTTTTGTATTCAAAATCGGTGATTGTTGGTATATAGTTTCCACTATCATTTCTAACTCTACCATCCGATTCATAAATTATTTCATTGTCAAATAATCTTGCTTGTAATCCTAGTTCTAATTTGGCTTTTTCCGAAACTGGGTCTACATAGTCTAAGTTTATGGTTGTATTGGTTCTATCAGTCTCTGTAAGTTCAATAAAATCTGGTCTAATATTTAATCCGCTCAATATATTGTCTGTTTCAATATCACTATCAAATAGACTATGATTAATTTCTAACTCAATATTTTGTCCTTTCTTATTGAAATCTATTTTGTAATCAAAATTGTATTGTGAGGAGCTATTATCATTTATCACATTATTATACTGAGTTTGATTATTAGACATGTTTTCGTTAAATATGAAATTTGAGTCTACCATATTTTTACCTTCAAAAACATTCTGATTGGTGAAAAAAGAAATCGTGTTTTTATCATTTAAGTAAAAGTCAACACCAACTTTATAAAGATGGGATTTATCGTTATCAAATAAGTTTACAGTTTGAAAAGAATTATTCTCTATTTGTGAAATAAGCAGGTTAGTTTGGTTTTTGCGAATATTATTGCTGTAACTTCCATAAAGGTTAACTTTTCCATTACGATAATTCATATTCAAAGAGCTATTAAACTTTGCCTCCCTTTGATATCTTAATCCTAAATTTGCACTTCCATTAAATCCAACGTTGGTATTTTTATGGAGTATAATGTTTATTAGACCACTCATGCCTTCTGGATTGTATTTTGCAGAAGGATTGGTTATTAATTCAATCTGTTTTATCGATGTGGAAGGAAGTTGTTTTAGTAATTGTGCTGTTGGAATATTTGATATTTTGCCATCGACCATTACTCTTACGTTTTGGTTTCCTCGCATACTAATATCTCCAGTTTGAACATCAACATTAATTGATGGAACCACTGTCATTACTTCTGTTGCTGTCCCTAAATTAGCTAAGTCTTTACCAATATTTATAACTTTTCTGTCTACTTTTTGTTGAATTGTTGAGACTTCAGCTATTACTGTTATTTCATCTAGTCCTTCGACTTCTTCTTCCAGTAATATAGAACCAAGATTTACCTTGTAGTTGCCTTTACCAATTTTAACTTCTTTATTATACGTTTTATATCCAATGTATTGAATACTGACAAAAATATTTCCTTCAACTATTTTGTCAACTTTAAAAGTACCATCTTCATTAGTGATGCCACCAGTTATTATATCTTTATTACTGTTTTTAATAATTACATTTACATATGGTAAGGGTTGGTTTAATTTAGCGTCTAAGACTTTTCCAAATATGGAACCAGTTTTGTCTATGGTTTTTTCTGGATCTGTGTTTATTGCTTTAGTGCTCGTTGCTAGCAATAAGAAACACATGAAAATTAGATTTTTCATTTGATTGTTCGTTTTTTGATTGATTTATGATGATATAAGGTAGACGATTCGAAAAGTTTTTCGTTACCACTTTTAACAACCATTAACATATTTTTAACATGAATAAAAAAACATTGGTGTTTGGGGCATCACTAAAGCCAAATAGATACTCAAATTATGCCATACAGCGATTAGTTGCTAATGCATATGATACAATGGCATATGGATTAAGTGAAGGAAATATATCAGGAATTGATATTGATACCGAATTAATCGATTATGAAAACATACATACGATTACCCTTTATCTGAATAAAAAAAGACAGGTTGCGTACTATGAATATATTGTTTCATTGAAACCTAAGCGTGTTATTTTTAATCCAGGAACTGAAAATCCAGAATTTTATAAAATTTTGGATGAAAATAATATAGCTCATGAAGCATCTTGCACCTTAGTTCTGCTTGCTACGAATCAATATTAATCCTAAAAAGGTTAATAGTCCATTTAAAATGAGAATGAAGAAACCAAACTCAAACCCAAACCATTTTGCACTATTAACACTTATTAAATAAGAAAGAATTGGTGAGAGTACAGCGACAATAGGTACTAATTTATCTTTTACTTGCCACTTAGTAAATAACCCGAAAGCATACAAACCTAATAAAGGGCCATATGTGTATCCTGCAAAAACAAAAAGTTTTGCAATAACGCTGGCGTCTTTAATTACATATTTAAATATTATAATTACTAAGATTAAAACTAAAGAGATTAATACATGAACAAGCTTTCTAACTTGAACTTGTTTTTTAGAATCGTATTTTTTTTCAATATTTAAAATATCTATACTGAATGATGTTGTAAGTGAAGTCAAAGCTGAATCTGCACTGCTATATGCCGCAGCGATTAAACCCAATAAGAAAAAAGCAAAAACACCAATACTCAAATGGTTTTTTGCAAGAATTGGAAATAAATCATCTTTATGGGCATCAATGCCGTTTTGTTCTGCATAGATGGTTAGTAATAATCCCAAACTTAAAAAAATAAAATTGACAATTGTTAACACTATAGTAAACCAAAACATATTTTTTTGAGCATCTTTAAGCGTTTTGCAAGTCAGATTTTTTTGCATCATGTCTTGGTCTAAACCCGTCATAACAATCGCTATAAATGCCCCAGAAATAAATTGCTTCCAAAAGTAGTTGCTAGATTTAAAATCATCAAAAAAGAATGTTTTACTCAAGTCGCTATCCGCTATAAAACTTAATAAACTACTAGTGTTTAGATCTAATTCACTACTAACAAAATAAATAGCAACCCCTACAGCAATAAGCATAAACAGTGTTTGTAGGGTGTCTGTCCATACAATAGTTTTTATGCCAGATTTAAATGTGTACAACCAAATAAGAAGTACAGTAATTGTTACAGTTTGCCAAAATTGAATACCCAAGTCATCAAACAAAATTATTTGTAATACGTTGGCCACCAAATACAATCTAAAACTAGCGCCAACTACTCTTGATATTAAAAAGAAGGAAGCTCCTGTTTTATATGCGTAATTGCCAAAACGTTCTTCTAAATAAGTATAAATTGATGTTAGGTTTAATTTGTAATATAAGGGAAGAAGTATTGTTCCGATAACAAAATAGCCAACTATATAGCCTAATACAACCTGCATATAGCTGAATTGTGAGACTTCAACCCATCCAGGAACCGATATAAACGTCACACCAGATAGAGAGGCTCCAATCATTCCAAAAGCGACAACATACCAAGGTGATTGTCTATTGCCTTTAAAAAAAGCATCATTCCCAGACTTTTTCCCAGTTAAATATGATATTAAGATTAATAAACCAAAGTAAGAAGCTATTAATAGAATAATTTGAGTGGCAGTCATAAAATTAATTCAAGTTTTCAAAATACAAATATTAAACTTCAAATTCCAAAAGAAGACTTAGTTATTTAAATGAATTCACTAAAATTAGCGAAATTCGTATCGAAATAGTAAATTCGCAACCATGGAATTTTCGTCTAAATTGTTGGAGAATGCGGTTAACGAGGTGTCTCAACTTCCCGGTATAGGTAAGCGAACGGCTTTGCGTTTAGTGCTTCATTTATTACGCCAGCCTAATAGTCAAACTGAGTCACTTTCTAGGGCATTGGAAAATATGCGTAACAACATTAAGTTTTGTAAATCATGTAATAATATTAGTGATTTAGATATTTGTGAAATATGCTCAAATCATAAAAGGAATAAGGAAATAATATGTGTTGTAGAAGATGTGCGCGATGTTATGGCAATTGAAAGTACAAGCTCATTTAAAGGACTATATCATGTTTTGGGAGGTAAAATTTCACCTATGGATGGCATTGGGCCGCATGATTTAAATATTAACCTTTTAGTAGATCGTGTTAAAACAGGTGAAATAAAAGAATTGATTTTTGCATTAAGTTCTACTATGGAAGGAGATACAACCAATTTTTACATTTATAAGCAAATTCAAGATTATGACATTGCTATTTCTACTATTGCTAGAGGAATTTCAGTAGGAGATGAATTAGAATATGCAGATGAAATAACACTTGGAAGAAGCATTATGAATAGAGTTCCATTTGAGTCTTCATTAAAATTGTAATTTAGTTTTATATAGCTATCTAATGAACCTTTTTTTATGAACGGACAAATAGCAGTTCTACTACCACATTATAATAATTATAGTGGTTTGCAGCTTACTCTTAATTCTTTGCTAAATGAAAGTGAAGAATTTATTGTCTTTGTTTTTGATGATGGGAGCGATGAAGTAAATAAGACTGAAGAAATAATTAAATATTATGGCAATCAATTAGATATTAGATTTATCAAAAATGCTGAAAATATTGGTATCGCAAAAACACTAAATAAAGGTTTAAAGTATATTATTGAATTAAAAGAATATGATTTTATTGCTCGAATAGACGCTGGGGATGTTTCATTGAATGACAGATTCAAGCATCAAAAACAAGCGTTTTTAAATGATAAAGATTTAGGTCTGGTTGCATCGTGGGTTAGATTTGTTGATATAGAAAGAAATAAACTTTTTGAATTTAAACCACCCACCAAGCATTATAAATTGAAAAAAGATATATTTCTTTATAATCCATTTGTACATTCTGCGGCTATGTATAGACTCGACTCAATTATTAAAGTTGGTTTTTACTCTTTAAACTATCCAGCTTTGGAAGATCATGCTTATTTTTTTAAAATTATTAAGGTATTTAAAACTTTTAATGTACAAAATGTTTTGATGGAATGTGAAATTTCTAAAAATGGCGTATCAATTAGAAGAAGAAAAGAGCAAACAAGAAGTAGGATTAAATTAATTTTGGATGAATATAAATTTGGTTTTTATCCAACATTAGGTTTATTTAGGGCAATATTAACACATATATTACCGCAAAAATTATTGATTTTAATGAAGAGGTTTTTATATAAATAATTATGGAAGTCGTTACTCTCGCTAATGAGGCTTTTACAAATAAATGTAAAGAATTAATTTCTAGTCTTAACTATACTCCAGATTTAATGGTTGGTATTCTTAACGGTGGTGGCTATGTTTTAGATGAATTATTAATAGAGGAAGCTTTTAATAATTCTAAAATTAAATTTATAAAACTTCAAAGAGTGAGTTGGCTTAAAGATTTTGTTCTGGTCAGACAGTTTTTAAAAGTGATGCCCTATAGCATTACCAATAAGCTGAGAAAAATGGAGTCGTCAAAATCTTCGAAATATATAAATAGCTTGAGTTTAAAGGAATTATCCAATCATAAAATCGATTTTCAATTTAATGCCATCTCTAAAGAAGTAATAAAGAATATACTCATTGTTGATGATGCAATTGATACAGGTAAAACGATGTTTGTTGTAAAAAATAATTTAAAAAGATTATTTCCAGAGGCTCAAATTAAAATTGCGGTTATTTCATGGACTATTGAAAATTCAATTATTAAACCTGATTACTTTATATTTAAAGATGTTTTAGTTAGATTTCCGTGGTCTAAAGATTATAAAGGTAAAGATTTTGAAAAAAAGAGTTTTAGTAGTTGATTTAGATGGCACACTTTTTACAATAAATACGTTTCATTACTTTGTAAAATACCTTCTTCTTCAAAGTCTTAAGAATTTAAAAGTTCTGTTTCTTTTTAAACTATGTGGTGTTATTTTTTCTAGACTATATAGTACGCACTCAACGGTTAAGTACAAGATTTTAAAACTTTTGAATGAAAGGACAGATGTTGATTATAACAAGTTCGTAAGTAGTATAAATTCAAAAAAGAGGGTTATTAATTGTATTGAAAACTCTAGCTTTAGTGTAAAAATATTAGCAACGGCGGCCCCATCTATATATGCGAATATAATAGCGGAAAACGAAAGTTTTGATGTTTGTATTGGTACAGATTCTCCATTTGGGAATTATACCGAAGAATTTGAAAACTCAAAAGAAGTTAAGAGGAAGAATGTTTTAAACTATTTAAAGACGCATAATTTAGAGGTAATAGATATGTTTATCACTGATCATATTGATGATCTACCACTTTTAAAAGAAGCAAACCAAAATTTCATTGTTAATCCTGATGAAAATTTTGTCAAAACCTTAAAACAAAATTCAATTTCATTTGAAGTAATTCCTTAAACAGGTTAACTTTGTAAATAATTAAAGTTGAATTAAAATCTGTTTTAATGAGGATAATTCATAAAAACATTAATTTTTTAATTAATTTTGCAAACAGAATTTAAAAAACAAGTAGTATAATAAGAATATGGCAAAGTTTGAGCTTAGGTTACCAAAAATGGGAGAAAGTGTTGCAGAAGCAACTATAACATCTTGGCTAAAGGAAGTTGGCGATACTATTGAGTTAGATGAACCTGTTTTAGAAATAGCGACAGATAAAGTTGATAGCGAAGTCCCAAGTGAAGTTGATGGTGTTTTAATTGAGCGATTATTTAATGTAGATGATGTAGTTCAAGTAGGGCAGGTGTTGGCTATTATTGAAACTGAAGGAGATGATGAATCGTTAAGCAATAGCCATAGTGAAACAGAAACAAATGACAATGAAAAAGTTGTTGAAGAGATTACACAGACCATTTCTCTTGTAAAAGAAACAGTTGCTCCTGTAGTTTCAAGTACTGAACGTTTTTACTCGCCTCTAGTAAAAAATATTGCTAAGGCAGAAGGTGTTTCTCAGGAAACATTGGATGCTATAGTCGGAACAGGAAAAGATAATCGCGTTACAAAAAATGATATTTTAGAATATCTTCAAAATAAAGGTAACAAAAAAGAACAAGTTGTCCAGCCAAAAGAAGAAGCAAAATCAGCTGGAATTATACATGAAGAAAAACCAAAAGTAGCAGAAAGACCTCTTGTCACTAGTGGGGAAGATGAAATAATAGAAATGACTAGAATGGGTAAACTTGTTGCGCATCATATGGTTGAGTCTATTCAAACATCTGCACACGTGCAAAGTTTTATAGAAGCAGATGTTACTAAAATTTGGAATTGGAGAAAGAAGGTTAAAGATGGATTCATGAAACGTGAAGGTGAAAATTTAACTTTCACGCCCATATTTTTAGAAGTAGTTGCCAAAGCACTTCGTGATTTTCCTATGATGAATATTTCTATTCAAGGAAATACAATTGTGAAAAAGAAGAACATAAATCTTGGTATGGCAGCAGCTTTACCAGATGGAAATCTAATAGTTCCTGTTATTAAAAATGCAGACCAACTTAATTTAGTAGGTATGACTAAGCAGGTAAATGATTTAGCCAATAGAGCACGTTTAAATCAATTAAAACCAGACGATATTCAAGGCGGAACTTATACGGTTACTAACGTTGGTAGTTTTGGTAGTATTATGGGTACGCCTATAATTAATCAACCTCAAGTTGGTATTTTGGCGTTAGGAGCCATAAGAAAAACACCATCAGTAATTGAAACCTCCGAAGGAGACTTTATTGGTATTCGTTACAAGATGTTCTTATCGCATTCTTATGATCATCGTGTAGTTAATGGAGCACTAGGTGGAATGTTTGTAAAAGCAGTCAAGGACTATTTAGAGGCTTGGGATACTAATAGAGAAATTTAAAAACAGAAGATTAAATAAATTTAGAACCTAACCATTTACTGGTTAGGTTTATCTATTTTTGCAAACAGCGCTTTGTCATAATTATTTAAGTAAAATAAATGCAACTAAACCTAACAAAACCAATCTGTTTTTTTGATTTAGAAACCACAGGAATCAATATTACAAACGACCGCATAGTAGAAATATCTGTTCTTAAAGTACATCCAAACGGAACTGAAGAAAGTAAGACATGGTTGGTTAATCCTGAGAAGTCAATTCCTAAAGAAGTTATAGCTATTCATGGCATTACTAATGAAAAAGTGGCGAATGAGCCAATCTTTAAAGAGCTTGCTAAAGAAATTTATAATATGATCAAGGATTCAGATCTGGGTGGGTTTAACTCAAACAGATTTGATATTCCTTTGCTAGCGGAAGAAATGCTCCGTGCAGAAATAGATTTCGATATGAAAAACAGATTGGCTATTGATGTGCAAACTATTTTTCATAAAATGGAGCAACGCACATTAACTGCGGCATATAGGTTTTATTGTGATAAAAATTTAGATGGCGCGCATAGCGCAGAAGCTGATACTAATGCAACTTACGAAGTTTTAAAAGCGCAATTGGATAAATATGAGGATTTGGAAAACGACACCAAATTTTTAGCGGAGTTTAGTTCTAGAAAAAAGTTTGCCGATTTTGCAGGATTTATAGCATATAATAAAGAAGGTGTGGAGTATTTTTCTTTTGGAAAGCACAAAGGAAAATTAGTAACAGAAGTTCTAGAAAAGGAACCTGGTTATTTTGGTTGGTTACTTAATGCCGATTTCCCATTATACACAAAAAAGGTTTTAACAGCAATAAAGCTAAGGAGTTTTAATAATAAGTTAGAGTAATCAATATGCAGTATTCAGTGACAATCACAGTCACAGTTGTATTGTAAATACTATTCATGTATTCGAGCTAAAAGAACTCAACAACAAACAACTTAACAACTAACCATAGTGAAATTAATCTGCATCGGACGAAATTATACCGAACACATTAAAGAATTACAAAATGAAAGGCCAATAGATCCTGTGGTGTTTTTAAAACCAGATACAGCAATTCTACTTAAAAAACAGCCTTTTTTTATTCCAGACTTTTCAGAGGATGTGCATCATGAAGTTGAGGTTCTGGTAAAAATAAATAGAGTAGGTAAGCATATCGACAAAAAGTTTGCTCATAAATATTATAATGAAATTGGATTAGGTATCGACTTTACAGCACGAGATTTACAAAGTCAATTAAAAGTGAAAGGACTGCCTTGGGAAAAGGCAAAATCATTTGATGGAGCTGCTGTTATAGGGAAGTGGTTGCCAGTAAAAGAGGTTGTGGATCTCAACAATATTGAATTTTCTTTAAAAAAGAACGATAAAATTGTTCAAAAGGGAAATACCAGCCATATGTTGTGGAAAATTGATGAATTAATAGAATATGTGTCAAAATATTTTACTTTAAAGATTGGAGATATTATATTTACAGGAACTCCAGCTGGAGTTGGCAAAGTAATTGCTAACGATAAGTTAAAAGGATTTATAGAAGACAAAGAAATGTTTTCAATAACAGTAAAATAATGGAACAACATTACAAATTATTTAGAGTACGCGAATTAGCTGATAATGATGAGGACTTTATTCAAACACTTGCCGAAACTTTTTTAGAAGAAGTTTCTGTTGATGCTGAGCGTTTAAAAGTGGCAGTTGCAGAAAAGAATTATCAAGAAACTTATCAAGCAGCTCATAAAATGAAACCAACGGTGGATTTATTTGAATTAGGTATTTTAGACGATTTAATTGAGGTCCAAGATTGGGGGAAATTCACAAAAACAGAATTGGATATTACCGATAAACTAAATATTGTTATTTCTGCGGTAAATAATGCTTTGGTAGAAATAAAATCCGATTTTAATTTATAATCATGCGAGCCGAAATAATTACCATTGGTGATGAGCTACTCATAGGTCAGGTAATTGATACAAACTCTGCTTTTATCGCCAAAGAACTTAATAAAATTGGCGTTTCAGTCATACAAATTACGTCCATTCAGGACGATAAAAATCATATACTACAAGCTTTTAAGGACGCAGAAGGTCGTGTTGATATTATTATCATTACTGGGGGGTTAGGTCCGACTAAAGATGACATCACAAAAAAAACGATTGCTGAATATTTTGATGATGTACTAGTAAAAGATGCGTCGGTTTTAAAAAATATTAAAATCCTTTGGGATAAATATATCCGTCAAACCTTATTACAAGTAAACATAGATCAGGCGCTAGTTCCTTCTAAAGCAACTGTTTTAATGAATAAATTAGGAACCGCACCCGGTATGTGGTTAGAGAAAGAAGACAAGACATTTGTGTCTCTTCCAGGTGTTCCTTATGAAATGAAAACACTAATAACTAATGATGTAATTCCTAAGTTAAAATCTAAATATCATTGTCCATTTATTTTACACCGTACACTTATAATATATGGGTTAGGAGAAAGCACTTTAGCGGCGAGAATAGAATCATGGGAAGATGCCTTGCCAAAACATATTAAATTAGCCTATTTACCAAACTTAGGGAAAATGCGATTACGTTTATCGGCAAAAGGGTTTGATGAAAACAAGATAAAAGAAGAAGTTCAAGAGGAAATTGATAAGGTGTTACCGTTAATAGAAAAAGAGTTTTTTGGTTTTGAAGATGAAGATGGTAATGAAGAAGCTGTTGTTGCCAATCGGTTAACAAAAATGGGAAAAACACTTTCTATTGCAGAAAGCTGTACTGGAGGAAAACTAGCGCAATTGTTTACTGCAAAAGCTGGAGCGTCAAACTACCTAAAAGGCGGTGTTGTTGCTTATGCAACTCAATCAAAAATTGATGTTTTAAATGTCCCAGAAACGTTAATTCGAAAATTTTCAGTAGTAAGTGCTCAAGTAGCGGAAGCTATGGCGAAAAATGTTCTTAAATTATATAAGTCAGATTTCGCAATTGCTACAACTGGAAATGCTGGGCCAACCAAGGGAGATTCTAATGCAGAGGTAGGAACTGTTTTTATTGCTATAGCTACTAAAAACAAGGTTTATTCAGAGCAATTTAACTTCGGTAATCATCGTGAAAAAGTAATCAATAAAGCCGTTAATAAAGCGCTTGAAATGCTTCAAAAACAAATTTTTAAAAATTGATAAAAATTAGGTTGGCATAATACAAAGAATTTGTATATTTGCACCTCGATTTTAAGCAACAAAGAATTTAAAGTTATATAGAATGTCAAGAGTTTGTGAACTTACAGGAAAGAAGGCAATGGTTGGTAACAACGTGTCTCACGCAATGAATAGAACTAAACGCAAATTTAACGCGAATTTAGTAAAGAAACGTTTTTATATTCCAGAAGAAGACAGCTGGATAACTTTAAAAGTTTCTACATCTGCTTTAAAGACAATCAATAAAATAGGTATTTCTGCAGCAATTAAAGATGCGAAATCTAAAGGATTTTTAAAATAATAGCTGTATTTAATAATAAAAAGACATGGCAAAGAGAGGCAATAGAATACAAGTAATCTTAGAGTGCACAGAGCACAAAGAGTCTGGGCAAGCAGGAACTTCAAGATATATTACTACAAAAAATAAAAAGAATACGCCAGATAGAATGGAGATTAAAAAATTTAATCCTATCCTTAAGCGTATGACAGTTCATAAAGAAATCAAGTAAAAACAATAGATCATGGCAAAGAAATCAGTAGCATCATTACAAACAGGATCTAAAAGATTAACAAAGGCAATCAAAATGGTTAAGTCTCCAAAAACAGGCGCTTACATGTTTGTTGAATCTATCATGAATCCAGATCAAGTTAACGACTTTTTAAACAAATAAAAGGTTTCGTTTCAAGATATTATAAGCTGCTTTCACTAAGAAAGCAGCTTTTTTATTTTTATATTGCAAGGTCTTTTCTGCCATTATAGCAGGATATTAAATGTGGTAGGAAAGTTGACAAGAGTTATTTCTAAATTGAACTGTAATTCATAATTGTATTATGTACATTTCAACAAATAAGCAAAAAACGAATAAACATTTTTAGATGAGTTTTTTTAAAAAAATATTTTCTTCAGAAAAAAAAGAAACCCTAGATAAGGGATTAGAAAAATCTAAATCCAGTTTCCTTGGTAAACTAAGTAAGGCCGTAGCAGGAAAATCTAAAGTAGATGATGAGGTTTTAGATAATCTTGAAGAAGTTTTAGTATCAAGTGATGTTGGAGTAAACACTACACTAAAAGTTATCGAACGTATTGAAGAGCGTGTTGCCAAAGACAAATATTTAGGCACTGACGAACTCAATACGATATTGCGTGAAGAAATTGCTGGCTTGTTAAGTGAAACTAATACGGGAGAGTATACCGAATTCACAGTTCCTCAAGATAAAAAACCATATGTAATTATGGTAGTAGGTGTTAATGGAGTTGGTAAAACTACGACAATAGGAAAACTAGCTTATCAATTTAAGAAACAAGGATTAAATGTAGTTTTAGGAGCAGCAGATACTTTTAGAGCAGCTGCAATAGATCAACTTCAAGTTTGGGCAGATAGGGTAGATGTACCGTTAGTTAAACAATCTATGGGTAGCGATCCTGCCTCTGTAGCTTTTGATACCTTAGAAAGTGCTGTTACACAGAAAGCCGATGTAGTTATTATAGATACGGCGGGACGTTTACATAATAAAGTAAACTTAATGAATGAGCTTACTAAGGTAAAACGTGTAATGCAAAAAGTGGTTGATAATACGCCTAATGATGTATTGTTAGTTCTAGATGGTTCTACAGGTCAAAACGCCTTTGAGCAAGCCAAACAGTTTACAGCAGCGACCGAAGTTACTTCATTAGCAGTAACAAAACTAGATGGAACAGCAAAAGGTGGTGTTGTAATTGGCATTTCAGATCAATTTAAAATACCTGTTAAATATATAGGAGTTGGAGAAGGTATTGAAGATTTACAGGTATTCAATAAATACGAGTTTGTAGATTCGTTTTTTAAATAGCCCACTTTATCATTCCTGAGTAGGTAGGAATCTCTTAATATTCAGTAAGTTTCTGTAATTATTATTATATTTATTCTGAAACTATGAGTTACAATATTCATCATAACCTCTTAATAAAAGCTTCAATAAAAGAAGTTTTTAATGCTGTGTCTCAACCGAAGCATCTAAATAATTGGTGGACACTAAAATCTTTAGGCAAACCAGAATTAGGAGCAGAATACAATTTGAATTTTACTGATGATTACAATTGGTTTTGTGAAGTTTCAAAAGTAATACCTAACGAATCTTTTTATTTAAAAATGACTAAATCTGATAAGGATTGGAATCCAACAACTTTTGGTTTTGATTTCGAAGTAAAAGATGAAAAAATCCTTGTCCAATTTAGTCATATTAATTGGATTCAAAATAATCACGAATACAGGAATTCGTCATTTTTTTGGGCCATGCTTTTAAATGGGCTAAAAAATTATCTTGAAAAAGGAGTAGTTATTCAGTTTGAAGAACGAAACTAATTAATTAACTTATTGATTTCTCTCCAAAGATCATTATCAAAACTTGAAGGACCTAACAAGGCTTCACCGGCATCATCTCCCATTCTAATAATAACTAATTTTTGACTAGGAACCACGTACATTTTTTGGTCATTTCTTCCTAAACCAGCAATTAAATCATTTGGTGCATTTGGAATTAATTTTCCTTGAAATTCTTGTGTTAAACCAGGACCTCTAAAACTATCTTTACCATTTAACCACCATAAATAACCATATGCTTTGTTAAGGTTTTGAGACGTATTTATCATAGCATTAAAAAAATCTTCATCGTCTAAAATAATAGTATCATTCCAAATACCCTTGTTCAAATTAAGCAACCCGAATCGAGCCATACTTCTAGCATTGCTATAATACAATTTAAAATAACCAAAAGATATCCAAGCACCTTGCATGCCGATTTTGCTTTTCAGTCTATCATTAAAATAACTATCAAAATCATGACCTATAGCCCCTGCAATAACATTGTGAATTGTGGTGTAAGCGGCATTATGATAATACCAAAAACTACTAGGTTCGTCTTTATAAATAAGGCATTCAGGATCTGTGCAGTTATTATTTGGTATTGTATAATCTAAACCAGTGGTCATAGTTAAATGATTCCAAACAGTAATATTATCTTCTTGTTGTGTTGTTAAACTAGTCCAGCCATTTCCCAAGTATTTATTTGAGGGCTCATTTATGTTTAAATAACCTTCTTTTTGTACAAGACCAGTTGTAAAAGCAACTAAGGTTTTAGCAGCGGAATTCCAAGGTAGGTTTGAGTTTGCATTTTCACCATTGCCGTACCATTCCACAACCATTTTACCGTTTTTTAAAATTAAAAAAGCTTTCGTGCCTTTACTTTCTACATAAGTTAAAAGCGGTTGTAACTCAGATGTATTCCATCCTAATTCTGAAACGGTTGACGTTTCCCAAATATCAGAAATAACAGGTGGAAAATAAAGGTTGTCAGCACTAGGGATTGTTTCGGTAGTATCCTCATTTGAGGAACAACTAAAAAATGATGCAACAACTATCAGAATAAAATAGGGTAACTTTTTCATAATAGTAGGTTTTTATTAAGACCGATAAATATAAAAAAGGTTTAAAAAGTAGGTTTTGAAAATAGTTTATATTTTAATAAAAAGTTTAGATTGATTATTTATTTTTAAGATATAGACACCAGATGCTAT
>NZ_JBXVVC010000003.1:0-542113 GCF_057219435.1 Algibacter sp. YIN40 | reverse complement strand
TCCTGATGACTCAGATAGTGATGGTACATGTGATTCTAATGATGGCTGTCCTAACGATCCTGATAAAATAGCGCCTGGAGATTGTGGTTGTGGTAATCCTGATACGGATTCCGATGGGGATGGTGTTGCTGATTGTAACGATAATTGTCCTAACGATCCTAATCCAGGTCAAGAGGATAGCAATGGAAATGGAGTGGGTAATGCATGTGATACGCTTTCAACAGAAGAATTTAATACTCAAAATTTAAACATTATTCCAAATCCGTTTAATTCAAATTTCACTATTGAAATACCTCATGCATTTAATAATCAAATAATACATATAGAGTTATTTGATTTGAATGGTAGAAGTATCATTAAATCGAACAAAGAAACTGTCAATGGATTCATAAAAATTAAAGGTTTAGAAAATTTACAACAAGGGATATACCTTCTCCAAACATCTATTAAATCGAAGGGCAATCGTGTTATAAAGCGCGTTGTTAAATTATAAATGCAATCTTTATATTTTGATTGGTTTGATTGAAAAAAAGAAGGCAAGAATATTAATTTTTTGCCTTCTTTTCTTTTTAAGGACAAAGAGTTTATAGTTTATGCACTAATTTTTTATAATCAACAACCTCAGGAATAATATTCAAAGCAAACAACTCTTTTTGCACATGCATAATGGTTTCTTCATCAATAATTTCTTGAGACCATTCTGTAATACTTAACCATTTCTGTACATCTTCAAGTTGTTGTTTGTATCTATTAGCAATGGTTTTATCGATGCTTGGAATCTCTTTAAACTCTTTAGTTGTATTATTAATAATCTTCAGAATAGATTCTAAATCATTTTTATTCGATTCAATAAAATCTTCTCTAACTGCAATTACAAAACATGGCCAAGGCGAAGGGCAATTACCTATTCTTCTAAATGTACCATCGTCTACTAAAGGCTTGGTAGTAAATTTTTCCCATAAAAAATAATCTGCAGTTCCATTAGTTAATCCTTCAACTGCACCATCTAAGTTTTTGATTACTTCAAAATTGAGATCATTTTCCAAATCCCACTCATTATTTTCAGCATTTATATATGCCATTAAATGAGAACCAGAGCCATATCTGCTTATCGCTGCTTTAGCTCCTTTTATATCATCTATGGTTTTATATTTGGAATTATTGCCTACATGAATTCCCCAAATTAATGGTGTTTGGACGAAAGTCTGTACAATTTTACTTGGGTTTCCATTAATTATATCTTTTATGATGCCTTCAGTAAGTATAACCGCTATATCAATATCTTTATTTCGGAGCGCTTTACACATATCACCTGTACCACCTGGATAATCATGCCAGCGTAAATTAATGCCTTCATCTTTATATTCGCCATTCTTCAATGTTAAATACCAGGCTAAATTAAAATGCTCTGGCACACCACCAATATTAACTTTCTTCATTAATCAATCTATTTATTCTATAATTTTGTTTAGTGTGTATTCAATTAAATTTGCCACAACTTCCGAAGGATTTTTACTAAACGTCCCATTAGCTCTATTTGCAATTATAGCATTTAAAGAGACAGCATGATGCCCTAATAATTTGGATAAACCATAAATAGCAGATGTTTCCATCTCCATGTTAGTAATTTTATATCCGTTAAAGTTGAAAGAATCGATTTTATCATTAAAACTAGAATCCTGTAAGGCTAAACGCAAAACTCTTCCTTGAGGCCCATAAAACCCACCTAGGGTAGCTGTTATTCCTTTAAAAGTATGTTTGCTGTATAGCTTTTCCTCAAGTGTGGTGCTATTTTCTATAATTATAGGTGTTGCTTTATTGGAACTCCAATTTGTATGCTTTATAAATGCTTTTTCTATTTCAGGATTGCAAATATTATCTAGCTGATAGGAGTGGAGCATACCATTTAAATCAAGCCCATGTGTGCTCAACAAAAAAGAATCTATTGGAACTGAATCTTGAAGAGAACCAGATGTACCAATCCTAATAATATTAAGGCTGGTGAGTTTCTCTTTTGGTTGTCGCGTATTTAGATCAATATTTACAAGAGCATCTAATTCATTAATAACGATATCGATATTGTCTGGCCCTATACCAGTAGAAATAACTGAAATACGTTTCCCCTTAAAAGTACCCGTATGTGTTTTAAACTCGCGCTTTTGTGTTTTAAATTCAATTGAATCAAAATGCTTACTTACTTTATCAACTCTGTCTTGATCTCCAACAAAAATAATGGTATCAGCAATATTTTCTGGTTTTAAGTTTAAATGATAAATGCTACCATCTGGATTTAATATAAGCTCCGATTCTTTAATGGACATTTATAACGGTTTTTACCAATTTATTCAACTGCGTATTAAATTGAAAATCGTATTTATTAACACCCCCGAAAATCATTTTATTATCAATTTCTGTAGAAAAATTGTGTTGACCTAATAACGCTTCATGCCCAGATCTGTTAAGAACAAGCATATCATTTTCAAGTGAAATAAAAATGCCTAGCTTTTCAATAAGACGCTCCAACTGCATGTCTCCATAACCATAATAACCTTGATAATTAAGGGCATATCCTAATAAATGATGTTTGGATTTTATGGTATTATCCCTAACAATTTTAAGGATGTTCCTTTCTAAAACATTCAATCCATCCACAGAATCTGGAAAGCGTTTAAGATGTGCTTTTAAACAATTGCTCAAATATTTAAATGATGACTGCTTAACAATAAATGGCTTTAGTAAATTATGATCTTTACCACAATAAATACCCCAAATAGTGGTTGCTAAATTTAAATCTTCTGAAGTTAATAGAACTCTATTTTGATAATGATTTAATAGTTGATCTTGAGTCAATTCTGATAATCCTTTTAAGGTTTTACTACCTGGAACTCTACCGCTACACACCAAGTGTATAGGAAGGTTTATTTTTTTCTGCTGTAGCATATTAATTACAGCTAGCATATTAATATGGCAAAACAAATCATATTCAAACCATAAAACTATTTCCGAATAACGCTCAGGATGACTGAGTTGATCCAAAGCAAATTTCACTTTATCTAAATCTAAATCAACATTGTAAAAGTCATTCAAAAAAGTGCTTCTTACACCAATAAACTCATCCGAATGAACAATTTCTTGTGTGGGACCTTCACACAGCATTTCTTGCCATGTAATCTTTTCACCAACTACTTCTAGTTCTATGAGGTATTTAGTGAGAACGCCTCCGTTAGTAATATGCAATGGTTGTTTATCCATAATTAACCGCCTACACGTTTTACATTAAAACCTTTATTCTTTAAAATACTCATGATTTTATCTCTATAATCTCCCTGAATAATAATTTTGTCGTCTTTAAAACTTCCACCAACACTCAGAGCCGTTTTTAATTCTTTAGCTAATTTTTTGAAATCTTCGTTTGCACCTGTATAACCTTCTAAAATGGTAATTGGCTTTCCTTTTCGCTTTTCATATTTACAAATAATGGGGTCCTCTTGCATCCATAGTTTAGAAACGTTAGTTTCTTCAGAGTTAGTATCTTCTTGTTTGTGATCTGGAAATAGATTCTTGAGTTGGTCTTGTAAATCCACAATAATTATTTTTTTATAAGACCAAGCTCGACTAATCGTTGATTTAAAAATTCGCCAGCGGTAATATCATCAAATGCTTTTGGATGGTCTTCACCTATACAACCTTCCAAAACATTGAGTTTCATATCACTAATAGGGTGCATAAAAAATGGAATAGAATAACGCGATGTTCCCCAAAGTTCTTTTGGTGGATTTATAACACGGTGTATCGTAGATTTTAATTTGTTATTTGTATGTCGTGATAGCATATCACCAACATTAATCATGAGTTCATCATCCTGTGCTATGGCATCTATCCATTCGCCTTTATGATTTTGAACCTGTAGACCACGACCCTGAGCTCCCATTAATAATGTTATTAAATTGATATCACCATGAGCAGCAGCTCTAACAGCATCTTTTGGCTCTTGAGTAATTGGTGGATAATGTATTGGTCTTAATATTGAATTTCCATTATGGATATAGCCATCAAAATAAGTTTCTTCTAATTCTAAAAACAGCGCTAATGCACGTAAAACATACTTAGCTGTTTTTTCGAGCATTCTATAAGTTTGTTTACCAACCTTATTAAATTCTGGAAGTTCTTCTACAATAACATTTGCTGGATATTCTGCCTCTAGTTTTTCATTATTTTCGACATATTGTCCAAAATGCCAAAACTCTTTTAAATCACCTTCTTTCTTACCTTTAGCACTTTCTTTTCCAAAGGAAACATAACCACGTTGACCTCCAATACCTGGAATTTCATACTTCCGTTTTGTTTCAGTAGGTAAACTAAAAAAACCTTTTACTTCACTATATAAATTATCAACTAAAGCATCATCAAGAAAGTGGCCTTTTAGCGCAACAAAACCAATTTCTACATAAGCTTTCCCAATGTCGTTGACAAATTTCTGCTTTCTTTCTGGATCACCAGAAAGAAAATCGCTTAAATCTACACTTGGTACAATATTCATGAAACTATGGTTTAATGTGATGGTATTACAAATGTACAAAAACATTGCAAAGTTCTATATATTGAGTTATGTGTAATTTTTTTATTGAAAGTTACTTTTTATAGTATATTTGGTAAAGAAATGGTGTAATTTTTATGAAAACCACAACAGTATCGAAGGATATGACATTCGACATAAAAGGGTTAAACAATGAATTATTGCTGGCTTTATACAGCAATATGTTGAAACCAAGATTAATAGAAGAAAAAATGCTTATTTTATTGCGTCAAGGAAAAATTAGCAAATGGTTTTCTGGTATAGGCCAAGAGGCAATAGCTGTTGGTGTAACTATGGCATTGGATGGCGAAGACTACATCTTACCTATGCACAGAAACCTTGGTGTTTTTACTACTAGAAAAATTCCCCTATACAGACTATTTGGTCAATGGCAAGGAAAAACTTCTGGCTTTACTAAAGGAAGAGATAGGTCGTTTCATTTTGGAACCCAGCAGTATAAAATTGTTGGAATGATATCACATTTAGGCCCTCAATTAGGAGTAGCAGATGGTATCGCCCTTGCATCAAAACTAAAAAGCAAAAAGCAAGTAACTGCTGTTTTTACTGGGGAAGGCGGCACTAGTGAAGGCGACTTCCATGAAGCGTTAAACGTTGCATCCGTTTGGCAATTGCCTGTTTTATTCTGTGTGGAGAATAATGGTTATGGACTTTCAACTCCAACAAGCGAACAATATAATTGCAAGGACATTGCGGATAGAGGTGCTGGATATGGCATGGAGTCTCATATTATTGATGGAAACAATATTATTGAAGTTTACTCAAAAATAAGTAAGATTGCAAATAGCATTAGGAAGAACCCAAGACCAGTACTTATAGAATTCAAAACTTTTAGAATGCGCGGTCATGAAGAGGCCAGTGGTACTAAATATGTACCTCAGGAACTTATGAATTATTGGGCTACTAAAGATCCTGTGATTAATTTTGAATCGTTTCTAAGAGATCAAAATATTTTAAAAGAAGATGAAAATGTCAAAATTAAATCTTCAATCATAAAAGAAATTAATGAGCATTTAGAAGTTGCTTTTTCGGAAGAGCAAATTATTCCAAATAGAAATGTTGAATTAAACGATGTCTATAAAAAATTTGAATATGAAGAAATCAATCATAATTCACTACTGAAAGAAAGCCGTTTTATAGATGCCATTTCTGAAGGTTTAAAGCAAAGTATGGAGCGACACAATGATCTAGTAATCATGGGTCAGGATATTGCTGAATATGGCGGAGCATTTAAAATCACAGATGGCTTTGTTGATTTATTTGGAAGAGACCGTGTGCGTAATACCCCAATTTGTGAATCAGCAATAGTTGAAACTGCCATGGGACTTTCTATTGCAGGTATTAAGAGCGTTATTGAAATGCAATTTGCAGATTTTGTTACGTCTGGTTTTAATCCAATAGTTAACTATCTGGCAAAGTCCCATTATCGATGGAATCAAAATGCTGATGTGGTAATACGGATGCCATGCGGTGGCGGTGTTGCGGCAGGCCCATTTCATTCTCAAACAAATGAAGCATGGTTTACCAAAACCCCAGGATTAAAAGTGGTATATCCGGCTTTTCCTTTTGATGCAAAAGGATTATTGGCAACAGCAATTAATGACCCGAATCCTGTATTGTTTTTTGAACACAAGGCCTTATATAGAAGTATTCGTCAAGATATTCCTTCTGATTATTTTACCTTGCCTTTTGGCAAAGCTTCCTTATTAAAAGAGGGTGGCGAAATTACTATTATTAGTTATGGAGCCGGTATCCATTGGGCTTTGAAAACATTAGAAAATAATCCAGATATTTCAGCTGATTTAATAGATTTAAGAACACTTCAGCCATTGGATACAGAAACTATTTATAAGTCCGTTAATAAAACAGGAAAAGCAATTATATTGCAAGAGGACTCACTTTTTGGAGGTATTGCTAGTGATATTTCAGCTTTAATTATGGAACATTGCTTTGAATATTTAGATGCACCTGTTAAGCGTATTGCGAGTATGGAAACCCCAATTCCTTTTGCTAGCCAATTGGAACAACAATATCTTCCAAAAGAAAGGTTTGAAGAAGCACTAAAAGAGCTATTGGAATATTAGATTTAATATATAGAAATGTGAATATAAGGTTCTTAACAATTTTAATAATAGCTTTTTCTTTTAGTTGCAAAGAACATAATAGTGAAAAATATGAATGGAAAACCTTAAGAGTAACAGCCACAGCCTACAACTCGCTTTCTTACCAAACAGATTCCGATCCACATATTACTGCTTTTGGTGATAGTTTAATACCTGGTTTGCGCTGCATAGCTGTATCAAGAGATTTACTTGCAATGGGTCTTAAACATAATACACCTGTAACCATTGAAGGTCTTGAACATTTATATTTGGTTAAAGACAAGATGCATTCTCGATGGAGGAAAAAAATTGATATTTACATGGGGCTTAATGTAAAAGCTGCAAAGAATTGGGGACGCAAAAAAGTGACCATAAAATATCAAGTTCCTATCTCATCAGAAAGTCAATAGTCTTACTTTGTTTCGGCTTCAGATAAAATAAAGGGGTAGGCGCCCTTTAATATTTGCATTTCTTCTTTCGATAAATCGCTAATTGATTTCTTAAAAGTGTCATTACTATAGCGGGTTCTAAGTTCATAATAAGCCTTAGTTAACTCATCTTGAACTTTTATAAATTGATTATAACTGGTTTGTTTATCATTTTGGAAAGAAATGACAGCTTCCTTAGGGTTGTCTGATGCTGTCTTTAAATTTTGCCCTTGGCAATAATTACAACTACCATCGCCATTATTATCTAGAAAATCTTTTGCAATGTTTTTTAATTTGTCAACTGTAATAACATCACCAGCGACCATAATTTCATCGTTATTATTAATTACAACCTTTAGAAGATTACGTTCATTAATATCTATTTCACATATTTGTCCAGGAGGACATAATTTTGATAGTTTTCGGTTAATCCCTTTGTTTTTAGGTATTACAGCTGTTACAAGGAAAAAGATAAGTAATAAGAAAGCGATATCTGCCATAGATCCGGCATTCACTTCGGGAATTAAATTAGAACGTCTCATGATTTTCAGATTATTGTTAATGCAACACTTAAGCAACAAAAACAATACCATATAAGCGTTCTAGATTATTTCTGAAAATATTTAGTGTGCATAGCGCTTAGTGCCTCTCCAAATAATTTCGTTGGTAGATAAATTTAGAATACGTCTACTAGGGAATAAATTTTCCTGTGTAATAGTATTTAGTCGTTTTGATATTTTAATTACTGTTCTCATGCTGATTGATGGTTTAATTGATGGTTTTTATTAAAAGACGCTATTATCTATAGCGTCTTTTTGTGTTCCATGTGTGACTCTTAGTTTTTCCTAATGTGCCTGTTAATTGGTTTGTGTTTAATGTTCTCATGATTTTTCGTTTTTTGATTGATTTAAAAATAAATTGAGTGATGATTTTTTTAGATTTAAAAGACAGTATTATCTAAAACGTCTTTTTGTGTTCCATGTGTGACTCTTAGTTTTTCCTAATGTCTCTGTTAATTGGTTTGTGTTTAATGTTCTCATGATTTTCGATTTTTTATTTATTTTATAATAACTTGAGTGATGATTTTTTCAAAAATAAAAGACTGTATTATCTAAAACGTCTTTTTGTGTTCCATGTATGACTCTTAGTTTTTCCTAATGTCTCTGTTAATTGATTTGTGTTTAATGTTCTCATGATTATTGTTTTTTAATTGATTTATACTAAGTAGACGACAATAATTTAATTTTGTTACAGTACTATGCATTACATAATAGTAATTTAACTAATTTTAACAGTTTTTTACCCAAAATAGGGCAGAATCAACACCGATTATTCTAATAATTTTAAATTTTTTTACTCAAAATTCCTAGTAGGAATGGTTTTTGTTAATCTTATAACAAATTATCGACATAAGTAAAGTCGATTTATTTGTAAAGAAATATATTTACAGATAATTACAAGACCTGCTTAGTTAAACTATATACTGAATAATAAAATTGATGAAACGTTATTTTTTATTTGTTACATTTCTTTTTTTAATGCTTTCTGCAAGCGCCCAAATTGATAATAAGAATAAATCTATTTCAATACCTGCAGTAGAAAGTAAAAAAGATTCTGCTACTTCAATTTCAATAATACCTACAAAACCCATAAAAAGTAAAACGAATAATCTCGCTACGCCCAGAGTTTCAAGAAATTTAGAATTGTCTAAAAAAGAATTTTCTATGTTTCCTAAAGAGGAATTTGGAAATCCTGGCGAATTGTACGCAGACCGCGTTGACAAAAATTTAGAAAACCTTGTGATGTCTCCTGAGGAAGTAGAACGACGAAATGGGAGTACAACAGATCAATATTTTGGTGATTTTAGAAGTAATGCAGAATTTGTAAATGTGGTTTACCGAGATCATGGATACACAGATGGCGATGTCATACAAGTGCGTGTTAATGACGATATTATTCACGCAAGAGTTTATTTAACAGGTGGTTTTAAAGGATTTAAACTCGATTTACAGAAAGGATTCAACAAGATTGACTTTTTAGCCTTAAACCAAGGGGAGTCTGGTCCAAATACAGCAGAATTTAAAGTTGTTGATGACCAAGGAATGTTAGTATCTCATAACCAGTGGAATCTTGCCACAGGAGTTAAAGCAACAGTAATCGTTGTTAAAGAATAATTAGGAAACTGTATTATCAATCAATTTCAGTTCTTCTTCAGAAAACTCTAAACAATCTAAAGCTTTTACATTTTCTTTTAATTGATTTACAGAACTAGCACCAATTAACACTGAGGCAACTTGTGGTTGTCTCAAAATCCAGGCAATAGCCATTTGTGATAATTTTTGACCACGATTTTGAGCTAAGTCATTTAGTTGTTGAACTTTTTTTATATTGCTTTCTACCACTTGTTTATTCAAAAATATAGAGTCTCCTCCTGCACGGGAGTTTTCGGGAATACCTTTTAAATACTTATCTGTAAGCATACCTTGGGCCAAAGGAGAAAAAGCAATACAACCTACACCGTTTTGCTCTAAAGTATCTAAAAGTTTATCTTCTACCCAGCGATCAAGCATAGAATAACGTGCTTGATGTAGTATAAAAGGAACGTTTAAATTTTTTAATATTTGCGCGGCTAGTTTAGTCTCTTCAGGTTGATAATTAGAAATTCCAACATACAATGCTTTCCCTTGTCTTACAATATCTGCCAGTGTACCCATAGTTTCTTCTAGTGGTGTATTTGGGTCTGGTCTATGATGATAAAAAATATCAACATAATCAAGCCCCATGCGCTTTAAACTTTGATCTAAACTCGATATTAAATACTTACGCGATCCCCATTCGCCATATGGACCATCCCACATTGCATAACCCGCCTTAGTTGCAATAAATAATTCATCTCGGTAAGCTTTAAAATCGGATTTAAGTAGTTTACCAAAGTTTTCTTCGGCTGATCCAGGTGGAGGACCATAATTATTTGCCAAATCAAAATGTGTTATTCCTGAATCGAATGCTGCTCTTAAAATATCTCTTCCATTTTGAAAACTATCAACAAAACCAAAATTATGCCATAAACCAATTGATAAAGCAGGCAGTAAAACACCACTTTTACCAGAGCGGTTGTAGATCATTGTATCATATCTATTAGCACTTGCTTGATAGTTTTCAACTCCAGATTTATCAGTAATTTTCATAGTTATATTTTAAGTAATCCAAAGATATAAATAAGTTTCAAGCATTGTAAACAAAAAAGCCATTTGAATTTATCCAAATGGCTTTTAAAATAATATAGTATTAGCTTAATCCTTTAAAGGTTGCTTAACTTCTTGTTTTAGGTGTTTTGCATAAAAGCCCATCATTGCTTCGTATAGTGCAATCCTGTTTTCTTCTTTACCAAAACCATGACCTTCATCATATTTTACCATATAAGGTACATCAACACCTCTAGCTCTTAAAGCTTCAACTATTTGATCTGATTCATCAATGTTTACTCTAGGGTCATTAGCACCCTGTACTACAAATAATGGTTTTTTAATTTTATCAATGTGAAACGCTGGAGATACTTCTTCTATTATTGCTTTTTCTTCAGCTATATCTTCATCATACCAAATCTCTTTAATAATTTTTAAATAAGGCCTCCAATACGGTGGAATTGTTTTCATGAATGTAAATATATTCGATACACCCACATAGTCAACACCGCAGGCATATAAATCGGGGGTTTTAGTCAAACCACGCAATACGGCATAACCTCCATGACTTCCGCCATAAATTGCAGCATTATCCTTATCAACCCATCCTTTGTCCACCACGTATTGTAAGCCGTCCTCAACATCATCCATAGCTTTTCTTCCTATTTGCTTAAAACCTGACTCCAAAAATTCTTTACCATAACCTCCAGAAATTCTAAAGTTTACTTGTAATGTTGCATACCCACGGCTAGCAAAAAGCTGTGCTTCTGGATTAAAACCCCACGAATCTCTAATACCTTGTGGTCCACCATGAGGGTTCACAATTACTGGAACTCTTTTTCCATTAAGTGCTTCTTTAGGAAGTGTTATATAGCCATGAAGTATGATACCATCTCTACTTTTAAAAGTGATTGGTCGCATTTCTGACATATCGTTTTCAATAAGATTTGGCATTAAATCGTACAGTAATTTAAACGCTTCTGTATTAGCATCGTAGGAGTAGTAAGTACCATATAACTTATCGCTTTGCAAAAAGATTAAATATTTACTTTCATCATCTGTAACATCTGCAATTGAATAATTATATTTTGGGAATTTTGAAGTGATTTTATTATGAAGGTTTTTATAATAATCACTTACAGGTACAATTTCTCTTTTTTCACCTTCAAAAGAAAAATAGTCTAGCTCATAACCTCTATTTCTTGAAAGACTTAAACCAGATACATCATATTTATCATTTGAAAATAATTCCTTAATAACCTTGTCTTCTTTTAAATCATAGAGATATATTTTTACTTTATCACTATCTAGATTTGAAGTTACATAGGCATCATGTGGATAATCTGTTGCATAATTAAACGAGGATATATTAAAATTATCTTTCCAACTTAATTTCTTTTTAACCTCATAATTCTTTCCATCTGTGGTATAATACAAATCTATATTGACACCATCTCTTAGTTTAGCAAACCCCTTAAGGTTTCCGTCTTTATCAAATGAATATCCGTTAATTGGATTAGCAGCATCGTCATTTTTATATAATTGCTCTAAATCTCCAGTAACAATATTGATTTTATATGGCTCAAATATTTGAGGATTATTTTGATTCATTGAAATAATCATATGATCTTTATCTTCTTTCAACCCTTCCAATATATTAACTTTCACACCCTCGAATGGTGTTAACTCTTTTTGATTTGTACCATCAATATCAACTGCAAATAAATGATAGTCTTCATTACCACCTTTATCCATAACATACACCAATCGGTTATCATTTGCCCAACCAAAACCCCTAATTAGCTCATCTTTTTCTTCGATTACACGTTTTACCTCATCTGTTTGTAAATTTTTAACGAATACATGGTTTTTAGCATTTTCGTCTTTTTCTCTATAAGAAAGATATTTTCCATTAGGTGAAAAGTTAAATGATCTTGCCTTTGGCCTTGCGAAGTAATCTTTAACAGAGTACTTATAGTTTGTAGGATTCCAGTTAGCGAGTTTATCCAAATCGGCATCAGATGTTGGTAAAGCAGTATTTCCTGGTAATGTTTTTACTGTTTTGCTTAAAACAAGAGGAAGCTCCATGCCACCTTGATAGAATGTACCTTCTATGCTATTTTCCTTTAGTGTACCAACAAATTTAATTCCAGCTTGATTAAATTTTATTGTTAGAGTATTGTCTACAAATGTAGTTTCGTCCATTGGTATACCTGTTGCGCCTTGCGATGGACTATCCATAGTAGATGTATAAGCTTCTCCATCCATCTTTACATCAAAGATTAATGGTATTTCGGTTCCTTGCACCGAAACTTTTCCTTCCCAAGACCCAATAATATCTTGAGCATTTAACTGTGTTGCTGTGCATATAAAAAGAATTAATGCGCCGCAAAATTTTGAAATTGTAGTGTTCATTTTTTTACTTTAAAGATTAAAAAAGAATGTTTTAAAAATGCATCATAATTGAATGTTCTTAAGTTAGAAGCTTAAAAACGAAATTTGTTACACCTAATTTTAAAAACTAGTTAACATAAAATCATTAATCGTTTATAACTTTCGGATTAAAGATTCGTTAAAAACCCTTTAAAGATGTTATTTTTGCGGCCGACAACAATGCGTTTATGAGTATTTCAACAACCGAATTAGAAGATAGAATAGTAGGTAAAGACTTATATAGCTACCAAAAAGGTGCTATCGATAAAATTTTTAAAAGCTTTGAAGAATCGCCAGATGATTATCATTTGTTATATCAATTACCAACAGGTGGTGGAAAAACGGTTATATTTTCAGAAATAGTTAGGCAATACTTGAGGCATCATAACAATAAAGTTTTGGTTATGACGCACCGAATTGAATTATGTAAGCAGACATCTAATATGCTTACTGAATTTGGAGTTGTGAACAAAGTAGTCGATAGCAAAGCAGATTTAAGTGATCAAGGGAATTATAGTTGTTTTGTTGCTATGGTAGAAACCTTGAACAACAGGTTGCATGATGATAAATTAGACATTTCTGATATTGGTTTAGTTATTATTGATGAAGCCCATTATAACTCTTTTACAAAGTTATTCAAGTTTTTTAGTCAGTCATTTATACTAGGGGTAACAGCAACACCTTTAAGTTCCAGTATGGAGCTTCCTATGACAGATAATTATGATGAATTAATAGTAGGGGAAAGTATAGAATCTTTAATTGAACGTGGTTTTTTAGCACGCGCAGAAATGTTTTCATATAATGTAGGGCTTACATCTTTAGTTGTTGGAGCAAATGGTGATTATACCGTAAAATCTTCTGAAGATTTGTATACAGATAATGATATGCTTTCTAAGCTTATTCAGGCTTACGAAGAACGTGCAAAAGGAAAAAAGACTCTTATTTTTAATAATGGTATTAACACCTCGCTTCATGTATATGATACTTTTAGACGAGCAGGTTATAAAGTGGCACACTTAGATAACACTAATACAAAAAAGGAACGTGCGCTAATTTTAAAATGGTTTAAAAACACGCCTGATGCGATTTTAACATCCGTAAGTATTTTGACCACAGGGTTTGATGAACCTACAGTAGAAAGTATTATACTTAATAGAGCAACAAAATCACTTACCTTATACTATCAAATGATTGGTCGTGGTTCTCGAATTTTAAAAAATAAGAAAACTTTCTCTGTAATAGATTTAGGAAATAATTTTCATCGATTTGGGCCTTGGGGTGATAATTTAGATTGGCAACGCATTTTTAAATCTCCTAATTACTACTTAGATTCTCTTTTAAGTGATGAAGATTTAGAAAGTAACTTTAGGTATGAAATGCCTGATGAGCTTCGCGAAGAATTTTCAAATTCAGAAGAAGTTTATTTTGATATTCAAAAAACTTATGTCGAATCTATTAGAAGTGGGGAATCTACTAAAGTAGTTTTAGAACGTTCTATCGAACAGCATGGAAAAATATGTATTGAAAACAGTGAAGACGTTTATGATGCTTTAGCCTTAGCTAAAAAATTAGGAGACGATATCGATTTTAGAGTAAATAGATATACCAAATGCATTAGTAAAAGTACCTTCAATTTTGTTGAATGGCTAAAGGGAGAATATCGCAAAAAACTCAATGCTTATTTACGTTCTAATTTCGATGAGGTATTTGAAGCTATCCATGGTTATCCGCCCTTAGATTAGTATTTCCGTATATTTTACATTCGTAATTTTATTACATCCTTAAAATAAGATGTATCTTTACGCACAACTAATTAATATTAAACATCCTCGATTATATAAACTATGGCAAAATCTCAAGTAACATTTAATAAAATTGAAAAAGAAAAAAAGCGTTTAAAAAAGCGTGAAGAAAAGCAAAAGAAGAAAGAAGCTAGAAAAGCAGAAAAAGAAGCCAGCGGAAATGAAGGGATACAATTTGCTTATGTTGATTTTAATGGTAATTTAACCGATACTCCACCAGATCCTGCAATGCGCGAAAAAGTAGAAGCAGAAAGTATAGAACTTGGAATTCCTAAGAAAGAAGATAGGGAAGAAGAAGTATTAAGTGCCAAAGAGGGAAAAGTATCTTTTTTCGATCATAGCAAAGGTTTTGGATTTATTCTTGACAGTATTAATCAGGAAAAATATTTTGTTCACGTTTCTGGATTGATTGATTCAATTGAAGAAAATGATAAAGTTACTTATGAATTAGAGCGCGGATTAAAAGGCATGAATGCTGTTCGCGTTAAAAAGATTTAAGAAACTTTAAATTTAATCGCGTGTTTTAATGAGTTTATCTCGAAAAACAGTTTTAATAGTAATATCATTTTTTGCTATTTATGTTATTTGGGGTTCTACATATCTTCTTAATAAAATTGCAGTTACTGAATTAGCTCCATTCTTTTTAGCTTCTATTCGATTTCTAACATCAGGTATTTTAATATTTATAATAGCAAGAGCTATGGGTGTAAGTCTAAAATTGACTAGACCACAGTTTATAAATGTTATTATAACCGCCTTTTTATTTCTTGTTTATGGGAATGGTGTCTTTGTTTGGGCACTTAAGTATGTAGATAGTGGCTTTGGTGCCCTTGAAGCTTCAACACAGCCCTTATTTGTACTCATATTAATGTGGTTAATAGATGGTAAAAAAATTCAATTACAATCTTTTATTGGTATATTATTAGGAATAATTGGTATGTATGTTTTGGTTAGCCAAAAAGATTTAGTGACTAATGAGGGTAGCTTACTCGGTATATTTATGATTTTAACCTGTGTATTAAGCTGGAGCTATGGGAGTGTATTTGTTTCTAAAGCCAATTTACCTACCAATTATTTTGTGAGTACAGGTTATCAAATGATTGCTGCTGGAATTATGCTAGCAATTTCTAGTCTAGCTTTTAATGAAACTTGGATTTCCCCATTTAACTGGAGCGAACCAGTTGTTTGGTCTATGCTTTTTCTAATCATCTTTGGTGGTATTGCAGCGTTTACCGCATTTAATTATTTATTGAAGGTTGTGTCTACAGAAAAAGTGGCAACATCTGCATACGTTAATCCCATTATAGCATTACTGTTAGGCTGGTATGTATTAGACGAAGCCTTGACACTACAATCTATTATTGCAGCCGTAATTCTGCTTACTGGCGTCTATTTTATTACGTCTAAACGAAAAATTAAAATAAGACCTTTTGGACGTTAAAACTGCCATTAAATTTATGCTCATTAGCACTTTTGCATTTGCCTGCATGAATGCCATTGTTAAGCATTTAATAGATATAAATGCTTATCAAATAGTGTTTTTTCGATCAATTGGCACCTTAGTTTTTACATTTACATTCCTTCTTAAAAATAGAATTCCTATTCTTGGTAATAAGAGAAAATTATTAATAATAAGAGGTCTTGTTGGGGTAACATCTATGACCTTGTTTTTTATATCAATTAAGTATTTATCGGTTGGAACAGCCGTGTCTCTGCGCTATTTAGCGCCCATTTTTGCTGCTGTTTTTGCTATATTCTTTCTAAAAGAAAAAATTAAACCTTGGCAATGGGTCTTTTTCTTTATGGCATTTTTAGGAGTTCTAATATTAAAAGGATTTGATACAGAACTTGATTCCTATGGGCTCATTCTAATTCTGCTATCTGCTGTTTTTAGTGGGTTGGTCTATATAACTATTAGTAAAATTGGAACAAGTGATCACCCGGTAGTCATCGTAAATTATTTCATGGTAATAGCTGCTATAGTTGGTGGAATTTTATCCATAAAACACTGGGTTACACCATCAGCACTACAAACCGTGTTGCTTTTAAGTCTAGGCGTTTTTGGCTATTTTGGACAAGTATATATGACCAAAGCTTTTCAAATTGCAAGCACCAATCAGGTAGCACCACTAAAATATCTTGAAGTTATATTTACTGTTTTATTTGGCGTGTTTTTATTTGCCGAAGTTTACACTCTTTTCAGTTTATTGGGAATGGCACTCATTATTTTTGGATTGACTTTGAATGCTGTATATAAAAAGAACTAATAATAATTAACATTGTCTCATTATTTGTAATTTACAACTTTTTAAAACTTAGATGAAAGTACCAAAAAGCATAAATAATATAAGAAGAAAAGTAATGCATGGCATTACTAAAAATGTAGGGGGGTCATACAAAATCCCTAAGGTTGATAGTACGAAGAAACTCGAAATTAAAAAGGTTTTAATCGTTCGCCCAAATCATAGATTGGGCAATCAATTGCTTTTAACACCCATTGTACAAGAAGTTATAAATACTTTTCCTGAATGTAAAATCGATTTATTTGTAAAAGGAGGTGTAGCAAATCCGGTATTTGAGAATTATGAACATATTGAGAAAATAATTCAACTGCCTAAGAAACCATTTAACAATTTGCTGAGTTATATTGGTAAATGGATTTCTTTAAAAGGTCGTCGGTATGATATGGTAATAAATGGCGATAAAGATTCTTCTTCTGGTAGATTACTTACACAAATAAGTAAGGCAGACTTTAAAGTATTTGGTGGTGTTAATGAAGAAATTCAACAGCAATATTCAGATTATCAACATATTTCAAAATATCCAGTTTATAACTTAAGGCATTACTTAGAAAAATTAGGTTTTGAAAAAAACACGTCTCATATACCAGTTCTAAGCATAAAACTTAATTCAGAAGAAATTTCAGAAGGGAAAAAAATATTAGATGGTATTATACAAAACGACAAAAAAACCATTTGCTTATATACCAATGCCACAGGTGAAAAATGTTATTCTGAAATTTGGTGGAAAACATTTTATGATAGACTAAAAAAAGAATACCCAAGTTATAGTATTATTGAAATGCTTCCCATTGAAAACATTTCCAAAATCAACTTTAAAGCACCTAATTTTTACAGTAAAGATATTCGTGAGATGGGAGCAATCATTAAGAATACTTCCATTTTTATTGCTGCAGATAATGGCGTAATGCATTTGGCTAGTGCTTCACTAACACCCACAGTTGGCTTCTTTTCTATAACAAAACCAGAAGTTTATGCCCCTTATGGAAATGGAAGTCTAGCACTTAATACCAATGAATCAACCATAGACGATTGGATTAAGGAAATAAACAATATTCTTACTTAAAGCTTATTAAGCACTTTGCGCTCGCATTGATGTAATATTATCTTTTATATGCAATAATTGATTGACTATTGCAGACAATTCAAATTGTAAATAGCGCTTATTTTTTTTACTAAAACTACTAATAGAATGTGTGTATAAATAAGCTGCTCCTTTTTTAATAGCGACGACATAAGTGTCTGCATCTGCATCTAAAGTAACTGAGCTTTTATAGTTACTCTCTAGAAGTAACCAATAGGATAAACTATTAATTTGATTGAATAACGAAAATGTAGTGTCCATAACGGATAAGTTTTTAAGATTTGGTTTTTTAAAGTTATACGCTGACTTTTCTGAACAAAAATTTTATTGACAGCCTACTTATTATTTCGGTAAAGTACGTTTCAAAAACATTTAATCTTAAAAAAGCGACATTTTATAGATACTATAATGTGTGTATGAACTCTATTTTTTATGCTCTTTTGTACAATACTTGCCTATATTTTAACTAAAATTTTGATTATATTTTGAGCATAATTTTTATCTTTAGCTAAGTAATTTGTTTAAAATGAGACATTTAATTTACTTCTTATTTTTGGTTCTACTGGTCATGTCATGTAAGACTTCAAAATCTACCGCAACACCAGCTCAAATTGAAGCCCTAGAAAACTTAATAAATAATAAAAATTTTATTATAGAATCCGACTGGGCCTATCCGCAATCAACTAATGCCATGCAACAAATTGCAAACACCGGAATCTTAGGTCCCGGAAATACTGCAGGAAGCATTAGTTTGATTGGTAATTCCAATTTTCTAAAAATTTCTGGAGATAGTATTATGTCTTACTTACCCTATTATGGTGAACGCCAGATGAATGTAGGCTATGGAGGTTCAGACAGTGCAATTCAATTAAAAGATATTGCTAAGGACTATAAAACTAAGACGAATAAAGATAAAAGTTATACTATAACTTTAAATGCAAATAATAAAACTGAAAACTTTACAGTATATCTAAGAGTATTTCCAAATTTAAGAAGTTCCATAACTCTTAATAGTTCTTCGCGGTTTCCTATACGATATGAAGGGAAAATTCAAGAGGTAATAACAACAAAATAATTAAACTTACCCACATTTTAACTTAAACTGCAAAATTTGGCCACTTAGGTTTTGTTACCTTTATCTATAGAAATGACATTTATTTTCATTTCATCGTATATTTTTATAGTTCATGTGATTTTTTAGTCACCAACGAACTGAATTTCATAGTTTTATCGTAGCAAAAAATTCACTCCCCATGAAAAAGCTACTTATTTTTTTCTGTTATATTTGGTTAATGTGTTCTTTCACTGGCTTGAAAGCACAAGAATCTCCTGTTGTTCTGGAAGAAGTACCTTTAAATTATAAAAAGCGCAGTCCGCTTTATGATTATAGCGAAAAGCAGCTAAATAATACGGATACCATTCCAGATTTTGAAAGACGTTCAAATAAGCTAAAAATAACGGGGACCATATTTCAAAGTGATGGTGTTACACCCGCTAAAGATATTATTCTTTATATCTATCAACCAGATGAAGATGGGAATTATGATACTAAAAGAAATAAAGACAAACGTTATGTAAATCATCGTGGATGGATAAAAACCGATGCAGATGGTCATTACACATTTTATGCTTTCGTGCCAGGTTCTGCATTTGAGCCACTTACATTTCCACGTAAAAGAGGACCAAAACAAATTCACCCAGTCATAAAAGAGCCAGGTCTTCCTGAATATAACCTGGATGCTTTTCTTTTTGATGATGACCCTTATTTAACCGAACGCTGTCGTAAAAAACTTGAGCGTATAGGGTATGAAGGCATTGTAAAATTAGATAAAGAAGAAGGCCTTTTTGTAGCCTCAAGAGATATAGTACTTAAGCAAAGCATAACATCTTATAAGTAAAAGGCATGCTAATTGACAATAAGTTAATATAATACATTATTGAGATAAATTCGATGTTTTATAACTACTTTTGCATCCTTATATTTGATACCTCGATTGTTAAATGAAACATAAAGTAATTGATTTTATAAATCGCTAAAAAGAAACATTTAATAATTAGTATATTTAAAAGCCTCCGAATGTGGGGGCTTTTGATATTTATAGTGCAGCACTTGTGAACTTAAATATACAATGGGGTAATATGGCAATCTTTTTATTTTTCGATTACTAGTTTTTGACCAATTCTAATTACAGAATTACGTCTAATAGCATTGACTTTACAAAGTGAAGCGATCGTGATATTATTTCGTCTAGATATTCGCGATAATGTATCACCAGACTTAACAATATATACAGAACGCTCTTTTACCAAACTAGCAATAGCTTCTTCCTCCGTTAGTAATGGTTTAATTGTACTTTGCCTTTTCGAATTATGTGCAATAGCTTGTGTCCATTTTTTTGTTACCCAAAGTTCACTTGATCTTATTTTATTTTCTTCATTAAACTCAAATAAATATTCAGGATTTATAGCCATACCTTTATAATTCACAACTAAATGCAAATGACTCCCTCTGGCATTACCAGAAACACCGCCTTTCCCTAAATATGAACCTTTAGAAACTGTATCGTTTTCTTTCACACCATACTTCGATAAATGAGCATATACCGTTTCCAAACCATTATAGTGTCTAACCACAACAGTTCTTCCGTGGCCTCTTGTGTATCTAGACATTCTCACAATGCCATCGAACATAGAAAATATACTATCGCCTGTTATCAAATCTATGTCAATACCTTTATGAGGACGACCTCGTCTCCAACCATAACGAGAAGTAACGACTTTATTCTTTCCAATAGGGGAAAAATAGGTAGAATCTTTAAACGCTATTTTTAATGGAAACGTCACTGTAACTTCTTTATAGGGATTATATACTGTATGATTCCAGAATTCTTTTTTAATATCTAATTCTAATGATAATGAATCGTTAGTTGTCTTAGTATTAGTTGAATCTACTAAAATGTAATAGGCGACAGGTTCTAAGTTTTTATGCATTTGAGCATATAAGTTTAAACTTAAGAAAATTAAAATTGAAAAAAACAATAATTTCATAATGAATTACCGAAGTGATTTTTTTTTGATTGATTTACAAAGATAAAAATTTAACGGTAATTGTTAGATGGTATTGTTTAGTGACTATTAGTATTATTACAATATTAACCAAAATGATAGCTTTTTAATAACGTCTATAGTGAAATTAGTCGAACCATAGGAGGGAGGCTTAGTTTATTAAAAATAGTATATGGTTGATTTTTAATTATTTACAACATTTTTAATAAACCTATGCTAATTTAGCCTACCTTTGAGTATTGAATATTTAGACGGCCTTTCTATTTTTTATTTTTTCCAACTTTAATCAATCTTTAGCTTTCTTTAACTGCTGTATTTCAGTCTCAATAGTATGACTTCATATATAATAGTTTCAATAAATCATCATTTAGGTTAAAACTAAAATCAGCTCTTTTAATCAATATGATGTATTATTTTGTATAACAATATTAAAACATAATTAATCGTATCGAAAATCCAAAATTCCCAAGAACAAATAATGCCGACTTCTCCAAGACTTTAAGAAGTCGTGTGAATCTGCATTTCAAAGCTAATAACACAAGTAGAAATGCTAATGCAACAATGGTTGTCAAGACAATCATTATGCTTACTCTATTTTTTGTGCCATTAATATTATTATCAACAGGCTTTATTACCTCGATATGGTTACTTTTTTTATTATATATAACCAGTGGGTTAGGGATGGCTGGCATAGGTATGGGAGTTATGCATGACGCAATTCATGGTTCTTATTCAAAAAACAAGAAAATTAACAAGCTATTAAGTTATACTTTCAATCTTATTGGAGCGAATGCAACCGTTTGGAAAATACAACACAATATTTTGCATCACACTTACACCAATATCGATCATGCAGATGATGATTTGAATGCTCCTTTTTTTTTACGTTTTTCACCAAATGCTAAGCATTATTGGGTGCATCAATTTCAGCATATTTATATATGGTTTTTTTACTCGATATCAACTGTATCTTGGATAACGACCAAAGATTTTGTTCGTTTAAAGCGCTATAGAAATATGGGCTTTTTAGACAAAAAAAATGAATATAACAAAGAACTTATAAGCATGGTAGCTTGGAAAACATTGTATTATGTTTATGCTCTAATATTACCAATGATTATGGTGCCACAATCTTGGGGGATTATCTTATTGGCATTTTTAAGCATGCATATGGTCACTGGGCTTTTGGTAAGCGTTGTTTTCCAAATAGCACATATTATGCCTGCAAATGAGTTTCCGTTACCAAATGAAAATGGTATGATGAAAGAAGATTGGTATGGGCATCAATTTGCTACAACTACCAATTTTTCACCAAAAAGCAAACTTTTATTTTGGCTTATAGGTGGCTTAAACTACCAAGTAGAACATCACGTGCTTCCAGACGTATGTCATGTACACTATAAAAATATAACCAAGATTGTAGCAGATACGGCTAAAGAATTTGGTATTCCTTATCATGTAAAAAAGAGTTTCGTACATGCCATAAGAGATCATGTCAAGATGTTGCGTTGGTTAGGGAAAAAGCAAACGGGTACTAACATCAATAATATGGTAACAGAATTTTAAAAAGAAAACAGGAATTATGATTAAAGGAATTATAAATAAAATATTTAATACTAATAAAGCAAATACAATGAAAGAAGGAACTGTAAAATTTTTCAATAATGCCAAAGGATTTGGTTTTATAAAAGTAAAAGACTCTGAAGAGGAAGTCTTTGTTCATAAATCAAACCTTATCGATCAAATAAAAGAAGATGATTCTGTAACGTTTGAGGTTGAAAAAGATGAAAAAGGCCTGAGTGCTGTAAAGGTAAGTTTGGCTTAGTGAAATTTATTAAATGTACTGACTGAAAGAAATTATCTTGTTTGTAATTAGATTTCTTTCAAGATAATTTGATATGCGCATAATTTGCGTTCTTAATTAAGATTCATGGCTCATAAAGTATTTATAGCCATAGCTTTTTCTCTATATAAATATTATAAACTCCCATTTTTAATGTTACAAAGACATTTTATATAATGTCGGATTATAATTCTTTTTTAAATTATAATGTTCCGCGTTATGTAACTTGAGCTTTAGTAAAAGCGAAAGTAATTATCACAGTTTCTTCAAAAAATATATTCTAAAAAGTTTTTTCAACAATCTTAATGATATGGAATTTATGAGGTTTACAAATCCTTGTTTATCAGACAAACAAGGCTTGAATTTAATGTGTTAAGAATCAATATCCATCTAAATTTTCATGATTTATATCATGAAAAATTCAATCATCATTTTTTAATTTTAGATAATCAAAATTTTTAATTATGAAAACTTCAAACCATTCATTCATTAGATTTATGGGAAACAAATTATTTATTCTTGGATTTTTGTTTTTAGTAATGGCCTGTAAAGAAAAAACGAATAAAGTAGAAACAGAGGAAATTGTAAAAGTAAACCATATCTATTGGAATGTTAAAGCCGTTTATCCAGATGGAAAGAGCTTAGATGTTAAAGCCTTTGATAGTGAAGGACAATCTTACGATATAATGGCAATTCAAGACTCCGATCAAGAGATTTTCTTAGATGTAAAAGCTACACTAGGCGATGAGAAATTACCAGTTAAGATGATAGTGAGTAATGAGCAATTTGCTCCAGTTGCAGCAATAACTAATGAAGGAAACACGTATGACCTTAAAGCAATAACTGCAGAAGGAGAAAAACTGGATGTAAAAGGCATTAGAAGATTTGGAAATATTGTTATTATGAAAGCCATTACAGAAAAGGGAAAATATCTTGGAGTGAAAGCTATTTCTCCAGATGGACAACAGAATGATATTAAAGGTATAAAAATCAATAGAGGAGAAAGAGAGATGACATTAAAAGGTGTAAGTATCCATGCCCATGTTAAAGCAATGCACCCAGCTGCTAATGAGGATAAACTTAAAATGTTTAAGAAATCGCAAACGAATAAGAAAAGAATTGATAAAACCAATTTCGAAAGAATTAGCTGGAATTTAAAAGCGATAACTGCTGATGGCAATAACTTAGATGTTAAGGCTATTGATGACAAAGGCAATCAGTTTGATGTTAGTGCCACTCAAGATTCTAAACAACATAGTTTTATGAATATTAAGGCATTTGTAGAAAATTACGAACTAGCCGTTAAAATAATGGATAGTCCAGACGACTATGCACCTATCAAAGCTATTGGAAAAGATGGTACTATATACGATATTAAAGCATTAACTGAAGATAATGTACAACTAGATGTTAAAGGGGTTAGTCGTTCAGGAAGAATTATTAATGTGAAAGCCATCAATGAAAAGGGTGATTTTTATGATGTTAAAGCAATCGCTCCAGACGGAAAATCTAATCAAGTAAAAGGTATTAAGATTTTTGATAGAAAAGTAGAGATGAAAGTGCAGGGACATCCAGTATATGCTCATTTAAAAGCTATTATCCAATAAACTGCTTATTAGCATGAGTCTATAAAAACTTAAGCTTCCATTGGAAGCTTCAGTTTTTATGAGTAATAATTAGCAAATTAGTTATTTAGAAGTGATGGAATTAACACGAACTTATTTTATCGATTCCTTTTTGCTATGAGGCAAAAGATATTTGAGTAGAAACACAATAATTTACCAATGATAACATTTGTACTATAATGTTCTGCGTTATGTAACTTGAGCTTTGGTAAAAGCAGGGCAGAGCGTTAAGAAAAGGTCTGGTAGACCTTTTAGGTGAATGGGCCAGCTGGCGCCTTGGCAAAATCTTCAAATAACAATTATGCTTATAGTTTCCATTTATTTTGATTATCAATCATCCACAGGATAATCAATATTCAAAAGTCTGCAATGTTAATGAAATCGAGCTATTTCGCGAGATTCATGAACTCCATTAAAAAACAATATAAACCTTGTGAATAAACACTCTTTTTACGAAACGACGATAGGAGAGAAGTGGAATGTTTGTGGAATGCATATAAATTGTTAAACTATCTCGTATAAGTCATTGTATGAACAAGATTTCCTTTCATATCAAAATATTTCCATTCTCCAATTGGTTTTTTCCAATGTAAGTACTGACCTCTGGATTTTACATTCCCATTTTCATAAAAAATGTAACAGGTCCTTCTACACGATTTTGCTTATAGGTTCCTTCACATTCTTTAATGCCTTCAGGACTAAAATCAATCCACTTTCCATTACCAACACCATCGACATATTCTTGCTTAGTTTGATAGTTTCCATTGGCATATTTACCATAGAGAATTCCTGTAAATGGAGTGTTTGTTCCTATTTTATAATAAATAGATCCAAGTTTATAGGCATTTTGATAGGTGTCACTCATAGGCACCATTTCTTTGTCATTAGTAACTGTTTGGGCAGATGCTATATTATGCATAAAAGCAATAATAATAAAAGTAAATAAAGTTTTCCTATACAATATTTTAGTTTAAATAATTATAGCCAAATTAGAGTTAATTATTGTATCTTCTGTTAATTGTTTGTTATATTTGTTTAACAAATATAAATTATAATTAAACAATAATATGAAAGCTTTAATCATCTTATTATCTCTAAGTGTTATGTTTCAAGACAGTACATCTACTATTTTCGATTTTAAAATTGCAAAAAACACCTCTAATTGGTTCGTTGTAAACGATGGTGTTATGGGAGGATTATCTCAAGGAACACTTACAATTAACAATGCAGGAAACGGACTTTTTAAAGGTTATGTAACTACAGAGAATAATGGAGGCTTTTCATCAATTAGACATGGATTCAATAAAAAAGATATTTCAAAATTCGAGCATATCATTATAAAGATAAAAGGTGATGGTAAAGACTATCAATTCAGGATAAAAGAAAAGTCATCACAGCGCTATTCATATATATCAACTTTTAAGACTACTGGCGAATGGCAAACAATCAAAATATCATTAAACTCATTTTACCCTAGTTTTAGAGGTTATAATTTGGACAAACCTAATTATTCAGGTGCAGTAATGGAAGAAATAGCAATTTTAGTTGGCAATAAGAAGAAAGAAAAATTTTCACTTGAAATTGAAAATATAGGATTGGAATAGTTTAGTAATCTATCAATTAACCGAAAAAAATAAAATTATGAATTATATTACAATAGCATTACAATGCATTGTCGCCTTTAGCATACTTAATGTATGGCTTCTACAAAAGAACAAAAGTACTCAATGGCGTGGAGGTAATGCCACGACCATCATCGAGGAATTTAAAGTTTATGGGCTTCCGGTTTGGATGTGCTATGTTGTTGGCACCCTAAAAGTATTATTGGCTATTGGTCTTTTAGCAGCTATTTGGTATCCTGAACTTAAACAACCTTCAGCATTAGGTCTTGCCTTCCTATTACTAATTTCCATTGTAATGCATTTAAAAATTAAAGATCCATTAAAGAAGTCCTTTCCTGCTTTTTTATTCTTATTGATGAGTTTGTATATAGCCTTCCCGCTTTAAACAAATCGTATTCTAATAATTTCAGCTATATAAAATTTATGAACCTACTCACTTTTTTGACATTTATATCTGGAATTTCATTCCTATTTTTTGGTGTAGCTAGTTTCGCTTCGTCCCAAATGAAATCTGAGTTTAGACGATATGGTCTCAAGAACTCAAGAAAGCTAGTAGGTGCCTTGCAGTTATTGGGAGCTCTGGGTTTGCTCTTTGGTTCATTGTATTCTCCGTTGCTTCAAGCTATATCAGCATTAGGTCTTTCTATTTTAATGATATTAGGTTTTTTAGTCCGTATAAGGATTCGAGATTCCTTAATTAAATCTGCGCCTTCTTTAAGTTATGCTTTGCTTAATGTAATCATATTAATAATGTTGTGTTAACGGTTTTGAAGAATAGTAATATTTACTTTTTAAAAATTAAAGCAATTTTGCATATCGACTTATTATGACAACAAAAAGTTTCATAATGTTCTGCTTTATTGTAACCAGAACTTTGGTTAAAAGCGTTCTTAGACGACTAATAAAAATAATTTAAAACACAACACGAGTATATAATTCATTTATTACTCTCGTACTTAATTAATTTCATATTCTTTCGCAAGAATTAAATAAATAGAACATTATAAAAATGAATTAAAAGGAAATATTTTAATATTATTCAGCCGATTTTTTGGGCGGTTCAACTGAAGGAAAATTTACATTTAAATTTTTCTTCAGATTTGGATAGTTCTCTTCTTTTTGTTTCTGGTTTGAGTAGAAAATATTCCAAAATGTTAATGCAATATATGTAGCGAATATTATGCCACCTACTATAAGAAATGATATATTCATGATGTTCTTCTTTGTCTAATTGCTATTGCAAACAATAATATTGTACCTGGCCAGTGTGCAGAATATTGCGCCTCATCTGTCATACCCATAATTCCGAGTCCTACAGAGTATAACAAGCAAAGGAATGCTAAAATAACAGGATACCATTTTAAAATTATTTTTTTCATTTTCATTTTTTTAAATTATTTATTAAATACACAAAGTGTTTAAATATTCATATTAACTGTTAAATAAAAAGTTCTAATGCCTTACTATAAAGTCGTTTTCTTATATGGAATCTAAACTACTTTTTCCCATATTTGATCTGCGTTTAAATAGAAACTTCCAAGTGAATTGAAACTACATTCGTTTGGTGCGATAATGGACAAAAAATTATCGCCATTCTCACGCACGTATAAATGATAATGTTGACCAATAATAGGCTCAAAAGTGAATTTTGCATCGTGTATCAGTCTATTATCCTCAAACTCATGCATTAGCTGCTCATATTGTTCTTTGATTTCTTTAAATCTAGATTGAACTTTATTGTTTAGTTTATTAACGCTTCTATTTTTCCAAGCAACTGTATCTGTAGTTGTAATAACAGGAGCACCAACATTTGTTGCATAAGGCTTTAAATATGCGTCATACTTTTGCGTATCTGTGTTAAAAACTACATTATCTGGTTTCTTCTCGTCTCTCATTTTTTACTTTAGCTTCTCAAGTTTTTTCATAATCTCTTCAGCTTCATAAACTTTTTGGTCACTTAGTTTTCTGTTAGTGGTTGACAGACCATGTGCTTCTTTTGTTAGCTTTTGATATTGCTCGTACAACTTGTCTTTTTCTGATTTCTTTTTGAATAATCCGAACATAATATTAAGTTTTAAATGGTATTTCTATTAATAAAAATTTAGTATAAAGATACATAATGTTTGACTCTTAATAAATATTGTTAAACAATAAATCATCAAGCTAGTAGTTTATGGCATAACTACTGTATCAATAGCGTGTATAACTCCATTAGAAGCATCTACATCTGCTAAGACTACTGTTGATTTATTTCCTTTAGTATCTGTAAGTATAACATTAGCACCACTTAATGACGCTGTTAAAATTCCTCCTTGAACTGTTGTGATTTTAAATTCTCCATTATTAGCATTTATAGCTTTTACAACATCTGTAGCCATAAATTTTCCGGATACCACGTGGTAAGTAAGAATAGAAGTTAATGTTTCTTTGTTTTCTGCTTTAAGCAAAGATGCAACCGTACCTTCTGGAAGTTTTGCAAACGCATCATTTACAGGAGCAAAAACAGTGAAAGGCCCTTTACTATTAAGAGTTTCTACTAATTCGGCAGCCTTTACAGCAGCTACTAAAGTTGTAAAGTTTTCATTACCAGCCGCAATAGCAACAATTGTTTTGTCACCATTTAATACTTCAGTATTAATTGAAGAATTCTCTGTAAATGAGTTTGTACTGGTAAATGCTGTAAATACAAAAGCAATTCCAGCGATAATCGAAAGTGTGATAAATTTTTTCATAATATTAAAGTTTTTTTCAAAGATACTTTAGATCTCTGTTGCAAACTAATTATTTTGTTTAATATTTTGTTAAAAAACATAAACAATATTATTTGCACTTAAATATTTAATGAATAATTATTTGTGAATCCATTTATATAAGAGGACCTCATAAAATTTTGGTAAAACAAGAGGTGAGTGGAGCGTACATATTTTAGGGGTTTAGTAATAAAATTTCTTAATAGTTCGATATAATCAATAACCTCAAGGCAATCTTAACGAGTCACAATGTTTCCTAAAATATAGTGTAACGAACCGTAATTGTTTCCAAAATTATATGCAGTCTTGAATTTTTGTTTCTTTTGTTTCATGACAAAAGATATTAAAGAAACCTTTAGAAGTTCAAAATCATCAATTTCTATTTTACATAATATTAATAGTTACAATAAAAAGATTAAATAGTAACTAGAATATAGTAAGTGCTTAGAATTTTATTTTTAAAAATTTTAAGCTCTTACGGAAAGCCACGAGAATCGCGTAAAATTTTCTATAACGTATATTTCATCGAATACGCGAATTACAAATCAGGACGAAAAGCAAAGCTTTTTTTTGGCGCTGGCAAGCGATGGATAATTGTGTTTAAAATAAATTGCCAGAGCAATTTGATTTTATAAAACAATCGAGCGTCCCGATAGCTATCGGGAGGCAGTGGCAATTTTACATAACGACTAATTATAGTACAGAAATGGAATTCTGAAGTTTCTTGATAAATCGCGTATTTGAAAAAACTTGAACCATTGTACAGAATATTCAATTTAAAAGAGAAGTAAAATACTAATGTTTCAAGACCCAAGTACAAACGTTTGTTATGAAAACAACACATACTGGGATATTTTACATAATATTGAATTATAGCTATCTAATTGTATTATATATAATTTGTACTATAATGTACTTGCGTTATGTACAACATGGGCTTTGGTTAAAAGCGCATGTTAGCACTCAGGTTTCTAGAAAAATTTAACCTAAAATTTCTTTACTCAGTTAATGGAACACTCTTTTTCTGAAAGGGTGGAGGAGCGGAGGAAAATGTGTGTGGAATGACTTTTATATTAAATTTATTTTGGTAATTGAATAAAAAGATTACCTTTGTAGCCGACTGGTCTAATATTTAAAGTTATGAAGACAAAAACAATAGATAACATTTTAGCAATAGGAACGGATTTAATTCTTAAGAATGGCTACAATAATGTGGGCTTAAATAAGATTTTGGAAACTGCTAATATTCCAAAAGGATCATTTTACTATTACTTTAAGAGTAAGGAAGATTTCGGCATACAGGTAATTAAATTTTATTCTGAAAATTCATTAATCTTTTTAAAAAGTTATTTAACAGATGCATCAAAAAATCCGAAAGAAAGGATTATTACCTTTTTTGAAGATATGCAAAATGTATATGCTGATAAACATTTTAAAGAAGGTTGTCTATTAGGTAATTGTAGTCTTGAGTTGTCAGATATGTCTGAAGCATTTAGTAATTCGGTTGCAAACGAATTAAATAAGTGGCAAGATTGTTTTGAGTTATGTATTAAAGAAGGGCAGGATTCCAACACCATTAAAAAAGAAGAATCAGCAAAAGACATGAGCGATTTTATTCTTACAACTTGGGAAGGTTCTTTATTACGTATGAAATCCTCTAAGAACACTGATTCAATTTCAACGTTTATTAAATTTTTAAAGAAATACATTCTCTAAAAAAAATTTAATTCATAACTAGTAGACTGGTCTAATTTAAAATAATTTAATATTTAAACAAAACACATGAAAACATTAGAAAACAAAACAGTAGTAATTATTGGTGGAAGCCAAGGAATTGGCTTAGAAACGGCAAAAGAAGCCATCGAGAAAGGAGCAAATGTAACCATTGCAAGTCGTTCATTAGAAAAGCTAGAGAAAGCAAAAAACTATTTGAATGGAAATGTTGCTACCTATCAGTTAGATGGAAGTAAAGAACAAGATGTGAAAACATTCTTTGACAAATTCGATAAAGTAGATCACTTAGTAGTGTCATCTTCTGGTGGCTATGGAGGTTCTATTAAAGAATTAGATATGGATGCAGCAAAAGCATTATTTGATTCTAAACTTTGGGTACAAATGAATGCTGTTAAGCACGCAAGCCCTAAGATGGGTAAGGGCGATTCAATAACGTTATTTTCTGGAATTGTAAGCAAAAAAGCTATCGCAGGACAAATGCCTTACACAGGCGTTGGAGGAGCCGTTGAATCTTTAGGCAAGATGTTAGCTTTGGAATTGGCACCAACACGTGTAAATGTAATTACACCAGGATTTATCCATACCACAGCTTGGGATGCCTACATGCCAGATGAACAACAAAAAGAATTCTTTAATGGTTTTGCCGAAACATTACCAGTAAAACAAATTGGTGTCGCAAAAGACGTTACAAAAGGTGTACTTTTCTTTATGGAAAGTGATTATGTTACAGGAGCAGTCCTAGATATAGATGGAGGACAAAAATTAGTTTAATTAAATAGGGCAGAAGCTATGCTTCTGCTCATTTATAAAAATAGTTACAATGAAAATTAAAAATTCAAACGTATTAATTACCGGAGGAAGTTCAGGTATTGGGAAAGAAACAGCAAAACAATTTATTGCAAAAGGAGCAACAGTTGTCATAACTGGTAGAGATGAAACTAAGCTAAAACAGATAGCAAAAGAAATAGGTGCCATTCCACTTCTTTTCGATATTAGTGATTTAAAATCCATTCCACAAAAAGCTAAAGAAGCAATGTTCCTTTTAGGAGGTAGAATGGATGTATTAGTTAACAATGCAGGTATTGGTGTATTTCCAATTCTAGGAGACATTACTGAAGCTGATTTATTAAATGTCTATAACACCAATGTATTTGGTTTGGCCTTATTGACTCAAGAACTATTGCCAATGTTCAAAACACAACAATCAGGAAACATTATCAATATTGGGTCTACTGCGAGTTTAAAAGGTTTTGCAAGAGGTTCTGTATATGCAGCATCAAAATTTGCTGTAAGAGGCATGACGCAATCTTGGCAAGCCGAATTGAGACCAGATAATATTAGAGTCTCATTAATAAATCCAAGTGAGGTGACAACCGCATTTGCCGATAAAACAAGAGAAGAACGTCATGAAGAATCTAACAAGCTAGGAGCTGAAGACATTGCGCAAACAATTCTTTCTGTAGTCGAACTGCGAGACAAAGGTTTCGTTCCTGAAGTTACAGTTTGGGCAACAAATCCCTTTTAAAATGAAATGCATAGCACTATTTACTTTTCTTATTGTAATAAGTTCCTGTACTTCTAGCACTCAAAAACCTGAAAGCAAAAACAGTAAAACAACGACATATATGAATCAAGATGAAAACTTTATAAGAGACGCTATTGAAATGGCCAAGACATCGAAAGTAAAAGGGAATTTACCGTATGGATGCATTCTTGTCAATAAGGAAGGTAAAGTCGTCCTAAAAGGAGAAAACACTATTAATACAGATCATGATATGTTAGCGCATGCAGAAATAAACCTGCTTAGCGAAGCAAGTAAAATCTATAGCCATTCTGATTTGAATTCATTCACTATTTATACAAGTGATGAGCCTTGCCCTATGTGCGCTTCAGCTATATACTGGACTGGAGTAGGAAAACTGGTTTATGGATTAAGTAAATCAGAATACTATAACATTGTAGGCAGAGAAAATCCAAATTGGGTCTTTGAAATGTCAGCTAAGGAAGTTTTATCAAAAGGCGGAAGAAACGTAGAAGTAGTAGGGCCATTATTAGAGGATGAAGTTGCAACATTACATAAACAATGAACTATGAGTATCTACGATAAATTAAAGGCGCATAACCTTGAGCTTCCAAAGGTTTCTGTACCTGGCGGTAACTATGTTTCAGTTAATATTCGAGGAAACATTGCTTATGTAGCGATTCAATTTCCTATTGAAGGTAACTCATATTTATATCAAGGTAGATTGGGCAAAAGAATTACAACTTCCGAAGGTTATGAAGCAATGAAGTTAAGTGCTCTAAACGTAATCGCTCAAATTGAAGCAAAAGTTGGTTTTGATAATGTTATTGGGCTTAATCATATAGATGCTTATTTCCAAGCTGGTAAAAATTGGGACGAATCACCAGAAGTCGTTAACGGAGCTTCAGATTTATTTGTCAACATTCTAGGAGACAAAGGAATCCACTCAAGAGCCATATTTGGAGTAGAAACTTTACCGAGAAATTTTAGTGTTGGCCTTACTGCCAGCTTCACAATCAAATAAAAAAAATGAAAAATATACTTATAATTAATGCCCATAAAAAATGGGAAGGCATGTCAGAAGGTAAGTTGAATGAACGATTTCAAAATGAAATAACAACTTATTTTATAGAAAAAGAATTTGTAATTAAAATCACGAAAATTGAAGATGGTTACGATATAAACGAAGAAATAATAAAACATGAATGGGCAGATTTGGTTATTACACAAACACCAGTATTTTGGTTTAATACACCATGGATTCATAAGAAATATATTGAAGAGGTTTTTACAGCTGCTTGGGCACAACAAAGATTATTAATAAACGATGGTAGGCAAGTAGATGACCCAAACAAACAATACGGAACAGGTGGTTCATCTCAGGGTAAAAAATATATGTTATCTGCAACTTGGAATGCTCCTGAAGAGGCGTTTAATAATAAAGAGCAGTTTTTATTAGAAGGGAATTCGGCAGATGATGCCCTAATTAATGTCTCCAACAACTATAAATTTTGTGGATTTGAAATTATAGATGGTTTCTATTCTTACGATGTTGTTAAAAACCCTCAAATTGAGAAAGATGTTGCACGATTGACTGTGCAACTTGATGCATTAGTTGAAAATTAATTAAATATTTAAAAATATAGAATACAATTTGACAGTAACAAAGTTTTACTAGGTATCGTCTAGTTCTTTTAATCTTTAATCAAAATAGATAATGAAACATATTATATTTAAAATTCAGCTAATAACAATATTAGTATTTTGCTTTTGCCAAGGCTTTTCTCAAACTAAGGATACTTTAATAGATGTTGGTAAATACAAACTCAACTTTTCAATTATTGAAGGAAGTGGCACACCAATTCTTTTTGAATCGGGTAGTGGTAATGATGCAACTATATGGAAAGATATCATCCAACCTATTGCAGACATTACAGGCACAACAATTATTACGTATGATAGAGCTGGATTGGGAAAAAGTGAAATAAAGTCAACTAATGATAATCCAGAAGGGAATAACATTCTTAATAATGTTATTGGTTTAGAAGAAGGACTTAAATTGTTAGGATACGATAAAGACATCATTTTAGTAGCACATTCGTTAGGAGGGTTTTACTCAACTTTATTTGCTTCTAGAAATGAGCATAAAGTTAAGAGTGTTGTATTTATTGATGCATCATTAGCTTCTTTCTATACAGAAGATTTTGTTAGTAAGCTAAACGTAGTCATTTCAGAAAAATTTTTAAACAAACTAAAAGATGAGAAAATTGGTCTGTACTATGAAATCAAGAATATTAAAAATTCTCTAAAATTATTATCGCAAACAAACTTCCCATCTTCAATACCTGTTATAGATTTAATAGCTAGTAATCCGTATAATCCATTCAAAAATGAAGATGACAAGAAAAGATGGGTTGAAGGGCATCAGGATTTTGTAGATGCTCAATCTAATAGAGAGTTATTAATAATCAACAATGCAAATCATTATGCCTTTAAAGACAATCCCAATTTGGTGATTTATCATATTATAAAAGCATATTCAAATGAAATGGCAGAATCTAAAAGCAAAGAAATATTGCTTCGTACTTTAGATTTTTCATCAAAAATAAGTAACCAAAAATGAAAAATATAGTAATAATAAATGGTCATCCAGATAAAGAAAGTTTTAACTATGCTTTATCTGAAGCTTATAAGAATGGTGCAAATAAAACTGATGCTACCGTTACAGAAATTAATATTTCAGAACTAGATTTTAATCCCAATCTTCAGTTTGGATTCCGTAAAAGAACCGAGCTTGAACCAGATTTACTAGATGCTTTAGAAAAAATAAAAGCAGCAGAGCATATAGTCTGGGTTTTCCCCTTATGGTGGGCGAGCTATCCAGCCATCATGAAAGGTTTTATTGATAGAACGTTTTTGCCAGGTATAACTTTTGAGCTAGAAGAAGGAAGTCATGAACCTATTGGTTTATTAAAAGGGAAATCGGCTAATGTCTTCATAACTTCTGACACACCTGAATCATATGATAAAGAAGTGATGCAACAACCAGCGCTTCACCAATTTAAAACAGGAACTCTTGAATACTGTGGCGTAAGTCCTGTAAATGTGACTTATATCTCTACAATTTCCGATTCAAGTGTACAATTCCGTAAAGAATGGCTAAATAAGATCTGTAAATTAGGTGAAACATTGGCGTAATTTTTATTGTGCTGACTCATAAAACAATATTAAAAACATATGAAAGACGATAACAAATTAAAATTACTTAAGACCAGTTGGGAATTACATGATGAAGTAGAAACTGCGTACTTAAGTTATCAAGTAAGACAAGGTGATAGTGAATGGTTAGAGAAACAAAGATTTCTTCTTGCTGACATGGCGTTGCACCTGCTACAAACATCTATTGAACCTGGTGAACTAAAACTGGAAAGACTGCGTGACAACCTTCATGCTATTCTTACAATTTCCGATCAATTTTTGCCAAAGTCAGAGCTTAAAAAATCAACTGAAAAATTGTATGAAGAATAGGTGATTTTATTATTATGTAAAATAGAATCTCAATTTTTAGCTCGGCCTCATAAAATTTTGGTTAAAACAATAGGAGAAAAGAGCGTACATATTTTAGGGAGTTAGTAGTACATAAAGTAAAGAAGTCTAACTATAAATGGGATTTCAAAGCAATCTTAATCTATTCAAAAGTTTCCTAAAATATAGTGAATGAGCCGTTAATTGTTTCCAAAATTATATGCAGCCTTGAATTTTTGTTTCTTTTGTTTCAAGACAAAAGATATTAAAAACTTAAAAAAAAGACTATTTGAAATTCTACATAGAACAAGTGCATAGAAATTTATCTTTCTTAAATTTTATGCTCTTGTGGCAATCCACGAGAATCGTCTAAAATTTTTTATCACGTACATTTTGTCGTTTACGCGATTTTTAATAGAAGTAAAAATCTAGCTTTTATTGTGCGGCTGGCAAGCGGCTGGAAATTGCATATAAAATAAATTACAATAGTAATTTGATTTTATCAACGCAATATGCGGTTGACAGCGGACATTTGACATAACGGCAAATTATAGGACATGTGCTTTTTTAACTCTGCGAAGCAAACCGTTTCTAGTTTAATGCCCAAGTTCTGCACATTGTAATGGAAATATAAAGCTTCTGGGATATTTTACATAATATCATTATAGTTGACTAATGGTACACTTTGACTAAATAACCAACAATAGCATTTGTCCTATAATGTACCGCGTTATGTAACTTGAGCTTTGGTTACGTCATAAAAATAGAAGCTCTTGTAGATCTTTTATTTTTTGAGCGAGTTGGGGCGGTGGCAAAGTTGTTACTACAATTTCTTGAAAATATTTATTCTCAAAAGTTTCTTCTGCGATGTTAATGGAACACTTTTTATGCGACGACGTAGGAGGGAAGCATAATGTGTGTGGAATCGGAATTGATATAATATTCAATATTATTATTGAAATTATTGCAAAATTCAATTAATAAAAATTTTTTATAATTCCTCCCGACTAATTAATGTGTATATTACTCATCTCGGTTTGAGACATCTAACTAATTAGCAAGTAATATGGAAATTTTTCTTTTAATTGTTGTTCTTATTTTTTTAATCGTACAAAACTCCACAAATAGTAATAAACTTAAAAGTTTATTTCATGAGATAGATATTCTAAACGGGAAAATAAGTCGTCTGCATAATCTTTTGACTTCCAAGCAAGCTCCAAAATCCGTTAGTAGAGAAAGTGTTAAGGATGTCATAAAAGAATCAATTGTAACACCTCCTGTAGATCATAGAAAGAAGTCTCCTGCAATTAAAGAAGAAGTTGAAAAGAATGATGATATAATAACCTATCCTAAGGTCTCCAAATTGACTGAAAAAGATGTTAGTATCATTAAAAAAACATTTGAAACTGTTAAAGCTTCTAAAGATAATTTGACTTTGGCTAAACTTCGCGATAAAATGGTTTCTTTCTTAGAGGTAAATGAGATCAAAGAAAAAACAGACATTGAATTTATTAGTACCATATTAATGGATTATGACTATTATTGGCAAAAGAAACTATTGGCTACATCACCACCAATTATAACAGAGACTAAAGTCGAAATATCTGCTAAACCACTTAAAATTGTTACATCTGCAAAGACCATCATGACAGCGGCACCGACTAAAAAAGTAGAGCAAAAACCTACGCTATCTATTTGGGAACAATTCAAGCAAAGAAACCCTGATCTTGAAAAATTTATAGGGGAAAACCTAATTAACAAAATTGGTATTCTCATTTTGGTTTTGGGAGTCAGTTATTTTGTGAAATATGCAATAGATAAGAATTGGATTAATGAAATTGCACGTGTTGGAATTGGTATTTTAACAGGTAGTTTAATACAATTTATAGCTCATAAATTACGTCAAAAATATGCTCCGTTTAGTTCTGTACTCGTTGCTGGAGCGATTTCCATATTTTATTTTACTATAGCCCTAGCGTTTCATGAATATAAACTTTTTGAACAGGAAATAGCCTTTGCAATTATGATAGCTATAACAGCTTTTAGCTGTTATATTTCCTTGTCCTATAACCGAATGGAACTTGCTATATTATCTTTGATAGGTGGATTTTTAGTACCATTTATGCTAGGCCTAGGTAATGAAGATTATATTACTTTGTTTACATATATAGCGATTTTGGATATTGGAATATTAGCGTTAGCTTATTTTAAAAAATGGCAATTATTGCATGTTCTTGCATTTGTATTTTCAATTCTGTTGTTTGGTTCTTGGGTAATTATGGATATGAAAAGTAATGATCCTCATTACCTCGAATCTTTAATTTTTGGATTTGCTTTTTACTTAATTTTTATAGCCATAAGCATTATTAGCAATTTGCGATTAAAGGAAAATTTCTCAAAACCACAAATGGCAATGCTTATTACCAATAATTTTGTTTTTTATGGTATTGGCATGCTTATTTTAGCAGCTTATAAACCCGAATTCAATGGGCTTTTTACTCTCTTTTTAGCCTTGCTTAATATTAGTTACTCACTGCTTTTATATAAGATATCTGGTTTACTTAATAAAGGTATTTATGTACTTATTGGTTTAAGTCTAACCTTTATAACGCTAACAATTCCTGTTCAATTTACAGGAAATAGCATTACAGTATTTTGGGCTGCAGAAGCTGTTTTATTAATGTGGATGGCTCAAAAAACACAAATAAAAAGTTATCGCTTTGTAACAGGTATCGTTCAATTTTTAATGCTAGGTAGTTTATTAAATGATTGGCCAAGTTATTTTAGTACCAATGAACTATTATCGTTAGTATTGAATCCAATTTTCATTACTGGTCTATTAGTCGTTGCCTCTTTTGTTGCCGTTAGTTATTTGTTACGTAACGAAACTGAGAAGTTGTCAAAATTCGAACTAGTATTTGATCCAAAGAGCTATAGAACCATAGCGAATATTCTTGCCGTTATCATTGGATATTTTGTTGGACTATTCGAAGTAATATATCAATCGACCGCATATTTCAAATTCGATACGCTTTTATCCATAGGAGCGCAATATCATTTGTTATTTACAGTAATTCTCTGTTTTTTCTTGTTCAAGAGTTTAAGCTCAAGAAATACTAAAATCATTAATGTATTAGCCGTTATAAATATCTTAGCACTCGTCTTTGTTTTCTGGCCGCGTTATTTCACAACCAATGAAGTATTTCCGTTAGTATTGAATCCAATTTTCAGTACTGGTCTATTCGTCGTTGCCTCTTTTATTGCCTTTAGTTATTTGTTACGTAGCAAAACTCAGAAATTGTCAATATTCGGACTAGTATTTGATTCAAAGAGCTATAGAACCATAGCTAACATTCTTGCTGTTATCATTGGATATTTTGTTGGACTATTCGAAGTATTATATCAATCTTCTGAATCTTTCAACATATATACGCTCTTATCCATAGGAGTTCAATATCATTTGTTATTTACAGCGATTCTCTGTTTCTTATTGTTCAAGAGCTTAAGCTCAAGACATGCTAAAATCATTAATGTATTAGCCGTTGTAAACATCATAGCACTTGCCTTTATTTTCTTCGTAATGCCCTTTTCAGAATTTCGAGATAATATTACTAATAGTATGAATGTGCATATAGTTTATTACTTACATATACTTTCATTTGTATTCATTGGGTATTTTTGCTATTTGATTTATCAAACAAATAAAACACAAAAAGTATTTTCAATTTTCGACCATAAAATGACACCATGGATAGCCGCTTTTGTACTAGTATTTGTTGCGAGTACGGAAGTCGTGCTACAAGGATTACACGTTATGAATTTTTCTTTAGACTCAGCCCAGCTAAACGCTGATTATGGCACGACATATGAAAGAATAACTTCAGCAAAATTTAAAATAATAAAAACAGGACTTCCAATTTTATGGGGAATCTTAGCATTTTCCATATTAATATTGGGTATAAAAAAACAAATCAAAGTGTTACGAATCATTGCGCTGGCTTTGTTGGGGTTAACTATTGTAAAATTATTTGTCTATGATATTAGCAATGTTTCCGAAACAGGAAAAATTATTGCATTTATACTATTAGGCGTGCTCATTTTAGTTATTTCTTTTATTTACCAAAAAATTAAAATTTTGGTAGTTGATGATGATAAAAATAATCAAGATATTAATAATAGCCTACAATGAGAAGCGTTTTTTATTATGTAAAATAGAATCTCAATGTAAAATTTGACCTCATAAAGCTTTGGTCAAAACAATAGGAGAGAGGAGCGTAATATTTTAGGCTATACAAATGCAATTATCCTGTGGATGATTGAATTTGGATACAACACTTTACTAAATGATTGTTTCAAATCGTATTTAGCTAAAAATGTACTTTGGGTACATTTTATTAACGATAAATAGTCTAAAATATAGCGTAACAAGCCGTAATTGTTTCCAAAATTATATGCAGTCATGATTTTTTTGTTTCTTTTTTTATCAAGAAAAAAAGATAAGAATCAAAACTTAAGTAGTTCAAATGTTTAATTTCTATTTTACATAATATTAGTAGTTACAATAAAAAAAGATTAAATAGTAACGAGAATAGAATAAGTGCTTAGAATTTTATTTTTCTTAAAATTTATACTCTTGTGGCAAACTTACGAGAATCGTCTAAAATTTTTTATTACGTACATTTTATCAAATACGCGATTTTTAATATGAGCAAAAAGGTTAGCTTTTATTTTGGCGTTGGCAAGCGATGGATAATTGTGTGTAAAATAAATTGCCAGAGCAATTTGATTTTATAAAACAATCGAGCGCTTGGTAGCGGCTATTTTACATAACGGCTAATTATAGATACAAATGTTTTTAAACGCTGCGAAGCAAACCGCTTAATAGTTTAATGACCCAAGTTCCAATTATTCTTATGAAAACAAATGCTTCTGGGATATTTTACATAATACTACATTATAGCTATCATTTTTTTTATAAATAGAATATGTAGTACTAAACATCATAATTTCTCCAACGCGCCATCTGTGTTATAAATAGCTTCATCCACCGGATAAACCTATTTATAAAATGTACTATAATGTTCTGCGTTATGTAACTTTGCTTTGGTAAAAGCGAAGTTCTTTAACCCAATTTTCTTGGATTTTTTTCTTTCTAAAAGTTTCTTTAAAAATGTAATGGAATACTCTTTTTGCAGAAAGGGCAGAGGAGTGGAGGCAAAATGTGTATGGAATGGCCATGTTTATCTATAATTATTCCTTTTTCATATAGTAATTGCACTTGTTCATCTATCTTATTTTAACAATACTCTGGCAACTTATATATTTGAAAGTTTTGTAAAACTAATTCAATACCTCGGATAAAATAATTATGTAGATTTACAAAATAACTAGTATCAAATTTGGGAGAATTAATAAAAAATAGAAGACAATTTTCGATTCACATGTTTATATGGGCAATACTTTATTCAGTTGTCCTGTTTTTTGTGTATTCAGAAGGTAAAGAAATTACGCTTAAAATTTGTTTGAGAATTGCGTTTGGAGCAGTAATTTTTTATACGAACTATAGTTTATTAGTGCCGCATTTATTACTTAAGAAGAAGAAAATACTTTATCTATTATCTATTATCATTCTTTTAATAGTAGCCTATTTGATTATTTCAAATGTATTCAATTTTGACTTTTATAAGAATCAAAACCTTCTAGATAAACGGCCTTCAAAATTTATAATAATTATATTTTTCAATGCTGTAATAATTATTATAGGAACCGTAATTAGAGTATACGAACAATGGATAGAAAATGATAAGATTAAAACGGAAATTGAAATTCAAAAAAATAAAACAGAATTAGAAGCCCTCAAAAATCAACTAAACCCTCATTTTTTGTTTAACTCTTTAAATAGTATTTATTCGTTAACCGTTAAAAAATCTAATGATGCCCCAGAAGCTGTTATTATGCTTTCTGAATTAATGCGATATATGTTATATAAAGCTAACGACAGTAAAGTATTACTTAAAGACGAAATTCAATATATTGAAAATTATATTAAGCTTCAACGTATAAGAATAGCAAAAAACGAAAATGTAAAAACAAACATAAAAGGCATTATAACCTCTCAAAAAATTAGCCCTTTACTTTTTATATCCTATATCGAAAACGCTTTTAAATATGGGACAGATTTTAAAGGAAATACTGAGGTCGAAATAACTATTAGTATAGCGGATAGTGAATTACACTTTAAGTGTAGTAATATCATAGGGAATAAAGCTAAAGACAAGGAGAGTTTTGGTATAGGAATGCAAAACACCAAAAACCGTTTGGAGCTATTGTATCCTAATAAACATTGGTTAACCACAGTGGAAAAGGACAATAAATTTTGGGTTGATTTAAAATTGAAATTAGATTAAAATACAACAGATGAAATGTGTAATTATAGATGATGAACCATTGGCAGTAGATGTTTTAGAAACCTATGTCAATAAAATAGGAGGGATGGAAATTGTTGCAAAATGCAATAATCCATTAGAGGCGATTACAATATTAAATAAGCATCAGGTAGATTTGGTGTTTTTGGATATCGAAATGCCTAATTTAACAGGATTAGATTTGGTGAAAACAGTGGAGAACATTCCGCAATTTATCTTTACAACGGCTTATCCACAACACGCTTTAGAAGGTTTTGAATTAAATGCAACCGATTATTTGGTAAAACCTATTCCGTTTAAACGTTTTTTAAAAGCAGTATCTCGGGCCAAAGAACAGTGTGAGTTACTAAAACAGTCTGTTGAGCCACAAGTCCATATTTCTTCTGAAGAAAATAATAACGACTTTATTTTCGTAAAATCAGAATATGAAAATATTAAGGTTAATGTTCAAGATATAGAATATATTGAAGGCTTGAAAGATTATATAAAAATTCATCTTAAAGACCAAGTAAAAACCTTGTTAACGTTATCAAGTTTTAAGGCCATTTTAGAAAAACTACCTTCCAATTTTATTAGAACACACCGTTCTTATATCATTAATATTGATTGCATTAGGGCTTTGCAAAAATCGAATGTTGTTATTAGAGACATTCGTATTCCTATTGGAGAAACCTATAAAGAAGTCGTTCTAAAACGACTCGGCGTGTAAAATCTCTTTTAAATTTTTAAAACCCAGATTTCAAGAAATTAGGGTTAAAAAAGTATCGATACATATTCCTTGTTTGTCGATACTTTTTTTTTGTAGGTATATCTTTTTTTTCTCTGTTTTATGTTGCTCATACATTTGATATTAAATATGAACACAAAAAAAAACATTCATATCAAGCATTATTACTAATCTTTTACTGATTTTCTGTGACAGTAGTAAACAAACTGCATATCCTGTAAAATCCTATAACGGAACTAAACAATCAATAAATCTCTAAATTCAAGAATATGGACAGAAAAGTTTTAACTATATTTTTTATTATGTTTCTGTATTGCTCTACAACCAAGAGTTATGCAATTTACCTCAAGAGTAATGTATCCTCACATCTTTTAGAAAACAAATCTCAAAAGAACCCGATCACCATTAGTGGTGTTGTAAAAGACAAGGAAAGTGGTGAGACATTACCTTTTGCTAATGTTTTTGTGAAAGACACAAATATTGGCACAACAACCAATGAAGATGGCTTCTTTACACTATTCAATGTGCCATCAGAAACTTCAACTATACAGGTACAATATTTAGGTTATCAAATCGAGACCCTAGTTCTCAAACCAGAAATGGCAAAAGATAAAATAACAATACTTCTGAGACCTGATGCCAACCAACTAGATGAGGTTGTCATAAGTGCCGATTCAAGACAGCAAATCGTCAAAATGAATAAAAATGTAAGTCAGATATCATTGTCGCCCAAAAAGTTGGCATCCATACCAAACTTAGGAGAAAAAGATATTTTTAGGGCCTTACAATTACTTCCGGGTGTAAGCGGTACAAACGAATCGTCTGCTGGCCTTTATGTTCGTGGTGGTACGCCAGATCAAAACTTAGTTCTTTTAGACGGTTTTACGGTATATCACGTTGATCATTTTTATGGTTTTTTCAGTGCTTTTAATAGTGATGCTATAAAGGATATTCAGTTATTTAAAGGTGGGTTTCCTGCCGAGTATGGTGGCAGAATTTCAAGTGTAATGGATTTAACTGGTAAAACGGGAAATAGCAATAAGCTAAGTTTTTCTGGAGGTTTAAGCTTATTGAGTGCAAATGCAACTGTTGAGATTCCAATCGGTGAGAAAGCAAATCTTTTGATATCTGGTAGAAGGTCTTATACCGATATTCTTAAAAGCGGATTATACAATAGCATTTTTGATTTGTATAATGACTCTGAACAAACTAATGGTAATAATCTACCTAATTTCAATGGGTTTCAACAAAACCAAACACAACCTTCATTCTACTTTTATGATTTAAATGCAAAATTCAGTTACAAACCTTCCGATAAAGACATTATTTCAGTTTCAATGTATAATGGTGAAGATAATCTAGATAGTTCTAGGGAAAACCAAAATACTTTTGGCTCGGGCACAGATGAAGAAAGAACTATAAATGCTGACATTGATGATTTATTGAATTGGGGAAACTGGGGTTCTAGTGTTCGATGGGCAAGACAATGGAATGACAAACTGTACACAAATGTTGTGGGTGCTTATTCCAATTACTTTAGTCAGAGAAATAGGGTAAACGATATAACCATACAATTAGCAGACTCAACCAACACTAACAAAATTGGCTTGGTAGAAGATAATAATCTAAAAGATTATACGGTTAGAATACACAATGAGTATAAAATCAACTCAAAACATAGCTTGGAATTTGGTGGACAATTAACAAAGAATGAAGTTGATTATAACTACAGTCTTAACGATTCAACAACCGTAATAGATCAAAAAAATAAAGGGGTATTAAGTACAGTTTATTTACAGGATAAATGGAGTCCAAGCGAAAAATTAAATATAGTTGGTGGTATTCGAGCTACTCATTTTGATGTAACGGATGAACTCTATTTTGAACCTCGCGTTTCGGCATCATACCAACTTAATGACCAAATCAAACTCAAAGGAGCTTGGGGAAGATATTATCAATTTGTCAATAGGATTGTTCGTGAAGACGTAACTCAAGGAAGTAGAGACTTTTGGCTTTTGGCTAATGAAGATAATAGTCCAATCAGTTTCGCAGAGCATTTAATTATTGGTGCAAGCTATGAAATTGATGATTGGTTATTTGATGTTGAATATTTTGAAAAAGATATGTCAGGACTTACGGAATTTTCACTTCGTTTTCAGTCTGCACTAGGGGCAGACCCTAACGATCAATTGTTTTTTGAGGGTACAGGAATATCAAGAGGTGTTGATTTCTTAATCCAAAAAAAGGTAGGCAAATATACAGGCTGGTTGGGCTATACATTGAGCGAAGTAGTTCACACATTCCCAGACTTAAACAACAATCCATTTTATTCTTTAAACGATCAGCGCCACGAATTTAAACTTGTTAATGTACTCAAGGCAGGTCGTTGGGATTTAGGGGCAACTTGGGTTTACGGGAGCGGTAAACCTTATACAGCACCTAATGGCATATATACTATTACTCTTTTGGATGGAACAGAAACCGAATATGTAAGCGTAGGAGAAAAGAATGGTCCTAGGCTTGAACCATATCACCGCCTAGATTTGAGTGCTACTTATAACTTCAATCTTGGATCTGGTAAAGGAAGTATGGGATTATCCTTATTCAACTTTTACAACAGAACCAATACTTGGTATAAAGAGTTTGAAGTAGTGGATAGTGAGGTAATAGAAACAAATGTAAATTATATAGGTTTTACACCTAGCTTATTTTTTAACGTATCATTTTAAAATAAATAATAATGAAAACTTTCAATAAAATTATAGCTGTATTATGTATCATCATTATTTCATCTTGTGAAGATGTTCCGGATTTTGACTCAGAGGAAAGCGAACCAGTTGTAGAAGCCTTTATTTATGAAGGAGAATCTGTTGATGATATTTATTTAAAAAAAACAGTACCATTTAATAGTGGAAGCGATATTGAGCCAGAACTTATAAGTCACGCAATTATAACTATTACTAGTAATGGTCAAAATTTTGTTCTTTCACCATTTACAGACCAACCAGGAAGATATTTTTATGATGGTAACGATTTGTCTGTAAATATTGGGGACAACTATCAACTAACTTTTGAATATGAAGATAGAATAATATCTTCAACAACAACTATACCTAGCGAACCAGAAGGAGTGGATATATCGCCTGAGTCAATCGAAATACCGGAAATAAATTCGTTACTAGATTTAAGGGGTTTTAGAGAATCTTTTCAGCAAACTATTGATGTCATTTGGAACAACACCGAAAGTAGTTACTATTATTTGGTGATTGAAAACATTGAAGATAATCCTCAGTCTATAGACCCAACGGATGTTCTTGGTGGTTTGGGCATCAATTTTGAATTTACAACTTCACCTACCCAACAGAACATTTTAGAATTAAGACCTTTGATACACTATACACAATATGGTATGCACAAGGTTACAATTTATCACGTCAATGAAGAATATGCTTTACTCTATGAAACATCAAGCCAAGATTCAAGAGATTTAAATGAACCTTATTCAAACATAAATAATGGTTTAGGTATTTTTTCAGGATTTGCAAGTCAGGAAGTTTACTTTGAAGTGATTAAGCAATAAATAATTTAATCAATAAAATGAAGAAAATAATTCTAATAATAGGTATAGCATTTTTATCAAGTTCATGTAGTAAGAAATTATATAATGTTGAAAAGGCTGTAACTGTTCCTGTAATTGATGGAGATCAGACAGAATGGCCGGTCAATACAATTCGGTCCAACAACAATATAAATTATGCAATACAACAGGATGAAGATAATTTGTATTTAATGGTAAGTTCATTTGATGAGCAGGTTATGAAAAAAATTATGCTTTTAGGTATGACCTATTGGATTAATACAGACGGAAAGCATAGTAAAGACCAAGGTATTTCTTTCCCGGAAGGGATTATAAATTCAGACGCAATAAAACAAAAATTCGCAAGCCTCAAAAGTAACGGTGGTGGTTTTAGAGGAAGAAGAGGTATGGGCTCAATGCCCAATATTGATAAAAATATATTGCCAGATCAGTCTAAGTTATTAGAGAATTTTAAAGGTCAATCGGAGAATATCGGCCTAATAAATTTTAGTAGTCATGACGATGGGCAAATAATAAATTTCAATCGTAATACTTTAGATTTTAAGAGTTTGGGTATTGTGTTTGATACAAAATTGATACCTGGCCAATCATTTACATTTGAAATTGCGATTCCTAAAAGGCTTCTCAAAAAAAGTACAAAGGTTAAAAAAGATACTTGGGGAATAGGTATAGCAACTAATGATCCAAATTTAGAGCTCAACCTACCTGACAGTTCTAGATTGGATAAGATGCCTGCAAGATTTAAAAATAAATTAGGTGTAAGTGGTAAACTTGAAAAAATTAATGAATTAAAAGCTTTATTAAAACCTATTCAATTCTGGGTAGATGTTTCTGCATAAAAAAAATAAATGAATTACCATCTTCTATTAAAAATATATCTAGTATTCATTTGGAATCCTATTGAATTAAAGTAATATTTTATTAATTAAAATTATTAAAAATGAACTATTTAAAAAATATAATAACACTATTTGTACTCATATTTTCAGCATCAGTTTCTGCACAAAACACTAATGGTAAAGCCTATTACGTTGTGAAAAATACGATAAAAATGGACTTAGGAAATCGTCAAATTCCTGAGGCTCAAAAGGCAATGATACAAGAACGTATCAATAGTATGTCAACTAATAATTTTGTACTCTCTTTTAATAAGAATTCTTCTATATATGTTGAAGAAGAAAAGCTAGAACAAGACCAAGGCAATGGAATAATAGCTCAACGAATGGGAATGCTAAAAATGATACTTAATCAAGGGAATAATGGCAAACTTTACAAGAATACTATCGACAATACGTACAAAAATCAAGTAGACCTTTATGGGAAACTATTCCTAATTCAAGATTCACTTAAAACGATAGATTGGAAAATTACTGATGATATAAAAACGATTGGAAAGCATACCTGCTTTAAGGCTATTGCTATCATAAAAAATAGAGGATTGCCAACAAACTTTCGTCCAGGAGAGCAACAAACAGATGACTCGAGAGAAGACAGAAAAATAGCCGATGAAATGATAATAGTAACGGCTTGGTTTACCCTTGATATTCCTGTTTCTCAAGGACCTGCAATGTATTATGGTTTACCAGGGTTAATTCTAGAAGTAAATGCGGGAAATACTACAATTCTTTGCTCAAAAATCGAATTAAATAAAGAAGGAAAAACAGTTAATCCGCCTAAAAAAGGAAAAAAAATAAACCAAGAAAAGTATGATGAGCTTGTAAAGAAAAAGGCAAAAGAGATTCGAGAAAATTTTCAAAGAGGTAGAGGAGCCCTTGGTAGAAGAGGTAATTAAAAATAAGTTCAAATGAAAAAAATCTTATATATACTTTGTGTACTATTTTCTTTAAACTCTTTTTCGCAGGAGATTAATGTTTCAGGATCTATAAAAGATAGTATTGGTTCTCCTTTAGAATCTGCTAATGTGGTGGCGATAAATAGTGAAACAAAGAAATTAGCTTCATATTCGGTTGCTAACAATAAGGGCAGGTATCAGCTTTCGCTTGAAAAGAATGCTAATTATACTTTAAAGGTTAGTTTTTTAGGGTACAAAACCATTTCTGAGACTTTAGAAATAACCGAGCAATCTATAGACTTTGAAAAAAACTTTACACTTTACGAAGATAATAGCCAATTAGATGAAGTTCTTTTAACTTATGAAATGCCCATTACAGTTAAAGGTGATACCATTGTCTATAATGCCGATTCTTTTAAGAATGGAACAGAAAAAAAATTAGGCGATGTGCTTAAAAAATTGCCAGGAGTAGAAATTAATGATGATGGAGAAATTGAGGTTGAAGGTAAACGTGTACAGAAGCTAATGGTAGAAGGGAAAGATTTTTTCGACGGAGATTCTAAACTGGCTGTAGAAAACATCCCATCTAGTGCTATAGAAAAAGTGCAAGTGCTTAAAAATTATAATGAAGTCTCACAATTGCAAAGCGTTACAAATAATGACGATAGTATAGCTATTAATATTAAACTTAAAGAAGGAAAGAAGAATTTTTGGTTTGGTGATGTTACAGCTGGTGGTGGACCAGATGAACGATATTTGGTTCACCCAAAGCTGTTTTATTATAGCCCAGAAAAGAGTATTAATATAATAACAGACATCAATAATATTGGTGAAATACCTTTTACTCGTAGAGATTATTTTAAGTTTACAGGAGGTTTTAAAAATTTGTCAGGAGGAGGAACTACCTTAAATTTAACTCAAGATAATTTAGGCTTTTCATTACTTCAAAACAATATGGCAAATGAAATAGAAATTCAATTTGGAGCAGCAAATTTTAGCTATGCGCCAAGTAAAAGCCTTGATTTAAGTGGTTTCTTTATTTACTCTGGAACAAAAACAGATATAGAAGAATTAACAACAAGAGATTATATTTTAGATGATCTCACAGAGGAAACTACTACGAGTTCTATTCAAGATAATAAGTTAGGTCTTGGTAAAATAAGTGCATCATATAAACCGCATAGCAATTTTCAATTAGATTATGATGTGTTTTTAAAACTATCTGAACAAGAAGAAAGTAGCAACGTTTCGTCTACAACAGCAACTGTAAATAATACCATAAATGAGCTGCGAGAGGATAACCCTTTTTCTATTAACCAAAATGCAAATCTGTATTATACATTAAACGATAAAAATATTTTTTCAGCCGAAATACAACATTTATGGTCTAAAGAAAACCCTTTTTACAATGCCACATTTTTAGGTTTGGGTGAGAATCCAAGTATAGCAGAATTACCATTTTCAACAGTATTTCCTTATGATACAACACAAGAAGATTATAGATTAAATCAAAACAAAACAATTAATACCAATAAGTTTGATGTTAAAGTGAATTATTACAATGTGCTTAATAACAAAAGCAATTTAAACTTTGTTATTGGTGGAACTCATAGTAAGCAGAATTTTGATTCCTCTATATTTCAAACCTTGGATGATGGAAGTGTAAATGACCTTGCTGAAGACGAGTTTAATAATGATGTGACTTCAAATTTTTCTGATATATATGCAGGCGCAACATATAAATTTGTTACTGGAAAATTGACATTTGCACCAGGAATAAACCTTCATAGCTATACGTATAATAATGAACAACTCGGAGAAAAATATGAAGATACTCAAACGAAACTATTACCAAATTTTTATGCTAATCTGCAATTTAAAAAATCTGAAAGCTTACGATTTAACTATTCTAAAACCGTAGAATACCCTGACGTTAATACTGTAGCGCAAGGATATGTGTTTAATAATTATAATTCACTATTTCAAGGGAATAATGAGATTAAAAATGGTCTGTACGATACTTTTAATCTGAACTACAGTAGCTTTAGTTTGTTTAATTATACTAATGTATTGGCATCATTAAGTTATACAAAAATGAATGACCCAATAAAAAATAATCTTATCTATCAAGGCATAAACTCGGTATCTACACCTATTAATTCAACCTTAACAGACGAAAGTCTTAACGGTATATTTCGTTGGGATAAAACCATTGGTAAGTATAAAGTAGGCTTAAGTGCTTATGTGTCTTGGCTTAATAATTTTAATATGGTAGATCATGAAATAACCGAATCAGAATCATTAACACAGCGTTATAAAGCAAGTGTTTTAACAAATTTTAAAAAAGGCCCAAATTTTGAAGTTGGTTACCAACGTGCTATAAATAATTTTACAAATTCAAGTACTAAAAACATCTTTTATACAGACATGCCTTTTGCCAAGTTAGAGATGGTATTTTTTAAAGATTTTTCGTTTACATCAGATTATAGCTTCTATAATTATTCTGATGATCAGCAGATGCTAAACTCTTATTCTTTTTTAAATGCAAATCTCTATTATAGAAAAAAAGACAGTAAATGGGAATATAGATTAGGTTTAAAAAACATTTTGAATACCCAATCCATAAATCAAAACAATTATAACGAAGCTTTTTCCACCACATCAGAGTATTACGTACAACCGCGTTATGGTTTTTTAACTGTTAAATATAATTTGTAGTACCATTTTCTCTTTCAATTTACTGTAATATAAATCAACATTAGTAGACACATTTATTTTTTTTATCTATACATTTTAAAAATAACAAAAATGAAGTCAATTAAAATAGTAACAATAATGAGTATTCTAGGAATGCTTTTTATAACACAAACATCAAATGCCCAGAGAAGAGTAGTAGTAAAAACACCAAATAGAACAGTTATAAGAACAACAAGTCCTAGAGTGGTTTATAAAAGAAAAGCACCTGTTGTAAGAGCAGTAAGAACACTACCCGCTACAGCAGTTGTTGTAAAACGGAATGGGGTTAGATATCACTATTACAAAGGGCGTTATTACAGGTATAACAGAGGAAGATATGTTGTAGTAACAGCACCAAGAGGTGTAAGGGTAAAAGTTTTACCTGTTGGTTATCGAAAAATTGTCATTGCAGGAAGACCTTACTTTTATTTTGGAGGAGTTTATTATGTATCTGTTAGCAATGGTTATAAAGTGGTAGAAGCACCAGATAATATCATAGTTTATGAATTACCAGAGGAAGCAGAACAAATAGAAATAGATGGAAAAACATTTTATGAATATGATGCTAAATTGTATAAAGTCGTTACCACTCCAGATGGCAAAGGGTTTAAAGTTGTGGGTGATTTAGAAGAGTAACTCATTCAAAATAAAGAGAAATAAACCTATGTTTAATCGTCCGAATTTTGAAAACCAACTAGAAAAGAATAGACAATAAAAAATAGAAAAATGAAAGTATTAAAAAGTAGTATCGTAGTAATCGTAATGTTCGTTAGCACAATGTCTTTTGCACAAGACAGAGAACTTACAGAAGAACAAAAAGAGCAAGTTAAAGAACAGTTAGAAAAGTATTTTGAAAAATTAGACTTATCAGAAGAGCAGAAACCAATATTTGAAGAAATTACAAAAAAGTATGCACTTCAAATGAAAATTTTAAAAACTAGTGATCAGGGTAGGTTTGCCAAGTACAAAGAATATAAATCCATAGTAGGTTCAAAAAACAAAGAAATGAAAACATTGCTTTCTGCTGAACAATACAAGATATATAAAAAGACCCAAAAGGAAATACAAAAGAAGATGAAGGAAAAACGTAAAAATAGAAATTAAAAAAGCAAACAAAATGATTAAAACGATAAAATACAATTTGAGAAAATTAATACTGGATATGTTAACAGCACTGAATTCGAAAATAATATTAATAATAGGAACATTAGTTCTTTTATTAAGTTGCTCTGATGATGACGATAATTCTATAAATAACACAGCGCCTTTAATCGAAAATCAAACATTTTCAATAACTAATGACGCAGCCATAGGCACTTCGGTAGGAAAAGTTTTAGCTACTGACGAAGATAACGATGTTTTAAGCTACAGCATTACTGCGAGAAATGATGATAACATCTTTGCAATAGATAGTACAACAGGAATCATTACCGTTTCAGGAGCACTAAATCCAACCACAACATATACGTTAACTGTGCAAGTTAGTGATGGAGAAAGTAATACTGATGCTACTATTACTATTATCATTAACTTGGTTGAAACAACAGTTACTTTCCCGCAAGGGCCTTTTTCACTTTTTTATGATGGAACTCTAATTGGAGCTGACTATTGGTCAGAAACCCCAGAAATTCTTTCAGCATCATATGGTTTTGGAGATATTATTGGATTGCCTGGCACAGAAATCACTCAACAACTGGTTGAACAAGCAGGAGGCGCTTGGCTGTCCGATGTTAATTGTGCTGACGATAATACAGCATCCTTAACTTCTTCAGTAACGCAACAGCAATTAGCTAATGGATATATATTAAAAACTCCTTATCAGCAGTTTTTAAAAGACGGTGCTTTGGGTTTAGATGGTATGCCTATTGTGTTCAGTTGGCCTGTGTTAACCAATACAATAGATATAAATGATGTTCAAGTTACATTGAACACGGGAGAAGTGATTTCGCCAATGGCTATTGGTATGCTACCTAATTTTGAAAATAATGAACGTAACTGTATCGTAGTTTTTGGTGAATTTGGTAACCGACTGCCTAGTACAGACCCAGATGCACGTTTTTCTGTAAGAGTAGAAATCGTAACAGGTGACACGCCGTTAATGTTGGCTGGGCCAAATAACCAAATGGTAAGCGCTGTGGGGCTATCTTGGGAAACCACTACAAGCCCATACGACCCAAATAATGGACCAAGATTGGTGGGCGCTAAACTGAACCACGTAGGAACACAAGCAATTGGTGAAGGTGTTAGCAATCCTATTGTGAATATGCAATTGCCACAAAACGACGAATTTGATTTATATGGTGGTGGCGATTTCCGACTTCGTGTACTAACCTCAGGTGGTTTTTCACCAGATGGAGTTCGTGGAGTGCTACCTACAGATTATGAACGTTTTTTTAGAATTCATGCTACAGGTACAGACGGTTCAACAGTTTTAATCGAAGATGTCGGTGTGGATTACCAAGTTGAAGGTGGTACCCTAAAAATATTGGGCTTATCAGATTTAGGAAACGTAGCAGGCTTTAATGGCACAGTATATGGAGATTGCTATATGGAAGATAGAGACAATTACATAGACATTATTATTGAAGGTGATGAGGGTGCGGCAAGAAACATTATATTCGTAGAAATTCCAAGTTTAGAAGGTGGTTATGATGCTTTTTATAACCCAGGCGGACCAGGAACAACACCATTTTCAAACGTAAACTACACACAGCCAGGCCCAAGGGATTTAGAACCTGTAATTATGGCATTAGATAATCCGATGCGTGTAACAAACTAAAAATATTATTAATAACTGCACCTAATACAGTGTATAAACAATAGCGGTTTGAGTGAAAACTTAAACCGCTATTGCGTTTATTTAAGTATATTGCTTATCGAAAAGTAGTTGCTTAAATCCGCTACTGTTCATACACAAAAGCGTTTATGGCGAAGTTGAATTAACATATCAATTTAATATTTGAATTTATAAATGCAATTAATTGAATTTCTTATCAATAATTCTTTTCTATCTATTGATTTTTGAAATAGAAAAAAAGTGCTAAGATTACAAAGTAAGATTTAAGATAATAAAAAGCATAATTCTATAATATTATGTAAAATAGAACTTGTGTTTTTTACCCAGATAGAGCGATGGCAAAACGGCCTCATAAAACTTTGGCTAAAACAATAGGTGAATGAGCGTGAATATTTTAGAGGGTTAGCAATACACATTTTTTAAATATTAATAAATTTTAAAACGAGTTCTAAGCAATCTTAAAACGTTCTAATGTTTTCTAAAATATAGCGATTGAGCCGTATATTGTTTCCAAAGTTTTGTGCAGCCTTGATTTTTTTGTTTCTTTTTTTATCAAGAAAAAAAGATAATAATAAACCATTAATAGTCACAATTTCAAATTTTCACTTCTAAAGGTTCTTAAATAGCTCAAACCCAAAAAAGTTAAATAATTGCAGAATTAGAGCAAGTGTATAGAAATTATCTCGCAGAGTAATTTTATACTCTTGCGGAACGCTTTACGAGAATGTCGTAGAAAAAAATATTGCAGGATTATTATCGAATACGCGAATTTTGAATCATTCTAAAAGGCTAGCTTTTTTATGGCGGTGGCTATGCGGTTGGAAATTGTGTTTAGAAATAAACGCCAGAAGCGTTTAATTTATAAAAAGCAATCGAGCGCATAGGCAGCGGCAATTTTACATAATGGCTAATTATAGCTACAAACAGCAGAATGTTTCTTATTTAGTACTAAACTCAAGAGCCTAAAGTTTAATGACCCAAGTACTACAGTTTATTGTGTGTTCAAGACTTTATGGGATATTTTACATAATATTACATTATAGCTATCAAATGGCATAACAGCTAGATATAATCGAAATATGATATTTGTACTATAATTTATATTATGTCAAATAGAATATTTTGCTACCTCTTACCTGCTAAATAAACAATAATAAACTTTTAAAACGATACACCTGTACAGAACAATTGGTGTATTGTAATAAATTTAAACTAAAAAAGCCACCCCAAGTAATTAAGCGTAACTCTTAAATTAAACTCATCACTACTTACTTATAACCATTCTAGGAAATAATTCATCATTTCTTCTTTTAACTCATAGTGCATTTTAATATAAGTCCGCATATCATCTCGTAATGTACTTTGTTCATTATGTAATCGGCCGTCAATATTTTCATTATAATTAGCATTATTAATATTCACCATTTTATTTCTACAACGATGCATTAATTTTGATATAGCATTTTTTTCAATCATTATTCTATTTTGAAAATTCTCCAATGGAATAGTAGCATTTTTACCAAATTCACGACTCGCTATTTCTTCAAGTTTTTCTTGAAATGTATCCATTTCATTAAAATGGAAACGTAACTCCCTTTTCCAGGTTTCTAAATTAAACCTGAGATCACTTAAATATGAAATTTTTGTTAACATAATATAATCGTTTTAATTAATTTTAATTCTTGCTTGTTATTTGATTTTGAACATTTTGAGGCACTACTTGGTAAGACGAAAAAATTGATTTAAAAGTAGCTCTGCCCTGAGTTAAAGACCTCAAATCGGTCGAAAAATTATAGAGTTCTGCAGCTGGTGCTATACATTTTAATATCTGGTAATTCCCGTTACTTTCTATACCTTGAATAATAGATCTTCTAGATTGTAAATTGGTCATTACATTTCCTACCATTTCTTCAGGTACTTTTACAGTTAATTCGTTAGCTGGTTCTAAAAGTTTTGGATTGGCATTTAAGAAAGCTTCTTTAAAAGCATGTGCTCCCGCAATTTTAAAAGATATATCATTAGAATCTACCGAGTGCATTTTACCATCATAAACCATTACTCTAATATCTCGAACATACGATTCTGTAAGTGGTCCGGTTTCCATAACCTCCAATATACCTTTCATCACAGAAGGCAAATAACGTTGATCTATAACCCCACCAACAATACAATTGTAAAACACAAGTTTTCCGCCCCATGGCAAATCCAACTCTTCTTTTCCCCTAATATTAAATCCTTGTGGTTCTTCTATGCCTTCGTACCAAGGTTCTATTTTCATATGAACTTCGCCAAATTGACCAGACCCTCCCGATTGTTTTTTATGTCTATAACTCGATGTTGACGATCTTTGAATGGTTTCACGATATTGAATTTTTGGTCTTTCGAATATTGGAATAACATGGTAAACATGTTCTAATAACCATTTTAATGTCGCTAAATGCAATTCACCTTGGCAACCTACCAACAGTTGTTTAGACTCATTTGAAAATTTTACTACTATGGTTGGATCTTGGCTATGTATTCTCTTTAAAGCATCACTAAGTTTCTCCTCCTCTTTTTTATTTTGAGCAAAAATGGCTTTTGTAATTCTTGAGGCTGGATATTGAATAGGTTTTACAGTTATTACCTCGTTACCGCTATACAATGTATCGTTGGTTTCTGTAAATTTTAATTTTAAAGTAGCGCCAATATCACCAACGGTTAGTTTATTAACTGGTTCTCTAGATTTTCCATCCATAATGAATAACTGATTGATTATTTCAGTCTCTTCATTTCTAGGGTTAAATAACTTGTCATTTACTTGAACCTCCCCAGATTTCACTTTAAAAAAGGTTATTTGTCCTAAATTTTGAAGATATAATGTCTTAAATATAAAAAGTACAGTGGGGTCATTTGTGCTAGCTATTATTTCATTTCCTTCCAAACTTTGAGTAGGTTTTAAATCTGCCGCTGCGGGTGCTACATTATCAATAAACCCCATAAGTCTTCCAGAGCCCATATCATTTATAGCCGATACACAAAATACAGGAAACAACTCATGATGCAACATACCTGCTTTTATCCCTTTACGCATTTCATCTTCGTTTAAGGTTCCTTTTTCAAAAAACAGCTCCATAAGTTCTTCGTCATTCTCAGCCGCTTTTTCTACTAACTCATTATGCAATTCATCAGCTATATTTTTATAATCTTGGGGTATTTCAAATTTTTCTGGCTTCCCTCCTTTTGGGCCAAATTTATACATCTTCATTTTAAGAACATCAATAATACATTGAGCGCCATCAATTACTACTGGAAACTGAATTTTAACAGCATTATTTCCAACTAATGATTTAATGCTCTTAAAATTATCTTCAAAATTAGTATCTGGATGATCAATTTGATTCACAACAAACAAACTAGGTTTATTATAACTGTTTATATAATTCCAAATTATTTCGGTTCCTATTTCAACACCTCTTCTTCCATTAATTACAGTAACTATAGTATCAGATACACGAATTGCAGGTATAATCTCTCCAATAAAATCATCTAATCCGGGTGTATCAATAATATTTATTTTATAATTACGCCATTCTGTATGCAATGGTGTTAGAAAAAGGGACGCTTCTCGTTTTTGCTCTAATTCGTGATAATCTGAAACTGTATTATGGTCTTCAATATTACCGCGCCTTTTAATAAGTCCAGCTTCAAACAACATGGTTTCAGATAATGTTGTTTTTCCGCTGTTATGTGCTCCAACAAAAACAACGTTTTTAATGTGCTTATCGTCAAATACTTTCATATAATTATATTATTTAAACAATAAAACTAATAACATTTTAACTCGAAAAATATGACTTATATCAACTTATTCAATAAATTTCTAGATTACACCAATGGATTCAACTCCAAAAAGAATGTTTCTTGAATAAAACAAACACTATTGTTGTAAAACCTTTAATTACAAAGTATATTTGCATCCCCTATATGTTTGTCTATTAAATGAAATTAAAACCTAAATCAAATAAATCTCGAATTAAGCTATTACATCAGTATTATAGCTATACTGGGTTTTATACATTCGTTTGGAATGCTATTAAAAAAGCTTTTCCATATATTATTGGTTTTGTTGCGCTGTTTTATGTTGTTGATCATTTTTTTGATATCAATGCAGCTCTGGTAAACCTTACCGAAATACTGCCTGTATTTGGTGTTTTAAGTTTCTTTTTTGTTTCCGAAACTTTATTAGGTCTTATTCCCCCTGAAATTTTTATCGCCTGGGCTGGTAAACTATTAAACCCATGGTTTTACCTTAGTGTTTTAGCTATTTTGTCTTTTGGAGGCGGTTTATTATCCTATTGGATGGGTAGATCTATTACTAAAATTCCTTCGTTTCATAATTACCTTGAAATTAAAATGGCAAAACAACTAAAAAACTCAAAAAAATGGGGCGGATTTTTAATTATAGTTGGTGCGTTATTACCACTGCCCTTTTCAATATCATGCATTGCTGCTGGCATTATTAAGTTCCCTTTTAAAAGTGTGATGCTGTTTGGTTCGTTAAGATTGCTGCGCTTTGCAATTTATGGGCTTGTTATTTTTAATGTATTATAAAAAATTCTTAAAAATCACTGTTTTTACTTTACTGTGTTCTACTTTTGCACTTTAAATAAATAACATGTTTTCTTTCTTAAAAATATTCCGAATTGTAGCTCTTTTAGAAGGCGTATCCTATATCTTATTATTATTTATTGCCACACCTATAAAATACTTATTGAACGACCCACAATATGTAAAGTTACTAGGTATGCCACATGGCATATTATTCATTGCTTATATAGCCATGGCTTTTGTAATTAAAAATGATTTAAACTGGAATATAAAACAGTTTGCAATAGTGCTTATTGCCTCTGTTATTCCTTTCGGAACGTTTTATATCGATAGAAAATATTTGAAAACAGCTTAATATGAAGGACTTAAAGCACCTATTATACGATTACTTAATGTATCATGGTTTATCTGAAAATGCGGCTAAGTATCTTAATATGTTTGCACTTCTCCTAGCATTGCTGTTTGTTGTTTTCCTAATTGATTTTCTTATAAGAAAATTACTTATTAGAACCTTCAATGAATTTGCAATGCGGTCTAAAACAAATTTTGATGATTTCTTAATTTCTAATAAAGTACCACGGAATATTGCACATATTATTCCGTTTATAATTGCATTAGAATTTGCTCCAGATATTTTTTCAGATTTTCCGCAGTTTGAAACTTATGTTGAAAAAGGTTTACAAGTATTCGCTATTCTATTAATCTTATGGGTTGTTAGAAGCTTATTAAACACTGTTAAAGAATACTTTAAAACATTACCTCGCTTAAAAGACAAACCCATCGATAGCTACATCCAAGTATTCATGATATTTGCTTGGTTAGCGGGATTTATGTCGGCAATAGCCATTATTACAGGTATTCCATTTTTTACTTTTTTAACAGGCCTTGGTGCGGCATCCGCAGTAATTATCCTAGTATTTAGAGACACAATTATGGGGTTTGTTGCTAGTATTCAAGTCTCTATAAACGATATGGTTCGTATTGGAGACTGGATTACTTTCGAGAAATATGGTGCAGATGGTGATGTTATAGAAATAAACTTGGCCACGGTAAAAGTTCAGAATTTCGATAAAACAATTACCACAATTCCTACTTACGCCCTAATATCAGACTCTTTTAAGAACTGGCGCGGCATGATGAATTCTGATGGAAGGCGTATTAAACGTGCCATTAATATCAAACTAAGTGGTATTTCATATTTAACAAACGACGAAGTTAGTAAGTTGAAAGATATTCAGCTTATAAAAGCATATTTAGAAACACGATCTACCGATATTGAGAAATACAACAATGAGGTTGGCGCTAATAAAAACTTAGCTATAAACGGAAGAAACCTGACTAATATTGGCGTTTTTAGGAAATATATTCAGACTTACATTGAAAAGCACTCGGCTATAAACAAAGACATGACTATTATGGTGCGTCAACTAGCGCCGACTTCTCAAGGTTTACCAATTGAAATATATGCTTTTAGTAACGATAAACGTTGGGTTAACTACGAATACATTATGGCAGATGTTTTCGATCATGCCCTCGCTGCCCTTCCCTATTTTAACTTAGAAGTTTTTGAATTCCCTAGTGGTTCAAATTTTACTCTAAATGATTAGATATAAGCTTGTTAACCACAAATAATACATTCCACTTGTCGAAATATTTTTAATTGTTTGCAAAAATAGCATATATTTGAACACTTCCCTCAAGTAAGTGTTTGTAATTACAACACTAAATTTTTACTATAAATAATATATTGTTATGAAATATTTATGTTTTATAGCTGCTTTAGTATCAGTATGCTTTCAATTAAATGCACAAAATGTTGGGTTCATTTTTAATAAAGATCTAAACAATTTAATCGCATTAAAAGAAGGAAAATCTCCTTATGTTTTTGAAATATTATCAGAAGAACAAACATCTGCGATAAATAAACCTTCTACAAAAAGAATATCTAAGTTTTACAAAAAAGCTTTAGCCTATGTTGATAAAACTAAGAAAGAAAGTGAAAAAATCACACAACTAAAAAGGAAAAAAAAGTTAACTCCACAAAAGGCAAAAGAACTTAATGCAGCCGATATACATAATCGCTTAAGAACTGCTGAAAGGGTTTTAAAGAATACAAAGAAATACGAAATAGTACCAAGTAAAATTATCATTCAAAAACACGAAGATTTAAAAATGAGAAGAAGTATTTTTAAGCCTCAAAACATAGTAGTAGGAAAATTTAAATATTTAGGAGAATATTATGTTACCAATAGTTTTGATGGTTATAAAGAAAGATATTTAATTTCAATCGCTGATGCCAAAAAAAACAAACTAACAAACGAGCATTTTTTTTTAGATAAAGTATTTAAGGTAATTCAAAATGTTAAAACAAATGTAATATATATGGTTTACCCTGATTTTTTAGAAAAATATCCTATTAATGAAATAGCATCTCAAAATAAATATAAAGGGAAGATTAGCTTATCTAATGTCTATACTAATGAGATAGAAAAAAAACTAGATGCTATAATTATAAATTATAATAGAAGCCTATTAAATTAATAATGAACCAATATAGAATTAAAAAGACCTATCAATTTTAATGATAGGTCTTTTTAAGTTATAGTTAGTTTGTATAATTTATTTTAGATGTTAGCAGCTAGCCAGTCTCCTACTTCTTTAGTTCCGTAAGACTTCCCGCCATCGGCTAAATCTTCAGTAACTATCCCTTTCGCTAAAGCTTCGTTTACAGCATCTCTAATAGCTTTTCCTTCTTCTGGTAAATTAAATGCTGTTTCAAACATCATAGCAGCCGATAATATAGTGGCCATAGGATTTGCAATATTTAACCCTGTTGCTTGTGGATACGATCCGTGAATTGGTTCAAATAATGCAATATCAGTTCCCATAGATGCCGATGGCATTAAGCCCATCGATCCAGAAATTACCGAAGCTTCATCTGTTAAAATATCACCAAATAAGTTTTCTGTAATTAGTACATCATAACTATTTGGCCATTGAACTAAACGCATTGCTACGGCATCAACAAACTCATACGAAACTTCTACCTCTGGATAATCTTTTTCCATAGCTTGAACGGTTTCTCTCCATAGCCTAGACGTTTCTAATACGTTCGCTTTATCTACACAACATAGTTTTTTAGATCGTGTCATCGCTAATTCAAAACCTTTTTTTGCTAATCGTTGTACTTCCGCTCTAGTATAAACACAATTATCATAGGCAGTTTCACCACCATCTCTTCTACCCTTTTCACCAAAATAAATACCTCCAGTTAATTCTCGCAGAAAAACCAAATCGGTACCTTCAATACGTTCTTTTTTTAATGGCGATTTATCCAATAATGATGGAAATGTGAATGTAGGACGAACGTTAGCAAATAACCCTAATTTTTTACGCATTTTTAATAGACCTTGTTCTGGTCTAACTTGAGCCGACGGATCGTTATCGTATTTAGGGTGTCCAATCGCTCCGAATAAAACAGCATCAGAAGCTGTACAAATATCATGTGTTTCATCTGGATAAGGCTCTCCAACAGCATCAATAGCTGCCGCCCCCGTTAATGCTGGTTTCCAAGAGATTTCATGACCAAATTTTTGGGCTACCGCATCACTAACCTTAACGGCCTGATCGATTACTTCAGGTCCAATACCGTCTCCGGCCAAAAGTGCTATGTTAAATTTCATATTTTAAAATTGTATTCTTAATTAATAATAATGTTTAGCATTTTCTCAGTTGCTTTAATCGCCGATACGGTTTGATCGGAATCTAAACCACGTGTTTTAAATTCTTTTTCAGTGTTTTTCCAAGTGATTATGGTTTCGCATAACGCATCAGAGTTACTCCCTGGCGGTATTCTTACTGCATAATCAATTAGATTAGGCAATACAACTTTCTTCTTTTTGAAAACATTTCTAGTAGCATTCATAAAAGCATCAAACTGACCATCTCCTTGCGCATTTTCTTGAAACGTGTCGTTTTCAATTGTAATAGAAACGGTAGTTGAAGGCTTTAATCCTTTAGAATGTGTTAACACATAAGAGTTCACCTTAACCTTTTCTTCATAAGTGCGATCTAGTACATCCGAAATGATATATGGTAAATCTTCTTTAGTAACGACTTGTTTCTTATCTCCTAATTCTATTATTCGCTGTGTAACTTTTTTTAAATCGTCATCATTAAGTTGAAGTCCTAATTCTTGCAAATTTTTCTGAATATTTGCTTTACCAGAAGCTTTACCTAAGGCGTATTTTCTAGTTCTTCCAAAACGTTCAGGCATCAAATCGCTGAAATAGAGGTTCTTTTTATTGTCTCCATCAGCATGAATCCCAGCAGTTTGAGTGAATACATTCGCACCTACAATTGGTTTATTTGCAGGAATCATAACACCTGAAAAGTTTTCTACTAACTTACTTACTGTATAAAGCACCTTTTCATTCACCCCCATTTCAATATTGGGCATAAAATCATTTATAACCGCAATGGTGCTAGACATTGGTGCATTTCCAGCGCGTTCACCCATACCATTAACCGTAAGATGTAATCCATCTGCTCCTGCTTTTAATCCTTCCATTGCGTTCGACACGCCTAAATCATAATCATTATGTGCATGAAAATCGAAATGAAGATTTGGATATGTATCCTTAATTTCTTTTATAAAATTGAATGACTCCGTTGGTGTTAATACCCCCAATGTATCCGGAAGCATTATTCGAGCAATATTTTGACCACTTAGAAATTCTAAAAACTCATATACATAAGCTTTAGAATTACGCATGCCGTTACTCCAATCTTCCAAATATACATTTGTAGAAATTCCTTTTGAAGATGCTAAATCTATAATTTTTTTTACTTCTTCAAAGTGTTGATTTGGAGTCTTTTTAAGTTGATGAGTTAAATGATTTAATGAACCTTTAGTTAATAAGTTTTGAACCTTTGCTCCTGCTTCAACCATCCAATCTATAGATACGCCATTATCAACAAACGTGAGTACTTCAACCTTATCTAAATAATTATGCTCCCTTGCCCAATCAGTAACATCTTTTACGGCTTGAAATTCCCCTTCTGATACTCGGGCCGAAGCAATTTCAATACGATCTACCTTCAATTCCTCAAGTAAAAGTTTAGCTATAGTTAATTTTTCTGAAGCAGAAAATGACACGCTCGAGGTTTGCTCACCATCTCGAAGTGTTGTATCCATTATTTCTATTCGTTTTTTACTCATTGAGGGTTTTATATATTCCGAAAAAAGCACTTCATAGTTAAATGGAATGCTTTTTCAAACTTGTATCTCTATATAATTTGCTTTCTAACCACCTATCTAAAAAGGTCTTGTTTCAGCGAATACTTCCACTTCATCTTTTATGTTCTGAAGATAATCAATATCATCAAAACCATTTAGCATATTTTCTTTCTTGTAGCCGTTAATATCAAATGATTCAGACTCGCCAGTAGATAACAAAGTTACTGTCTGATTTGGTAAATCAACTCTAATTTCAGCTTTTGGATCAGCTTCAATAGCATCAAACAATTTTTGTGCAAAATTCGTAGAAACCTGTACTGGCAAAACACCAATATTTAAACAGTTATTTCTAAAAATATCTGCAAAGAAAGATGAAATTACACAACGCAAGCCAAAATCGTAAACCGACCATGCCGCGTGTTCCCTTGAGGATCCTGAACCAAAGTTCTTCCCTCCTATTAAAATTTTAGAACCTGCATACTTTGCATCATTTAAAGGAAAATCTGCAATTGGATTTCCTTCAGAATCATATCTCCAATCACGGAAAAAATTATCACCAAATCCCTTACGCTCTGTTGCTTTTAAGAAACGAGCAGGAATTATTTGATCGGTATCCACGTTCTCAATTGGTAGTGGATACGCTGTACTTGTTAACTCTTCAAATTTATCGTAAGCCATATTTTTTACTTTTGGCCGCTTAGGCTGTTACTTTAATTAATGTTCTTGGGTCTGTAACTACACCTTCAACAGCCGTTGCAGCTGCTACTAAAGGAGAAGCTAATAATGTTCTCGATCCAGGACCTTGACGTCCTTCAAAATTACGATTTGATGTTGATACTGCTAATTTACCAGCAGGCACCTTATCGTCATTCATAGCTAAACAAGCAGAACATCCAGGTTCTCTCAATACGAATCCAGATTCCTCTAATACTTTGTCTAAACCTTCTTCTTTAATTTGGTCAACAACCTTATGTGATCCTGGTACTAACCAAGCTGTAATATTATCTGCTTTTTTGCGTCCTTCAACTATAGAACAAAATGCTCTAAAATCTTCAATACGTCCGTTTGTACATGATCCTAAGAAAACATAATCGACTTGCTTTCCAATCATATTATCTCCTTCATTAAACTTCATGTAGCCCAACGATTTCTTATAGGTTTCAACACCGCCTTCAACTTGTTCTGCTGTTGGAATTGATTGTGTTACACCAATTCCCATTCCTGGGTTGGTTCCGTAAGTAATCATTGGTTCTATATCGGCTGCATTATAATTAAACTCAACATCGAACACTGCATCGTCATCAGTTTTAAGCGTTTTCCAATATGCCATAGCCTTGTCCCAATCTGCTCCCTTTGGAGTATGTTTTCTTCCTTTGATGTATTCATATGCTTTTTCATCAGGAGCAATCATACCACCACGAGCACCCATTTCAATAGACAAGTTACAAACAGTCATACGGCCTTCCATACTCATATCTTCAAAAACATCACCAGCGTATTCAACAAAATAGCCCGTAGCGCCAGATGTGGTTTGTTGTGCAATAATATATAAGGCTACGTCTTTTGGTGTTACACCAAAACCTAGTTTCCCATTTACGTTAATGCGCATTTTCTTTGGCTTTGGTTGCATAATGCATTGTGTAGACAATACCATTTCAACTTCTGAAGTACCAATACCAAAAGCAATAGCACCAAACGCACCATGTGTAGAAGTATGAGAATCTCCACAAACAATGGTTGAACCTGGTAAGGTTATGCCATTTTCAGGGCCAACAATGTGCACGATTCCATTGTTTCTATGTCCAAGTCCCCAGTGTGAAATACCATATTCAGCGGCGTTATTAGCTAACGCATCTAACTGATTTGCCGATAAAGGGTCTGCAACGGGTAGATGCTGATTCCAAGTAGGGGTATTATGATCTGCAGTAGCAAAAGTACGTTCCGGATACATTACACCAATTCCTCTTTGCTTTAAACCAACAAAAGCAACAGGACTCGTTACTTCATGTATAAAATGACGGTCTATAAAAAACACGTCTGGTCCGTCTTCAATTTTTCTAACTACATGTGAATCCCAAACTTTGTCAAATAATGTCTTACTCATAACTAATTTAGATTTTTGTAGTGCTAAGCTTAAACATTGCATATTTTACAATGAAAGAAACAATAACACTATACAAATTTATATTTTATTGCAGTTATTCAAAAGTATAGGGCTTATTGTTATTGAATTTTTATAAAATTACCAATGCATACACTTTTATTTGAATTTTATGCAATAGAATAATAATATTGCTCACAATTTTTAAACTACAATTATAAAGAATTAAAATAGTGTTTGTTTATCGAATTCCTTGGTTTTATCAATAGCTCCAATCTTTTAGGTGCCTTCTTCTAATAAAGCAAAGTTTATCTTATGAGGATTTTTTAAGTTTAGTTTCAAATTAGAAAATTTATTTTGTTAATAACCTAGTTAATAATTATAAACGATAGAATAATTATAAGGTCTAATAATCTATATTTTTATTAAAACCTAAATGATGAACTCAAGAGAATTTAGTGTAAAAAGTATTCGTCCGGAAATTTCCCCCACCACAATTAATGATTATATGAGTAGCGATGAGCGGTTTCAAAATTTAGTTTTGAGACCAATAATAAAGCTACAAAACGACTTATTTATTGTGGTTTTTAGAAACTATATTGTGAAGCATAAATCTGTTTTTTATGATTTATCCTTAGAAAAAAGGATGGCTTACTTAGAAAATGCCATTCATAAGGACATGAAACTTCGTAACTCTATGAAAGGTATGATTATTGGTCATTTTACGGTTGAAGAATATCTCATTTATATTGAAAACTCTTCTGCATTAAACAAACGTATGATGAACATTGTGAAGGAACGTTTGTTAAGCCATATTCAACTTTTTGAGAAGCCTGAACTGTTAGCAGCAGTTTAGTTAACTTATATTAACGAAACTCCATTCAAATCTGTAGTCAACACATCACTCATATAGTCAAAAAATGGACGAATTGCTTTGAAGGAACTGTTTACTTCAGCTAAAAAATTAGCTTCAAGCACTTCTTTATCTGTATATTTCTTCGTAAAAATATATTGCTTCTTTTTAATTAAATCAATCGCTTTATGCTCCTTGCTAAAACCCTTAGGTGAGGTTTTTACTTCATCACCTACAAAAGAATCTCCCCATATCGAATTAAACTTTTTATTCGCTAGAATACCACGGATTTCAGAATCATCCATTTCAAATTCCTTACGAATTCTTAATAAATCTTCTTTAGCAGGTTCCCAAAAACCAGTAGCAATAAAACTTTCGTTATTAGGTTGAATATGCAGATAATAACCGCCTCTCAATTTAGGCTTTGTTCTATGAAACGACCCTCCAAAATGTGTTTTATAAGGCAGTTTATTTTTCGAGAATCGTACATCACGATAAATTCTGAATATTTTGAGTTTATCAATATCATCATGCGTATTTAAATTCTCAAAAATGGCATTGTAAAACAACTTCACTTCACCTTCCATAGCCTTAAAATCAGGTTTATGCTCGTTAAACCAATCACGGTTATTATTCTTTTCTAGTTTATTAAAGAATGTAAAAACATCTTTTGAAACAATTGCAGCCATGTTTTATATATTTTGATTATGAATGTATAAAATTAAGTCGAATCCTGAAAGTTCAAATTACAAAACCTACAGGTTTATTCAAATTCTATAGAATTTAAAATTAATCCTGAAGCTGGTGCAATATAGTCCATCTTTACTTTACTATTTGGAAGCAGACTTACACGAATATCTTCTAAAGATAATTTACCCTTTCCTAAATCAATGAGTGTTCCCATCATTAATCGAATTTGGTTTCGCATAAATCCTTTTCCTTTCACTCTCAAAATATATGACTTATCAGGAAAATAATTCGCTTTATAAATAGTGTTTTCAACCAATTCGCAAAGTAATATATTTCGATTATAAATCCCATTATCCGTAGGTTTATAGCAGTAGGTCCTTACGTAATGTTCTCCCTCAAAAAGCTTTGCTCCTTTCTTCATAAGATCAATATCTAAATCATCTAAAATAGTGGTCATAATAGGAGCACAAAATGGATGACATTTTTCACCATAGGTAAATAAATAGAGGTATTCTTTTATTTTTGAATTTTGAATGATATTGAATTTTTCGTCTACTTCTTCAATATTTAAGGCTCTAATGTCCTGAGGTAAATTATAATTGAACAGGTCTAAAAAATCATTTAGATCTTCAATGGGTTCAAATAAGAAAAGTTCAATCGCAGCACTTTCCGCAGATACCATAGCATCTGTTCTCCCAGAACTTAAACTTTTAAATCGTTTGCCTTCCAAAATAAAATTGAGTGTTCTGTCAACCATTAAATGTAATGTTTTGACCTCTGGTTGCTTTTGCCAACCATGGAATCTATATCCTAAATATTGAATTTTAATTAAATAGAAATACTTTTTCATCGTGATGTTAAAACAACGAAAAATACAGCCTTTTATTAATTATGACAAAAAATTTATACATTGTATTACTTTTTACTAACTAAAAACTAATTAATATGACAGAATCATCATCAAACAAACCTCCAATTTGGTTTTGGATTGTAAGCGTTATTGCACTAGTTTGGAATGGCATGGGCGTTAATGCTTATTTACAGCAAGCTTATAATACTGAAAGTTATCAAGCAATGTATACCGAGGAACAACTCGAAATTGCATTGAATATGCCTTCTTGGGTTACAGCTGCTTTTGCCATAGCTGTATTTGCAGGAGCACTAGCCGCCATTGGATTATTACTAAGAAAAAGTTGGTCTGTTAAATTATGGCTACTGTCTTTATTAGCGGTAATTATACAAATGGGCTATATCCTGATTAATGGTTATGCATCAAGCATTGGCATGACAATTATGATAATAATTTTCGCTCTTATTTTCGTTTGGTTTTCAAGGAAATCGGAAGCCAATGGTTGGTTATCTTAAAAAGACTAAAGTCAGTTTGAACGCAGTCGAAAACAATAAAAATCTAAATATCTAAGTATTTCGACGGCGTTCAATGTGACACTCTATTATTTATGCCTTCCTATGAGTTCTTTTTCAATATCTTTTAAAGTGAAGCCCTTTGCTTGTAAAAGCATAAGGTAATGAAACATTAAATCTGCTGATTCATAGAGAAACAATTCATCATTATTGTCCATAGCTTCAATAACTGTTTCAACTGCCTCTTCTCCTACTTTTTGAGCCACTTTATTGATTCCTTTTGAAAACAGACTTGCCACATAAGATTTTTTAGTGTCTTTATTTGCTATACGTTCCGCAATGACATCTTCTAATGTTGAAAAAAAACCATAAGACGAATTATTTTCTTCCTTCCAACAAGTATCAGTTCCTGTATGACATGTAGGCCCCATTGGATTAACCTGAATTAAAAGTGAATCATTGTCACAATCGTTTTTAATATCAACAAGATTTAGGAAATTACCACTTTCTTCTCCCTTGGTCCAAAGTCGCTGTTTACTTCTGCTAAAAAAAGTTACTTTTTTAGTTTCTAATGTTTTTTGATAAGCAACTTGATTCATATAGCCTAACATCAAAACCTTTTTTGTTGTTGCATCTTGAATTATTGCTGGGACTAAGCCCTTTGAGTCGTATTTAATTACCATAATCTTATTTTGTATGATGCTGAAACAAGCTCAGCACGATGACTAAAGTCGTACTTCTATATTATTTGCTTTTAATTCTTTTTTTAATTCTAGAATAGGAATTTCGCCAAAGTGAAAAACACTTGCAGCCAAAGCAGCATCTGCTTTTCCATCTTTAAAGGTGTCTACAAAATGTTGAACATTTCCAGCACCACCAGAAGCTATTATTGGAATATTTAATTCTTTCGATAATTTAGCTAAAGCCACATTTGCAAAACCATTTTTGGTGCCATCATGATTCATTGAAGTGAATAAAATTTCTCCTGCTCCTCGCTTTTCAACTTCTTTTGCCCATTCAAATAAATCGATATTGGTAGGAATACTCCCACCTGCTAAATGGACTTTCCATTGGCTATCTAATTGTTTTGCGTCAATAGCTACCACCACACACTGACTTCCAAATTTATCTGCTAGTTCATTTATCAATTCGGGTCTTTTTACTGCTGATGAATTAATCGACACTTTATCTGCTCCACATTGCAACAAAGCATCAACATGCTCCACACTAGAAATACCACCACCGACTGTAAAAGGAATATTCACTTGTTCTGCCACATGCAAAACCATGTCCAAAACAGTTGCTCTTCCTTCTAAGGTAGCCGATATATCTAAAAACACTAATTCATCTGCTCCATGGTCTGCGTATTGTTTGGCTAATACTACAGGGTCTCCTGCGTCACGTAAATCAACAAAATTGACACCTTTTACAGTACGTCCATTTTTAATGTCTAAACAAGGAATAATTCGTTTTGTTAGCATTACATAAATTTTTCTAATTGTTGAAGACTAATTCTATCTTCATAAATTGCTTTACCAATAATAACACCTTCGCACCCTAGTTCGATTAGTTTTGGCAACTCATCAATATGAGAAATACCGCCAGATGCTATTAATTTAATGGATTGATCGCTACTAGTATTAGTGCATTTTGATATAATTTCTTTGTATAAATCAAAAGAAGGTCCTTCTAACATACCGTCTTTTGAAATGTCTGTACAAATTACATATTGAATACGTTTTTTTTGGTATTCCTTAATAAAAGGTATTACATCTTCAGAACTATCTTCTTGCCAACCACTTATTGCAATCTTTCCATTATTACTGTCTGCTCCTAAAATAATTTTTTCACTTCCGTATTTATTAATCCAACCTTCAAAAGTCTGAGGGTCATTTACAGCAATACTACCTCCAGTAATTTGCCTAGCTCCTGAGTTAAAGGCTATATGTAAATCTTCATTAGCTTTTAAACCTCCTCCAAAATCAATCTTCAATTTAGTCTTAGTAGCAATTTGCTCTAGGACCTTATAATTCACTATATGTTTTGCTTTGGCGCCATCTAAATCTACTAAATGCAAATATTCAATACCTGAAGCCTCAAACATTTTAGCAACTTCTAACGGATTTTCATTATACACTTTTTTAGTCTCATAGTCTCCTTTAGTTAAGCGAACACATTTCCCGTCTATAATATCTATTGCTGGTATTATTCTCATTTCTTTAAGCTAATTGCTTTTGGCTTTTAGTTATTAGCAACATGCTGATAACTATAGGTTATTTATAAATTCAGAAAGTTCTCTAATATTTTTGCTCCTGCTAAACTACTTTTTTCTGGATGAAACTGAACACCATAAAAATTATTATGCTTTAATGCCGATGCATAGTTTAATCCATAATCTGTGGCGGCAATAGTTTCATCACAATGTTCGGCGTAATAGCTATGCACCAAATACATATATTCATTTTCATTAATACCCTCAAACAAATGAGATTTCAAGTTTTTAATAACATTCCAACCCATCTGAGGTACTTTTAAATCATTCGAAAAGCGTTTAACATCAGTTTGAAATATTCCAAGTCCTTCTGTATTGCCCTCGTTAGTATAGTTACACATAAGCTGCATACCTAAACAAATCCCTAAAACAGGTTGTTTAAGTGTAGGTATTAATTTGTCTAAACCACTTTCCTTTAGCATTTTCATTGCGCTACTTGCTTCTCCTACTCCAGGAAAAATGATTTTATCTGCTGCCTTTATTACCTTAGGATTATCAGATAAAATCGCATCTATACCTAACCTCTTAAAAGCAAATTGTATACTTTTAATGTTTCCTGCTCCGTAATTTATAATGACTAACTTCATTTGTTCTCGATACAATTTCTCACCCTTCGAAACCTTTCGAAGTGACAATTTCTACAACATTCCTTTTGTACTTGGTAAAAACATTTTATTCGCATCTCTTTTTACAGCCATTTTCATAGCTTTTGCAAATGCTTTGAATATGCCTTCTATTTTGTGATGTTCGTTAACGCCTTCAGCCTTTATATTTAAATTACATTTAGCACCATCTGTAAACGATTTGAATAAGTGGTAAAACATTTCGGTAGGCATATCCCCTATTTTTTCGCGTTTAAACTCAGCATCCCATTCTAACCAATTTCGTCCTCCAAAATCAACTGCTACTTGTGCTAAACAATCATCCATAGGCAAACAGAATCCGTAGCGTTCAATACCTAATTTATTGCCAAGAGCCTTATTAAATAATTCTCCCAACGCAATCATAGAATCTTCGATTGTATGGTGCTCATCGACTTCTAAATCGCCATCTACTTTAATCGTTAAATCCATAGCGCCATGACGCCCTATTTGGTCCAACATATGATCGAAAAAAGATAAACCCGTGTCAATGTTATTAATACCTGAACCATCTAAATTTAATTTTATATATATCTGAGTTTCATTAGTGTTTCGGGTAATTTCTTCAACACGATCTTTAAGTTTTAAAAACTCATATATTTCTGTCCAATTTGTGCTTTTTAAAGCAATACAATCTAAAATTTCTTGTTTAGAGCTTTCAATTTCATCTGCCCCTAATTCTACATCTTCAGACAAAAATACACCTTTAGCTCCCAAATTCTTAGCTAATTCCATATCCGTAATTCTATCACCTAAAACAAAGGAATTTGATAAATCATATCCTTCTGAGAAGTATTTCGTCAATAAACCTGTTCTTGGTTTTCGTGTTTCGGCATTTTCGTGAGGAAATGTTTTATCAATATGAACTGCAGAAAATACCACACCTTCTTTAGCAAAAGCATCAATTATTTTATTTTGAGCAGGCCAAAATGTATCCTCTGGAAAAGAATCTGTGCCTAATCCATCTTGATTAGTTACCATCACTAATTCATAATCCAATTCACTAGCTATTTTAGCCATGTATTGAAATACCTTTGGATAGAACTCTAACTTCTCTAAACTATCTAATTGATAATCTACTGGTGGCTCTAATACTAATGTGCCGTCTCTGTCTATAAAAAGTACTTTCTTCATTTTTCTGTCATTCCTGCAAAGGCAGGAATCTATTTTAAATTATGTAATCCATTTTGGATTCCGCAACAAGTGCGGAATGACAAATTATTCTAATTCTTTCAAAGCTTTAATTAAAACTTTGTTTTCAGATTCAGTTCCAATTGTAAAACGCAAACAATTTTCGCATCCAGGTTGTGTTGTTCTATTTCTAATTACTATGCCTTTTTCAATCAATTGATTGTAGCGCATTGTAGCATCATCAACTTTGGCTAACACAAAATTAGCATCAGAGGGATATATTTTTGATATAAAATTAATCTTATTTAGTTTTTCCGTCAAAATATCTCGTTCTTTCAGGATAACTTCTACTTGTTTATGTGTTAACTCATTCATCTCTAATTGTGAAATCGCTTTTTGCTGCGTTAACTCATTCACATTATATGGAGGTTTTATACGATTTAAAACCGAAATAATTTCTTCTGACGCATAACAAATTCCTAAACGAATACCTGCCATGCCGTAGGCTTTTGAAAGCGTTTGCGTAACAATTAAATTAGGTAATTCGCCAAATCTACTAACCCAACTTTCTTCATTTGAAAAATCAATATAAGCTTCGTCAATAACAACAATACCTTCAAACTCTTTGATCAACCGTTCTATAGATTTAGTTTGAAAACTATTTCCTGTTGGGTTGTTTGGTGAACACAAAAACAATAATTTTGAATTAGTATCGGCAATTTCTAGAATCTCATCAACTTTAGGCTGAAAATCAGCATCTAATTGTACACTTTTAATTGAGATGGCATTGATATTAGCCAACACACTATACATCCCATATGTAGGTGGTAATGTGATGATATTATCCTGATTTGGTTCACAAAAAGCACGATAAATTAAATCTAAAACTTCATCACTTCCATTGCCTAAAAGGATATTCTGCTGTGGAATAGCTTTAATTTTGGAAAGTAAAGATTTTACAGTCCGTTGCTGTGGATCTGGATAGCGGTTAACGCCATTTTCAAACGGATTTTCATTTGCATCCAAAAACACCATTGCATCACTATTACCTTGATATTCATCTCTTGCAGATGAATATGGTTTTAGGGCTTTTACTGTTGGCCTTATTAAATCTTGAATGTTCATTTTTTTTTTCGTCACACTGAACTTGTTTCAGTATCTCATTTAATTGTTATTTGTGCCATACTGAAACGAGTTCAGCTTGACGACGCTTTTACTTTTTCAAATCTTTTAATCTAATTGAGACTGCATTTTTATGCGCTTGTAAGCCTTCTGCTTCTGCCATTAATTCAATGGTCTCTCCAATATTCAAAAGACCTTCTTTAGATATTTTTTGAAAAGTCATACTTTTTGTAAAACTATCTAAATTAACTCCAGAATAGGCTTTTGAAAACCCATTTGTTGGTAAGGTGTGATTGGTTCCTGAAGCATAATCGCCAGCACTCTCTGGGGTGTAATCGCCAATAAATACTGACCCTGCATTACAGATGCCATTCACATATAAATCTTCATTTTTAGAACAAATAATAAAATGTTCTGGCCCGTATTCATCAATTAATTCTAATGCTAAAACATCATTTTCAACATAAATTAACTTTGAGTTAGCCATAGCTTTTTCCGCGATTGCTTTACGTGGAAGCACTTCTAATTGCTTTGTTATTTGCTCTGAAATTTCATTAATTAAACGCTCTGAAGTAGAAACTAAAATCACTTGACTATCAGTACCGTGCTCTGCTTGACTTAACAAATCTGATGCTACATATGATGCATTTGCAGTTTCATCAGCAACTACAAGCAACTCACTTGGTCCGGCAGGCATGTCTATAGCTACACCGTACTTGGTTGAAAGCTGTTTTGCCACCGTTACAAATTGGTTACCAGGACCAAAAATTTTATACACTTTTGGAATTGTTTCAGTGCCAAAGGTAAATCCCGCAATAGCTTGAATCCCTCCTACTTTTATAATTTTTGTAACTCCACAAATATTAGCAGCAAACAATATTTCTGGCGCTAATTTTCCTTCTTTATTTGGAGGAGAACATAAAACAATTTCCTTACATCCAGCTATTTGAGCTGGTACAGCTAACATTAAAACTGTTGAAAATAATGGTGCGGTTCCTCCAGGTATATATAAACCAACTTTTTGAATTGGTCTTTTTTCCTGCCAACACTGCACACCAGGTGTTGTTTCAATATCTATTTTAGGTGTTTTTTGTGCAACGTGAAATGCTTTAATATTTTCTTTTGCCTGTATAATTGCACTTTTAAGCTTTTCGGGGATTTGTTCAATTGCAATTTCAATTTCTTCTGAAGTTACCCTATTAGATTCCAAAGAAATCCCATCAAACTTATTAGTGTACTTTTTAATTGCGTCATCACCCTCATTAGATACTTCAAGGAATATTTCATTGACAATACCCTCAATATCATCCACAGTTTGTGTTGGACGCTTTAAAATAGACGCCCATTCACTTTTTTTAGGATTATTAATTACTCGCATTCTTATTTAACTTTGAGTTAAAATCATGAGATTCCTGCCTTCGCAGGAATGACAAAAATCTAGTTTAGAGTACCATCTTTTCAATTGGGCAGACTAAAATACCCTGAGCACCTTTAGCCTTAAGTTCATCAATCACGTCCCAAAATTCATTCTTACTTATTACAGAATGTACAGAACTCCAGCCTTCTTCGGCAAGAGGTAAAACCGTTGGGCTTTTCATTCCTGGCAATACATTTATTATATCCTCAATTTTTTCATTGGGAGCATTAAGCAATATATACTTTGATTGCCTTCCTTTTAAAACAGATTTAATTCTGAATTGTATTTTATCTAATATAGTTTGTTTTTCTTTACTTAAAATAGGCGAAACAGCTAGTACTGCTTCCGATTTTAATATAGTTTCAACCTCTTTTAAATTGTTTTTAAACAAGGTGCTTCCACTAGAAACAATATCACAAATAGCATCTGCTAATCCAATATTAGGTGCAATTTCCACTGATCCATTAATAATATGAAGATTAGCATTTACATTGTTTTCTTCTAAAAACAATTGAACGGTATTTGGATATGATGTTGCAATACGCTTCCCTTCTAAATCTTTTATATTACTATAGCTAGCAGATTTTGGTACCGCAATACAAACACGACATGTTGAAAAACCTAGTTTTTCAACAACGTTAATATCGTTCCCTTTTTCTATTAAAACATTCTCACCAATAATAGCTGCATCTACCACACCATCTTTTAAATACTGCGGAATATCTCCATTTCGCAGATAGAAAACTTCAACGGGGAAATTTCTTGCCGAGGCTTTTAATTGATCTTTCCCATTATCGATGGAAATACCAATATCTTTTAAAATACGCATCGAGTCTTCATTTAATCGACCTGATTTTTGAACTGCAATTCTTAATTTACTCATTGTTAATTTTGTTATGAGTTTGAAACAATCTAGCTAAAATTAAAAAATAAAAACCCGCTTGATTGTCTCAAACGGGTTTAAAATATGTTGATTCTATTCAATACATTTTCATTTCGCTTGAGAGCAAATATGAAAATGATGATGTAATTGAATAAAAGTCATGTCTTTTGGTTACTATACAAATATGCAAAATATTAGTTTAAAAATCCAAACTATGGAAACGAAATTTATAAATATTAAATATTCTGTATTTTTCGTTAACTAAAATTATATATAATTCAAAAATAATTAATACTTAGCTGAAATTTTTAATTTGACATTATTGATTCCCCAATATAATTGGCATACCACTATCTCCAGAACCAATAACAATTACTTTACTATTTTGAGATTCTGAAAGCTTAACTGTAGCTTCTATACCTTTATCTTGAAGAATCTTATCTGTTAATGATGCACTTAAAATTCTGTTTGATTCAGCTTTACCTTTTGCTTCAATAATTACTTTCTCAGCTTCTTTTCTTGCGCTTTCAAGTCTAAATTCATATTCTAAAGATTCTTGCTCTTGCTTTAATTTACGCTCAATAGCTTCCTTAATTGTTGGTGGTAAAGTTACATCTCTTACTAACACCTCATTTAATTGAACATATTGTTTATCAAGTATTTTCCTAGTTTCTTCAAAAATTTCAACTTGAATGGCGTCACGTTTAGTTGAATACAAATCGTCTGGGGTATAACGTCCAATAACACTTCTTGCTGCACTGCGAATAGCTGGTTGAATAACACGCTGTAAATAACCTTGCCCAAGAGACTGGTGCAAATTACCTAATTCATTGTAAACAGGCTCATACCAAGCCGAAGCATCAATTTGAATTTCTAATCCGTTTGATGATAATACTTTCATTTTTTCAAAAAGTTCTTGTTGTCTTACTTCATATACATATACCTTATTCCAAGGTGCAACAATATGAAACCCTTCTCCCATTGGTGGCTCATCAGTAACAACACCATCTCCAAAGGTTTTAAATAAAACTCCAGCTTCACCAGAATCTATGGTTACTGCAGATTTAGCTAATAATACAACAAGTACAATGGCTACAATTATTACTGGTAGCGCTACTTTTGGTAATTTTTCCATGCTTTATTTTACTTTAAATTAATCCGTTATATTTTCTTAAAAACCATTCTAAACTTAAGCATAATGCTATAATAATTAGTAGGTATTTCCAATCTATCAAAGGTATGGTTTTTTTGACGCTTTTTTGGATTGGAAGGAAGCGATTATCATTTAATAATTCATCAATAATTCTTTCAGCATCATTAATAAAAAGACTTGTACCTGAACTGTTAGTAGCCATTTGTTGCAACTTTGTTACATTAGCATTCATAAATTGTTGTTCAACGTTATATTCCAATATTTCGAAATTTCCAGACTTGGACACGTTTTCACCGGTAACACTAACGATAAAACTATAATTGGATGCTGGCAAACTACTTAAATTTACTTGGTAATTACTGTTTTTTAAAATGAAAGGAAAGGTCTTCTTTTGGTTAGAATTTAAATCGGTGACTACAATTTTTAAATTTTGTCTTGCATCAAAAATATAATTCTTATCAAAGAACTGCCCTTTAATAATAATGCTACTGCTCGCATTATAAAACGACTCATAATCGACATCTAGTCTACTTCTTCGCTTATTAGATGATAAATATTGAACTAACTTACCTATGAAATTATCAAATTCATTAAAAGATTGATTATTCATAAAACTCTGAGCGCGCCATTGCCAAATGTTTTCTCCAAACAATATCGCTTCTCTTCTACCACCAGTTTCGAAAGTTGCTAATAAAGGTTCTTCGAGCCTAACACTATTTAAAGATTTAAATAAAATAGTTTGAGATGGTAAAGAAAAAGATATGGATCCGTAGTTAGATTTTAAAGGGGGAAAGTCTTCAAAATTCATATCACCAATATAAAAAGGTGTGTAATTAACATTTAAATTTCCTTGATAATCTTCTACTTGATAAGTAACTTCATGCTTGAAATTTTCATAATTGTTATTTACAAAGTTTAAATCTGTTTTAGTACCTACAATTATAAAGCTATTTTTGTTTTCACTTTTTAACTTATCAATCATGTTTTTAAAACTATTATTAGGTTGATAAATCACAATTAATTGAAAATCATTTATTTGACTAGTAATTTCATTAGGCCTTAAAAACTTGACTGTACGTTGTTCATTGCTTTCGATACTCTTTTTAAGAGCACCTAAATCGGGATGTGAAAAATCGCTTACTATAGCAATATTTGTCTTTTGATCAATAACTTCTAGGGCAAAATTCTTTGTATTGTTTACTATGTTTTTTTCGGTTTTTAAAGGAACAACTTGCGCTTTAAAAGCATTAACCCCTACTCTTGAAGAAGGTATGGTGAAATTTATAACTTTCGAATTATTCTCTTCTGTGAACCGCACAGGCTCAGAATAAACTGTTTTACTCCCTGAGGTTACCACAAATCTGGTATCAATACTTTTATTGCCGTTATAAGCAATTATAGTTTCAACTGGAAAACTATTCTTTAAATAGGCATATTTATTAACGTTTAATTGAGTGATTTTTACATCTGTATATTTAATTGTGTCACCAACAATAATAGGATAAATTGGTTGCTCAAATTCTTTGGTTATAAACTCATAATCTGCACCATATGTTTGGTTTCCATCAGTTATTATTACCGTTGGAGAAATAGTTTCCTTATAGATTTGGTGTAACTGATTAAATACTTGGCTAATATTTGTTTGATTTTCAGTAAACCCAATCGAATCTGATAATGTAATATCGCTCCCGAACGTATAAGCTTCAAGGCTAAATTTCTCTTTGATTGATTGATTACTTTTTAGAAATTTCACAAAGCTTCTAACTTTATTATCATAATTCAAATACCTTATCGAACTTGAATTATCTACGGCAACTACCAAATTTGGCTTTTCAGTGAATAATTGTTGGCTTTCAAATTTTGGATTTATAAGCAATAACAATATTAAAAAGATGGTAATAAACCGAAGAATCGTAACAATTAGTATAAATTTGGATTTGTTTTTTGCTCTATATTTATATTGAAAAAGCGCTATAAATAGCGCTAATATTCCCGCAAATATGATGTATAATAGAGTTTCTGAACTCATTAAAAGATTCTATATATTTTGATGAGATTCCCTCCTTCGAGGGAATGACAAATAAGCTTAAGTTAACATTCCACCATCTACATTTAATGTTTGCCCTGTAACATAAGCACTCATATCACTGGCTAAAAACACACAAACGTTGGCTATATCTTCAGGAGTACCACCGCGTTTTAAAGGAATTCCAGCACGCCATCCTTTTACAACTTCTTCGTCTAATTTCGCTGTCATTTCAGTTTCAATAAATCCAGGAGCAACTACGTTGCTTCTTATATTTCTCGAACCCAGTTCAAGTGCTACAGATTTAGAGAACCCTATAATTCCAGCCTTTGAAGCAGCATAATTAGTTTGTCCCGCATTTCCTTTTACACCAACAACAGAACTCATATTGATAATAGAGCCTTTGCGTTGTTTAAGCATAGTACGCTGTACAGCTTTCGTCATATTAAAAACTGACTTTAGGTTTACTTCAATGACCTTATCAAAATCTTCTTCAGTAATACGCATTAATAAGTTGTCTTTTGTAATTCCTGCATTATTTACTAAAATATCAATACTGCCAAATTCTGATACAACATCTTCAGCTAATTTTTGTGCTTCATCAAAACTAGCTGCATTACTTTTATAACCTTTAGCTCTAACGCCTAGTGCATTTAGCTCTTTTTCTAATTTATTTGCCGCATCTACAGAAGAACTATATGTAAATGCAACATTCGCACCTTGTTCAGCAAAAACTTCTGCTATTCCTTTTCCTATACCTCGACTTGCTCCAGTGACAATTGCTGTTTTTCCTTCTAGTAATTTCATAAATAAGTTAGGTTAATTGTAATTTATTCTAGTTGTATTCAAATATAACAAATACAAATTGTTTGAAATAAAAAAACCTCACAAGATTTTGTGAGGTTTTGAAAATTGATTTTTTATTTTTTAAGCTAAAACTTCAGCTATTTTTTTTCCAATTTCAGCAGGAGAATCAACAACATGAATACCACAAGCTCTCATAATTTTCTTTTTGGCTTGTGCAGTATCATCACTACCTCCAACAATGGCACCAGCATGACCCATAGTTCTTCCAGCAGGAGCAGTTTCTCCAGCAATAAATCCAACTACTGGTTTTTTACTTCCACTTGATTTATACCAATTAGCGGCATCCGCTTCCAATTGACCGCCAATTTCACCGATCATTACAACCGCTTCGGTTTCTGGATCATTAATTAATAACTCAACAGCTTCCTTAGTTGTTGTTCCAATTATTGGATCTCCACCAATACCAATAGCAGTAGTAATTCCTAATCCCTGTTTTACAACTTGATCTGCCGCTTCATAAGTTAAAGTTCCTGATTTAGAAACAATACCTACTTTACCTTGTTTAAAAACAAAACCTGGCATAATACCAACCTTAGCTTCACCTGGTGTAATAACACCTGGGCAATTAGGTCCAATTAATCTACAATCTTTATTTTTTATATAACTTGAAGCCGTTATCATATCAGCAACAGGAATCCCTTCAGTTATAGTAATTATTACTTTAATACCAGCATCTGCAGCTTCCATTATAGCATCGGCAGCGAAAGCTGGTGGCACAAAAATTATAGTAGTATCCGCATCAACCCCATTAACCGCTTCGAGAACTGTATTAAATACAGGTTTATCCAAATGTGTTTGACCACCTTTTCCTGGTGTAACACCTCCCACTACATTGGTTCCATACTCTATCATTTGGCTAGCGTGAAATGTTCCTTCACTACCTGTAAACCCTTGAACTATTATTTTTGAATCTTTATTTACTAAAACACTCATTTTTTATTTTTTTAATTTTGAAAAGCTATGCAAAAATACTTTTTTGAAGCTAGAATTAAGTCTAAATTATTTTATTTTTTTAATCGTCGATAAAATCTCAGGGATTCTTTTAATTGAAGCCATTTCTTTTAAAACAAGACGTGCCTCTTGTGCTGGGACACCCCAATATGTTTTACCTCCTTCCAAGGATTTACTAATTCCTGCCTGAGCATGTACTACTGCCTTTTTACCAATAGTAATACCACTAGTACATCCAACTTGACCCCAGATGGTTACTTCATCTTCAATAACTACACAACCAGCTATACCTGCATGAGAAGCTATTAAACATTTCTTTCCAACAACTGTGTCGTGACCAATTTGTATTTGGTTATCTAATTTAGACCCTTCTCCAATAATAGTATCTCCCGTAACACCTCTATCTATAGTGCACCCAGCTCCTATATCTACATTGTCCTTAATAACCACACGTCCACAAGATTTTAATCTATCATAGCCTTCAGGTCTATTTTTGTAATAAAATGCATTTGCACCTAAAACTGTTCCAGAATGAATTGTAACATCATTTCCTATAACAGCATCGTCATAAATACTCACGTTAGAATGGATGATGCAATTATCGCCAATAACAACATTATGTCCTACAAAGCAATTGGGTTGAATAGTGGAGTTTTTTCCAATATTTGCAGTGTCTGCTATACCTCTATTCGAAGATTTAAATGGTTTAAAATAATCCGTAAGTTTATTGAAATCTCTAAATGGGTCATCACTTACTAATAAAGCTTTTCCTTCAGGACATTCAACTTCCTTATTAATTAGGATAATTGTTGCTGCAGAATTCAGTGCCTTATCGTAATATTTAGGATGATCAACAAATACAATATCTCCTGGTTCTACAACATGAATCTCATTCATGCCTAAAACTTGAAAATTATCATCCCCTACAAAATCAGAATCAATTAATTCTGCTATTTGCCTTAAAGTATGTGGTTTAGGAAACTTCAAAAGTTATTCTTTAATACGTTCTTTATAGGTTCCTTTTTCAGTTTCAACTTTTATTTTGTCACCCTCATTAATAAATAATGGAACATTGACCTCTGCTCCAGTTTCAACTGTTGCCGGCTTTGTAGCATTGGTTGCTGTATTACCCTTTACCCCAGGTTCCGTATGCGTAACTTCCAAAATAACACTGGCAGGCATTTCAACAGATAATGGTAAATTATCTTCCGTATTAATTAAAACTGTTACAACTTCTCCTTCTTTCATTAAGTCTGGTCTATCTAAAGCTGCTTCTAATAACCGAATTTGAGTATAATCTGCTTCATTCATAAAATGATAAAATTCACCATCACTATACAAGTACTGAAATTTATGCGTTTCTACTCGAACATCTTCAATTTTATGACCTGCTGAAAATGTATTATCAATAACCTTTCCAGTGGTGACACTCTTTAATTTAGTTCTAACAAAAGCAGGACCTTTACCTGGTTTTACATGCAGAAATTCAATAATTTTAAAAATATCATGATTATATTTTATACATAATCCGTTTCTAATATCACTTGTACTTGCCATTCTTAATTGTTGCGTTATTTATTTGTTATTTGTTGAGCTGCTAACTCTTGCTATATTTTCTATTATCCTATAAATAAATTTAGTTTGATTTGAAGTACCCCTTCATAATTCCACGATGAGAATTCTTGATAAATTGAAGAATTTCATCGCGCTCAGGAGTAGCTTCCATTTCCGCCTCAATTATTTCTGAAGCCTGGGTGTTGTTATAATTTTTTTGATATAGAATTCTATATATATTTTGAACTTCCCTAATTTTTTCAGTTGAAAACCCACGTCTTCTCAAACCAACTGAATTAATCCCTACATAAGATAGAGGTTCACGAGCGGCTTTAACATAAGGTGGAACATCTTTTCTCACTAGAGAACCACCAGTTACAAATGCATGGTTTCCTATGGAAACAAATTGATGCACGGCGGTCATACCTGCCAGTACTACATTATCTCCTACATTAATATGACCTGCTAAAGTACTATTATTAGAAAAAATACAATTGTTACCAACAATACAATCATGTGCAATATGACAATATGCCATTATTAAACAATTGTCACCAATAACGGTTTTCATCCTATCTGTAGTACCTCTATTGATAGTTACACACTCTCTAATTGTTACATTATTTCCTATTTCTACTGTAGTATCTTCATCATTATATTTTAAATCTTGAGGTACGGCAGAGATAACAGAACCAGGGAAAATGTTACAATTTTTACCAATTCTCGCACCTTCCATGATAGTAACATTACTACCTATCCATGTGCCATCTCCAATTTTAACATTGTTATGTATTGTTGTAAACGGTTCAATAACAACATTTTTTGCGATTTTCGCTCCTGGATGAACGTATGCTAAAGGTTGATTCATTTATTAGTTTTATTTTTGATCAATAAGAAAAATATTTTCGCTCGGTTTATTTTACTTTGGATATTTGAGCCATTAGTTCTGCTTCTGCGCATAATTTCCCATTTGCATAGGCATAACCTTGCATATGGCAAATCCCTCTTCTAATAGGCGTAATTAAAGAACATTTGAAAATTAAAGTATCTCCTGGAACTACTTTCTGTTTGAATTTTACCTTATCCATTTTCATGAAAAAAGTTAAATAGTTCTCAGGATCTGGCACTGTATTTAACACAAGTATTCCTCCTGTCTGCGCCATAGCTTCAACTATTAAAACTCCTGGCATTACTGGCGCACCTGGAAAATGCCCTTTAAAAAACTCTTCGTTCATAGTTACATTTTTCATTCCTACAACATGACTATCTGTAAGTTCAAATACTTTGTCTAGTAACAAAAATGGTTGTCTATGGGGTAACATTGCCATAATTTGATTAACATCCATTAAAGGTTGTTGATTCAAATCTATATTTGGCACATTATTACGACGTTCGTTTTTTATTATTTTAGATAATTTCTTAGCAAATTGTGTGTTTACAAAATGACCAGGTTTATTAGCAATAACTTTTCCTCTTATCCGAGTTCCTACCAACGCTAAATCTCCTAATACATCAAGCAATTTATGTCTTGCAGCCTCATTAGGGTGGTGCAAGGTTAGATTATCTAAAATACCATTTGGCTTTACAGCTATAGAATCTTTTTTAAATGCTACTTTTAGTCTTTCCATAGTCTCTGAAGATAATGCCTTATCCACATAAACAATAGCATTATTTAAATCGCCTCCTTTTATTAAACCATTCTCTAAAAGCATTTCTATTTCATGCAAAAAACTAAATGTACGCGCATTAGAAATATCTTTTTTGAAATCTGAAACTTTATTTAAAGTTGCATTTTGTGTTCCTAATACCTTGGTGCCAAAATCTACCATCGTAGTAATTTGGTATTCTTTAGCTGGCATCACAAGAATTTCACTCCCACTTTCCTCATCAACATATGAAACTATATCTGAAACCACAAACTCTTCTCTAAAAGCATCCAATTCTTCTACTCCTGCTTTTTCAATTGCTTCAACAAAAAACTTTGAAGACCCATCCATTATTGGAGGTTCAGATTCATTAAGTTCAATGATTGCGTTATCTATATCTAATCCAATAAGTGCTGCTAAAACATGTTCTGATGTTTGAATTGTTACACCATTTTTTTCTAAGCAAGTTCCTCTTTGCGTGTTGGTAACATAATTTGCATCGGCTTCGATTACAGGCGCACCTTCTAAATCAACACGTTTAAAGGCTAAACCTGAATTAGATGCAGCAGGCTTAAAAGTAAGTGTTACTTCTTTTCCAGTATGTAAACCTACTCCAGTTAAAGAAATCTCTTTCTTTATTGTTTTCTGTTTTATTTCAGTATTAACTATTGCCATTTACTTTTTTTTCTAAATCATTAAAGTTTTTTATAATTTTAGGTAGATTCTTAAAATGAACATAAGACTTATTATAATCTCCATAAGATAATGCTGGAGAACCTTGAAGTACTTCGTTATCTTTTATATTTCTACCTATTCCCGATTGGGCTTGTATTTTTACGTTATTTCCTATAGTAATGTGTCCAACAATACCTACTTGCCCTCCTATTTGGCAGTTTTCTCCAATTTTAGTCGAACCCGCAATCCCAGTTTGAGCTGCTATAACAGTGTTTTTGCCAATTTCTACGTTATGAGCAATTTGTATTTGATTATCCAATTTAGCACCCCTACGAATAACTGTTGAACCTAGGGTTGCTCTGTCAATTGTTGTCGCCGCACCTATATCTACAAAATCTTCTAAGATAACGTTTCCAGTTTGTGGAACCTTTGAATATTCCCCTTTCTCATTAGGTGTAAAACCAAAACCATCCGCACCTATTATCGCTCCAGAATTAATGACACAATTATTGCCAATAACACAATCAGAATAAATTTTGGCACCTGCAAAAACTATAGTATTATCACCCAAACTTACATTATCACCTATATAAACATTTGGAAATATTTTAACATTATCACTAATAGCTACATTATCGCCTATATAAGAAAAAGCACCTATATAAACATTCTCTCCATAAGTCGACGATTCAGAAATGAATGAAGGTTGCTCAACCCCACTTTTATTTAATTTTACTAAATTATAATACTCTAAAACCTTAGAAAATGCTGCATAAGCATCCTCAACTTTTATTAGAGTAGCGGCTATATTATTTTCAGGTTCGAATGTTTTGTTAACTATTGCTATTGAAGCTTGAGTAGTATATATAAATGGTGTATACTTTGGATTAGCGAGAAAAGTCAGAGATCCTTTCTCACCCTCTTCAATTTTTGAAAGTTTAGAAACTTCTACCTCAGCATCCCCAACGACATCACCTTCTAATATCTCTGCTATTTGTAGTGCTGTAAATTTCATCTATTAAAAAGCTGTTTTGTTAGCAAACCTGATATCATTAACACATTAAAAAGGAGGTTAACTATTGATGTTTTAGTTATACTCATTTCTTCCAAATAGGCTTGATTAGTATTCGTTAGTTTCCGCAAAAATAGGAAAAATGTGCTAAAGTTCTCCTTTGGGATAACATATATAATATTTGGTGATTGGTTTTGATAAAGGTTTCAAATTAAGTTGATCTGAGGACTTAACGATATCCTCAATTTTACCAGATTTATGCAATATATTAATATTCTTGTTTTTAATTCCGTAAGCCTGATTAGAAATATCACCTGTGAACACAAAGTACTTCGCTTCTTCTTTAGTTATATTATAATTTTCAATCAGGTTTACTAAATATTTTTCAAGGCTTGAGGATTTAATGAATTTACTTTTAATTTTCACTTTTAACAAATTCCTATTTATAATCATTTGGCACAAATGACTTAAAATAAAATCTTCATGAAATTGCCACTCTTTCATGGCACTAATAACATCATAATCATCAAGTTGTGAAAACATATCGAGTGTAGAATCACTGAAATTAGAACCTGAAATTTCATTATATAAAAAATAACTTAAAGCTTTACTTGAATTCAACTTTACGTCATTATTAACTAATTCTTTGGCCCGTTTTAAAACTCTAATTAAAAGTTGTTCTGCTACTAACCCTGTTTTATGTAAATATACTTGCCAATACATAAACCTTCTTGCCACAAGAAATTTCTCAACACTGTATATCCCTTTTTCTTCAACAACTAATGCATCATCAACCACATTTAGCATTGTTATTAATCGTTCACTATTTACATTGCCTTCAGCAACCCCTGTGTAAAAACTGTCTCGCCTTAAATAATCAAGTCTATCAATATCTAATTGGCTAGAAATTAATTGGCACATGAATTTCCTAGAATACTCTCCCTTGAAAATTTGAATGGCAAGCGTTAAACTTGAGTTAAATTCTTCATTCAATTTTTCCATAAAAAGCAACGAAACCTCTTCATGTGACACATTATTAACTATACTATGCTCCATCGCATGCGAAAAAGGACCATGACCAATATCATGCAATAATATAGCAACATACAGAGCATCTTCTTCTTCATTAGAAATTGTAACTCCCTTAAAACGAAGTATGTTAATAGCTTTTTGCATCAAATGCACACATCCAATAGCATGATGAAATCTTGTATGATGCGCTCCTGGATATACTAAATAGGACATGCCCATTTGCGTAATTCTCCGCAAGCGCTGAAAATATTTATGCTGGATTAAGTCGAAAATTAAGGAATTTGGAATAGTAATAAATCCGTAAATTGGGTCGTTTAAGATTTTAAGTTTATTCAAACTTTAATTTTTAGCATTTAATATTACAAATATAACTATATGAAGTCCATAATGGGCAACTGATAATAAAAACGCACTTAATATTAGAATAACTATGATAAATATACTTTGGGTTGATGATGAAATAGATTTATTAAAACCACATATTTTATTTCTTGAGCAAAAGAACTATAATGTTACAACTTGCAATAGCGGTACAGAAGCTATTGAAATTTTAGACGATAACAATTTCGATATTGTTTTTTTAGATGAAAATATGCCAGGTTTAACGGGTCTTGAAACTCTAAACGAAATTAAAGAGAAGCAGGATAACCTACCAGTAGTAATGATAACCAAAAGTGAAGAAGAATATATAATGGAAGAAGCTATTGGTAACAAAATAGCCGATTACCTTATAAAACCTGTAAATCCGAATCAGATTTTACTTAGTTTAAAGAAAAACTTGGATCATTCTAGATTAGTTTCTGAAAAAACGACTTCAAATTATCAGCAAGAATTCAGAAAAATAGCCATGGATTTAGCTATGGTAAACTCTTATGAAGAATGGGTTAACCTCTATCAAAAACTAATCTATTGGGAAATTCAACTAGAAGATATTGAAGACGCAGGTATGTTTGAGATTCTTGAATCACAGAAAAATGAAGCGAATATTCAATTTGGAAAATTTATTGATAAAAATTATGCAGATTGGTTTAAACCTAATACGGATGCTCCAATTATGTCACATACACTTTTTAAAGAAAAAGTGGTGCCAGAAATAAGCAAAGAACAGCCTACTATGCTTGTTGTTATTGATAATTTGAGGTATGACCAATGGAAAGTTTTTGAGCCTATTATAAATAATTATTATAAGAAAGAAAGCGAAGAAGCCTTTTTTAGTATACTACCAACTGCCACTCAATATGCAAGAAATGCTATATTTTCTGGGTTGATGCCTAGTGATATGGAAAAATTATTTCCGAACTACTGGAAAAATGATACGGATGAAGGCGGCAAAAATTTATTTGAAGCAGAGTTTTTACAGGCTCAAATGAAACGTTTAAGTCTTAACCATTTGAAGAGTGAATACTATAAAATTACAAATCTTAAATCTGGAAAAAAGTTAGTGTCTAATTTTAAATCACTAAAAAACAATGACTTAACAGTAATTGTCTATAATTTTGTTGATATGCTCTCTCATGCTAAAACCGAAATGGAAGTTGTAAAAGAATTAGCATCAAACGATAAGGCATACAGATCTCTAGCTCTTAGTTGGTTTAAAAACTCTCCACTTTTCGAAATGATTCAACAAGCACAACAACTTGGATTTAAATTAATACTTACTACAGATCATGGAACTATTAATGTAAAGAATCCTTCAAAAGTAATTGGTGATAGAGACACGAGTTTAAATTTACGCTATAAAACTGGCAGAAGTCTAACATACGATACTAAAGATGTACTCGTTGCAGAAAGACCAAAAGATATACATTTGCCATCTATTAATATGAGTAGCTCCTATATTTTCGCAAAGAGTGATTTATTCTTTGCCTACCCTAACAATTATAATCACTATGTTAGTTATTTTAGAAACACCTACCAACATGGTGGGGTTTCTTTAGAAGAAATGATTATTCCTTTTGCTGTTTTTACTCCTAAATAAATCTATGTAATGCAAAAATCATCGACGAAATACACTTTTTTCTAGGTTTTATCAATTTTAATTACTAATATTGCATAAAAATAAGATAATTGAAGATTGTTTATAATTTAGAAGATGTAGAAAGTGTTGCACAAGAACTAATTAATAGTGTCACTTCAAAAAGGGTATTGCTTTATGGCGATATGGGCGTTGGTAAAACAACACTTGTTAAAGCCATTGTGGCATCATTAAATAGTGATGACGAAGTTAGCAGCCCTACTTTTTCAATTGTTAATGAATATGAAATTAAAGATGGTCTTTTGTATCATTTCGATTTTTACAGAATTAAAGATTTAGAAGAAGCTTATAATTTTGGAATTGAAGATTATATATTTTCTGATGAATGGTGTATCATGGAATGGCCAGAAAAAGTAAAAAGTATTATCCCAGAACCTTATGATGTAATTCATTTAGAGTTAAATTCTGATGGTTCTAGAACAATAAAATTGAATAAAAAAGATAATATTAACCATAAAACCCTGCTTAGCAAACAAAGATAAACACTATTAAATGCCTCGAATTTTGAAGATTTACGGAAAACCCGTAGCCGAAAAATGAAAAAATCTTGTTTTTAACATAATTTTAACATTTAAGCGATTTCTTCAGATTACTCTTTAGTTACTTTTGGATTATTAATTAATTAATCCCTTATATTATGAAAACTAAAAAGTATTTAATTGCAATCGCAATTTTCGGGGGTATGTTGTTCTTAGCGCAAGCTGCTAATACATATAACGTAGATGCACAACAAACCGCAAAAATTAAAAAAGGAAAGAGACCAATCCACGCTGCCTAAGTCAACGTTGATTGGAAGCATAGTAGCTACACTTATAGCTATTACGCCTTATTTATTTTACTTATATGAAAGTGTTCCTGATAGTCAAGTCTGGGACACTTTTTTATTTACATATGATAGTGGAGTATGGGAAAGTGCTAATTATGCCATGTGGGTTTTAACAGGTAAGCTTATTCCTTTATTTTTACTTTTCGTATGGTTTTTTACCTGTAGACATTGGTGGTATCATACGCTTTTAGTTCCAATTGCAATGTATGCATATCAAATAGTTGATGTTTTCAACGTTAGCGTAAAATTTATTGATGAACTTCAATTAATTTATATGATTCCTATAATGGCAATTGTAATACCTTCTATTTATTTAATTAGAGCTCAGATATTTAACAAAGTTAATATAGCAAATAAAAGCATGCAAGAGCTAGAAGATGAATTTAAAATATCACCAAAGACTTTTTGGGATAAACTGAAAAATTATTTTTAGCTAGTTTAATCTATCTCGTTCTTCTAAATCTATACTCTTTTGATTTGTTTTTAGTTTGTAATTACCAAACTTGTAATTAAATCCAAAAGTAAAAAGTCTGTTTTCTCGATTACTTCTTATAAATATATCTTGATTTAGATATTTTGTAGTAGCACTAAAATTTTGTGTATTAAATAGATCAGAGATACCAACACTTAGTGAAGCCCTATTACTCCAAAGACTTTTCCTTAAACTAATATTTAGTCCAGAACTAGTACTTGTGTCTGTCGGCCCATCGTTTGTTGCCGATTGATATATATATTTAATATTAGCTGTCATGCTCTTATCTTTAAGAAAAGATAAGTTATTAACAATTTCGGCGTATACAGACCACTTATCACCTGTAAAAGAAGAATTATTATCAGTTATTAAATAAAAATTATTTTTATAATAAAACACTGAAGACAAAACATAGAGACTCCAATTATTTAAAACATTCTTGTAAGTTGTGAAATCTAATCCATAAGAAACAGAAACATCTGTATTTGTGTTTTTATATATTAATAAATTCTCTATATTATCTTGAAATATAAATTGAAGTGTTGGATCTTTTTCATAACGATAATACAACTCAAATGTATAGTCACTCTTAAAGGTATAGCCAAATATAAAAGTATCATCTATTTGTGGTTTTAAATTTGGGTCACCCACAACGTAAGCATTATCATTTATAAAATATTTAAAAGGATTTAACTGATTATATCTCGGTCTATGGATACGCTTATTATACTTAAAATAAATTTCATTATTATCGTTTAGGATATTTTGTATAGTAAATGACGGGAAAAACTTTACATAGCTTGTATTGTTTATTTGTTTAGTAGCTATCGAGTTTCCTTTAATATCTGTGTGTTCTATTCTAACACCCAATTTCAAACTCCAAACACTCCAATCTTTAGAATAATTAAAATATCCAGCATAATTTGTTTCATTATATAAAAACTCATCTGAGTTTTTTAAATCTTCTATTTTCATACCATTTTCAAAAGTATGCTGGTTTAAAATGTTCTTAGAATTAATATTTGAAACCTTAACTCCAGTATCTAACTGAGCAGAATCACTAATTGGCAATTCATAGTCTAATTGTCCTGCATATAATTTTATTAATTGACTAGAAAATGTTTGAAATCTGTTCTCAAGAAATGGATCGTCAATATTTGGTAAAAAATAATCAGTATCAACATTTTGAAAACTAGAAAAATCATAATTGGTGTGATGCATATTTAAAGAAATATTTTCTCCTTCTTTATTTAATTTATGCATATAATCAAAATTAAAAGCAAAATTAAAGGTTTCATCAACCTTACGATTAACAGTGTTAAACAAAGAGTTTAAAACTATCTCAGGATTAAAAATTTCAGTCATAGAGTTAGAAAAAGACTTCGTATTAGCCCTAGGAGCTATCAGCATCATAGAGGAAAAACCTACGCTATTTTTATGATCTAATTCATAATCAATATTAGCATTGATATTATGGTTTGTCGACTTACTTGATCTTTTAAAATCTGTATTCCAAATTGACGTAGTAAGATAATCATCATTCACATCCTCCTTAAAATTAATAAATTCGGTTGTTTTAAAATAATCTTTTCTTGGGCTAAGACTATAATTAAAATAAGTACTTAGTTTTTTAGTTTTAAAAAAATGACTTGTGCCAAATGAATACTTAGGAAATTGAGAACCTTGTTTGAAATCTCCAAAAACACTTCCATTATACCCAACTATTAAGTTTTTAGAAGTGATAATGTTTAACACTGAATTGCCTTCGGCATCATATTTTGCTGGTGGATTATCAATAACTTCAATAGACTTTATATTAGTAGCAGATGTACCTTCTAAAAGTTGTTGAATTTCACTTGAAGACAAGTACACTCTCTTATCATTAATATAAATAATTGGAGGCGATTGCTTTATTAGAATTATACCATTATTTAATACGACTCCTGGAGTATTTTTTAAAACATCCAACACATTACTATTAGACAAAGTTGAGTTTTCAACATTAAATACTAATCTATCAACTAATCTTTTAACCGTTGGCCTTTTAGCTATGACAGTTACTCCTTCTAGTTCTTGCGATTCTTCAACTAGCACTACAGTACCAATATCGCTATTATTAGAGAAATTTAATTTAATCGATTTTTTAGAATACCCTATAAAGCTTACTTCTAAAATATACTTGCCTGTTTTTATATCTTCAAGTTGAAAATATCCAACTTCGTCAGTTGATGTTCCAGCTACAAATGTAGAATCTGCAGCCAATTTCATTACGACATTTGCATATGCTATTGGCTGTTTGTTTTGATCATTAACTTTTCCTTCTATAATAGAATCTTGAGTATAACCAAATACACAAAAAAAAAGAAGAAAAAATGAAATTAACTTTTGAAGCATAAAATTACTTATCTATACAAACATAAAATAATTAATCCGAAAAGTTATGCGGTAAAGCCATAATAGTTTTTGTTGAAATTCCTACAGAATATTAAATATCAAAATACTATTTCCACGGTGATTTAAGCAATAATTTTAAATCATATGTAGTGTTTAAGAATTTTATTCGTAATTTCATTTTTCTATAACTAACCAGTATTATGTCTAAATCGTTATCCCCTTTTACGAAACAACAATTACTCCCACAGGAAGAGAAATTAGAAATATTTAAGAACAAAGGAGAGCTTTTTATTGGAATTCCGAAAGAAACAGATTATCAAGAAAGACGTGTTTGTTTGACTCCAGATGCTGTTTCAGATCTTGTAAATAATGGACATAGGGTTTTATTAGAATCTGGTGCTGGGGAAAGGGCAAGTTTTAGTGACAAAGACTACAGTGAAGCTGGCGCTGAAATATCGAAAGACACCTCAAAAGTATTTGCCTGCCCCATGATTCTTAAAGTTGAACCTCCTAGCTTAGAACAAATTAAACTTATAAACCCCCAAGCAATCCTTATTTCTGCCTTACAGTTAAAAACACAGAGTAAAAAATACTTCGAAGCTTTGGCTTCAAAAAGAATAACGGCATTAGCCTTTGAATTTATTAGAGATGAGGACGGTACTTACCCTGCGGTACGTTCATTAAGTGAAATTGCGGGTACAGCCTCTGTGTTAATTGCATCAGAACTTTTATCTGATGATAAACACGGAAACGGCCTAATGTTTGGAAACATTAGCGGTGTTCCTCCATTAGAAGTAGTGATATTAGGAGCAGGTACGGTAGGTCAATTTGCTGCAAGAAGTAGTATGGGACTTGGTGCTAATATTAAAGTGTTTGATAATTCAGTTACCAAACTAAGGCGCATTCAAAAAAATCTAGGTCGTCCTTTATTCACTTCTACCCTTCAACCAAAAAATCTAACTAAAGCACTAAAACGTTGTGATGTTGTGATTGGTGCTTTAAGAGGAACAAACCGTTCTCCTATTGTAGTTTCGGAAGGTATGGTTGAACAAATGAAAAAAAGAGCAGTTATCATTGACGTGAGTATTGATATGGGGGGGTGCTTCGAAACAAGTGAAGTCACAACACACAAACAGCCTACTTTTATAAAACATGGTGTTATACATTATTGCGTCCCTAATATTCCTGCTAGATACCCTCGTACAGCATCTGTATCTATAAGTAATATTTTTACGCCATATTTGTTAAAAATTGCAGAAGATGGTGGTATAGAAAATTCACTGCGTTTTGATAGAGGATTAAAAAATGGATTGTATTTTTACCACGGAATATTAACTAGTAAATCTGTTGGTGAATGGTTCGATTTAAAATATAGTGATGTCAATCTTCTAATATTTTAATTTAAAAAGACCCCTCTCTTTTACTGCATATCTATTAAATGAAATTAATACAACGCATTGGCTACTATTTGGGTGGTTTTTCAATTGGTCTAGTAATATTAGCCTTCTTTCTTAATGGTAAAAAAACATCTTGTAGTTATGGCCCTGAGTCAAGAGTTATGAAAAACATTAATTTAAAAAATATTGTCTATGATATTTCAATTGAAAACTCAGACTCGACTTTAATAAACCATATACTTAAAACTGGGAATATCAATTTCTCAAAAAGCAATACAAGACAAGAACCCTGTGGTGTTTATTTACTAGAAGGTAATTATAACGATCAAGAAGTTATGATGACGGTTGAAAATTGTGATAGTATTGCCACCATTAAAATCTTAAGTAAATAGCTAGATGTTAGTTGTCTGCTAATTTTCTGCGCTTCCTTTCTTTACTTATCAAACTAAGTTCTCTGCCCGTTTGTCCTGCAACCGAGGTGTTTTCTTCTGCTCGTCTTATTAAATATGGCATCACATCTTTAACTGGTCCAAAAGGAATATATTTCGCTACATTATAACCTTTACTTGCCAAATTAAAACTAATATGATCACTCATACCGTATAATTGACCAAACCAAACACGCTCATCACCATTACTAATCCCTTTCTCGTCCATTTGTCTCATTATTAAATATGAGCTATCCTCATTATGAGTTCCTGCAAACATAGCCATGTCTTCTATATTATTCAGCATATAAGTAGTTGCAGAATCAAAATTAATGTCTGTAGCCGTTTTATGTATACAAATAGGTGATTTATAATTTTTTTCTTTGGCTCTTTCATTTTCTTTTTCCATATAAGCGCCTCTCACTAATTTATAACCTAAATAATAACCATCTCTTTTAGCCAAAATATGCTGCTCTTTTAAAAATTCTAGCCTATCATGCCTATACATTTGCAAAGTATTATAAACTATTGGTTTTTCGGTGTTATACCGCTTCATCATCTTGGTAACCAATGCGTCTGCGGCATCTTGCATCCAGCTTTCTTCAGCATCAATTAAAACAGCTACATCATAGTCTTTGGCTTTTTTGCATACAGTATCAAATCTTTTTACTACGCTATTCCATTCAGCAGTTTCTTTTTCATTGAGAGCTTCTCCTCTACCAACTTTTTCATACAAAGAAAAACGTCCGAATCCTGTAGGTTTAAATACCGCAATTGGAATAGCATCTCGTTCTTTAGCAAATTCAATAATTTTAAGAATCATTTGCATCGCCGAATCGAATTCTTCTTCACTTTCTTTACCTTCTACTGAATAATCTAAAACAGAACTAACTCCTTTTACATGCATTTTTTCAATTACTGGAATACAATCTTCTTCATTAATTCCACCACAAAAATGATCGAAAACGGTTGATCTAATTAAACCTTCTATAGGTAAATTAGCCTTTATTGCAAAGTTTGTCGCTGCTGTTCCAATTCTAACCAAAGGCTGAATTGAAATCATTTTAAACAAGAAATAAGCTCTCTCAAGTTCAGAATCGTTTTTTAAAGCAAAAGCGATTTCCGTATTATCAAAAATTGGATTAGTAACCATTCAATAAAATATTTAAACAAATATAATTATCGCATAACTATATTTTTATATAAAAACTCCTTAATTTCACAGCCTTAAAAAAAGGCATTTATTTTATGGATTCTATAGTAGCAAATAACTCTACAATTCATTTTAACCAGCAATCTTATTCTGCTTTGAATAAGTATGTTGCGGCAGGAAATTTTTCTAAAATATTCGTTTTAGTTGACAATAACACACATGAATACTGCCTCCCTCGTTTTCTTAGTAAACTTGAAGCGAAAGTTGCTATTGAGATTATAGAAATCGAAGCAGGAGAAACCCATAAAACTATTGATACATGCGTTGGGGTATGGAATACTCTTTCCGATTTAGATGCAGACAGAAAAAGCTTAATGATAAATGTGGGTGGTGGTGTTGTTACGGATTTAGGTGGTTTTGTCGCCTGCACATTTAAAAGAGGTATTTCTTATATCAATATTCCAACAACATTACTATCCATGGTTGACGCATCTGTTGGAGGTAAAACAGGAGTAGATTTAGGGCATTTAAAAAACCAAATAGGTGTTATTAGTTCTCCAGATATTATTATTGTTGACACAAAATATTTAGATACTTTACCTCAAAATCAAATGCGTTCTGGTTTAGCCGAAATGCTTAAACATGGCTTAATTAATGGTGAAAATTATTGGAATAAGTTTAAAAATTTAAGTGACTTGAATCTAGAAGATTTAGATCAGTTAATTTATGAATCTGTTTTGATTAAAAAACATGTTGTTGATACAGATCCATTTGAGGAAAACGTAAGAAAAACACTAAATTATGGCCATACTCTTGGTCACGCAATCGAGTCCTATTATTTGAGTAATCCTCATAAAATTGATTTATTACATGGTGAAGCTATAGCCATAGGAATGGTTCTTGCTTCATACATATCAACTATACTTACAGGGTTATCTGAATCTGTGAACAATGAGATTAAGACTGTTTTTAAAAGCTTCTATGGGCACGTCGATATAGCCGAAAGTGAACATGCGGCTATTATTGAATTACTAAAGTATGACAAGAAAAATGAGCATGGAAATATTAATTTTGTGCTTTTAGAAGCTATTGGCAAACCTAAAATTAATTGCTTAGTAGCCGATCATATAATAATAGATGCCTTTAAATTTTACAATTCTTAGAAGCTATTAATTTTTTTTGTAACTTTATGATGCTTGTATATTGAGCTTATTTATATCAATTAAAATATTTTGATATGAAAAGAATTATAGTTGATTACAAAAAACTCACGCCTAATCTATTAAAAAGGCTGACTGAAAAATTTCCTGATGGCTATGGAGATGATGATATTATTACTTTCGACGATCATCACAATCGAACCATAGAAGCTGTAGAGATAAAAACAGATGATGCCATTTATTTAGTTAAAGTACATAGCAAACTCCACTATACCATGACTAATTTTGATATCGACAATTTTGCCGTCAATAATCTAGGTAATGTTATAGTGGAAATGGACAGTGCAGAAAATAAGGATAAATAAAAAAGGCTCCTTTATTGGAGCCTTTTTTATTATCTAGCATTTGTCTTAATTCATTTCATTAAAAATAGAATGCATCAAACGTTTTTTGTCGTTAATACTTTCTTCTAAAGATATCATTGTTTCTGTTCTATATACCCCTTCAATATCATCTAACCTGAATATCACTTCTTTCGCATGCTCCGTACTTCTAGCTCGAATTTTACAGAAAATATTAAATTTTCCAGTAGTAATATGTGCCACAGTAACAAATGCAATTTCATTAATACGTTCAAGCACAAATTTAGTTTGTGATGTATTGTTAAGATAGACACCAACATATGCAATGAATGAATATCCTAATTTTTTATAATCCAAGGTTAAAGAAGAACCTCTAATAATTCCGGCTTCTTCCATTTTTTTCACACGAACGTGAACGGTACCTGCAGAAATAAGTAATTTTTTGGCAATATCTGTAAAAGGAATTCTTGTGTTGTCTATCAACATGTCAAGAATTTGGTGATCAATTTCGTCTAGTTTAATTTTCCCCATAATTAATTATTCTTAAATAAAAATCAAAATTAATACATTTTTACTAATAATTATGCATTATAGGTGCATTTTATTTTGGAAATAATGCGATTTTATCATTATTTACTATTACGAAAACGTTTTCGTTATTAACTTCTAAAGGTTTGCAATTTTCATTGAGAACTAAATTTTGTTTAGCATCGTACTCTATATGACCAAAGAATGAAGATAAATCTGCAATCTTTTCAACCTTAGGATGAAATTCTAACTTTTCATCCACTAACTTTTCCTGATACATAATACCGATATCATTTAAACCCTCTGGTTTCCCATTTTTTGTATTCCTTATGATAATATCATAGAATAGCTTTTCATTTTGTGGAATATCTAAATACGATTCATATTTCGAGCCATCAATATCATTTTCAGCTATATAATCCAAAGAACTAAGAAGTGCATAGTATATATAAGCTCTTGTTTCTTCCCGTGGATAGTCATTAACATAATGTCCAGACTCGAATAAAATAGTCGGTATATTTTTGCTTTGAAATGTATCGCCAACACAATTTAAATTAAAAGCATCGTCGTAAACACCTACTTGTTCTGGTATTTCTTTTTGCAAAACCTCGTTCATAGTTGCAATTATTTCCATTGCTATTTTTCTGTTATCAGTTAAAGTGCATGCTTCGTCTTGCGCTGGAGCTAAAAATGATACTGTAGCAGGCTTATTTTTAGCTCCAGCACTAAAAATAGTTCGTTGACCATGCAGGTTGTAACAAAAATGCGGTTGAAAATCATTAAACACGTCAAGCAAAATCTTGCTTTCAGGCTGAGATAACACCTGAGCGTCTCTATTTAAATCAATTTGGTTTGCATTTACTCTGGTATAAGCTTTTGCACCATCCGGATTTAATATAGGAATGATATATATGCAGCAAGACTCTAAAATGTGCTTAGTATTCTCTTTAGAATGTAAAAAAGTATTTATAACATCGAAAACAGCTTTGGTTGTAGTTGATTCGTTTCCGTGCATTTGGGACCACATCAAAATTCGTTTTGAGCCAGTTCCAATTTTTAAACCATAAATTGGTTCTCCCAATACAGACGTTCCAATAATTTCAACTTGCACGTCATTTGCAATTTTTTTTAAAATTGGTGCAATATGATTATTGGTAATATACCTATGAAATAAGCCAATTTCTTTGTGCTCATTATAGAGCTTTTTAATCTCTTCAATTTCCATTCAAAATAAATATGTGACAAAAGTAAACATTTAACAATTTACATTTGTAAACAACAAAACCAATCTATTTGTTTACAATCATAACCAAGTTAGTGCTTTAAAAGATTGTGAAAATATTGTAATTTTAAAATTATTTTTAACTATTTTATTATCAGTAATATATAGTTAATTATATAAAGTTATATTTGAATATATATAAGAAGAATGTGTTATTTATAGCAATAATTAATCATATATATTGTTACATTTGTATATCGAAACTAGATTAGCTGTAATTCACAATGATAAACAACGAAGCGTTCGCGAAAAGACTACAAAAAGTTATAGATTATTATGGCGAATCTGCCTCTTCTTTCGCTACAAAAATTGGTGTGCAACGATCAAGTATTTCACATATTTTATCTGGCAGAAACAAACCCAGTTTAGAATTCGTTTTGAAAGTCCTCTCCTATTTTCCTGAAGTCGAACTTTATTGGCTTTTAAATGGTAAAGGTAAATTCCCGAGTGGCATCGATAATTCTCCTAAAGAAACTTTTAAGAAAGAAATAAAAGAAATTAAGCCAGTGAAAATGGGTTCTGATAAGTCTATTGAACGTATTGTTATTTTTTATTCTGACGGAAGTTTTAAAAGCTATCAGAATTAATAACAATCTTCGTTAACTTTGCTTAATAAATGAATACCATGCGATTTTTAATATTAATTCTTGTAATAAGTCTAGCAAGTTGCTATCAGATTGAAAGAAACTGTAAAGATTACAGAACAGGTGTGTTTTGCAGTGAAGTGACTATTGATCAAAAGGTTTATAAGTCTAAGTTTAAACGCACTGAATCAATTCAAGTTGAGTCCTATAATAACCATATAGATTCCTCTGAGGTTAGGTGGATAAACGATTGTGAAGTAGTTTTTAAAACTATTAATCCTAAGAATATGGCTGAAAGGAAAGATATACATTTAAAAATATTAACTACAACAGACTCTTCATACACTTTCGAATATTCTTATGTTGGAGAAACAAAAAAACAAAAAGGAATTGCTTTTAGTACAAATTAGTAAAACGGATATAAAAACGATTCAACTAAATTAAACTTAACTTCATTATCCTTAGATATTTCATAAGTTAAAAAGATTTCCCCCCAATATTCACCATCTGAAAAATCGGCAATAATCCATTTGTGATTAAGTATTTTAACAGTATTAATCATCATTTTCCTGCCTTCACTTGCAGCATACGGAACAATTGGATGATCGCCTATTACTTCGTTTAATTTATATAATTCATCCTTAATAATAGGCATTAACTCATCAACTTTATAACCATCACTTTCAAAATAGGACAGGGCATCTTCATTTCTTTCTAAATTGAAATGGGATAAATCAGATATTTTATTGTTTAGAGATGCTATAGAATCTTGTTGTGTACCAGATTTTACAGTTAATTTATCCATTTTACTGTTTAAATCTTCAAATACACGCTTCGCATTTATATATTGAAATAAGGCTAATAATGCAGCAAAAATAAATAGATATAGAAATATGCGTTGTTTCATTTATTAAAGTTTAGATTTTTAGTTCTAGTCCATCATAAGCTAGATAAACGTTTTTGGGTAATTCTTTTTGTACTTCTTTATGAAAACCCAAAAGGTGGCTTATATGTGTAATATAAGCTTTTTCAGGAGAAACTCTAGTTATAAATTCTAAGGCCTCTTCAAGATTAAAATGAGATTCATGCGGTGTAATTCGTAATGCATTCACTACTAAAACCTTTACTTTTTTGATTTTTTCTACCTCTCTATCCGAAACTGTTTTCATGTCGGTTAAGTAAGCAAAATCATTAAATTTAAATCCGAAAACCTGCAAGCCATTATGCAAGCCATTAACTGGAAGTACTTCGAGATTTTGTAATTTAAATGGTTTATTCTTTATTCTATTAGTAATTAACGTTGGAGCTCCTGGATATTTATTCTTAGTTGCAAAAATATAGTCAAATCTCTTTTTTAAGGCTTTTAAAACACGTTTATGCCCATAAATTGAAATATCGCCCTGTCTAAAATAAAATGGTCTAATATCATCTAATCCAAGAACATGGTCGGAATGCTCGTGCGTAAACAAAACACCATCAATTTTATTACAATTAGCTCTTAGCATTTGATATCGAAAATCTGGACCACAGTCTATAACATAAGTATAACTGTCCCACTCAACGAGAACAGAAACCCGTAATCTTTTGTCCTTAGAATCTTTGCTTAAACAAACTGGATGTGTACTTCCAATAATAGGAATACCTTGGGATGTACCGGTACCGAGAAAGGTAATTTTCAATTATATTAAGTTTTACACAAAAATAAGTTTATTTTTTTGTTTGCTGTACTTATTTGATACCTTTGTAAATACAAGATATAACCTATTATATATATATGGAAATTACCATAAAAGGCGATAAAGAATTTGATGATATTCCATCATTAAAATCAAAAGCTCTTCGAATTAATTTAAACGAAAATATTTACGGAACATTTGCTGAAATTGGCGCAGGACAAGAAACTTGTCGTCATTTTTTTAGAGCTGGTGGTGCCTCGGGAACCATCGCAAAAGCAATGTCTGCCTACGATAAAGATTTTAGTGATGCCATTTATGGAGCCGAACAAGACGGCCGTTATGTTACAGAGGCGCGCCTGCGTAAAATGCTTTCTCATGAGATGGATCTTATGGAAAATAGACTTACACGTGAAAGGAATCCAAATAAAATATTTTTCACTTATGCCAATACTGTTGCTACAATAGATTTTGCAAAGCAATTTAAAGGTCATGGCTGGGTAGGAATAAAGTATCAAATAGAAGCGGGTCAAGACTACAATGAAATTATTATTCATGTACGTTTTAAAGAAACTGATGCCAGATTACAACAAGAAACACTAGGTGTACTTGGTACAAATTTAATTTATGGCGCTTTTTACAAATATAATGAGCCTAAAAAACTACTCCGTTATTTATACGATCATTTAGATAATGATCAATTAGAAATTGATACAATTAATTTTTCTGGACCAGTTTTTAAAGATGTTGATAACCGTTTAATGAGTTTACAGCTTGTTAAAAATGGAATGACAGATGCCGTAATGTTTGGCCCTGATGGTAACAATGAGCTTCCTGCAAGAGTTTTTTACAAAAAGAATATTTTAGCTTTAAGAGGTAGTTTTAGACCAGTGACTAAAGTGAACATGGCTATGTATGAGAAGTCATATGAGATGTTTATCAAAGAAAACAAAGTTGACGTCAACAAAACAGTAGTTGTTTTTGAAATAACGCTTTCTAACTTGAGGGCTGAAGGTGAAATTGACGAACAAGATTTTATGGATAGAGCAGATTTATTATGCTCTCTGGGGCAATCCGTAATGATATCCAATTTCCAAGAATATTACAAAGTAGTTGAATATTTCTCTAAATACACAAAAGCTAGAATGGGACTAGCGATGGGGGTTAGCAATCTTGTAGATATTTTTGATGAAAAATATTATCGCCATTTAAGTGGTGGTATTTTAGAGGCTTTCGGAAAACTATTCTTTAAAGACTTAAAAGTATATTTATACCCAATGCTAGATCCAGAAACGGGAGAACTCATAAATAGTAGCAACCTAAAAGTTTACCCTAGAATGAAAGAATTGTATAAATTCTTTAAGTACAATGGTAAAGTAATAGATATAGAAAACTATGATAAAAGCATTATGAGTATCTTTTCAAGAGAGATCTTAGAAATGATTGATGCAGGAGAACGTGGTTGGGAAAATATGGTTCCCGAAGGAACAGCCGATTTAATTAAAGATTACCGCCTATTTGGATATACTAGAAAACCACTTAGCCCGGTTCGAATTAAAAAGCGAGTAAAAAAGTAGAATTGTTCTTAAATAAAAAAAGCGATTAATTTAAAAAATAATCGCTTTTTTTACGCTAAAATTTGCGCTGCGTGATCTTTAGTCTTAACCTTATCAATAACACGCTCTACAACACCATTTTCATCAATTAAGAACGTTTTTCTATGAATACCATCATATTCTCTACCCATAAACTTTTTAAGCCCCCAAACACCAAATGTATTAATCACTGTCTTATCCTCATCGGCTAAAAGCGGAAACGGAAATTTAAACTTATTTTTAAAATTAGATTGTTTTTTTTCAGAATCAGCACTCACTCCTAAAAGCTCGTAACCAGCATCCCTTAGCACTTTATAATTATCTCTCAAATTACATGCCTCTAGTGTACACCCAGGTGTATTAGCCTTAGGATAGAAAAACACAACCAGCTTTTTTCCTTTATAATCACTTAATGAGACTTTATTTCCTTGTTCGTCTTTTGAAGTGAAATTCGGTACAACATCACCTTGTTTTAGTGTATTCATAGTCTTAACTTTGATTTTTAACAAAAATACAATTTAATGACTAAAGAAGATAAAGTTAATTTCGTTATAAATACGTTAAAAGAACTCTATCCAACAATTCCAATCCCTTTAGATCATAAAGACCCATACACCCTTCTTATTGCGGTATTAATGTCTGCACAAAGTACTGACGTTAGAGTGAACCAAATAACACCGCTCCTATTTGAAAAAGCAGATAATCCGTATGACATGATAAAACTTTCTATAGAAGACATAAGAGCTATTATAAAGCCTGTTGGTTTATCTCCTATGAAAAGTAAAGGTATATACGGTTTGTCTCATATTTTAATTGATAAGCATAATGGCAAAGTCCCTAAAACTTATCAGGAATTGGAAGCTCTGCCTGCTGTTGGTCATAAAACTGCAGCTGTTGTTTTATCTCAAGCGTTTGGAATTTCTGCATTTCCAGTAGATACTCATATCCATAGACTTATGTATCGTTGGAATTTAAGCAATGGAAAAAATGTGAAACAAACAGAAAAAGATGCTAAGCGTTTATTTCCAAAAGAATTATGGAACGACTTACATCTTCAAATTATATGGTATGGTAGACAGTATTCCCCCGCAAGAGGTTGGAATTTAGAAAAAGATATTATCACCAAAACTATTGGTAGACAATCGGTAATTCATGAGTATAATAAAACAAAAAAGTCCCGATGACTAAATCAGGACTTTTGAAAACTTAGTTTAGAAGCGCTTCAAACTTCATTTTATTACAATTTATAACACTTAAAGCCTTAGAATAATTAAGAAGAAAGTTAACCGTTTCCTCGCTCGGTTCAAGTTCGTTTAATGTTTTAACAGATTTTTTTTCAGAGTAAAGTTTTGCCATTTTATTAATTAAAGGGTTATTTGGTTAAATAACGCAGCAAAATTTACTTTATTGTATCAATTCGTTAAAACGATATTATGCTTATCGATTATCTTTCTTAAGTTAATAAGAGCATAGCGCATACGGCCTAATGCTGTATTAATACTAACCCCTGTTCTTTCTGATATTTCTTTAAAACTCATGTCCTTATAAATACGCATTAAGAGCACTTCTTTTTGGTCTTCTGGTAATTCATCAACTAAACGTCTCACATCATTCTCTACTTGTTCTTTTATAATTCGCTTTTCAGCATTCAAATCATTATCACTTAATACCGAGAAAATGCTAAAATCACCACTATTATCAAATTTTGGCATCCTATTATTTTTTCTAAAAAAATCAATAACTAGATTGTGTGATATTCTCATTACCCACGGTAAAAACTTACCTTCTTCATTATAAGCTCGACGTTTTAAAGTGCGTATTACTTTAATAAAAGTATCTTGAAAAATGTCTTCAGCGACATCTCTATCATAAACTTTCGAATAAATAAAACTATAAATTTTTTGCTTGTGTCTTGTGATAAGAATTTCTAAAGCGCCTTCATTACCATCAATATAGTTACTAACTAACGTAGCATCTGAAATAATTTCGTGTTGCATAATCTATTACTTTTAACGCATAGAAGAGAGCTTCTTTGCTTGGGGTTTAACAGTTTAAAAGTAATACTATGCTATAGGCAAGTGTAATTTAAGTGATTAATAGTGAATCAAATATAACAACAATCATTCCTAAAAAACAAAATTTAACACTTTTTTTTATTGTTTTTTAGAATTAAACTTCGTTTTATCAGATGAAATACTTGTAGTATCTTTGCAAAATTATTTCCTTTAAACTCTTATGAATACTAATATTTCCCAAGTAGATCCAAAGCAAAATATCATCATAAAAGGTGCAAAATTGCACAATCTTAAAAATATTGATGTGGTGATACCAAGGAATAAGTTGGTAGTTATAACTGGATTATCTGGTTCTGGGAAATCTAGTTTGGCCTTCGATACGCTTTATGCAGAAGGGCAAAGACGCTATGTTGAAAGCCTTTCCAGTTATGCTCGTCAATTCTTAGGAAGGCTAAATAAACCTAAGGTTGATTATATAAAAGGTATTGCGCCTGCAATTGCAATAGAGCAAAAAGTAAATTCTACAAATCCTCGTTCTACTGTTGGCACAACTACAGAAATTTATGATTATCTAAAACTACTATTTGCTAGAATAGGAAAGACCTACTCACCTGCTTCTGGACTTGAAGTGAAAAAAGATACTGTCACAGATGTTTTAAACTATTTAAAAACATTTCCAGAAAGAGAAAAACTACTCCTTCTTGCTCCTATTCATATAGAAGAAGGTCGTAGCATAGAAGATAAACTAAAGGCATTACAGCAACAAGGATATGCTAGAATAAAAGTAAATGACACCGTTTTGAGACTTGATGAGGCCGAAACAATATCTAAAAAAGATGATCTTCTGCTAGTCGTCGATCGAATTATTACAAAAAAAGATGAGGATTTTTTAAACCGCTTAGCAGATGCTATTCAAACAGCGTTTTTCGAAGGCAAAGGATCGTGCATTATAGAAACACTAAGCGATAATAATCAACGCCTTTTTAGCAATAAATTTGAACTAGATGGCATTACTTTTTTAGAACCCAATATTCATTTATTTAGTTTTAATAACCCTTATGGTGCCTGTCCTAAATGTGAAGGCTATGGCGATATCATTGGAATTGATGAAGATTTAGTTATTCCAAACACTGGACTATCCGTTTATGAAAGTGCTATTTTTCCTTGGCGTGGTGAAAGCATGAGTTGGTATAAAGACCAATTAGTTAATAATTCGCATAAGTTCGATTTTCCAATTCACAAACCTTATTTCGAATTATCAAATTCTCAAAAACAGCTTATTTGGGACGGAAATCAATATTTTGAAGGTCTTAACTCATTTTTCGCGGAACTAGAATCGAAGGCTTATAAAATTCAAAATCGGGTCATGTTATCTCGCTATCGTGGAAAAACCAAATGCAAAACTTGTAATGGGAAACGCTTAAGAGTTGAATCAAATTATGTAAAAGTTGGCAATACCACATTAACAGAATTGGTTGAAATGCCACTTGATAAGTTATCAAACTTCTTTAATAAGTTAGAATTGAATGATTATGATACTACGATTTCTAAACGCCTAGTAAAGGAAATTAACAACAGATTATCTTTTCTTGCCAATGTAGGTTTAAACTATTTGACTTTAAACAGAAAATCTAATACATTATCTGGTGGCGAAAGCCAGCGCATCAATTTGGCAACATCTCTAGGGAGTAGTTTGGTAGGCTCTATGTATATTTTAGACGAACCCAGTATTGGCCTACACCCAAAAGATACTGAACGCCTAATTTCCGTATTAAAATCTTTACGAGATTTAGGCAATACGGTTATTGTTGTTGAACATGATGAAGACATTATGAAAGCCGCCAATAACATTATTGATATTGGGCCAGAAGCAGGAACTTTAGGCGGGCATGTGGTTGCATCTGGAACTTATGATGATATTTTAGCTTCAAATTCATTGACAGCACAATATTTAAACGAAACTCTCTCTATAGAAATCCCCGAGACACGTAGAGAATCTAAATACTTTGTTGATATAAAAGGTGCTAGAGAAAACAATTTAAAAAATATCGATGTCCATTTTCCTTTGGGGATGCTTACAGTAGTAACAGGGGTTTCTGGTAGTGGAAAAAGTACGCTTGTAAAAAAAATTCTATATCCCGCATTACAAAAAAAGTTAACTGATTTTGGTGATAAACCAGGACAATTCACGGCTCTTGAAGGCGATTTTTCTAATATAAAACATATAGAATTTGTAGATCAGAATCCTATAGGGCGCTCTTCAAGGTCTAATCCTGTAACCTATATAAAAGCCTATGATGATATTCGAGCCTTATACGCTAAGCAGAAGTTAAGCAATCTAAGAAATTATCAAGCGAAGCACTTTTCTTTTAATGTAGATGGAGGTCGTTGTGAGACTTGTAAAGGTGAAGGTGAAGTAACCATTGAAATGCAATTTATGGCAGATGTGCATTTAGAATGTGAAACATGTAAAGGTAAACGCTTTAAAAAAGAAGTTCTGGAAGTGAAATTTGCTAAAAAAAGTATTGATGATATCTTAAACCTTACTATCGATGATGCTATCACTTTTTTTGAGGCAAACGACCAGACAAAAATTAAAAACAAGTTACAACCTTTGCAAGATGTAGGACTAGGCTATGTTACATTGGGGCAAAGCTCTTCTACACTTTCAGGCGGAGAAGCACAGCGCATTAAATTGGCTTCCTTTTTAGGCAAAGGCAATAATAAAGATAAGGCTCTGTTTATTTTTGATGAACCTACTACTGGATTACATTTTCATGATATTAAGAAACTTTTAAAATCATTTAATGCTTTAATTAATAAAGGTCATTCTATAATTGTTGTGGAGCATAATATCGATCTTATTAAATGTGCTGATTATATTATAGACCTTGGCCCTTCTGGAGGTGAATATGGCGGCAACCTAGTAGCTTCAGGAACTCCTGAAGATATAATTAAAGTTAAAGCTTCAGAAACAGGAAAGTATTTAAAAGAAAAACTTTAAGCAATAATTTTACTGTTAATAAAACAAAAACCCTATCAAAAATATCAAACCCAAAGCTATTGGTATAACAAAACTAAAATACACAAAAGTAGCTAAGCTGGTCTTAAAAAAGCTCACAAACCAACCTTGTTTATAAAACCTCTTTACTCCAATAAACAAGTAAAAAAAGGTTGATAATACTAGCAACAAATCAATCCAATATGGAATATCAAAAAAGTAGTTCATAATAAGTATAATACTAAAAACAGTAAATAAAAATGAATAAAAATAAAAACTGAACACTAAATGATAAGCATAAGAACCTCGTTTAAAAAATAATAACTTTAAAATTAAAGCAAAGATGGGTAGTAAAATAAACAAAGAAATAGGAATAGTATCATAAGCTGCTTGAATTACTTGTCCACCATCTCGCTGTTTATAAAATTTAAGACCTTGCTCATAAAATTTTCTAGTAAAATACCTTGCATCTTTCTCCATTCCCATAGCCATATATATCTCATTATCAGGTGTTTTTATTGCAATTAACGAATCTACCTTTTTTGTATTAAAATCAAACGTAGGTTTTATGTTTTTACTTTTTACCGTGTTGCGCTTCACTAAAGAATCTAACTGCTTTAATTCTTCAACATTTATTCCAGGTATTCCCTTTTCTTGCAATGGAGCTAAAACGCTATCTAGTTTAATTGAATCTAGTACTTTTTCTAAATTCACTTCTGAGCTGTCAGATACAATAGGCTTATCAAGTGATTTCTTTAAAGCCGAGTCTATAGTTTTAACCTGATCTCTAACAACAAGTGTCGTTAACAAAAAGAAAAAAATAACGGATATAAAAAGATATAATTGAGCTGGGTGTAAATACAATAACCGTTTTCCTTGAATAAACTTGTTTGGCAAAAAGCCAGGTCTAAACAACAACGGGAAAAAACTCTTAAAAAACTTAGCATCAAATGAAAAGTAATTACTTATTGTGTTATAAAATAAGACACTAACGGTTAGGTCTTCTTTTGCTTGTTGTCCACAATATGGGCAGAAATTAAATTTTTTTTCAAATTGCTGTTCACAATTTTTGCAAGTTTCTAAATTTTTAGACATTAGATGGTTGGTTTCTATAAAAGTAATAATTTTAGTTGAAACATATTGAAAATTAATAGCTACTAACTTCAAAAAAAATTATGGTTCAGTGAGAGTCTTGGTTAACTCTAGCTAAAAGCTAAAAAAATAGATTAAAAAATTGATTCAATCATAAAAAACTGTAAATCAGTTTTTTAAATATACTCATTGCGTTAATATTACGTTAACTCAGCTTGTAGAATATTTTTTTGGCACGCATATTGAAATTCTCTTGTCATATGGCGAAAACCGAAAAGCTAAATATCTCGATAATCAAAGGGAGACAAAAAATTCGATATTAATAATTTAAATCCTAGAACTATGAAGAAAAGATTACTTTTATTTACAATGCTGTTAATGGGATTAACAGTTGTATCAGCAACAAACCACAAGAATCATGATGCAGATCATCATAAAAAAAACAAAAATTTTGATCGCTTTGCACAACCTATAATTTTTATGGAGCGTGGTGTTGAGTTTCTAATTTTTCCAGATGGAAGTTTCGATTTTAACACCAATAATTATGACCCATATTATAATGATGGTACATACTACAAATCTAATAGATCCAAGCGAAAAAATGTGAATGTTAGTTATAGAGGACCAAATACCAATGTTGGCTACACAAATCACAGAAACAACGGCGTGTATATTTCTAGAGATAGATCTGGACAGGTTAGACGTATTGGAAACGTGTTTTTAAATTATGACAGACGCGGAAAAATAACTAGAGTTGGTTCTGTATTTATAGACTATGGGCGTGGTAGAAATGGTACTTTGAGACAAGTTGGTGGTTTACGTGTAAACTACAACCATTGGGGTGAAATTGTAAACCTTAAAGGACAAGTTAACCGTTACCAAGATGATTTTTGCAATGTTTGTGGCATAAGCTCTTGCAATATGACTCATGATTTTGGAAACCATAGAGATAGACAATATGATAACGATAGATATGATAACCACCGTGATGACAACTATTACTACTACAAGAAAAATGGTAAAGTGAAAAAGCACAAGAAAAATAAACGTTAATTTATTTTGACTCATTTATAAATAAAAAAATCTCGAAGACAAAAACTTCGAGATTTTTTTATATCAGTCATTTTATTAAACTTTAATAATCATAAAATTCAAGTATTAATTAGAAGTTTGATCTATAAATTCATCCACACCTTTTTTAAATTTTATCATTGAAGGTTTATGCGTATACATCATAAGCCCAGCTTCATAATTTTTCTTACTACTATTTATATTTTAAATAGTATAAGCATAACTCCTTATGCTCTTAACAACATTTTTCATAAAAACTTATAAACTATTTTTTTTATTGATTTTCAGCAGATTAGATAGGTCTCTCGTTTTTTGGCACGCTGTTTGTAATTAGTAAATCGTATTCACACATTAAATTTTACAAACATGAAAAAAATAGCCTTTTTATTAGCTGGTTTACTCCTTACAGGATTTACCGTTAATGCAGACACAGATAACAGTTATGTTAATTCAACATCTATAACATTTGGTGGTTATAACAATTCATACATATTTGTAGAAGGTGGTATTGAATTTTCGATTTTCCGAGATGGGCAATTCGATTTTAATATTCAGCGCTATACTAATTCTAATGTAAATGTTTCAATAGGTTCGCCTAACGTAAGCATTAGTTTTAATTCGGGATACGATTATAACGGGTATGTGCAATACGATGAGTTTGGTGCAGTTATTCAAATAGAAAACACACCTATTTTTTACGATTATTACGGGCGTATTTCTCAAGCTGGAAATGTGAATATACATTATAACAACTTTGGCTATGTATCGCGTGTTGGTGGATTATATTTACACTATAACAGTTATAACAGATTTTCACACTATACTGGTTTTATAAATATTTATAACAGACATTATGTTTACAGACCATGGCATGCTTACTATAGCATTCCTGCTTTCAACTACTGTGTTGTTTACAATAGACCTTACAGACAATACTACAGCCCTGTGCGCTATGTTTACAACAGACCTTTTTATAATAACTATAGACCAAGAACATCGGTTGCTAGTAGACGTGGGCATTCTATCGCTAGAAATTCTCGTTATGCTACTGTAAATAGAAGTACTAGAAACAGAACTCAGGTTAATAGACAAGCATCTTCGAGAAGAAGTTACGCGAGTACTAATACAAGTTCTAGACGTGATAATACATCTATAAATAGAACAACGAGTCGTAATAATACATCTGTGGCTAGTAGAACTTCAAGAAATACAAATTCTCAAATTGCGAGTCGTGATTCAAGAAGAAATAGTAATACTGTTAATCGTAATACTACTAAAAATAATAGCTCTAATAGAAATGTTGTAACTCGAAATTCAAGACCTAGTAATAGTAGCGTTAACCGAAACGCAACAAGAAGTAATACGCCTACTAATAATACTAAAAGAGTTAGAGAAAGCGTTAATAATACAAGAACGAGAAACAATACAGTAACAAAATCTAGAAATAATTCTGTTACTCAAAAACCAAAGAGCAATAATACGCGTACATATAATAGAAACAGCACTACTAGAAGAACAGCTCAAGTAGCTAATAGAAGTTCGCAAAGTAAGCCTAGAACGACTCAAAGATCAGTTTCTAGATCTTCGCAAAATAAATCTAGAGCGACACAAAGTAGAAGTTCTTCTAATAACAATACAAGATCTGCTTCAAGAAGAAGATCATAACCGTTTTGGTTGGTTAGTTGGAAAGCCCCGCGATAAGTTTGCCTCAAAGCAAATTCGTGGGGTTTTCTCTTTTTAAAAATTTAGCGTCTTAGAATCTTTTTAATTAACATAGATACATCTTCGGAAAGTCTCAAATGGTGCACTATAAAACCATAAAAAATTGAAATTAAGATTGACTTCAATATAATATTAACCACTGGATTAAACGGAAAGTTCCAATAGTAGAAAATTGCAAAACACACAACTATAAGTACCAATGTTTTAAATGTACTACTTGTAAAAGGCATTATTTTAAATAGAAAATTTACAAATAATATCTTAGTAATATTATAGATTATCACAGCAATGAAAGTTGCATAAGCGGCTCCAACAACACCATATTTAGGAATAAACACAATATTCAAGGCAATGGTTAAAATTACCAAGCCAAATCCTAACAGAAGTACCATTTTATAATAATCACTATTAAAAAGGATGGCGTTATTATTGCCTAATAAATTATCAGATAATTTCGCAATACCAATTAAAAACACCACCACAATACCACCTCTAAATTTTTCAGGAATTAAATGATATAATTCTGAAATATTTAAAACAATAAGCAGAAAAATTAAACCACTTATTATAAATAAACTCAGTGAACTTTTTTGGTATAATATTTTTAATTCTTCTTTGTCATTATCATTAAGAAGCTTTGCTGTTATAGGGCTTGTTATTTGATGCATCGCCCGAGAAGGCACGCCTATAACACTAGCAATATAAATTGCGACAGCATAGTAGGCAACGTTTTCAATTTGGATATAATGTCCAATCATGAACTTATCAATTTCCAAAATAACATTGGCAACCGAACCCGCAATGATTATTAATGCTGAATATTTTAAAATATCATGAATATTAGCAATTCTATTAAATCTTAAAATTGGCACCTTTAAACTGAAGGCATACAAAGCCATAATTACCATACGAAGCCCGTAAACACCAACAAGACTATAAATAAGTTGGTTTACATTAATAAATTCCAAATACAGGCAAAACAATAATATTGTTGTACATATTCTATGAAATATTTCTTTCATAAAGTTCCCAAACACGCTGTGCATCTGTACCTTACTCCATGCATAGAAAACTTCGAAATAGGCAAATAAAAGAGCAGACAAAAAGATTAACCAAATATAATTTTGAATAATGTCATTTTCTTGAGTAAGCCAGAAGCTTATAGACTCATAGGATAAATATCCAAGAAATCCAACAGGGAGAGCAATACACAAAGGTAATATAAGCATAAGTGTTAAAAAGCTATTCTGTAATTGTCGTGTTTTAAATGAAGAATAAAATTTGATAATAGTGTTATGAACACCAAAGGCCATAAGTGGCATCATTATAGCCGCTGTAGAGAATATGTACTGTATAAGTCCAAAATAGTCATCACTTACAAAATTTGTAAACAGAAATAATACATTAATCCCGCCAATAACAAAGCCCACATACGTTGTAAATGTATTTTTTATAGACTGTGATAGAACAATACCCATATTAAATTAACTCTGCTAACAATTTTGTTAATTCCTTTCTACTATATTTTTGTAATCCAATGGGATGTGATTGTAATTGCCCCATTTTAAAAGCTTTATAATGCTTTAATATAGTGTTTTTTAAAACGTCGAAATCATCATATAAAAAGTAATTGCCCGTATTGGTTTCTTTAATGATTTTTTCCACATCAGAACCTTCTGGTCCCAATGAAATTATAGGACGATTGGAGACCATATATTCAAAGAGTTTTCCCGGAATAATACACTTTGTTTCTTCAGAATTAATTTCAATAAGCAATAGAACTTGTGATTTTTTTTGATATGCAATAGCCTCTATATGTGAAACATATCCTATTTTATCAAAATATTTACTTAATCCGAAATATTGAATGGTATTTATAACTTCATCACTTACCAAACCAATTAGGTTTAACTGAAAATCTTTAGCGAAATCATCATTTTCTTTTATTAATTCAGACAATGCTTTCCATAAATTCAAAGGATTTCTTTGTGACAATAAAGACCCAATATGTGCTAGTGTAAATTTCGAATCCATTTCCAAATCAGTAACACTTTCCTTATCATATCCATTTGTTATAACGGTAATTGGGGTTTTAGTTATTTTTTTAAATTCTTTACTAGTTGTAAAACTTGTGGTAATCACATGATCTGCATTATTTAAAACTTTACTTTCTAATACTTTATGTTTTTTACGAGACCTTTTAGTAAGTTTTAGTTCTTTATGATAGCCTATGGTAGTCCAAGGATCTCTAAAATCTGCCAACCATTTCAGTCCTAACCTTTCCTTGAGTTCTAAACCTATAAGATGCAAACTATGTGGTGGCCCTGTTGTAACAATAGTTTCAATATTATTATCAGCGATGTATTTCGTTAAATAAGCTATAGATGGCTTTATCCAATTTTTCCTAGCATCTGGAATAAAAAAGTTACCACGTATATATAGCATAAATTGTTCAAGAAAGCTTTGTTTTTTACCTTCAGGAATAATCCCTTTACTAATGGCTTTTGTTGATTTTTTAGAAAATAAGTTTGCTAATTTATAAGGCTCTTTTATTGGTCGCTTAATAATTTGAAGATCATCTGAAACTTCTTCCAACAAACTTGAATCGACAATAGAATAATTAGGGTTTTCTGGTATATAAACAATTGGCTCAATATTAAAATCTGGTAAATACTTCACAAACTTTAACCAACGCTGTACACCTGGACCTCCAGCAGGAGGCCAATAATATGTTATTATGAGTGCTTTTTTACGCACTTTCGTTTCTTTTTTTAAACTCGTAATACAAGCCACCTAATAGTAAAAACCCAAATAAAATGGAACTGGCTAATGCTATTTTACTACCGGTTTTAACAACATCTGGATCAAATTTAAACTCAATAGTATGATTTCCAGCAGGAACTTCCATACCACGCAATGTATAATTAACTCGCATATGATCTACTACCTTACCATCAATAAAAGATTTCCAACCATTGCCATAATACACTTCAGAGAATACACCAACTCCATCATTCAAATTACTTGATTCATATTTTAAATAATTTGGAGCAACCTCCTTGAGGTTAATAGTTGCTAATGAATCTACAATAAACTTATTACTATATTCTCGTTGCTTTGTCAGGATTGGAGCTGTATAAACAGCCTTATTCTTATTATCTAAACTATCTAGTGCTTTAATTTCTTCGTTTGCAGAAGCAACTCTTTCTAATTCTCTTATAAACCACGCATTACCATTTGCTTCTTCATTTGAATAAGCCATAGGTTGCCCTTTTTCATCTTGTACAATAATATACTTGGTGTTAAGCATATTGAGCACATTAATGTTGTTTTTTGCTACATAAAAATCGAACACATCCTCATAACGTCTCAATTTAGCCGCGTGATAACCATTTAAAGAATTATGGAAATAAGAAGCCCGCGCTCCAGATGAAACGATATCGAATACTCTAAAATGCGATGTATCCTTTTTTATATCACTATCTGCTATATTAGGTGAATATGGTTTACTTACTTGAATCGCTGAAACAAAATCATCATTATTGACATAACGTCTATCTACACCTACTAAATCAAACAAAATCAATACGCCTAAAACAAGTATTAACCATTTCTCTTTTAGCTTTGCTTTTAAAAACATATAGATAGCAGCAGCAGCAGCCAAAACTAAAACTAAAGTCCTAATAGTGTCTGAAGTGAAAACTGATTTTCTATCTGCCTTAATAGCGTCCATAAAAGCTTGACCATAGTTTTGACGGTAAAAACCATCATTAATACCCACAAAATCGAATGAAGACTTAAAAAGAAGTAAAAGAAGTGCCAACCCACCCGTTATAATAGCTGAATATTTTAAAGCTTTTAACTTTTCATCTTGCTTCTCAAAATCATTAAATAATCTTACCAATCCAAATATGGCTAAAACAGGAATACATAGTTCTAAAATAACTTGTATTGATGTTATGGCTCTAAACTTATTATATAGCGGAAAATAATCTATAAATACATCAGTTAAAAAAGCAAAAGGTTCGTTTTTACCAAAGGATAATAATAACGATAACACTGTACCACCTACTAACCACCATTTTAAACGTCCTTTTACTAAAAACAACCCAAAAACAAATAAAAACAAGACTACGGCACCGACATAAGCAGGTGCTTCAACAATTGGCTGGTTTCCCCAATACAATGGTGCTCTTTTCGATTCCTGTAAAGCTTGACTTGGGGTAGCCCCCAGTTTTCTAAATGCTTCATATGTATTAGAGTCTTTTCCAACATTTTCACCATTACCACCTCCCATAAATCTTGGAATAAAAAGATTTATCGACTCTAAAATTCCGTAGCTATATTGTGTTATATATTCTTTATCTAAACCAGAAGTAATTTCTTTTGAAGATCCATCAGGATTAATTGCTAATTCACTTTTACCACGCGAACTTTCTTTAGCATATTCCTGTGTTGCCATAATACCAGTAGCATTTAAAGCTATAGCTAAAATTACGGCAACAGATAAAATACCAACCGTTTTAAAATAATGCCTCAGTAACTTCTTTCTGTAAGCATCAATCAAATAAGCAACACCTAATATAATTACCAGTAACATCAAATAATAAGTCATTTGAAAATGGTTAGCAACCAATTCAAGTCCCATAGCTACGACAGTTAGTGAAAATCCTAAAATATACTTTCTTTGAAATGTCAATAAAATACCGCTTAAAACCAAAGGCATATATGCTATAGCATGCGCTTTACTGTTATGCCCTACTCCAAGAATAATGATTAAATAGGTAGAAAAACCAAACGCCAGAGCCCCAAGAGTTGCTAGTTTAAAATCCACTTTTAATACTAACAATAGAATATAAAAACCAATTAAGTATAAAAACAGATAATCTGCTGGTCTTGGTAAGAAGCGCAGCGTTAAATCAAGCTTTTTTATATAATTATGTGGATATTTTGCTCCTAATTGATACGTTGGCATACCTCCAAAAGCACTGTTTGTCCAATAAGTTTCTTCTCCATTAGCAGCTTTAAAATCGGTTTGCTGTTTAGACATCCCAATATATTGCATAATATCACTCTGGAAAATCTTCTTTCCTTTTAAAACAGGACTGAAATAAGCGAGAGAGATTATTATAAATCCTAGTATAACTAAGACGTGAGGTAGGATTCTTTTAATTGAAAACTGCATGAAAAGGTATTAAAACAATGATTGTGAAAAATAGTTATAATTTTCAAGAATTACATAAATTGAAAGTATAAATTATAACTACTCAATTTCTTCGTAATCCACATAATCGCCAACATCTTTATTTGAAGTTTTAGCGTTTGGCATTTTATCAATGGTTACTTCTCCTGGTTTTTTTGAAGTTTCTTGTTGTTGCTTTTGAAATTGACCAAATTGATCTCCGAATCGCTGTTCCGCTTTTTTTGCAGCAAACTTTATTAAAAATGGTGCAAATATTCTACCCAACACTTTGAATAAATACCAAACAACAACAATTATAAATATGGTTCTTAATAAACCCATAATTAAATTTTAATTTATAATTAATCACAAAAATACAATTCTATAGATTTAAAAAACGTTCATAAATGATAAAAAAACTATAAAATATCTATATTTGAGAACCCTTAATCGAAACCAGTTAACAAAATACGCTAAAAATCAAATTGAGATTCTATCTAAATTCCTAACTATGAAGCCTATCAAATCTACTTGCATACTTTTTTTTAGTTTAATATCAGCCCTTTCTTTTAGTCAATACACCGACGTTATAAACTCAAATAGACCGGGTGTTTCACGTAGTGCTTTTTCTGTTGGCACAAATGTTTTACAATTTGAAGTTGGACCGTATATAATTAATGAAGAACGTACGCCAGCATTAAGAAACGAGGTATCTGGATATGGTGTTGATTTTTCAGCACGATACGGATTATTTTTTGAAGAATTAGAATTAAACATTGAAGGCACCTACCAAAATGACACAAAAACTTTCTTCTCAAGTATTCCATTTGAAGAAGATCGTGCTAATTTTAAATTTTTAACAGTTGGTGCTAAATACTTGGTTTTTGATCCTTATAAGAATTCTGAAGAAGACAAGCCTAATTTATACAGTTATCATGCAAACCACAGGTTTAAATGGAAATCTTTAATTCCAGCGGTGTCCGTTTTTGTTGGTGCTAATTTTGATACTAAGAACAACCCGTATACAGCACCAGCAATAGAAGGCTTTAGTCCAAAAGTAATGATTGCTTCTCAAAATAATTTTGCAGGAGGATGGGTATTGGTACTCAATTTAATAAAAGATAGAATTGGAACAGATCAATCCGATTTTCAATATATTATAACATTGACACATTCATTTAATCCAAAATGGGTGATATTTGGAGAGACTCAAGGTATTAAAAGCGATTTTTACGCCGATAATCTATTGCGATTTGGTGGTGCTTATTTATGGGGTAAAGATTTTCAACTAGACACCGCTTTAACTTTTAATACCAAGGATACACCGTCTGTTTTTAGTGTGAATTTTGGGGCTTCATATAGATTCGATTTTCATAAAGACAAAGAAAATGAAGATATAGATAATGGTGGCTCTGCTAAAGAGGAAGGCAAACGCCAAGCAAGACGCAATAAAAACAAAAAGAAAAAGAATTCTGATTCAGATTCGAAAAAGAAACAACAAAGAAAAGACACAGATTTTGACGATAACTAAAAAATCAAAATCTATCATTTTTATATGATAACACTAAAAGAAGTACATACAAAAAAAGACTTAAAAACATTCGTAAAGTTTCCTTTTAGACTATATAAAGATTCTAAATATTGGGTCCCTCCTATTATTAATCAGGAAATAAAAACATTTAGCAAAAAAGAAAACCCCGTTTTTAATGATGCCGAAGCTAGATTATTCCTAGCTTTTAAAGGAAAGGAAGTAGTTGGGAGAATTGCTGCTATTATTAATTGGCTAGAAGTTAAAGACCAAAAACAACTAAAAATGCGTTTTGGGTGGTTTGATGTTATTGATGATATTGAAGTATCCAAAACCCTTCTCAGCAAAGTTTTAGAGATAGGAAAAAAGAATAACCTTGAGTATATAGAAGGTCCCGTTGGCTTTTCTAATTTAGACAAAGTTGGTATTTTGACCTATGGTTTTAACCATATTGGAACCATGATTACTTGGTACAACCATCCTTATTATGTATCACATTTCAATAAACTAGGATATACCGTAGAAAAAGAATATTTAGAACATAAACACGCTTTTACCGATATAAAGAGAGAGAGTTTTGCTAGAATTCAAGAAATAATTAAAAAGCGTTATAAGCTAAAAGCTCTTTACTTTAAAAAAACAAAAGAAGTCATGCCCTACGCCGATAGAATGTTTGACTTGTTTAATGAAAGTTATTCATCTTTATCATCATTTGTTGCTATTACTGATATACAAAAAGAATATTTTAAAAAGAAATTTTTAGGGTTTATTAACCCAGAATATATAAAGTTTGTTGTAGATGAGCATGACGAATTAGTGGCATTTGGTATAGTAATGCCATCTTATGCTGAAGCCTTACAAAAAATGAAGGGAAAACTTTTCCCTTTTGGCATTAAGCATTTATTACACTCAAAAAAGCATAGTAAAAAAGTAACTTTTTATTTAATTGGTGTACACCCAGAATATCAGCAAAAAGGTGTACACGCAATAATTTTTAACGAATTCCATAATACTTTTAGTGAAAAAGGAATTGTTGAGTGTATTCGTACACCGGAATTAGCAGACAATGTTGCTATAAATAAAATCTGGAAGAATTTCAATCCTGTAATTCTTAAAAAGCGATGCACTTTTAGGAAAGATATTGCATAAAAAAATCCAATTCTTTAAGAATTGGATTTTTTTATGCAATATCAAGTTTTATAACTTCTACTCACCCATTGCTGCTAAAACAGCAGCAGATAAACGCTTGTATGTACCATTTTGTAAGCGTTCTCTAATAGCATCAAAAGCATCTAAGGTCTCTTCAACATCTTTTAATGTATGCGTTGCAGTTGGAATCATTCTTAGTAAAATTAATCCTTTAGGTATTACAGGGTAAACAACTATAGAACAGAATATTCCGTAATTCTCACGTAAGTCTCTAACCAAAGCCATGGCTTCAGGAATACTACCTTTTAAATATACTGGTGTAACACAACTTTGTGTAGTACCAATATCAAAACCACGCGATTTTAATCCTGATTGTAATGCATCAACTATAGTCCAAAGGTTTTGCTTTAATTCTGGCATTGTTTTCAACATTTCCAAACGTTTTAATGCACCAACTACTAGTTGCATTTGTAACGATTTAGCAAACATCTGAGAACGCAAATTATATTTTAAATAATCTATAATTTCTTGATCCGCAGCAATAAATGCACCAGTACTTGCCATAGATTTTGCGAATGTTGCAAAGTACACATCAATATCATCTTGTACCCCTTGCTCTTCTCCTGCACCTGCTCCAGTTGCACCTAAGGTTCCAAATCCATGAGCATCATCAACAAATAACCTGAATTTAAATTTCTTTTTAAGTTCAACTATTTCTTTTAAGCGACCTTGCTCTCCTCGCATTCCAAAGACACCTTCAGAAATTACTAAAATCCCACCGCCTGTTTGCTCTGCCATTTTAGTAGCGCGCTCTAAATTCTTCTCTAAGCTTTCAACATTATTGTGCTTATAGGTAAAGCGTTTTCCCATATGTAAACGAACACCATCGATAATACATGCATGCGCATCAACGTCGTATACTATAATATCATCTTTAGAAACTAAGGCATCAATAGTAGACACCATGCCTTGATAACCAAAATTCAATAAATAGGAAGCTTCTTTATTAACAAAAGCCGCTAATTCATTCTGAAGTTTTTCATGTAAATCTGTATGGCCAGACATCATTCTTGCTCCCATTGGATAAGCCGAACCATATTGAGCTGCAGCTTCAGCATCTACCTTACGAACTTCAGGATGATTTGCTAAACCTAAGTAATCATTTATACTCCATGTAATAACATCTTTTCCTTGAAACTTCATACGATTAGAAATTTCTCCTTCTAATTTTGGAAAAACAAAATATCCTTCAGCCTGAGATGCCCATTTCCCTAATGGTCCTTTGTCTTTATAAATTTTATCAAATAAATCTTTCATTTATTATAAATCTTATCGCTATTAAATTTATGATATAACCACCAATTTCTAAACGCTTCAAAATATCATAAAAAAACACCAAAGTTCGTTTTTGAAATTTCAATAAAGCTATTAGTTAATGCTTAGTTAGTTGTGCAAAATTAAATATTTATATTGTTTGAGCATAATTTTTTAATACCCAATTAGTAATTAAATAAAAAAAGAGATGACTTTTTGCTAAAACAACAAAACTCATCTCTTTTTTAAGTAGATATTATTTATTATTTAATGTATTGTATCTTTTCTGCAGCTTCTTCATGAACACTATCAAAGAATCCTTGTTCGTTCATCCATTTATCACTGTAAACTTTGCTCATGTATCTAGAACCGTGATCTGGAAATATAACAACAATATTATCTCCTTTTTTAAATTCACCTTGCTCATTTAGCTGCTTAACAGCTTGCATTACAGCCCCTGATGTATATCCTACGAACAATCCTTCATTTTTAACTATCTCACGTGCCGAATGTGCACTTTCTTCATCTGTAACTTTGATAAATTTATCAATAAGGTCGAAATCGGTTGCAGATGGGATAAGGTTTTTACCCAAGCCTTCAATTCGGTATGGATAAATCTCCTTTTCATCAAATTCTCTAGTCTCGTGATATTTTTTGATTACAGAACCAAAAGCATCTACTCCTATAACTTTGATATCTGGGTTTTGCTCTTTTAAATATTTAGCTGTGCCAGAAATAGTTCCTCCAGTACCACTACACGCAATAAGATGTGTTATACTACCTTCAGTTTGATTCCATATTTCAGGACCTGTACTGTGGTAATGTGCATCAATATTAAGTTGATTAAAATATTGGTTGATATAAATAGATCCTTTTGTTTCCTCATGCAAGCGCTTTGCTACCTGGTAATAAGATCTCGGATCGTCTGCACTAACATGGGCAGGACAAACATAAACCTTGGCTCCCATGGTTTTAAGCATATCTATTTTATCTGCTGATGATTTTGAGCTTACAGCCAAAATACAGTCATAACCCTTGATAATACTTACCATTGCTATACTAAACCCCGTGTTTCCAGAGGTAGTCTCAATAATAGTATCGCCAGGTTTTAAAATACCTTGCTTTTCAGCTTGCTCAATAATGTAAAGTGCTATTCTGTCTTTTGACGAATTACCTGGGTTAAAAGATTCCACTTTTGCTAGGTAATCTCCTTTATAATCTGCGGTTAGTCTATTAAGTCGAATAAGAGGTGTTTGACCCACTAATTCTAAGACATTATCAAATACTTGATTTTTGTGCTTCATATGTGCTTTTTAAAGACTGGCTCAATTTCAAAATTAAATACAGCCTAAAACCTTGCAAAAATAATACATTTTTTTTTATTAGTGATTAATTCCTTCTAAATCTAATAAAAAGGCATATTCTAAAGCTACTTCCTTAAGACTTTCAAAGCGTCCAGACGCACCTCCATGACCAGAATCCATATCTGTATGTAGTAATAATTTGTTATTATCTGTCTTATAATCTCTAAGTATTGCAACCCATTTTGCTGGTTCCCAATACTGCACTTGTGAATCATGCAACCCTGTAGTTACCAACATATTTGGGTAATCTTTTGACTTAACGTTGTCATATGGCGAATAAGATTTCATATACTCATAATATTCCTTATTGTTTGGATTTCCCCATTCATCATATTCTCCAGTGGTTAAAGGAATAGTATCGTCAAGCATGGTTGTAACTACATCAACAAAAGGTACTGCTGCTAAAACACCGTTATATAATTCAGGATTCATGTTTATAACTGCTCCCATAAGCAAACCTCCTGCGGAACCACCATAAGCATATAAATGATTGTTTGAAGTATATTTATTTTCAATAAGGTGTTTAGAACAATCTACAAAATCTGTAAACGTATTTTTCTTAGTTAAAAGCTTTCCATTTTCATACCAATCTCTGCCTAAATATTCTCCTCCTCTTATATGGGCAATAGCATAGATAAACCCTCTATCTAGCAAACTTAGGCGGATAGTAGAAAAAGACGGATCAATAGTTGAACCATATGAACCATAAGCATACTGCAGTAAGGGATTAGTTCCGTCTAATTTGATTCCTTTTTTATAAACAAGTGAAATGGGTACTTTTACGCCATCTCTAGCCGTTGCCCAAATACGTTCTTCTGCATAATTTTCTTTTTTGAAATTACCGCCAAGTACTTCTTGCTCTTTCTTTATTTCTGATTGCCGTGTCTTTAAATTATAATCAATTACAGAGCTTGGAGAAATTAATGAATTGAAGCCATAACGCATCGTATCACTATCAAAATCAGGATTATTTCCAATGTATGCTGTGTATGTTTCAGAATCAAATGGTAGATTATAATCCTCTTCCCCGTTCCAACTCATAATTCTTAAATTATTAAGTCCGTTTTCACGTTCGTTAATCACCAAATAATCTTTAAAAATTTCAATATCTTCAATCAATACGTCTTTTCTATGTGCAATTACTTCTTCCCAATGCTCTAACTCTGTAGTATTTTCACTTGTTTTTAGAAGTTTGAAATTTGTTGCATTATCTTTATTTGTGATTATGTAAAAATGTTCATTAAAATGCGAAATACTATAGTCTAACTCGCGAATTCGTTTTTGAAACACTTTAAATTCATCATCTGGTGTGCTGGCATCTAAATAGCGATATTCCGTTGTCAGTGTGCTTGATGAACCAATAATGATATACTTTTTCGACTTAGATTTATAAACAAAGGTGTTAAAGGTATCATCGGCTTCATAATACACTTCTAAATCTTCACTAGAGGTGGCATGTAATTTATGCTTAAATATTTTATGAGATCTCAGGGTGACGGCATCTTTCATTGAATAAAACAAAGTTTTATTGTCGTTTGCCCATGTAGCACTACCAGTTGTGTTCTCAATCTTATCAGTATAGATATCACCCGTAATAAGGTTCTTAATTTGAATTGTGTATTGTCTTCTACTAACAACATCTATTGAAAAAGCAGCCATAGTATTATCCGGGCTAACTGAAATACCTCCTAATTTAAAATAAGCATGACCTTCAGCCATTTCATTACAATCAAATAAAATTTCTTCTGGAGCCTTTAAAGATGCTTTCTTTCTTGTATAAATAGGGTAATCTTTCCCAGTTTCATAACGTGTTAAATACCAATAACCATTTAATTTAAAAGGCACCGTTGTATCGTTCTCCTTAATTCTGCTTTTCATTTCTTCAAAAAGTTCTTTTTGAAAAACTTTGGTATGCTTCATTACACTTTCTGTATAAGCATTTTCGGCATTTAAATAATCTAAAACTTCAGAGTCTTCCCTATCATTTAACCAATAATAATTATCTAATCTAACATCATCATGAATACGTAACTTATATGGAATTTTTTTGGCTATTGGTGGACTTATTTTAGTCGTACTTTTTATCATTTTTGGTTCTTTTTTACAAGAATGAGCAAAAATAAAGTTTATGACTATAATAATACTGAGATTCTTCATTTTTAATAAACAAAGAAATAAAATTACTCTATTTATTTTGATAGTTTTGTACCTACATACTAAAATTCAGAAATTATGTTTGGAGATATGATGAAAATGATGGGCAAACTTAAAGAAACCCAAAAGAAAGTAGAAGAAACTAAAAAACGCCTTGATACCGTTTTAATCGATGAGTCAAGTAATGATGGCAAACTTAAAGTTACCCTAACAGCAAATAGAACTATAAAATCTATCAACGTAAGTGACGAACTTCTTGAAGATAAAGAACAACTTGAAGATTATTTAATTTTAACTATAAATAGAGCAATAGAAAAAGCAACGAGTGTTAATGAGGCCGAACTTGGTGCTGTAGCCAAAGAAGGTATGCCTAATATTCCTGGAATGGATATGTTATAACAACTCACAAAGATTTAAGGGCGCTAATTAATATATCATGCATATCGTCATTATAATCTAGGTGGGTTACCATTCTTAGCTTACCACCGCCCATACTAATAATATGAATATTTTTGTTGGCTAAGTTTTGTACAAACTTTTTTTCGTTAATGTCTTTATTTAATTCAAAAATAACAATGTTAGTTTCTATAGACTCCACGGTCTTGATAATTGATAGTCTAGTTAACTCCTCACCTATTTCTTTTGCTTTTTTATGATCTTGAGCTAAGCGTTCAATATTATTATCTAAAGCATATAATCCCGCGGCAGCTAAATAGCCAGATTGTCTCATATTTCCACCAAAAATTTTACGTATTCTAATGGCATTTTTCATGATTTCTGAATCTCCCACTAAAATTGATCCAACAGGACATCCTAACCCTTTGCTCAAACAAACAGAAATAGTGTCGAATACACTGCCATATTGTTCTGTAGTTTCATTTTTAGCAACTATAGCATTCCATAAACGCGCGCCATCTAAATGAAAACCCAAATCATTATTATCACAAACCTTTCTAATTTTTTTCAACTCATCAAAATCCCAACAAGCACCACCTCCTTTATTTGTAGTATTTTCAATTTCAACCAAACTAGCTGGAGCATACCAATAATCACCTGGATTAATAACTTCTTCAACCTGTTTAGCTGTAAACATACCTCTATTGCCATTTATTAGCTTACATGACACGCCGCTATTAAAAGAGGCGCCTCCAGACTCATAATTATAAATATGGGCATATTTATCACAAATAATCTGATCTCCAGGGTTTGTATGCAGTTTTAAAGCTGTTTGATTAGCCATAGTACCAGATGGAAAGAATAAGGCATCACTTTTACCAAACATACTCGCTATTCGTCTCTCTAGAATCACAACCGTTGGGTCTTCTCTAAACACATCATCACCAACGTTTGCTTGCATCATCGTGTTCAACATATCTTTTGTTGGTTTGGTAACTGTATCGCTTCTTAGGTCTATTATCATCTGAAAAATTAAAAGGTAAAGCTATAAAATTATATTAAGATTTGTTTTCTGATGGATGTTTAAATACTATTTTTGTTCAAAATAAAATAACTATGATTACTTCAGATCAAATTAAAGATCTCAATACCCGCCTTGATAAACTTAGGCACTATCTTTGACATTGATGCCAAACTTATAGAAATACAAAACGAGGAAGAACAAACCTTCGATCCAAATTTCTGGAATGACCCTAAAGCCGCTGAAACGATTATGAAATCCTTGCGCGTAAAGAAAAAATGGGTGCAAGACTTTAAAGATTTAAAAACTCTTATTGAAGATTTAGAAGTTATTTATGAATTCTTTAAAGAAGGCGAATCTACATTAGAAGATGTTGAAAACCGGTTTAATAAGGCTTCCGTTTTAATGGAAGATGTAGAGTTTAGAAATATGCTTTCTGAAGAAGGTGATAGCCTAAGTGCTGTATTACAAATTACAGCTGGAGCTGGTGGTACGGAAAGTTGTGACTGGGCAAATATGCTAATGCGCATGTACTTAATGTATGCCGAAAAAAGTGGGTTTAAAGTACGAGAATTGAATTTTCAAGAAGGTGATGTTACCGGTATTAAAACGGTGACTTTAGAACTTGAAGGCGATTTCGCTTTTGGTTGGTTAAAAGGTGAAAATGGTGTCCATAGATTGGTTCGTATTTCTCCTTTTGATAGTAATGCCAAACGACATACCAGTTTTGCCTCAGTATATGTATATCCCTTAGTTGATGATTCTATTGAAATAGACATTAATCCCGCCGACATTGATATAACAACCGCGCGATCAAGTGGTGCAGGTGGACAAAATGTAAACAAGGTTGAGACTAAAGTGCAACTTACCCATAAGCCTACAGGAATACAAATTTCTTGCTCAGAAACACGGTCGCAGCATGATAACCGCTCAAGAGCTATGCAAATGTTAAAATCACAATTGTATGAAATTGAACTTCAAAAACAATTAGCACAGCGCGAAGATATTGAAGCTGGAAAAATGAAAATTGAATGGGGTAGTCAAATTCGAAACTATGTGATGCATCCATATAAATTAGTGAAAGACGTTAGAACAGGTCATGAAACTGGTAACGTGGATGCCGTTATGGATGGAAATATTGATAGTTTCTTAAAAGCTTATTTAATGATGATGGGACAAAAAGTAGAAGACAAGAATCAATTATGAAATATTCATAGCTGAAAACATAAAACCTCGATAACAATTATGACATGGTTATTACATTTGTCAATTTAAAAATAGAAACTAACACATGAAAAAAATAGACACAATAATATTCGACCTGGGAGGTGTATTAATCGATTGGAACCCTGAATATGTTTTTCTAGATGTATTTAATGGCAATAGAGAAAAAATGAAATGGTTTTTTGACAACATTTGTACAAGTGACTGGAACGAAAATCAGGATGCTGGGTATCCAATGGCAAAAGCAACAGAAGAACTTGTCTTAATTTTTCCAGAATATGAAACTGAAATTAGAATGTTTTATGGAAGATGGGTCGAAATGCTTGGTGATGCTATAAGCGGTACAGTTGATATTCTTAAATATTTTATTGATTCTAGTGATTATAAAGTTGTGGCACTAACCAATTGGAGTGCTGAAACTTTTCCTATTGCGTTAGAGCGTTTTGAATTTTTGCACTGGTTTGAAGGTATAATAGTATCAGGTGAAGAAAATACTAGAAAACCTTTTGATAAAATTTATAATTTAACACTTGAAAGGTTTAATATAAAACCTGAAAATGCAATTTTTATTGATGATAACTTGAGAAACATCGAAGCTGCTAACAATTTAAGAATTAACGGAATTCAATTTAAATCACCTAAGCAACTTATTCAAGACTTAAAAACATTCAATATCGATATATAATGATAAAAATATACCATAATAACCGTTGCAGGAAGTCTCGCTGCGGACTTGAAATTCTTGAAAATTCAGGAAAAGAATTTAAAATTGTAAAGTACTTAGAGAACATCCCATCTCTAAAAGAATTAAAAAAAATTATTAAACTATTAGGCTTAACGCCTATTGACTTGGTTAGAAAGAATGAAGCCATTTGGAAAAGTGAATACAAAAATAAAAACTTAAGTGATTCTGAGATTATTACCGCCATGGTCGAAAACCCAAAACTTATTGAAAGGCCTATTATTATTAATGGTAAAAAAGCAGTTATTGGCAGGCCACCCGAACTAATTTTAGATATTATTTAACTTAATTATAAAGCCATTAACACAATTTTAACCAAATGGCTTTATGTGGTAAGTTACCTTTGTCCCAAATGCAACTTATAGCAGAATGTTCAAAAACACACTTACCTACTTATCCTTTATTCTATTTTTTTCATTTGGATATAGTCAACCCAAAAACAGTGATAAAATAATTTCTACTCCAGTATTTGAAAAAGACATAATTATTTCTGGAAAAGTATTTGATAGGGAAACGAATGAACCCCTAGAATATGCCACCATATCTTTTTTTAGTCAAATTGAAAATAAAATCATAACTGGTGGTATAACAGATATAAAAGGAGCATTCAAAATTACTGTGCCAGCAGGTGTGTATGATATTTCTATAGAGTATATTTCATTTAAAACTCAAACTCTAAAAAACAGAAAAATAATTTCGAATGAAAATATTGGAGATTTTTACTTAGAACTTGACTTAGAAACTCTAGACGCCATTGAAGTGATTGCCGAAAAAACAACTGTTGAAATTCGATTAGACAAAAAAATATACAATGTCGGAAAAGATTTAACGGTTAGTGGAGGAACTGTAAGTGATGTTTTAGACAATGTCCCATCCGTTTCTGTTGATGGCGAAGGTAATGTAGCATTAAGAGGAAATAACAATGTTAGAATTTTAATTAACGGAAAACCATCAGGCTTAGTTGGGTTAGATTCTACTGAAGCTCTTCGACAATTACCTGCGGAAGCCATAGAAAAAGTAGAAGTAATTACATCTCCATCTGCAAGATATGAAGCTGAAGGAACTGCTGGTATTTTAAATATCATTTTACGTAGAAGTAAATTTTTAGGATTAAATGGGGTTATTACTGCGAATGCAGGATATCCGAAATCTGCTGGAGTTTCTGGAAATATTAATTATAGAACTGGGAATGTTAATATTTTCAACACTCTTTCATATAGATACGGAGAAAGCCCTGGTTACTGGTATAACTACACTACTTTCAAATCTACAGGCAACGTGCTTGACGAAAAACGTGATTGGGAAGACACTAGAAAAGGATTAACTAATAATTTTGGTGTAGAATGGTATATAAATGATTCAGCTTCTATTACTTCATCTATGGTAGTAAATGATGGTAATAATAATAACAATTCTACAAATAACCTTATTCAATTTGATTCAAACGGAACTTTAATTAGTGAAAGTTTAAGATATGATCCCAGACAAGGAACAAACAAGACAATTCAATATTCATTTAACTTCACAAAAAACTTTAATAAAAGTGGGCATAAATTGACATTCGATTTTCAACTTGAAGATACTGATCGTGATGAATTATCCTTAATTAATGTAGATGGGCTTAACACTGACATCCTAACGCAAATAAGAGATCAATCCAGAATTCTACTAAGAACAGATTATGTTCTGCCTATTGGAGAAAATAGTCAAATAGAAATGGGATATAGAGGTGATTTTAATAATAATGCCACCGATTATAAGGTAGAACTTCTTAACCTTGATACGAACGAATTTGAAATTGACAAAAATTTAACCAATCTATTTAATTTTAAAAATTATATTCTTGCCGCTTATGCTCAATACGGCAGTAAGATTAATAAATTCTCTTATTTGTTAGGTTTGCGTATGGAAAACACACAGTTAACACTTGATCAAACTACCTCGGGCGACTTTGAAAAAAGAAATTTTACTGGTTTATTTCCAACCGTTAATTTAAGTTATGAGTTTAGTGAAACCGAAAATATGACTTTAGGCTATAATAGACGTTTGCAAAGACCAAATTCTTTTTACCTAAATCCTTTCCCTTCTAGATCTAGTTTAACGAATATTTTTCAAGGTGACCCAGGCCTTAACCCGACATATTCTGGAAAATTTGACCTTGGTTATTTAAATCGAATGGGCAAATTTATTATAAACTCTTCTATATACTATCAGCATTCTACTAATCTTATAAATTGGGTAAGTATAGAAACGGGGGATGTTGCTTTTATAGATGGTGAAGAAATACCCATTGTGCAACGTGGACCAGCTAACGTAGGAATGGAAGACAGATACGGTTTCGATTTTAACATAACCTATACCCCATCCAAAAAATGGCGCATGAATACGGATTTTAATTTATTCAATTCCACAATCGAAGGAGAATTAGATGAAGATAATTTTGATTCTAAGAATGTAAGCTGGAACTTACGCTTTAGCAATAAATATTCACTTCCAGGAGATATTGACTGGCAAACAAACATGAATTATAGAGGTCCAAGTAAAGATGCTCAAAATGATAGGCAAGGTACTTTCACTACCAATTTTGCTTTTAGCAAAGATTTATTTAAAGAAAGGGCTTCAATTGCATTTAATATTAGAGATGTTTTTAATAGCGGCGTGTATTTATCGACTATAGAAACCGATTCTTTTATTAATGAACGAGAAATTAGATTTCGAGGTGTACGCTCATATAACTTATCTTTTACTTATAGATTTAATCAGAAAAAGAAACCTGAACGATTTGGTCAATTTAATGGTGGTGGTGCACAGATATAGTTTCAAGAAAAATATTATAAATAAAAAAGGAAGCTAATTTAGCTTCCTTTTTTATTTATTTAATATAGTTTTTATCCTTTAAGCATTACGCTTCGCTTTCTTTTCTTCTCTAATTTCTTTCAATCTTTCAATTAAAGAACCTCCAATCCAATAAGGAATCACAAAGGTTAACAAAAATATCATTAACCAAAATCCTATTGTTAATATGGTTAAGAATGCTAAAAAGCCTAAATATTGATCAAAATCAAACATAATTGTATGTGTCTTTTATAAATCTTTGGCAAAGATAATGCAAAGGGCTTTCTTATACAATATCAAATTAAAAATTGTTAACAGTCTTTTTAACTAATTTAAATTTGGCTGAGGTGTCATCCTTAAATATGGTTTCACTTCCTTGTAACCCTTTGGGAAGATATCCCTTATATCTGCAGTTGCAACAGATGGGACTACAACACAGTCATCCCCATTATTCCAGTTTGCGGGAGTAGCTACTTTATGATAAGCTGTCAATTGCAAGGAATCTATCACGCGTAATAGCTCATCAAAGTTTCTACCTGTTGAAGCAGGATAGGTAATGGTTAATTTTACTTTTTTATCAGATCCGATAACAAACACAGAACGCACTGTTAATTTACTATCAGCATTTGGATGAATCATATCATATAATTCTGAAACTTTTCTATCCTCATCAGCAATAATTGGAAAATTAACTGTAGTCCCCTGCGTTTCATTAATATCATTTATCCAACCGTTATGCGAGTTAATGCCGTCTACACTTAGTGCAACAACTTTCACATTACGTTTATCAAATTCAGGTTTATACTTAGCTACGGTTCCTAATTCTGTAGTACAGACAGGTGTATAATCTGCTGGGTGCGAAAATAATATACCCCAGCTATCCCCTAGCCAATCATGAAATTTTATAGTTCCTTCTGTTGATTCTGCTGTAAAGTTTGGAGCTTCATCTCCTAATCTAATTGCTGCCATGGTTTCAAAATTTATTGGTTACTAAAATAATTTAAACGGTCTACTAAGTTACTCATTTTAAAGAATAAGGACTAAACAATAATAGATTATAATTATGTTAAAAAACTTTCAAAAAACTAACATCTATCATAATTAAAACAGCCCTAAAAGAATTAACTTTGCAACTTAAAATTAAATTCATAATGCCATGAGTTACAGAATTGAAAAAGACACAATGGGTGAGGTAAAAGTACCTGCAGATAAACTTTGGGGTGCACAAACTGAGCGATCTAGAAATAATTTTAAAATAGGTCCTGCCGCTTCTATGCCATTAGAGATTGTATATGGATTCGCATACTTAAAAAAAGCGGCAGCATATACAAACTGTGAACTAGGTGTTTTAGCTGAAGAAAAACGTAATTTAATTGCTCAAGTATGTGAAGAAATTCTCGAAGGAAAACATGATAATCAATTTCCTCTGGTAATCTGGCAAACAGGTTCTGGTACTCAAAGTAATATGAATGTGAATGAAGTAATTGCAAACAGAGCACATCAGATTGCAGGAAAAAATATTGGAGAGGGAGAAAAAACTATTCAGCCAAATGATGATGTAAATAAATCGCAATCTTCTAACGATACCTTCCCTACAGGCATGCATATTGCAGCTTATAAAAAGGTAGTAGAGACTACTATTCCTGGTGTAAAACAATTACGAGACACCTTGCATAAAAAATCTGAAGCTTTTAAGAATGTGGTGAAAATTGGCCGTACACATTTAATGGATGCTACACCTCTAACCTTAGGCCAAGAGCTTTCTGGTTATGTAGCACAACTTGACCATGGAATTAAAGCCTTAGAAAACACTCTATCACATTTAAGTGAATTAGCACTTGGAGGAACAGCAGTTGGAACTGGCTTAAATACTCCTAGAGGCTATAGCAAAAAAGTTGCAGAATATATCGCTGAGTTTACAGGGTTACCTTTTGTAACAGCTCCTAATAAGTTTGAAGCCTTAGCAGCTCATGATGCATTGGTCGAAACTCATGGCGCATTAAAACAACTAGCTGTTTCTTTAAATAAAATAGCCAATGATATTAGAATGATGGCGTCTGGACCAAGAAGTGGTATTGGAGAAATTATTATTCCAGCTAACGAACCAGGAAGTTCTATTATGCCTGGTAAAGTAAACCCAACCCAATGTGAAGCGCTTACTATGGTATGTGCACAGGTAATGGGTAATGATGTTGCTGTTTCTGTTGGTGGACTACAAGGTCATTATGAACTAAATGTTTTTAAACCAGTAATGGCGGCTAATGTTTTACAGTCAGCGCAATTAATTGGAGATGCTTGTGTAAGTTTCGATTTAAACTGTGCGTTAGGAATTGAACCTAATAATGAAGTTATCACAAAATTATTGAATAATTCATTGATGCTCGTAACCGCTTTAAATACCAAAATCGGCTATTATAAGGCTGCTGAAATAGCTAATACAGCTCACAAAAATGGTACAACTTTAAAAGAAGAAGCTATTAATTTAGGTTATGTTACTGCTGAAGATTACGATGCCTGGGTAAAACCTGAAGATATGGTAGGAAGTTTGAAATAATATACATCATAATAAAAGACATAAAAAAACAGGTATTGAATTCAATACCTGTTTTTTTTGGTTGGTTAGCTATCAATCCTTTTGTATAGTTGCAAAAAGAAATCGCTGTAAATTTATAATTTGCCAATCACAATTTTGTTAACAAATGTTAATGAGTTTCCATTTTTTTTCTAATTCTACTTAATTGAACTGCTGTAATACCGAGATATGACGCGATATGATACTGTGGAATAAGTTCATCTACATTTGGGATTTGCTTGCGTAACTCTAAGTAACGCTGCTTTGCATCTAAAGAAATTAATTCCACCAAGCGCTTTTCATATTTTATATATAAAGATTCTAAGACTTTATTATAAAGGTTTTTTAGATTGACATTATCCTCGCAAAGATTCATAAGTTTATAGAAATCAATTTCGTACAACTTGCAGTCTGTTAAAGTCTCAAAAACAAACATCGATGGTTTCTTTTTCAACAGTGCCGTCAAAGAAGCTACAAAACCAACAGGAAGATAAAAGCTTTTATTAAACTCCTTTCCATCTTCAGTATTCAAATAACATCTTACAATACCACTAACAAGCATATAAACTTTAGAAGTATTCTCTCCATGCTTTACTATTTGAACACCTGCATCAACTCGCTTAAATTCTGATATTGCTTTAATATTTTCAAAAGTTTCCTCAGAAATATCAGTAATAGAATTTAAAAAGGAGAAGTTTCTATTCATTAAATTATAATGTTGTTGCTAAGCTAAACGCCTTTGCTGCGTGAATTGCAGTAGTGTCAAATACTGGCACACTAACATCTTCTTGCTTTATCAATAATGGTATTTCGGTACAACCCAAAATGATTCCCTCTGCACCATCTAAAATTAATGAATTTATTATTTTTAAATACAATTCTTTACTTTCTTTTTTTAAAATCCCTTTGGCTAGCTCTTTATAAATAACATCATTAACTATCAATCTATCTTCTTCGTTAGGTATAATAACCTCAATATCAAATGATTTCAATACATCTTTGTAAAAGTCCATTTCCATAGTGTATTTTGTGCCTAATAAAGCCACCTTTTTTAATTGTTGCTTTTTAATCGCAACTGATGTTGCTTCTGCTATATGAATAACTGGTACTTTCACAGCATTTCTTACAGCATCAATAGTTAAATGCATTGTATTTGCACAAATTAGAATGCTTTTTGCTCCAGCTTGCTCTAAGCTAATAGCCGTATCAGACATGATTTTGTCCAACTTATCCCATCGATTTTCTTTCTGTAATTGACCTATTTCTGCAAAATTGACCGAATTAATTATAACTTTACACGAATTAAATTCTCCATATTTCTTTTCCGCTAAGTCATTTAGGACTTGGTAATACATAATTGTTGATTGAGGTGTTATACCTCCAATTAATCCAATTGTTTGCATAGGTTCTAATATATTGTTGTTAAATTTAAGCCTTAATATTCTATATACTTATTTAATGAGATTATTAATTATCAATATAAAAGAACTTTTACAAATTCGGGATATAACGACCTTAAAAGTTTCTGGTAAGGAAATGAAAGAACTCCCAACCATTAAAAATGCTTATCTGTTAGTTAAAAATGATATTATTATTGATTATGGTAATATGAAAGACTGCCCTAATATTAATGCAGAAAGCACAATTGATGCCACAGGTAAATTAGTACTCCCTACATGGTGCGATTCGCATACCCATATTGTTTATGCAGGAAATAGAGAACAAGAATTTGTAGATAGAATAAATGGTTTAAGCTATGAAGAAATTGCAAATCGAGGCGGAGGTATATTAAATTCTGCTGAAAAACTTCAGAATACAAGCGAAGATGAACTTTATAAGCAATCTTTAGAACGAGTACAAAACGTCATTAAATTAGGTACTGGAGCTTTAGAAATTAAATCGGGCTATGGTCTAACCGTGGAGTCTGAATTAAAGATGCTTCGCGTAATAAAACGTCTTAAAGAAAATACTGCTATTAAAATTAAAGCAACATTTTTGGGTGCGCATGCTATTCCAAAAAAATTTAAAGGTAATGCCGAGGGCTATATAGATTTAATTATTAATGATATGTTACCCAGTATTGCGAAGGAAAACTTAGCCGAATACATTGATGTGTTTTGTGAAAAAGGCTATTTCTCTTTAGAAAACACAGAACGTATAATGGCTGCCGGTAAAGAGTATGGATTGATTCCTAAAATACATGTGAACCAATTTAATGCTTTTGGCGGTGTTGAACTCGCTGTGAGATATGGTGCATTATCTGTTGACCATTTAGAGGAATTATCAGAAAACGATTTGAAAGCAGTAAAAGAAAGTGATACCATGCCCGTAGCGCTTCCCACCTGTTCTTATTTTTTAAGCATTCCATACACTCCAGCAAGAAAACTAATAGATGTTGGATTACCTTTAGCCTTGGCAACCGATTATAATCCTGGTTCTACCCCTAGTGGTAATATGAATTTTGTTGTAAGCACTGCTTGTATTAAAATGAAAATGACACCAGAGGAAGCCATTAATGCAGCAACTTTAAACGGTGCCTATGCTATGGGAATTTCTGAAAATTATGGAAGTGTTACCAAAGGAAAAAAAGCCAATATCATAATAACTAAAGAAGTTCCTAGCTATAATTATTTACCGTATGCTTTTGGTGATAATCATATAGACAAAGTTATAATTAACGGAAAGCTTGTTGAATAAAAAAAGCCTCAAACTTTACGTTTGAGGCTTAGGCTCTTAAGTGTTATATTTTGTTTACTTCAAAGTAAACTCAGAGCTTGATACTAAATCTTTTTGATTAAAAACGTTTACAACGTAACGCCCTTTTGCAAAATTATCTTCGCCTTTAGAAACAACGAACTCGCAAATGTTAAGGTTACTATTTTCATAGTTAAACTTGCTAATTATACTGTAGTTAAGCGTTTTTTCTCCAAACTGTACTTGATCATTTAATCCTAAAGTATTACTATTCGGATCTATAACTTGAACATATAATTCTTGATCTCCAGATTGAACTAATGCATTTTTTGCAACTGTAAAACATACTCGAATTTTATCAACACGACTCGCTCTTTCAGTTGGGATTAACTTCCCTGAAGACCTTTCTATAACTCCAAATCCTTTTAATCCAACTGTAGATAATACCGCAGCATTCTCAACAACTTCAGCTAAAGCAGTATTTTGTACCAATAAAGAATCTGTGAATACAGTACGTTCTTCTAAACGAACACGCGTACTATCTAAAGAAGTCGCTAAATATGAATTTTCAACTCTTAACGAATCATTTTGAGCTAAAAGAACATCCATTTCTTTTTGTAGCGATTGATACTTACTTTTATATCTCCATAAGCTTTTTACATTAGTTTCAGAAATTTTTAAAGAGTCAATCAATCCTTGAATTCTACCTCTAGCTTCTACTAAGTTAGCATTGGCAACGTCATTTTCGCTTATAGCTTCATCGTATTGTTTAGCCATCGCATTCAAGTCGTTCATAACTAATTGCTTCTCTTCTGTTAACTGTTTCTTAGTATCGTTACTTTCTTTGTAAAGATTCATCGTGTAAAACCCAGTTCCTAAAAATAATACTAGTGCAATTCCTAAAGCTACTTTAAGGCCCATACTGCTTTTGTTGTTTTCCATAATTACTTGTTTTTAATTTTTGTTAAGGTCAAAATGATTTTTAAATTTTTTACTTCGTTTTTTCAATGCTAAAAATAAATAATGGTGTATTTTTATTATTCAAAATTACTTACTTTAATGGATAAACTTGTTTTATTTAACAATACTACTCGAAATAAATTATTAAACAAACGCTCTGGTGAATCCAAGTTTGGCCAACATGTTCAATTATTAACCAGCATTTCAAATATATACGAACAACTTAAAAATTTGGATGTCAAGTATGTGATTTTAGGTTTGCCTGAAGATGTTGGTGTGTTCGCAAACCATGGAAAGACTGGAACGTCAAAGGCTTGGGAGGTTTCACTTAAATATTTGTTAAATATTCAAAGTAACGAATATACTAAGGCTAAGGAAGTTTTAATTCTGGGTCATCTAGATTTTAGTCGCGAGATATTAGAAGTCTCAAAATTAAATTCAACAAGAAAAAAAGACGTTTTAAAAGCAAGAAAGTTAGTTGAAGCAATTGATTCTTATGTATCTCAAGCAATATATCAAATTGTATTGGCCGGAAAAAAACCAATTATTATAGGCGGAGGACATAACAACGCTTATGGAAACATTAAAGGTGCTAGTTTGGCGGTAGGGAAACCAATAAATGTTATCAATTTAGATGCCCATTCAGATTTTAGAGTAGAGGAAGGTCGCCATAGTGGTAATGGTTTTAGGTATGCTTCTTCAGAAGGATTTTTAGGTAACTATTTTATTTTCGGACTACACGAAAATTATACACCTAACAATATTTTTAAAATATTAGATAAGTCTAAAACTATTAAATATAATATTTTTGAAGCTTTAGAAATAAGGAACGAGTTAAAATTTAAACAGGAACTGAATAGAGCGTCAAAACATGTTACTGAAACGCCTTTTGGTATTGAAATAGATTGTGATGCTATTGCTAATGTTCCAAGTAGTGCAAAAACTCCTAGTGGATTTTGTGTTAATAAAACACGTCGATTTTTAAACTACTTTGCAAAAAAAGAGAATGCCGTTTATTTACATATATGCGAAGCTGCACCAACAAAAAAATCTGCTTCAACAATTGGCAAGCTTATCTCCTACTTAATTACAGATTTTATAAAAGCATAGAGTTATTATTAAATATTATTAATTTTCTATATATTTACATAAGTACTTATATAAACACAAATATTATGGATGCTTTAAGAGGTTATGGTGAATTAGGCTTAGGCTCTCGATTAAAAAGAGTAAGTGAGTATATTATGAAAGAGACACAACTGGTTTACAATCATTTTAATGTAAATTTTGACCCTTACTTATTTCCTATTTTTAAAATTATTGTGAATAAAAATGGGGTTACAAATTCTGAAATACAGCACTCTCTACAATTCACACAACCAGCTATAACACAGTCTGTTAATAAGCTTAATGAAAAAGGGTTAATTTATTATAAAGCAGATGATTCCGATAAACGTAAAAAACTAATTTATCTATCTCAAGAAGGAAAAAATACACTGGAAAAATTAAAACCAATATGGCTAAGCGTAGATGAAATTATTAAAGAATATACCTTAGAAAGGTCTTCTTCGCTAATAGAACATTTAAATATACTAGAAAATAAACTCAATGATAAAAGTTTTAGCAATACTATAATTAATAATGTAAAAATGGAAGTAATACAAGATATTGACATCGTTTTGTATAAGAATGCTTATGCAAAACATTTTTATGAATTAAATGTTGAGTGGTTAAAAACATTCTTCTATGTGGAGCCTTATGACGAAGAAGTTTTAAGTAAGCCAAAGCAGTATATAATTGATAAAGGAGGACACATTTTTTTTGCAAGATTAAACAAAGAAGTTGTTGGTACAGTTGCTCTTATGCCTCTTGGAAACGAAGGTCTTTTTGAATTAACTAAAATGGCTGTTTCTCCTAAACATCGTGGTTATAAAATTGGACAAAAGTTAATGCAGTATTGTATTGATTATGCCAAAAACATAGGATTACCCAAGCTTATACTCTACTCTAACACAAAACTAGAGAACGCTATCTATATCTATAGAAAATATGGGTTTATTGAGATTCCAGTAGAACCAAACTGTCCTTATGTACGGAGTGATATTAAAATGGAGTTGGTGTTTTAAAACTAATTAATAAAAAAATAGAACAAAATAAAAAGACCTAACACGGTAATTACCCATAGGACATTAGCTTTTATTTTTTGTCTTTTAATTCTTGATCTTATCTGAACTTTCATTCTTTTAAGTTCTGATGGACTAGGCTTTGAAAAATTAAGCTCAGATGTTTTCTTAGAGAAACTGCCAACATGCTTTCGTTTGTCAAACCTGCCCTCCGCTTTTTCTAATCGATTTTTTCTTCGCTGCAGAACTGCTTTAAAGTGCCCTAAACTACCATGCATATGACTCTAGTTATTATTTGCCTTCAAAGAATCAATCTGCCTTTGCAACCTCTCAATTTTCTTGACTTTTAAAGTATCTTCTGAAACTGGGATTATCGAATCTACAGACTGTTCAACCATATCAATAGTTTTCGTTTCCTCAACAAAATAATAACCAATTTTTTCGCTTGAGCGCCACGCTTCATTTAGTTGGTCATAAACAGTTTTATTCCATTTACTTGGGTGTTTTACATCAATCCAAACAACATCGCGATACTCGCTATCAATTAACACCAAATCTGGAGTTGCAGAACCATCAAATTGTTGGGCATTTTCATCACTTATAGACGACACAGTTCCCATAAAGAACATACGTTTTCTACCTGCAATGTCTTTTATATAAGGTCTAAACTCAACTGGTGTATTCGCTGTCCAGTCATACTCTTTTCTGGATTCCTTTACTTTTAAAGGCATAGCCGAAACACCTGCATAACCTTGCTTTTTTGCGGCATGATTGTAATAGTATAATTTATCTGTGCCATCTGCAGGAACAAATACACTAAAGCTTAAACTTGTGCGCTCATCTCCTACTGGCTCTAACCCAAACCAATGATATAGACCGCTAAAGGCTCCAGAATTGGTGTCTGAAAAATTAAAATCTGTAACATAAGGCTGCTGATTTTGGTCTTTGGGCATTTCTGGAATTTTAACGGCTGTTTCCATATTCCATGGTAAAGGATCACTAAATCCTCCAAGAAATTTAAGTGATTCTGCTTGCAATTGCGATACTTTTTCAGCCAATGTATTTTGCCTAGTCAAATAGTCATGATCTTTCATGTTTTCTGGACTTATAAAAGTCCCTTTACCAATTAAAATGCGCTCAATATAATCTTTAAAGTCATGTTCTCCATTTTCAACTACCATCACCCCACCAAATGTTGGATATGGGAATAAAAAGCCCTTCCACTTAATTAAACTAACAACTTGCACCCACTTTCCTGCGTCATTTTTCATGTAATAGGTATCACTTGGTTCCATTGTGAACAATTGAAACACATTGAAACGCTGCACAACAGCATTGTAAGTATTTCTACTAAACTTTAAGGACTCTCCTATCGAAAAGGTTACCGGAATTCTATTCTCACTTGAAAATCTTGGAAATGGTGTTGTACTTGAAACCGCAAAAACTTCTTCGGTATTGTCGGTCATACCTTGCCAAACATATTTCTCAGTTGGCTGAATTGCCATGGTCCATTTATTTTCATTGCCAACTCTTACCAAATGAGGAAGCGAAACATCTTTAGTTTCTCCAACACTTTCATTTGCCATAGAAAAGATGTTTCTAAGTGGTTGAATACGTTCATTTTGTGTTAGTGGTAATTCATTTATTTCAACTTTATTAAGATTATTGAATACATTATAAGTTTTCATGTAGTCGTACATTTTGAAATGCCAACCAACTACATATAATATACTGAAGAAAATGACTAATAATGCCAACATTCCAAATCTACCTCCTGTACTGGCCGATTTTCTGAATTTTCGTAATCCAAAAAACAAAACCAAGCCACTTAATAAAATAACGAAAATGAATTTTCTAATAAATAATAATGCCGGTTGATAATCGTCACGCAAAACAAATAAAGCAATGAGTAAAATCAAAGTAACGATAATAGTTATCGTTTTTTGTTTCTTTCCTTTATACCAGTAGTTTTTAATCATTTCCTTAATATTGTCATTGCGAGACTTGTTTAAGTCGTTGCAATCTGTTTATTAATAATTTTAATTTAAAAGATAACTTCGTCGTTCCTCTTCGTAATGTCGCTACAATAATCCTTTATCCTTCAAACGCTCTCTAGCACTCTTCTCCTCAGTCTTAAGTGCTTCTTTTGGTTCTTCAATAACCTCAGCATCTTTTGATTTTAAATCTTCAATAAAATCTTTCCCTTTTTCAATGGTATCATGGACTATATCTTCTATAGAATCACTTTTTTCGTCGATAACTTCACCTGACTTAAATATGAAGTTTGCTAAATAAGTCCCCGCCAATGTACCAACAATCATAGATGCAAATATGGAAATAGTTGCGATGTCTATTGGGATTAAAAAACGCGTTATTACAATTCCAATTAAAAACAAGAATCCTATGAACACCAATCTAACTAAAAGTTTTTGTTGATAAACAAAACCTGTTTTATCTGTCGCTTTCATTTGAAGTTCTTTAGAATACATGAGTTTGTTAAAAAATCTGTATAACCCATTTCCATGGGATTCGCGCCAATACAATAATGCTCCAAACAATATGGATGCAATGAAAACAATGAGTTCTAGTGTCATAATTTAAACGTTTAGTTTGTCATTTTGTACTTGATGCGGAATGATAAAACGCATCTATAAAATTAGTCTATAAAAATTAAATATTGTTACTAATAGTTTCTATAGCCCAATCTTTTAGAGAATCATCCCAAGATTCGAAACTTGTATAAAACGATTCTTTATCATACCAATACCAATACAAAACATCTTTTTGAGAGATATTAACTAACAACATCCATATTAAATCTTGATGCTTTGCATCTAAGGATGAATGCGGTTGATGCAAAGCCTCAAAAAGTTTTGGATCAACAATATCTGCTATTTTATATTGATTACTAATTTCTAATTTTTCAAGATAACGCTCAACACTCATTACCTTTTTACGCAACTTAATATCAAGCTTATTTAAATAACTTTTGTACAAAATTGGATCATTCAAAATATCCTTTATAGGATGACTTGGTTTTTTTAAAAGCAGAGACATTTCAAACTTCTTAATCCGTTCATAACGTTTCGTAGTAACAACTTTCTCTAAATCATACTCGATAATTACGTGATCACGTAATTTATCCATAAGTTCTGGCTGGAGGATATGATATATTAAAACATCATAATTGGTATCTTTTATAGCTTCTTTATGCCATGTTTCATCTTCAAACACAACTATAGGTGTAATAAAATCTCTTAAAACATAAATACCTCCAAAAGATCTAGTGAAAAAAGAATCTGTAGTATATTGAATTTCATGTAAATCTAAATCACGATGACGTAAATCACCATATTTTTTTGCAGAATCTAAGAGTTGTTTATGTAATGTTTCATCTATAAAATTATTATCTCTATTAAATGTATCTATTAGCTCAAGTTGCTGTTCTTGAATTTTATCTAAATTATTAATAAGATGAAAATTAACAGTAACCTTGCTGTACTTTAAAACATCAAGGGGTTCGTAAAAGGCATCTATTCCTTGGTCGAAATCTAAACAAATAGCACAGTCTCTTGTAATATCTTTAATTTTGTCTCCATGAATTTTAAAGACAAATTTCATTAAATCTCTATCGAATGTATGAAACGGTAAATAAACTGGTTTTCCTTTCTGCAAAGGAGTGATAATAATGCCATGTGGATTTGCTTCACCATTGTTTAAATAGTGTGAGTCTTCTTTTTCTTCGGCTATTTCTGGGCTCCAACCAATACCATCAATATGAAACGTTTTTAGTTTTGTTTTTGTGAAACCAAGTTTTACTAAGCATTTGTTGTAACGCTCAACGAGTTTTCCGCTTACGGGAATAAGTTCGCTTCTGTATAAATTGGCTTGTTTTAGTTTCTTCATTAATCTAACAACTTATGAATAATCGCATATTGCAATAACACAATCGTTCTTGTATCAACAATTTTACCTGTATTTAGCATCTCAACAGCTTCTTCAAAAGGAATCTCTAATACTTCGATATCTTCATGTTCACTTTCAAGCCCACCTCCTTCATTTACTTTCATAGAATCGGCATATTCACCCACGAAAAAGTGCATTTTCTCTGTCATTACGCCAGGTGAAGAATAACCTTCATAGACCTTTTTTACCGACTTTAAACGGTACCCAACTTCTTCTTCTGTTTCACGAACAATACAAGCTTCAGGGTTATCTTTATCAAGCAAGCCTGCGCAAACTTCAACTAAAAAACCATCTTTGTTATCGTTCATATATGTTGGCATTCTAAACTGCCTAGTTAATATAACCGTTCCCTTATCTTTATTATATAACAGAATACCTGCACCATCTCCTCTATCATAAACCTCTCGCATTTGATTGACCCATTCCCCACTTTTCATTAAGTAATCAAAATTGAGTTTATTCAAGATATAGTAATTATCTGAAAGCAGCTTTTTTTTAATATTTTTAATCTGCTTATCGCTCATTATCAAAAGTTTTTCTAGCCTCCGTTTCAATATTTAATTGGGTAACTCTTGCATCGACTTTTCGTTTAAAATCAGTATCTGCGATAGTTGCAACATTATCTAAGTAACGCACAACTTCTTGACGACGGATTTCTGAAAAATCCAAACCTTTCATATTACCGCGCATTAACTCTTGAAGCATATTAAACTTGGTTTCGTATTCTTGTTTGAAATAGATTTCTGGATTTTCAAACCAATCTTCTTCTAAATCGAAATCGGTTAAACGCAATGATACGGCACTTTGAATATTTCTAACATCACGCGATGAGAAAAACGGAAATACCGCTTGCATTTCTTTATACAGATTTGCATAAAACAAATGCTGATTCGTTTTAAAATGCTTTTCTACGCTATCATAAACATTATGAACATGAGCCTCTGTGGGTTTATCAATATTACTTAATATATCCCCCATGTTCTTAGCTAACCCTTGATCTTGTAAGTAACTATAATTTTCAGGTCCTTGCATGTTTACAAAATCAGGCATAGTGTCATCCAATTTTCGCCACCATAAATGATCTTGATCTAAAAAGTCATGCTCTGTTCGTGCGCCATCAATTTTAAAACGCCCTTGTACACGAGAAATCACAGCTTTATCTAACATTTCTGGAAGATTAGTAAAAAGACCGATTGAACTATTTCCATAATTCACCGCATAAGCACCTTCGGTATATCTTAAAAATACACCAATCACTTCTTTTACACCTGCAGACACTCCTTGAGCAGTTCGTTCTTGTAAATTATTTTCGGCATCATCGATAGGAGCGAAAATTAATTTTGTAGGATCTTGCATAGGTTTCATCCACTCCACCATTTTTTCTGCAGAACCACCTTGAAAGGTTGATATCAAGGTATCTGGCATTGGGTGAAACAAAAATGGAATATCTAAAGTGTCGCTGTGTTCTTTTAATCTTGTTGCAATCGCAGCGATTAACATACTTTTTCCAGTTCCTGGAATACCATAGCCCATAAATACGGGAATAAACCCTCCTAATTCTTGAAATGGGTTTTTCTTAGCAGTAAAATCGTAACTCAACATACGTTCAGTTAAACGACGAGCAAAATGTTTTGCATCACGGTTTCCAACTATTTGTTCAAACTGTATTTTATTAAAATCGATACTTTTAGCAGTTCCTTGAAATACGTTATTCCAACCTGAAACTGCAAACTCTGATTTTTCAAGTTTATAGGTTCTGTCTTCAATCGTTTCGGTGTATTCCAATGAACTTTTTCTAAGCTGAATTTCATCAATTAATGCTTCAAAATAAACGACTGTGAAATCAATAACATCTTTATCCGATTTAATGATTTCAGGATGTCCTAGATATTTATCGAAATAAAACAGACTACATGAAATCCCTTTTATTGGCGACATTAAAGACACTTCTGGAATACCAGCAAACTTCTGCTTCATCACACTTAAATCGTCTGATGCATGTGGTTTTAAATCATTTAATATTTTATAAGCTACAGAAAACAACATAAAAGCAGTTGCCGTATGCATTTTACTTTCAAACTCACGTTTTCCATTGTTATCTAAAGCCGATTTGTTTTCATTTAAGCTTGATAAACCAGAAGCATCATAATAACTATCTTTAATCCAAATACCTAGAGTAATACCCTCTTGAACGGCGTAAAGTGTTTGATTCAAATAAATGGGAATAGCAACCGAATCGGGTAACAAGCGTTTTTTTAATGCTAGAATCGTTTTTGAAACCGATGTGATTTCTATTGTATTTGTTCCATTATTGGCTCTTGATAAATACAATAAAATAGATTCATCTTTACCATCTTTATCTTTGCTTTTTGCACGTGAACCCTGCTCCCACTGTATGCTTTTTAAATATGAAGCTGCTTCATCTCGAAGCATATCAAGTTCAGATAATTTTATTGGAAATGTTGAGTTGTGTTCCATATGTTTTCAATATACAATTGACAATTGTTAATTATCAATTATTGTTTAAATCTATTTCTAATCCTGCCATTTCAATAGGTGGTTTAGCCAACCCATTCATCATTTCAGGTGTTTTATTATAAAGCAATTGTATGATTCTATGCGGCGCAAAAATGTACTTTTGCTTAAACACATCATCCCATTTTTGCAATATTTGTTTACTAAAAAACCCGCCTTCTTTAAATTCACTTTTAGAGCTTACTTGATCTGCTCGCATTGAAAATGCATAAGATTCTATTGGAATTTCCTTTTTACCAATGCTTTCTAATAAAGCATGAGTTACTATATGCTCATCCTTTGCAAAAACATTATGCAATGGTCCTAAATCAATTCGTTTTATAAGTTTAGGAAATACTTTAGGTAATTTTCTGTCTATTGTAAATGCCATAGTATCTAAAGTCATATCTCTGTCTGCAACTATCTTTAAAACTTCATAAATTTCTTCTTTAGCATCTCTTGCATCGATTCCGCTGTAATTGAAATACATAAAACAAATGAATGGTCGATTATGAGACACATCGTAAAAACTCCAACTAATTATATATTTTGTATCACCTTCTTCTGGAGCATTAAAAATTTTCCCTTGTACAAACCTATTGAAAATGTATTGCTTATTTACCGAAGTGTAATAAACAATAGATGCAGCCTGAAATAGTTTGCTTTTTTTAATAGGCTCTTTTTTTCGTAATAATGTATCTAGGAACTCTTCTTTAAGTGTTGCAACCGGGGTTAATTTTCCAAGATATTCATCGCGTAGTTCTAAATCGTTAAATAAATATCGGAATTCTAAATAATTTGGATATCCAGAATCTGTTAAATCTACCTTCATATTATCCTCGTCGTCATACATATACTTGACTCGCATAGCTTCAATTGAGTACAACAACAAATCGCAGTATTGCTTAAACAATTTCACCTCAATATCATTGCAAATTTTCTGTTGTTGAACAGCCACAATTAACTCCTTAAAAGCAAAGTCTACCATTTTGTGATAGAATACGTAATGCTCTTTGGAATCGAGTATTGCAGAATCTAATGGTGTAACGATGTGGTTTATGGACATTTTTAAAATTAAAAGTGAACAATTAAAAGTTAAAAGTTCTTACTGAAGTCTAAAGGTTTATCGAATAGTGCGTTAAGGATTGAAGCGGCATCCTTTTTTATTTATCTAAAAAAGATAAAGCGGAAAGCCTGACCACGCCCAAAGGCGTGGTAACGCCCTTAATATTTTAAGACAGCAAATCGTCGTTGTTAACTTCTGGTTTTGGTTCTCCTGCTGGTTCGCCATCATCTCCTGAAGGCGCATTGGCATCAGCATTGTAATAATCCTCGAAAATTTCTTTCATATCGATACCGTACCTCTCGGCAAAATTCTTTTGAATTTCTCCGTCTTTTGCACGAATTTCTTGTAACGCCTCAGCATAACTGCTGTAAACCCCTTGCATCACTTTTTCGTGAACTGGGATATTATCCATCATCTCTTGACGCGCTTTAGCACTTGCCGTGTGCATTGATGCTAAAGTCTCTCCAATATGCTCATCGGTTTTAACGCCTAAGTGCTCTAAAATAGCAGCGAATTCTTGATCTGTTCTTGCTTTTAAAGCCACTACATAACCATCGTAATATTTAAGACGCTCTTCTGTATCACTCTTTAATTTTGCGCGATGTGTTTGCAAATTGCTACGTAAAGATGTCAATACTTTAATTGTTAAGTTGTGTTTATGCACGAAGCTATCTTTACTTGCAGCTAATGTTGTATAAGCATTTTTAAGACCTTCTAACTCCTCAACCTTTTGTTCTAATGTCGTTACTTTACCAATAGCTTCGGCATACGCAGCAGATTGTTTATCGGCAATATCTTCTAATTCTTGACGTGCTTGTTTTAATAAGGCATATTGCTCTTCAAGCTTATCCTCTACTTCTTTCTTTTTTTCTAAGGCTTTCGTATGGTTTTTGGAAGCTTCAACAATGGCATCTTTAAGTTTCTCTTCCACTTCTTTAATTTCTACTTCACGATTTTTTAAACGCGTAACTGCCGCTTGAGATTTATATGATAGTTCGCTTAAAAGCGTTTGCACATCGGCGCTTTCAATACGCTCTTGAAACATCGCTTTTGCTTTATTATCAGCTCCTGCTCTTGTTTTTTCTGCTACTTTATATTCTTCTTGTTCTCTTTTAATTTTGCTTTTTCGTCCCCACAAGTTATTCCACCAAGTATCTGGTTTATTTTCAGCATCTTCTAATTCAATTCTTGCACGCTCTAAAGCTTTTTGAGCATCATCAATCACTTTTTGCTCTGTTGCATTAAGTGCTGAGAATTTTTCGAAAATTATACCAACTTCATCTTGATAATCGGTTAGATCTTTTATAGCATCTAAAAGGGTTGTTCTGTCTTTCTCTGCCATATGGACCACATCATCCAAAGTAGCATTCAGTATTTTTTGGCGCACCTCAGGATCGTCTTCTTGAGATAATTTAGATTTCATAGTATCAATGGCCTTTCCCCAATTTACATCTACTTTCTCTGTTTTTTCGTTTGAATTAGTTTCTAATAAATCAAAATCATCTGGCATAGCATATTTGGTATTATAGGTTGAACAATTTTACGGACAAGCAATTTCGTTAAAATATCTCAATCTAGAAACGTAAATGAATTTTACTTTTTAAAATTTAATATTTTTTTATCGCTCAATTTATAAGTACTATAATTTTATAAAATGTTACACTTGTTAAAATTTTCAGACAAATTGCAAGAATGTATTATATTTGTTTAGAATCGTTTTTTAAATTAGCCACTTAACCGCATGACTTTTTCTTTTATAACCCTTCCCTTAGTTAATCAGAGTACCATTGTGAATATTCTTATTGTGGTGGTTGTCTTTTTTGGAATTTTATTGCTTTTGGGAATAAGAAAATCTTATAAGCTTAAAAAAGAAAATGACCGTTTAGATGCTATCAATAAAAAAATAGCTGAGCAAGACAAAGATAAACCATACAGAGATTTTACAGAAGGTCATATGTATGGTGGGGACAATTAAAAAACGCCCACTTTAAAGTGAGCGCAGTTTAAAATTTTAACGAACTAATTTTTTATACTTAATACGCTTCGGCATTAAATCGCCACCAAGACGTTTCTTTTTATTTTCTTCATAATCTGAAAAACTGCCTTCAAAGAAATATACTTGCGAATCGCCTTCGAAAGCCAAAATATGTGTACAAATTCTATCTAAAAACCAACGGTCGTGACTAATCACTACGGCACAACCTGCGAAGTTTTCTAAACCTTCCTCTAAAGCTCGTAATGTGTTGACATCAAGGTCATTAGTTGGCTCGTCTAAAAGTAACACATTACCTTCCTCTTTAAGCGTCATTGCTAAGTGTAAACGGTTACGCTCACCTCCAGAAAGTAATTTCACCTTTTTATTTTGTTCACCACCTGAAAAATTAAATCGACTTAAATAAGCTCTTGAATTTACTTCCTTTCCACCCATCATGATCAACTCTTGCTCATCACTAAAGTTTTGCCAAATTGTTTTTTCTGGATCTATATTTGAGTGTTTTTGATCTACATAAGCCAATTTAGCAGTATCCCCGACAATAAACTCACCTTTATCTGGAGTTTCTTCTCCCATTATCATTCGGAAAATTGTGGTTTTACCAGCTCCGTTTGGCCCTATAATTCCAACTATTCCTGCCTGTGGAAGGCTGAAGTTTAAATCATCATATAATAATTTATCGTCGTATCCTTTAGCTACTGCTTTAGCTTCGATTACGTTAGTTCCTAAACGCGGTCCGTTAGGAATGTATATTTCAAGTTTTTCATCAAGTTGTTTTTGATCTTGACTCATTAACTTATCGTAATTCTTTAAACGTGCTTTTTGCTTAGTTTGACGTCCTTTTGCACCTTGACGCACCCATTCTAACTCCCGCTCTAATGTTTTTTGACGTTTAGAAGCTACTTTCCCTTCTTGAGCCATTCGCTTAGATTTTTGATCTAACCAAGAAGAGTAGTTTCCTTTCCATGGAATACCTTCTCCTCTGTCCAGTTCTAAAATCCAACCTGCAACATTATCTAAAAAGTATCTATCGTGTGTTACTGCAATTACAGTACCCTTGTATTGCGCTAAGTGATACTCTAACCAATGCACAGATTCAGCATCTAAGTGGTTAGTAGGCTCATCTAAAAGCAATACATCTGGTTCTTTTAACAATAAACGGCATAATGCTACGCGTCTGCGTTCTCCACCTGATAACACACCAATTTTCTTATCACCATCAGGCGTACGTAAGGCATCCATGGCTATTTCTAACTTGGTATCTAACTCCCAAGCATTTGCCGCATCAATTTGATCTTGTAATTCTGCTTGTCTATTCATTAGCTTTTCCATCTTATCTGGATTGCTATATACTTCTTCTAAACCAAACTGATCATTTATACTATTATACTCGTCAAGAATGGCAACGGTTTCCGCAGCACCTTCCCGTACAACTTCCATAACAGTTTTCTCTTCATCAAGTTTCGGTTCTTGTTCTAAATATCCAACAGAATAATCCTGTGAAAAAACGACATCGCCTTGATAATTTTTATCAACACCAGCAATTATCTTTAGTAATGTAGATTTACCAGAGCCATTAAGACCTAAGATACCTATTTTGGCACCATAGAAAAAACTCAAATAAATATTCTTTAAAACTGGCGTATTTGCACTTTGAAATGTCTTTGTTACACCAGACATTGAAAATATTATTTTTTTATCGTCACTCATTATACTCTACCTTTTAAAGCATTAAACACCCACGCATTTGCTAAAAAACCTATACCAACAGAGGCAAATCCCCATCCTGCAACCTCATCATAACGAAATGCTCCCATTGCGATTAAAGCTAATCCCACAAAAATCATTATCCATGTTGCCCAAGCCAATACCGTATTCTTATTCATCGCCATAATCTTTTCTTTTTAATTAGTTAGTCGAAAAGCAAATATCGTAGTTTTAAATAAAAAAAACACCCATTGTGGGTGCTTTTTCGCTATTAATCATTCCACTAAGCTAATCCATAGGAACTTCAATAATTATAATTTCAGAATTATCTTTAGCTGTAATCTCCAAACTATCAGAATCCCAAACTCCAATGGCATCTCGACTATTTAGTGTATTCGAATCAATTGTAACTTTTCCATCAACAATAAATACATAAAACCCATTATCAATATTTTTAGCATTCAAAGTCACTGAATTACTAACATCCAAATTAGTTCTATAAATATAGGCTTGCTGACTAATTGGCAACGCATCTCCTTCTAACTTATCCTTAGGCGCAACAACTGTTTGTAATTTATTTTTCTGAGTAGAAACATCAAAACGACGTTGCTCATAATTAGGCATAACTCCCATTTTATCTGGTATTATCCAAAGTTGCAAAAAGTTAACAGCATCCCTTTTACTATCGTTAAATTCTGAATGTGTCAATCCAGTTCCTGCGCTCATAACCTGTACTTCACCTACTTCAATAGCTCGTTTATTCCCCATGCTATCCTTATGCGACAATGCACCTTTTAACGGAATTGAAATGATTTCCATATTTTGATGCGGATGCGTACCAAAACCCATTTTGGGCTTTACGACATCATCATTGAGAACACGCAGCTTACCAAAATTTATACGTTCTGGGTCTTGATATCCTGCAAAACTAAATGTGTGATGCGATTTTAGCCAACCGTGATCAGCATAACCTCTGCTATTCGATTTGTGAATTATTGTTTTCATTTTAAATTTTATTTTTTATTTCCTTAAAGAAGGAAATCTATTATTATTTCTTTATTGGGCTTATCACTGCAGATAACTAACTAGAGGTCAGATTACAGTATATTATCTTCTTGAGGGGATTTTAGTGTGTATTCATAAATTAAAAAACACCTCCCTAACCCTCCTCAAGGAGCGAATTACTCTGATTTGCCGGTAAAAATCCCATTTTACCCATTTGGTAGTCGCGCATTGCTTCCATAATCTCAGTTTGGGTATTCATTACATACGGTCCATAAGTAGTTACTGGTTCATTAAAAGGTTCTCCTGAAATAAATAATAGCTTGCTCGTTTTATTTCCTTTAATTGAAAATCCTACTCCATCTTGATTAAACTGAATTAGTTGGTTCTCATTTAATTTTAAGGTTTCCCTTCCATTAATAGTAACATTTCCTTTCAACAAATAAACTGTCGATTGGTGGAATTTCGGAACATCAACCTCATAACTTCCGTCAGCTTCAACATCTATCATAAAGGCATTTACTGAAGTTTGCGTTTTAATGCGTCCATAAACCTCTTTAAACTCACCAGCAATAATTTGAATATTAATTTTACCATCATCAGAACTTACAACTCTAAAGTCTTCATTTTTAACATGCTGATAATTAGCTTCAATCATTTTCTTTTCTGCAGGTAAATTCAACCATAACTGAATTCCTTCAAGTGTACCTCCTTTTTGCACAAAATCTTTTGTTGGGGCTTCCGCATGAATAATACCTCTACCTGCCGTAGTCCATTGCACATCTCCTGCTTTTACTACACTTTCATTCCCAAGCGAATCCCTGTGTAATTGCTCACCTTGTACTAAAAAGGTTATTGGTTCAAAACCTCGATGTGGATGTGGACCTAAATCAAACGGGTTATTACGCTCGGTTATCTCATAAGGTCCGTAATGGTGTAGTAGTATAAACGGATCTATATTATCAATCTGCTGTGTTGGTATGGGTTGCCGTAATTGTATTGGTCCCATATTAACGAAATCACCTCGGCCTACTCTTTTTATTGTATTTACTTTCATAATAATTACTTTTATAATATTTTCCATGGAAAATAATTAATTAAAAAAATATGCTATCTCTTTATAAGATGCTGAATCAATACTTCGAGTGTGCTCAGTATGACATTTCAACACGACAAACCTATCTTGTCATCGCATTTTATCAAGCAGATTACTTAGTTGTTCTGCTTCTTCTTCACTCAAATTTTTCAATAATTCTCTATTGAAATTATTTGGGATAGATTCTAAAAAATCTTTCCCTTCATTAGTTATTGCAATTTTAACAACACGTCTATCATGATCAGAAGGACAACGCTCAATAAATTTTTTAGCGCACAATTTATCCATTAAACGTGTAGCATTTGGTGACCGTTCAATCATTCTATCTTTAATAGTTTGTACATTCAACGGTTCATCTGCGCCTTTCAAAATTCTTAAGATATTATACTGTTGTGGGGAAATTCCATATGTTTTAAAGAATTCATTCTGATGACTCATTATCCAGTTCGATGTATAGATAATGTTTAATAAAGCTTTCACTCTATTGCTATCAAATTTAGAATTTATGTCTTTGGATAAATCGCCCATTGTATTCAGTTTACAGTCTCAGTTGCAGTTTTAAATTAAAGTGCCTCTCTAAAATTATTAACCTTATCTTTTAATTCAGCATCTAATTCATCATTTATAATTTCCCCTTCTGAAAAATTAGCTCCAAATGATGGGAAACTAAAATCTGCAACAATGTTTCCTCCCATATATTGAAAACGACCTTTAGCAATTTCTAAAACTGTAGCTCCTCCTCTAGCACCCGGGGACGTCGCCATTAAAAGCATGGGTTTTTCACTCCAAAGATTTCCATCTATTCTAGACATCCAGTCAAATAAATTTTTGAATACCGTTGCGTAAGCGCCATTGTGTTCTGCTAAAGATAATACGATACCGTCAGAAGATTTTATAATATCTAAAAACTTTTGTGCATTATCTGGAATGCCTTTCTCATTTTCTAAATCAATACCATAAAGTGGCAATTCAAAATCATTTAAGTCTAGAACTCTAGTTTCAACATTTTCAACTAAACTTGCTGCATAAGTAGCTAACTGTTTATTAATTGAAGTGATGCTATTACTACCTGCAAATGCTATTATATTTTTCATTTATACTTTTTTTAAAATATTTATTTACTTATTATTTTATAAAATATATAGGATACTATTAACGCTATTAGAGCAACTACCGCTGTTCCTTGTTGCCCATCTCCTATCATGTAATGTGCGAAAAATGCAAGTACAAAAGCATAGAAGAAACCTGCATAAACCCATTCTTTTAAAACTTTATAACCAGGTAGCCATAAAGCTAGCAAACCCAATAATTTTGCAATGGCGTAAGGATATATAATATAGGTTGGGTATCCGAAACTTTCAAAAGCACCTTTAATCATATCATGCTTAAAAAAATACATACTTACTGAAAATAGCATTATAACAGTTACTAATGCTGTTGAAATGTAATATATTATTTTATTTGTTTTCATTTTGTTGTTATTATTTATGACGCAAAACTACAATAAATATATTTATATTCCAAGGAATATATTTCCGTGTTATGTATTTTAACAAATTATTCACTTTTTATACAGGAATTGGTTTTGTAAATTCGTCTCAAATAATCAATGTATGGATATCAACTTCAATAAAAACGAAGATCATAATAAATTACTCGTCACAGAGCTTAATAAAAGATTAGTTAAAGTAAGTTTAGGTGGTGGTAAATCGCGTATTGAAAAGTTACACAGCAAAGGTAAACTTACGGCTAGAAAGCGCATTGATTACTTACTAGACGCCAAGGCTAAATCTATTGAAATTGGTGCTTTTGCAGGTGAAGGCATGTACACTGAGCATGGTGGATGTCCTTCTGGAGGTGTCGTTGTAAAAATAGGTTATATAAAAGGTAAACAATGTATTGTTGTTGCTAACGATGCAACCGTAAAAGCAGGTGCATGGTTTCCAATCACAGGAAAAAAGAACCTTCGTGCTCAAGAAATAGCCATAGAAAACCGGTTACCAATTATTTATTTAGTGGATTCTGCTGGTGTTTATCTGCCAATGCAAGACGAAATCTTTCCGGATAAGGAGCATTTCGGACGTGTTTTTAGAAATAACGCGGTAATGAGTAGTATGGGTATTACCCAAATTGCTGCGGTTATGGGCAGTTGTGTTGCGGGTGGTGCCTACCTTCCTATTATGAGCGATGAAGCTTTAATTGTTGATAAAACAGGAAGCATCTTTCTTGCAGGAAGTTATTTAGTAAAAGCAGCAATTGGAGAAAGCATTGATAATGAAACTTTAGGTGGCGCAACAACTCATTGTGAAATCTCAGGTGTAACTGATTACAAAGCCAAAGATGATAAAGATGCTTTAGATAAAATAAAAAACATCGTTGATAAAATTGGGGATTACGATAAAGCAGGTTTTAATAGAAATGATCCAAAAAAACCAAAGGAAAATCCAGAAGATATTTACGGCATTCTTCCAAAGTCCAGAGCAGACCAATACGATATGTATGAGATTATTAAACGCTTAGTAGATAATTCAGAGTACGAAGAATATAAAGCAGGTTACGGGCAAACTATTATAACATGCTACGCCAGAATTGATGGTTGGGCAGTAGGTATTGTTGCAAATCAAAGGCTAATTGTGAAAACCACAGGTTCGAAATCAAAACCTAGAGAAATGCAGTTTGGAGGTGTTATTTATAACGACTCTGCTGATAAAGCCACACGATTTATAGCTAATTGTAATCAGAAGAAAATACCATTGGTGTTTCTACAGGATGTTACTGGATTTATGGTAGGTAGTAAAAGTGAACATTCGGGCATAATAAAAGATGGTGCGAAAATGGTGAACGCTGTTAGTAATTCGGTTGTCCCTAAATTCACGGTTATTATCGGAAACAGTTATGGTGCTGGTAATTATGCGATGTGTGGAAAAGCATATGACCCAAGACTTATTGTTGCATGGCCTAGTGCAGAACTTGCTGTGATGAGTGGTAACTCGGCTGCCAAAGTTTTGTTGCAAATTGAAAAAGCTTCACTTGAAAAACAAGGCGAAAAAATTACTCCTGAAAAAGAGAAAGAATTATTCAATAAAATAAAAGACCGATACGACAATCAGGTCTCTCCATATTATGCGGCGGCCAGAATATGGACGGATGCAGTTATTAATCCATTAGACACCAGAATTTGGATTAGCCTAGGTATTGAAGCAGCTAACCACGCTCCTATTCTAAAACCTTTTAACTTAGGTGTTCTACAAGTTTAAATGAGGTTATCAAAAAAAAATTCATCGTTTTTTACAATCTTCTTACTCATATTGGCAGGTGAATCTGTATTCATTTTACCATTTGTTTTGGCAAGAATATTTAGACCAACTTTTTTAGAAGTTTTTGAAATAAATAATACAGAACTTGGTTATTGCTTTTCTGTATATGGCATTGTCGCATTATTTTCTTATTTATTTGGTGGTCCATTGGCTGATAAATTTCATCCTAGAAAATTAATGTCTATAGCTCTTTTACTAACTTCTTTAGGGGGATTATATCTGGCAACATTTCCGTCTTTTTCTAATATGATTTACTTATATGGTTTTTGGGGATTCACAACCATTTTTCTCTTCTGGGCAGCTATGATAAAGGCAACTAGAATCTGGGGAGGCAAAGACAAACAAGGTATTGCATTTGGTTTTTTAGATGGTGGACGCGGTTTAGTTGCTGCAATTTTTGGATCTGTAGGTGTGTATATATTTAGCCTCTTTTTACCAGAAAGCATTAATAACTCCTCTTTTATTGAACGACAAATCGCTTTTAAACAAGTTCTATTATTTTGTTCTACCATAGTTGCATTTGTAGCACTATTGATTTTCTTTTTCCTGAAATCAATCAATGACGATGGCGATGATAAAATAATCAAATCTAAACTCATTAATATTAAGGACTTTAAAACAGTATCAAGATTACCAGCAGTTTGGTTGCTTATGATAATTGTTTTGTGCGCTTATTTTGGTTATAAAATGACCGATGTTTTTAGTCTTTATGCAAAGGACGTCATGCTTTATGACGATATAGCTTCTGCGAAAGTGGGGACATATTTGCTTTACATGCGTCCAATAATTGGAGTAGTCATTGGTTTGATGGCAGATAGAACAAGGGCATCACTTTGGTTAATAATAGGATTTTTATTGATGCTCGTTACAAGTCTTATTTTTTCCTCAGATATAATTGCCTCAGAAACCCCTTTAATGTTTGCACTGTCTATCGGGTTAATGGCTTTGGGGGTTTATTCTGCTCGGGTTTTATATTTCGCAACTTTAGAGGAAGGTAAAATACCACTTGCACTAACAGGTACTGCAGTAGGTTTTATATCAATTATTGGCTATACTCCAGATATTTTTTCTGGACCAATTATTGGGGTTCTACTTGATAACTCACCTGGAGTGTTAGGTCATCAGCGTGTATTTTTAGTAATGTCTTGCTTTTCATTTATTGGATTATGCGCTTCAATCCTATTCTTAAAATTAGGAAAACCTACTAAATTATTAAGATAGTACGACGTCACTATTTTAATATCTCCTGCTTTTTTTGTAACTTAATCATTGATAATCAACAACATCAATCATGGGAACAATAAAGACATTGAATAAGTGGGCAAATAACCATACGTATTTGCCAATTGACTTACTTCGTATTGCCCTTGGCATTTTTTTGTTTATAAAAGGAATCAACTTTATGGCAGACAGTGAAATGTTAATGAATATTTTCAAACCCATGCAAAATATGGCAGGAGGCATGTTAATTATTCATTATGTTGCACCTGCGCATTTTTTAGGTGGTATTTTGATTGCTTTTGGTTTACTTACTAGATGGGCAATTATAGCTCAAATACCTATTTTAATTGGTGCTATAGTAATAAATTTTGTTGGTGAAATGGATTCTAACAACCTATTGCTAGCTATTATAACATTATTAGTTTGTAGTTTTTTTCTAATCTATGGGTCTGGTAGACGATCGGCAGATTATTATCTAAAAATGCAACAGTAAAAAAGTAAAGAGCGACTTAATAGTCGCTCTTTACTTTTTTATAAAATTTGATCTATACCCAGTAATTATATTTTCTTCCTAACTAGATACCTAATTCTGCTAACGTCTTTTCTCTATGGATTTTGCCTGATGCTGTTTCAATAAACTTAGGTAAGGCAAAAACTTCTTTAGGCTTTTCAAACTTATCCAAACCATCAAAATTAATGGTTTTTAAATCGTTTTCTTCAGTCTCTATAATCAAAACTAATTTATCTCCAAGCGTATCATCTCGTAATGAAGCTATAAAAAACTGTTCTGCTATTTCACTTCTTAGTTTAGCTTCAATTTGTTCTGGGTATAATTTTATACCACCTGAGTTAATAACATTGTCATATCTCCCTATCCATTCAAAACTTGTATCAGAATGAATTTTAACAATATCGTTTGTTATAATTTTTTCTTTTGAAAGTGTTGGAGCTTCAATAATCAAGCAACCTCTTATATCTATTGAAACTTTAACATCCGGAAGCGTGTTAAAATATGAATTACTAGTTTCATCTTCAAAATTATTCAATTTTTTTACAGCAATATGCGACACTGTCTCTGTCATCCCAAAAGTTTCATAAACGCGAGGCTTTTTATCTTTGATAAGTTGGATTATTTCATCTGACACGCTTCCTCCTCCTACAATTACAATCTTAATTTGTTTTAAATATTTTGCAAAATTTTTGAGCTGCATTGGTGTAAATGCACAAAAATGATATTTCTTTTCGTAGTCAATCTGTGGGAATGCAGATGGCTCTAACATATCTAACTCTAAACCCAAAATAATGGCTCTAACAATCATCATTTTACCTGCTATAAAATTTGATGGTAAACAATGTAACACCTTATAACCCGGTTCTAAATTGAAAAAATCACCCGTTGCAATAGCAGAATTTACCATTGCCTGTTTAGTAATTTTTATTTTTTTTGGTTTTCCTGTAGAACCAGACGTTTGCACTAACAAATAATCTTTATCGTCTAGCCAATCCAATAAAAAGTTTCCTAATTCTTGCTGATAGGGGTCGCCTTCTTTCACAAAGCTATAGGCTACTTCCATGAGGTTTTCACGGGAATAATAATGATTATTTAATTTGAAACGATAGTGTACTTTTTTATAATCAGGTATCATTGTGTCTTTAATCTTCTATAATTTTATAATCGTCTTTTTGTGGCTCTATAACTTCGCCAAATAATTTGTCTTTCCAGTTAGTCCAGTTATATTTCTTGGATAAAATAAATAACAATATTGGAAAAATCACAAATACTGGAACAAAAATTTCTCCTAACCCCATGGTTTCTGGATCACTCATATCCTTTAAAACAGAATGAGTTTGAAAAGCTGTCCAGTCTGCGGTTACTAATAAAGCTGTAAATAAGTTATTGGCGGCATGAAAACCAAGCGCCAACTCCATGCCCTCATCCATTAAAGTTAAAATACCTAAGAATAGCCCTGTACCAATATAATAAACCATAATTACGTAACCCAGCTTATCAACTTCTGGGTTTGCAATGTGCAGTAAACCAAAAACAACTGAAGTTGTAATTAATGGCACCCATTTATTCTTTGCAAGAACTCCTATTCCTTGCATTAAATACCCTCTAAATAAATATTCCTCAAAACTGGTTTGCAATGGAACTAATAGAATTGCTATAATGCAAAGAATTATAAACGGTACTAATTTAAAATTCACAACATAATCTTCGGGAGACATAAAATAATCGACCAATACTAGTCCACTGGATAATATTCCCCATAAAAAGAAAACAAACCAAAAGCGGCCCCAGTCAATTCGTCTTCGTGAAGTTGTTAAATGAGTAATGGACTGATTGTGCAAATATTTTACTGCTATTAAAAGTCCGACCAACCCAACAGCAAATGACAGCAACATTAAAAATAAATTCAAATTAGGTTCTAAAAGTGTCATCATCTTTTTTTCGTCTAAACCACTTAAGCCATCACCATTCTTAAAAGCCTTATATAAAACTGCACCAGTAAAAGGCAATTGACCTAATATAACAGCAAACACCACAATAATTACACCTACCAAATAACGCCACCAATCATGCAACACATTAAACGCTTGAGCTATATACATATCTTATAAATTAATTCCGAAACGTATTCGGAGCAACAGTTAATAATTTAAACAGCACTATTTATACTGTACTTTTTCTAAATTCCAATTAATATTTCTATTATATCGCAAAGTACCATTTTTTACTTGTAATGGTGAATCAAAATTATTAGTAAATAAGCTTCCTGTCCCTAAACCTTGTATCATTTTACTTTTTTTATTATAAGTATATTGTGAAATGGCATTAAGTCCCACATTACTCTCTAAAGCACTTGTAATCCACCAAGCTATATTTTGGTCTTCAGATGATTTTATCCAATCGTTACTTCCTCTAAATCCACCAATTAAACTAGGTTTTAAAATAATATAATGTGGATTTATAGTTTGTAGTAGCTCTTTCTTTTTTGTTACAGAAAAAACACCTATTAATTCTTCGTCTAAAGCAATTGGCAATGGTGTTTCTTTGCATAGTAATGCCATTTTATTTAATTGACCTTGCTTTATAGGTTGTTCAATAGAATGCAAATCAAAATCTGATAAAACTTTTAGTTTTTCTAAGGCTTCTTCATATAAAAATGCTCCGTTCGCGTCCACTCTCAATTCTATATCTTTTGAAGTAAACTCACGCCGAATAGATTTAATAAGATTAACTTCAGTTTGAAAATCTATAGCGCCTATTTTAATTTTGATGCAACCGAAACCTGATTTTATTTTTTCTTTAATTTGCAGCTTCATAAACGCTTCATCTCCCATCCATACTAATCCATTTATTGGAATAACATCTTCACCTCTAGTAAATTTTGATGGAAATAATTCAAATGCATCATTACTCCTCAAAGATTTAATAGCCATTTCTAAGCCAAATTGAATACTCGGAAACTCAACTAATTCGACTAAAAGTTCATCAAAATCTCTATGGATATTATTACACACCCATTTTAGCTTATCTTCATAATCTATTCTATCATCAATTGAGAGTCCTCTAAATAAACCACATTCACCAATTCCTTTTTTATGTTCAGAATTTAAAACAAGAAACCATGTTTCTTTTATTTTTAATACACCGCGAGAAGTTCCACTAGGTTGTTTAAAATGAAGAATATACTTTTTGTAAGATGCTTTAATCATTTATAGTTCAATACTTTCACCTATGTCTAGAAGCAATAAGGATTTTAAATTAATATCGAACTTAGCCTTAGATTTAGCCTTGTCAATTTCGATGTAGCCAAAAGTATCATAATGATACCCTAAAACGGTATTGCATTTTAAAAAGTCTGAAGCAATTACCGCATCATCTACTCCCATGGTAAAATTATCTCCAATTGGTAAGATAGCTAAATCTAAATCAAAAGATTTTGAAATTAATTTCATATCATAAGTCAATGCCGTATCTCCAGCAATATAAATTACTTTTTCATTGGATTGAATAACAAATCCACCTGGTTGTCCTCCATAAGATCCATCTGGAAAGGAAGATGTATGAATAGCGTTAACATATTTTACAGTTCCAAATTCAAAATCCCATTTACCACCATGGTTCATAGGATGCCCTTTAATTCCTAATTTTTCATAATAAGATACTATTTCAAAATTAGAAATAACTACAGCACCAGTTCGCTTTGCTATGGCTTCCACATCAACAATATGATCTTGGTGTGCGTGTGTTATTAAAATATAATCAGCTTTTAGCGTATTTATGTCGATTACTGAAGCTTTTGGATTTGCCGAAATAAATGGATCTACTAAAAGATTAATATCTCCTATTTGAATTCCCAAACTAGCGTGACCGTAAAAAGTGATTTTCATTTTTGTTTGAATAAATTATTAAAAAGTTAAAGTACAAAAAGTTTATAATAAATGACCTATTCCCATAAGAAGAGCTAATAAAAAAGTGGTTAGTGCCAACTTTTTCAATTCTGGATCAAAATCTTTGAAATCTGTTATTTTATTTACCTTAATTAAGTGTATTAATAAGGGTATATAAGCCACGACAAAAATTAAATTAAAAGGGGACGTGTAGTATAAAACACCAAATAACCCAGATAAAATAATAGCTAAAGTTATTAAGGTAGCATGATAAATTTTCACATATTTAACACCTAATTTTACAGCTAGTGTAACCTTAGCAGCTTTTTTATCAGACTTTATATCTCGCATATTATTCAAATTTAAAACGGCTGCACTTAAGAGGCCCATGGCACATGCTGGCAAAAAAACCACATGGTCTATTACTTTAGCATAAAGTACATAACATCCAATAACACTTAATAATCCAAAGAATATAAAAACAAATAAATCTCCTAAAGCTCTATAGCCATAAGGCGTATTTCCAATAGTATACTTAATTGCCGCAATTATTGATGCAATTCCAAGTAAAAAGAAAAGCATTGTTAGTATAAAATGTTTAACTCCAAATGCCGAAAAAACAAGCATAAAAGCCAGAAATATAGAAATTAATATATTAATTCTAATAGCATCAAACATTTCATCAGGAGATATTTTACCACTCTGTATAGCACGCTCAGGGCCTATTCTGTCATCATTGTCTGTTTCTTTGATTCCATCTCCATAATCGTTAGCTAAGTTCGATAGAATTTGCAAACTTAAAGTTGTAAGGATGGCTAAAGCGAATATTTTCCAGTCAAAAAAACCATTATAGGCAGCAAAGCAGGATGCTAAAATAATTCCGGAAACAGAAAGCGGCAAAGTTCTTAACCGCATCGTGGAAATCCACAATAATACATTCTTCATATTAAGGAATCCATTTTTTATCAAAATTTGGTTTTCTCTTTTCTAAGAAAGCGTTTCTACCTTCTACAGCTTCGTCTGTCATATAGGCAAGTCGTGTTGCCTCACCAGCAAAAACTTGTTGCCCAACCATTCCATCGTCTGTTAAATTCATAGCGAATTTTAACATTTTAATGGAGGTTGGAGATTTTGCCAATATTTCTTGAGCCCATTGAAAAGCGGTATCTTCTAATTTATCATGGGGTATTACTGCATTTACCATACCCATATAATAAGCTTCTTGTGCCGAGTAATTTCTACCTAGAAAGAATATTTCTCTTGCTTTCTTCTGGCCAACCATTTTCGCTAAATAGGCTGATCCATAACCACCATCAAAACTAGTAACATCTGCATCTGTTTGCTTAAAAATAGCATGTTCTTTACTTGCCAACGTTAAATCGCAAATTACATGTAGACTATGTCCACCTCCTACTGCCCAACCAGGCACAACAGCAATAACTGCCTTTGGCATAAAACGAATTAACCGTTGTACTTCAAGTATATTTAACCTATGATAGCCATCTTCACCAACATATCCTTGATGACCTCTTGCTTTTTGATCGCCACCACTACAAAAAGAATAAACTCCATCTTTAGTAGATGGCCCTTCTGCAGATAATAACACCACCCCAATATTTACATCTTCATTGGCATCATAAAAAGCTTCATATAATTCACTTGTAGTTTTTGGTCTGAAAGCATTCCTGACATCTGGTCTATTAAAAGCTATACGGGCTACACCATTACACTTCTTATACGTAATATCTTGGTATTCTTTAGCAGTTACCCATTTAGGTTGGTCCATTTTCATTATTTTAGTCAAAAATAAATTTTATTTCATTAAAACACTTATTTACTCATGAAAAATAATATTTCATTTGCTTTTTTATTTGCTTTATCACTGGCATGCTTTTCTCAATCATATGAATTTAAAACAATTATCGATTTAGAAGCTACAGATGTTATTAGTCAAGGTAGAACAGGAACTTGTTGGAGCTTTTCTACTTCGTCTTTTTTAGAAAGTGAAATTGTTCGACTTACTGGTAAAAAAATTGATTTATCTGAAATGTACAATGTTCGAAACACTTACCCAAAAAAAGCTTGGATTTATGTTATGCGTCAAGGAAAAGCTCAATTTAGTGAAGGTGGTTTAGCTCACGATGTTATTAATAGTGTTAGAAATTATGGACTTGTCCCAAATGAAGTATACTCAGGATTAAACAATGGAGAAAAAAATCATAATCACTCACAATTGGTTGATACATTATCGAAAACTTTAAAGGGGTATGTCAAAAACCCTAAAAATTATGCGACTAACTGGCGCGATGAAGTAAATAATATCTTAGATAGTTATTTAGGAAAAAACATAAATCATTTCACTTTTGACGGTGTTGATTTCACGCCCAAATCATTTTTAGAATTCACAAAGATAAATCCTGACGATTATATTTCAATAACTTCTTTTAGCCATGTACCATATAATAGCGAGTTTATTTTAAATATTCCTGATAATTTTTCGAATGGACAATTCCTTAATGTACCGCTAGATAAATTGGTAAGTATTGCTAATCATGCTTTAGAAAATGGGTATACCATAGAATTGGATTGTGACGTTAGTGAAAAATCGTTTTCATCAAAATACGGAATTGCAATTATTCCTGAAGATGAGCCAAAAACTGAAAAAGAATTAAACTTAGTAACCAAGGAAAAAACAATTTCTCCAGAATTTAGACAACAGGAGTTTGAAAATTATAATACTACCGATGACCATTTAATGCATATCACTGGTTTAGTACAAGACCAAAATGGAAATACTTATTATAAGGTTAAGAACTCATGGGGCACAAACCCTGAAAGCATAGGAAATGATGGTTATATTTATATGAGTGAGGCATATTTTAAGCTAAAAACCATTTCTATTATGATACATAAAGAAGTTTTGAGTAAAATTTAATAGCTAAAACTATTAATCTTTCAAAATACCAAGTATATTTTAGCTTTTCTATAATTAGTGAAAAATACTTAGAAGTGAGTATTGCACTACGGATAATGTTAATTATCTTTGCGCAAAGATAAAATTTCAGTTAAATTTTGCATTTAATCTTATTTATTTGTACTTTGTCGATGTTTTTAATCCCAAATGCCTATGTTATTAACAATTACTATCTGTCTTACAATACTAGTTGCCTTTAACCTTTTATTACTTAAATTTAGTTGTAGTAATACTAATAAGCGACAAAAAATAGCAAAAAAACCTATCGTTTTTACGCCAAGAACTACCAGAGAATCGGCTCCAAATCGGCTTGCTCCAACTGGAAGTTAGTTTTACTAAAGTGCTTGTTTCCGAACCAATATCCTCTATTTGCACTTAATGGGGATGGATGCCCGGTTTGTAGTATCGTGTGCTTTGACATATTAATTAATTTAGATTTTCGTTTAGCGTAACCGCCCCAAAGCAAGAAAACAACTCCTTGCTTGTTATTACTTATTAATTGAATAACGACATCTGTGAAAGTTTCCCACCCCTTTTTTTGGTGACTTCCAGCTTCATGCGCTCTTACTGTTAATGTTGCATTTAGCATTAACACACCTTGATCTGCCCATCTCAACAAATTACCACTTTTTGGATAAGGAATTCCTAAATCATTTTCAACTTCCTTAAATATATTTATTAATGACGGTGGATGTGATATCCCATCATTAACAGAAAAACATAAACCATTTGCTTGCCCCAAACCATGATATGGATCTTGACCAATAATTACGACTTTCAAATCATTAAAATGGCAATGATTAAAAGCATTAAAAATTTGCTCTTCGGGAGGAAAACATGTGTGAGTTTTATATTCAGATTCCACAAAACTAACTAGTTCCTTAAAATATGGTTTAGAAAACTCTTCTTTTAGGTAAGGCTTCCAACTATCATGAATATTTAGTTGCATTAAAATTAATTTAAAATTTTAACTAGCAATTCCTTTAAAAGATCTCCTTGGGGTACAGAGCTTGACCCAACACCTTTGCTTTTCAAATCAAACTCTCGCAAAGTAGAAACCACCAGGCTCACTTTACGCATGGGGTAATTTCTGGCCGCATTGATGTATTCATTAACAAAATAAGGATTTACTCTTAATGCCGATGCAACACTTCTAGGAGACTTATCAGAAAGACCATGAAAATGTAGAAGCTGTGAAAAAAAATTAAATAACAATGACACGGTCACAACCATAGGATTGTCCTTTGGGTTTTCCGAAAAATACTTAACAATGTGATGTGCTTTAACTATGTTTTTTTCTCCAATAGCTTTACGTAATTCGAAATTATTGTAGTCTTTGCTGATACCAATATTTTCCTCAATAATTTCTGGGGTAATTTGACTCCCTTTTGGTAATACTATTTGAAGTTTTTCTAATTCATTATTAATCTTACTCAAATCAGTTCCTAAAAACTCTACAAGCATTTGAGCTGCTTTGGGAGAAATTGTATATTCCTTTGGCGATAAAACACGTCGAATCCAATCGGCTACTTGATTTTCGTAAAGTTTTTTGCTTTCATAAACAACTCCAACCTTTTTTATAGCCTTATATAGTGCCTTACGTTTATCAATTTTTTTATACTTATAATTAACTACCAAAACCGTTGTAGGCTGTGGGTTATCAACATAAGACACTAATTTTTCAATTGTTCGAGAAAGTTCTTGAGCTTCTTTAATAATAACTACCTGATATTCAGACATCATTGGATATCGTTTCGCATTTCCAATAATATCTTCTATAGAAACATCACGACCATAAAGTACCATTTGATTAAAACCGCGTTCTTCTTCTGCTAAAACATTTGATTCAATAAAATTTGAAATTTTATCAATATAATATGACTCCTCGCCCATTAGAAAATAAATGGGCTTTAAATTTCCATTTTTAATATCGGTTACTAATTGCTTTACTTCGTCCAATTCCTTTTAAATTTTCAATTCACTAATATGAAATCCCAAAAACTAAACGTGTGAATTGGAATTTGTACTTGGAAATTGTTATTTATGGTTTTCTAGATTAACTTTGAAAAAATATAAAACCCTTCTCTTGCAAGAACTCAACTTTCCAAAGTATTCGTTTCGATTCAAAAATAGCGAAAATAAAGTTTCCATTTTTGATGATATTCGGAAAAAATTTGTGATTCTTCAACCAGAAGAATGGGTTAGACAACATTGCTTGCAATTCTTAATTCTAGAAAAATTATTCCCTAAATCTTTAATTAATGTTGAAAAAGAACTAATCGTTAATTCTTTGCGCAAGCGTTATGACATTGTTATTTATAATTCTGATGGAAGTATACACTTAATAGTGGAATGTAAAGCTCCTAGCATTAGTATCGATCAAGGTGTTTTTAATCAAATTGCTCGCTATAACTCTAAATTAAAAGCTACTTATTTAATGGTAACCAATGGAATAAATCATTATTATTGTCAAATGGATTTTGAAAATAAACGCTATCAGTTTTTAAAAGAAATTCCAGATTACATAAAATGAAAATAGCTGTCGTTATATTAAACTGGAATGGAAAAAAACTATTAGAACAGTTTTTACCGTCTGTTATCGAGCACTCTAAAGAAGCAGCTATTTATGTTGCTGATAACAATTCTACAGATGATTCAATTTCCTTTTTAAAAGCAAATTATCCACTTGCTAAGGTTATTCAAAACTCAGTTAATGGTGGCTATGCAAAAGGGTACAACGAAGCCTTGCGAAAAGTTGAAGCTGACATTTTTTGTTTGCTAAATAGTGATGTTCAAGTAACTAAAAACTGGCTTGCTCCAATAATAAAAACTTTTATAGATGATTCTAAAACTTCTATAATCCAACCAAAAATACTTGACTATAAGCAAAAAGACTATTTTGAATACGCAGGTGCAGCAGGCGGTTTTATAGATAGGTATGGTTACCCTTATTGCAGAGGACGAATTTTTAGTACTGTTGAAAAAGATGAAGGCCAATTCGATGATATAGCAGATATTTTTTGGGCCTCAGGTGCTTGTTTATTTATAAGAAGCGCTGCCTTCAAGTCGCTAAGGGGTTTTGATGAAACCTATTTTGCCCACATGGAAGAAATCGATCTTTGTTGGCGCGCTAAAAACTTGGGGCATCATATTACATATGTTGGATTATCTAAAGTTTATCATGTTGGAGGTGCTACATTAGAAGAAAATAACCCGACAAAAACCTATCTAAATTTTAGAAATAGTTTGTTTACCCTGACAAAAAACTCTAACGGGAATTTATTTATTACTCTTTTTTTAAGACTATTATTGGATGGATTTGCTGGAATAAAGTTTTTACTAGAATTCAAAATTAAACACACGATTGCTATTATTCACGCGCACTTCAGTTTTTATGGCTCATTACCAAGATTACTTAAACAGAGAAGAGATACCAAAAGCAAGATGAACTATTATCAAATTAAGTCAATTGTAATTGCTTATTTCTTAAAGAAAAAAGTCATTTATAATAGTTTATAAATAGTTAGTAAAAGTTTTGTTAACAGTTCTTCATTAAACGGATTTTTATATACTTTTGTCGAAGTTAACAACGCAAATATTTAATCCATAAATAATTATGAAAAAAATTTTATTACTTAGTTTATCATCACTACTATTTTTAAGTTCTTGTGTTTCTAAAAAGGAATTTATAGCATTAGAAGAGAAACAAAAAGAAACGCAAGATTTACTTAATTCTGCAACAGTAAAATTAAATGCATGCTTAGAGGACAGAGCTTCGGCAACAGCTAGAGCAAAAGCACTTGAAGAGCAAATAGCAGATTTACGTAAAAGCAATGATAACTTGCAAATATTATCTGCTAAAGGCGCAAGTAATGTTGAAAAAACATTAGAAAGTATTAAAGAAAAGGATTTAAAAATAACACGTTTACAGGATGCCCTTACTAAAAAGGACAGTGTGACTCTAGCTTTAGTAACAAGCTTAAAACGCGAGGTTGGTATAAATGACCCAGATATTGAAGTAAATGTTGAAAAAGGTGTTGTATTTATTTCGATTGCTGATAAATTATTATTTAAAAGTGGTAGCTACAATGTAACAAGTAGAGCTAAAGAAGTATTAGCTAAAGTTGCTAAAGTAGTCAATAGTAAACCCGATTTTGAAGCTATGGTAGAAGGACACACAGATAATGTTTCTTACAGCAAAGAGCCATTACTAGACAACTGGGATTTAAGTGTAAAACGTTCAACTTCAATTATTAGAGTATTACAAGAACTTGGTGTTAACCCTAAGCAACTTATTGCTGCAGGTCGTGCTGAATTTGTTCCATTAGTAGATAATGATACTGCTGAAAATAGAGCAAAAAATAGACGAACACGTATTGTTGTGCTTCCTAAAATTGATCAGTTTTATGACATGATTGAGAAAGAGATGAAAAATTTATCAGCAGGTAACTAAAAAATATTTTTAAAAAAAGAGAAAGCCCAACTTATAAGTTGGGCTTTTTTTATAACTATAGATATTAATCTTAAGTCAAATCGAATCTATCAAGATTCATCACTTTAGCCCAAGCCGAAACGAAATCATTAACAAATCGTTCCTGTCCATCATTAGCTCCATAAACTTCTGCAATAGCTCTTAGCTCTGTATTTGAACCAAAAATTAAATCTGCTCGAGTCGCTGAAAATTTCATAGCTCCAGTTTTTCGATCACGTCCTATAAACTCTTTATCTTCCATAGTAGCAGCTTTCCATGTAACTGAAAAATCTAGAAGATTTGTAAAAAAGTCATTTGTTAGACTTCCACTATTATCTGTAAAAACACCATGTTTAGAGCCATCATAATTTGCTCCTAAAACGCGTAATCCACCTACTAACACAGTCATTTCAGGAATTGAAAGTGTTAATAAATTAGCACGATCAACCAATAAATCTTCACCTGCCACATTAAGTTTAGAATTTATGTAATTTCTAAATCCATCTGCTAGAGGTTCTAAATGACTAAATGATTCTAAATCGGTTTGCTCTTGAGAAGCATCTCCTCTGCCTTGAGTATATGGAACACTTATATTATAACCTGCATTATTAGCAGCCTCTTCAACACCAGCATTTCCAACTAGTACAATTAAATCTGCCATAGAAACAGAACCACTAAACTCACTTTGAATTCCTTCTAAAACGTTTAAAACTTTATTTAATTCTTCAGGATTATTTACTTCCCAACTTCTTTGAGGCTCTAAACGAATTCTTCCTCCATTAGCACCTCCTCTTTTATCTGAACCTCTAAAAGTAGAAGCCGATGCCCAAGCTGTTTTAACCATTTCTGAAATAGATAAACCTGAAGCTAATACCATTTTCTTTAAAGACTCTATATCAGAATCACTTAATATATAATTAACTTTAGGAATTGGATCTTGCCAAATCAACTCTTCACTCGGTACCTCAGGACCTAAATAGCGATCGATTGGTCCCATATCTCGATGTGTTAATTTAAACCACGCACGCGCAAAAGCATCTTCGAAGGCGGCATGATCTTTATGGAATCGCTTAGATATTTCTAAAAATCCTAGATCTTTTTTTAATGCCATATCTGCAGTAGACATCATTAATGCTTGTTTACCATCAGCATCACCTGCTTTTGGTGCCATTCTTGCATTGGAAGCAGCCGTAGGTGTCCATTGGTGTGCTCCCGCTGGACTTTTTGTTAATTCCCATTCGTAATTTAGCAATACATCAAAATAGTCATGATCCCATTGAATTGGGTTTGGTGTCCAAGGTCCTTCTAAACCACTTGTTATAGTATCATCTAAAACACCCGTACCAAATGTATTTTTCCAACCTGTACTCATTTCTTCAATTGAAGCACCATGTGGTTCAGCACCAACATATTTATCAGGGTCTGCAGCTCCATGTGCTTTGCCAAAAGTATGTCCGCCAGCAACTAACGCAACCGTTTCTTCATCATTCATTGCCATTCTCCCAAATGTGATTCTTATGTCATGTGCCGATTTCAAAGGATCAGGCTCTCCATTAGGTCCTTCAGGATTAACATAAATAAGTCCCATGTGAACCGCTCCTAAATGCCCCTCTAAATCACCGTCACTAGTATCGTAGCGCTCGTCATTTCCTAACCATTGATTTTCGCTTCCCCAATATATATCTTGCTCTGGTTCCCAAACATCTTCACGTCCTCCAGCAAAACCAAACGTTTTAAAGCCCATTGATTCCAATGCACAATTCCCAGCAAGTATCATTAAATCTGCCCAAGAAATTTTATTACCATACTTCTTTTTTACTGGCCATAATAATAGGCGTGCTTTATCCAAGTTCCCATTATCTGGCCAACTATTTAATGGTGCAAAACGATGTGTTCCAGAACCTGCTCCTCCTCTTCCATCGCCAACACGATAAGTACCCGCACTATGCCAAGCCATGCGAATCATAAACCCACCATAATGACCATAATCTGCTGGCCACCAATCTTGAGAATCTGTCATTAACTCAATAACATCTTTTTTTAACGCAGTAAAATCAACACTTTTAAAAGCTTCTGCGTAATTAAAATCGACCCCAAATGGATCATTTTTAGAAGCATTTTGACGTAAAATATTCAGCTTAAGCTCGTTAGGCCACCAATCTCTATTTGATGTACCGCCACCTGCAGGTTTTTTTTGAGCTCCACTCATAAATGGACATTTAGCTATGTCGTCATTATTATTTCCCATTGGTATTTTGTTTTAATTAGTTACCCTATAAATTTACTAATTACTTACCAAAACTCAAGCCTTTAATATTTTAATAAATTATGTTTTAATTGAAAAAATTTATAGTGACTTATATCTTTAATAGATTGAAGTAATTTTTATAGCTTTTTAAAAATTTATCTTTTTTTACAATTTTATATGCTTACTTTTAAACCTCATTAAAAAAACAAAAAAAATGGCAAATATAACATTAGGTGGAAATCCAGTTGAAACTATTGGAAATCTTCCAGAAATTGGATCGCAACTTCTAGATTTTAAATTAACAGCTATAGATCTTTCAACAAAAACACTTGAAGATTTTAAAGGTCACAAACTAGTACTAAATATTTTTCCAAGTGTTAATACAGGAGTCTGTTCTGCTTCTGTGAGAAACTTTAATAAAGCTGCCGCTGAATTAGAAAACACTAAAGTACTTTGTATTTCTAGAGATCTTCCATTTAGCCAAGAGCAGTTTTGTGCTGCTGAAGGTCTTGAAAATGTTGTCATGCTATCTGATTATAAAGATGGTGCATTTGGAAAAAACTACGGCTTAATTATGCTCAATGGTATTTTTGATGCTCTACTTTCTAGAAGTGTCATTATTGCTGATGCTAATGGTAAAGTTATTTATACGGAGCAAGTTCCAGAAATAGGTCAAGAACCAAATTACGAAGCTGCATTAGGAGCATTGTAGTCACTCTTATTAAATGACAAAAAAAGGATCTTTTTTCTCAAACAGGATAAAAAGTGTGGGCTATGCTTTTAAAGGCGCCATATTGCTTTTAAAAACAGAAGCAAGTATTAAAATTCAATGTGTATTAGCTTTATTAGTTACTGCCGCAGGGTTCTTTTTTAATATTTCTTCTATTGAATGGATAGTACAAATTTTAGCCATTGGTTTGGTGATGAGTATTGAAGGAATAAATACAGCAATTGAAGAGATAGCTAATTTTATTCATCCAGAACACCATAAAAAAATCGGACTTATTAAAGATATAGCGGCAGGGGCCGTATTTATCGCAGCAGTTTTTGCTAGCATTATAGGTTTGATTATTTATCTTCCAAAGATTTTTTAAAATACTATTACCCTTAGGATAAACGTTAGTAATTTGTATTTTTGCTTAAACCAACATGTCGTTAATGGCGAAGAAAAAAAGTAAGACTAAGTCAACACCAAAAAAGAAACTTAAAATGCCCAGTTTTAAGTTAAACAGCCAGCAAAAACTCATATTTGGTAGTTTCTTGGTTCTATTTGGTGTCTTATTATTCATAGCATTTGTATCGTTCTTTTTTACAGGTAAATCAGATCAAAGTGCTATTTCTAGTTTTTTATCACGTGAAATTCAAACCGAGAATTGGCTAAGTAAAGCTGGGGCTTGGTTAAGTGACTTCTTTATACAACGTGGTTTCGGTATTTCATCATTCATTTTTTCAGGTTTAATATTCTTATCTGGAATATATGTATTAATGGATATTAATAAGTCTAAGTTAAGAACTCATTGGTTTTGGGGAACTTTAATAGTTATTTGGCTTTCAACATTACTTGGCTTTTTTGCAAATAAAAATGATTTGCTTGGTGGCACTATTGGGTTTGAAGTAAATACGTTTCTGCAGGACTTTATTGGTAAAATAGGGGCTATCGTGCTTCTTCTTTTTGGTCTTATTACATATTTAGCCATTCGTTTTAAAATAACAGTACAAAGCTTTGTAAAGCTATTTAAATCTGCAAAAAATGATTTTAAAAGTGAATTTAAGAATGAATCGGAAGATGATTTTGTCGTAACCGTAGATAATAATTTATCTGAAGAAGCCGAAGCTATTAAAACCGCTTTTGAAATTCCGCTAAAAAAAGAAGAACCAACAAACATTACTCCTAAAAAAGATGACAAACCTATAACTCCACTAGAAGTTGAAGTTAAAAATGACGATGTAATAGAAGAAGAACTTGAAATGGAAGTTGAAACGGTAAAAGAAGAACTCTCTGAAACTGATAATTTATCTAATAAACTTGTTGAAGACTTCGGATTATTTGACCCAACTTTAGAATTAGGTAATTACCAGTTCCCTCCTATTGATTTGCTAAAGAAGTATGATACTGAGGGAATTACTATTAATCAAGAAGAATTAGAGGAAAACAAAAATAAAATTGTTGAAACACTCAATAATTATAAAATTGGAATTGCAAGTATAAAAGCCACGATTGGTCCAACAGTAACCTTATATGAAATCGTACCAGAAGCGGGTGTTAGAATTTCAAAAATCAAAAATTTAGAGGATGATATTGCGTTGTCTCTTTCGGCACTTGGTATTCGTATTATTGCTCCTATTCCTGGAAAAGGAACCATTGGTATTGAAGTGCCAAATAAAAATTCTACTATTGTTTCGATGCGATCTGTTATTGCATCTAAAAAATTTCAAAGTTCAGAAATGCAATTACCAATAGCCCTTGGTAAAACTATTAGTAATGAAACTTTTGTGGTAGACCTTGCAAAAATGCCTCACTTACTTATGGCTGGTGCTACTGGACAAGGTAAATCAGTTGGTTTAAATGCCGTTTTAACATCGTTACTTTATAAGAAACACCCAGCCGAAGTTAAATTCATTTTAGTAGATCCTAAAAAAGTAGAGCTTACTTTATTCAACAAAATAGAGCGTCATTATTTAGCAAAATTACCAGATAGTGAAGAAGCAATTATTACAGACAACACAAAGGTTATCAATACATTAAATTCTTTATGCATTGAAATGGATAACCGCTATGAGCTTCTAAAAAATGCTATGTGTAGAAACATAGCAGAATACAACACAAAATTTAAAGCACGCAAACTTAATCCTAATGATGGGCATCAATTTTTGCCATACATTATTTTAGTTGTCGACGAGTTTGCAGATCTTATAATGACTGCTGGAAAGGAAGTTGAAACCCCTATCGCCCGTTTAGCACAACTCGCGCGTGCTATTGGTATTCATTTAATAATTGCAACTCAACGGCCTTCTGTTAATGTAATTACTGGTATAATTAAAGCTAATTTTCCAGCACGTATTGCATTTAGAGTAACCTCTAAAATTGACTCTCGAACTATATTAGATGGTTCTGGTGCTGACCAATTAATTGGACGTGGAGATATGCTTTTCACTCAAGGAAACGATGTTATTCGTGTGCAATGTGCGTTTGTAGATACACCTGAAATTGAAAAACTAACCGACTATATTGGTTCTCAAAAAGCGTATCCAGATGCCTATCTTTTACCAGAGTATGTTGGTGAAGAAAGTGGCACAAGTCTTGATATAGATATCTCAGACAGAGATAAATTGTTTAAAGACGCCGCAATTGTTATTGTAACCGCACAACAAGGTTCAGCTTCCTTGTTGCAACGAAAGCTAAAATTAGGTTATAATAGAGCTGGTAGACTCATAGATCAATTAGAAGCTGCCGGTATTGTTGGTCCTTTCGAAGGCAGTAAAGCGAGACAGGTTTTAGTGACAGATTTAATTGCTTTAGACAATCTTTTAGATAACGAAATTTAGATTAAAGATGAAAAATATTGTAACCATATTAATTATTGCCTTAACTTTTAATGGTTTTGCTCAAGATTCAAATAAAGGGAAAGCATTGCTAAAAGAAGTTTCAGAAAAAGTTAAAAGCTATGATAATATAGCTATTGATTTTAAATACGTATTAGAAAATACTGCCGAAAACATAAAACAAGAAACTCGAGGTGATGTTATAATGCAAGGAGATAAATACATTTTGAACATTCTAGGTGTAACCAGGATTTTTGATGGTAAAACAATGTATAATATTAGTCCAGAGGATGAAGAAGTAACTATATCTTCAGATAATGATGAAGACGATAGTATCACACCTAGCAAAATGCTATCTTTCTATGAAGACGGATATACCTATGAATTAGATATTGAGCAAAGTGTTAAGGGTAGAAAAATTCAATATGTAAAATTAGTACCTATTGACAGTAACTCAGAAATAAAGCATATTTTACTTGGTATTGATTCTAATACTAAACATATTTATAATCTAATACAGAATGGGAAAAACGGCACTAAAACGACACTTACCGTTAATTCTTTCAAAACAAACGAAACGCTATCAAAAACCATATTTACTTTTGATGAGAATAAATACAGTGATTATTACATCAACAAACTAGATTGAAAATACTAGACCGCTACATACTAACCTCCTACCTTAAGACTTTTATCAGCGTGTTTTTAATTCTCATGCTGATTTTTGTATTACAGACTATTTGGCTTTATATAAAAGAATTAGCAGGCAAAGACTTGGATATAGGGGTAGTTTTTAAGTTCATATTTTATTTTCTTCCTAAACTTATCCCGCTAGTTCTTCCATTAACTATTCTACTGTCATCTATCATGGTTTTTGGGAATTTTGCCGAAAACTATGAATTTGCAGCTATGAAATCCACAGGGATTTCTTTACAGCGTGCCATGTCTGGGTTAAGTGTTTTTATCGTAATACTAGGTTTTACCACCTTCTTATTTTCTAATAATGTTATCCCTTGGGCAGAATACAATTCTTATAACCTACGTAAAAATATTGCAAAGCTTAAACCTGCCATGCTATTAGCTAAAGGACAATTTAATCCCGTAGGTAATTACAATATTAAGTTTGTAGATAAAAGTGGTGAACGAGGTCAATATCTTCATGATGTTATAATTCATATTAAAGCAGCAGATGGCAGAACCAATGCTACAACCATAAAAGCAAATAATGGAGAACTTGTAGGTAAAGAAAGCTCCAATGTGTTAAAGCTTATTTTATTTGATGGTAATTATTATAATGACATCATACCTAAAAAAGCAGTTGCAAGAAAAAAGAAACCCTTTGCAAAAAGCACCTTTAAGAAATACATTATTAATATTGATTTAACCAAATTAAATAATGTAGACATAGACGAAAAGTCTTATTCAGACAAATATAACATGCTTAATTTAAGCGGTTTAGACAAGGCTATTGATTCTTTATCTAATAAATATCAGTCTGATTATGAGTCGTTTGCATCAACACTATATCAACGTACTAACATAAACAATTTAAGAAAAAGCATTAGTAATTTTAGCCCATCAAAAATAATTGAAGAAGAACAAGTTAGTCAGGACTCAATTTTTGTTGACAATCTTTTAGATTTATATGAAACGAAAAGCAAATCTCAAATAGTAAATATTGCCTTAAATTCCTTTAACAGTACAAAGCAAATTATTGTCTCTAAAGAAAACACCGTCAAACTTTCTAAAACTAATTTTAAAAAACACATTATCTCATTCCATGAAAAACTAGCACTTGGTTTTGCCTGTGTTATTTTGTTTTTTGTTGGTGCTCCCCTTGGAGCATTAATACGTAAAGGTGGTATTGGGCTGCCAATGGTTATTGCAATTCTATTGTTTTTAACTTATCATTTTATAGGTATTTTTGCTACGAATAGTGCTAAAACTGGTAATTTCAACCCGATCTTAGCAAGTTGGTTCTCTACGCTTGTCATGCTACCGCTAGGTGTATATTTAACAAGACGTGCCACTGCAGATAGAGGTTTATTTGAAGTAGGAAACATTATAGAACCAATAAAGAAAATATTTAAAATAAAAGAAAAGGACAAAGTAGATTATAAGTTCTTATCCTCTTATAAGAATGAAGAATTAATTGATGTTATTAAAAATTATGAAAGCTTAGGTCATGATGAAAATACACGTTATGAAGCCATAAAAATATTAGAACAAAGAGGTTATTCAATTTCAGAATTAAGAGAAGCAGGGTTATCAATTCATAATACATTTGACAAAACTGAAAGCATAGCAAAAAACTATAAAGAACATTCACAGTTTGCAATTACCCTATTTTCAATAGCAGCTGTTTTATTAGTGCTCTTCTTTGTTTTCAAAAATAATAAGTTGCCTTCTTTAGCTTCAGCCTCTATTCAACTTAGTTTGGTATCTCTGTTTTTATATGTATTATACTATATCAAATCTATTTTAAATTTATTTAGCTTCTACAAACACATCAAAAGAAATGCTCCTAATTCTATACTTTTATTAATTGGAATGCCTCTTTACATGATAACTTATGTTTTCTTAAAAGCGAAAATGAAAGAAGACTTAAGATTGAATTGTTTAGATAGTTTAAAATAAGCAATATCTTTGCGCTATGATTATTGAAAAAACCATGACAACTAAAACCGTAACTTTTAAACTAGACTCAATTCATGATGCCATTGATGATATTAGAAATGGCAAGGTCATTATTGTTGTAGATGATGAAAATCGTGAAAATGAAGGAGATTTTGTAGCTGCAGCCGATAAGGTTACACCAGAGATGATTAATTTCATGGCAAAGCATGGTCGTGGTTTAATATGTGCTCCTCTTACGGAAACTAGATGTAAAGAGTTAGAATTAGGCATGATGGTTCGTAATAATACAGATCCTATGGAAACTGCTTTTACTGTTTCGGTAGATTTAAGAGGTAACGGTGTTACTACAGGTATTTCGGCTAGTGATAGATCGAAAACCATTAAAGCTTTGATTAATTCTGATATTAAACCATTTGAATTAGCACGTCCTGGGCATATTTTTCCGTTAGTGGCAAAAGAAGGTGGTGTTTTAAGACGTACAGGCCATACAGAGGCGGCCATAGATTTTGCGCGTTTAGCAGGTCTAGAACCAGCAGGTGTTATTGTTGAAATAATGAATGAAGATGGCTCGATGGCACGTTTACCTGAGCTAATTGAAGTTGCTAAAAACTTAGATTTAAAGATTGTATCTATAGAAGATTTAGTTGCATATCGTATGCAACACGATTCCTTAATCGAGAAAAAGGAAGATTTTGAAATAGAAACTCGGTTTGGAAGTTTTAGATTACGTGCCTACCAGCAAACAACTAATAATCAGGTACATATAGCACTTACAAAAGGGCAATGGAAAGACAATGACAAGGTACTGACTAGAATAAATTCTACTTTAATAAATAATGATATTCTGGGTACATTAACAAATAATGTTGATAAGCAGTTAGAAGATATGTTTCAAGTAATTAACAGTGAAGGTAAAGGCGCCATCATATTTATTAATCAGGAATCTCAATCCATGAATATTTTAAAACGCCTAATTTACTTGAAGGAACACCAAACAAGTAATGAGGTTACTAAAGCGCCTCGGGTAAATATGGATATCCGTGATTTTGGCATTGGAGCGCAAATACTGCATGACCTAAACATTCATAAACTTCGATTAATTTCTAATGCTGAACAGACTAAACGTGTCGGTTTAATTGGTTATGGGTTAGAAATAGTTGAGTATGTAAAATATTAATTTACAACTACCTTTTTAACTATTCTAGAACCATTCGAATAAATATTAAGCAAATATAATCCAGAGCTTAAACCATTTACTTTAATAGATTTATCAGCTGCGGAATCTCTATGTATAAATTTGCCAAAAACATCATAAACTTCAACATAATCAATATCCAAATTAGTGCGTAAGTTTATTTTTGCGCTCGCTGGATTAGGAAAAACACGAACTTTATTTGCAGTAATATCTTCTATGCCCAAGGGTGCGTCTTGATAAACTCGAACGTAATCAATAACCATAGCACTTTGTGTAAAACCTGAATCTATCGTTCCAGCTATACCCCCCATAGCAATGTTTAACAAAATATATTGGTCTTCATCAAATGGCCATGTACTAGCATCTTTAATTGCAGGGTTATAGGTATAGTAACCAACCCCATCCACTAAAAAGGTAATTTGATTAGGAGACCAATTCATTGAATAAATATGATAATTATTGGCTACATCACTAAGTACTTGTGATGCTGTATTTACTGTAGCTCCAGAACTTGAAGGTGTATGCAACGCACTCGATGTATGGTTTACAGCACCCAACCCATGCTCCATAACATCTATTTCTCCACATGCAGGCCAACTTGTTGTGCCAAAACCTTGGGTCTGCCAATAAGCCCCACTTTCATTAATGTTCTTACCTAATGTCCAAATTGCTGGCCACGTTCCATCACCGAACGGCAATTTAGCTCTAACGTCAACTCTTCCATAGGTAAATGCAAATTTAGAATTTAACCTTGCTGATGTAAATTGTTTAGTTTCTCCTTGATCAGTAAACGATTCCTTAATGGCAACAATATTTAAATTATCATTTTCTACAAACGAGTTTTCTATGCGGTTTGTATAATGTTGTTCTTCCCCGTTAAACCAGTTTCCTCCAGCTGGTAATTGAGTTTGGTGAAACCAATTAGTTGCACTGATAGCAGTCTTTCCAGATGTGTCAAATTCATCAGCCCAAACTAAATCTGTATATTCAACATCTATAGCATTCGGGTCTGTTGGTACAGAACCATCGTCAATATCGTCTATTAAAAAAGTCCCAGGCACAGAACTACCATCATCTATTCTAATAGTTAATCTATCATATTTACCGCTACCACCAATAGTTGAAAAATCATAAGTTAATTCTGTCCAAGTATTCTGTGAGGTCAAATTTATTGCTATTTCAATATCTGAATTTACTCCAAGCTCTAACTTAAGAACAACATTATGTAGATTAGGATCGAATGCATAAAACATTAATGTTATCGTATTATCTACATCTAAATCAATAGATCTAACTAAATCAATATACTGCCCTTGTTCTAATGCAGAACTCGAACGAAAAAATTGTCCAACGGAATTATTTGAGTCTGTTGGAGATTGTGCATTAGCAAACGTACTTCCTCCCCAAACACTAAAATTATCTGAGCCATCTTCAAAATCGATAGGCATTTGTTGCCCTACTGATATTTGAGAAATTAGAATTGTAATTATAAGTAAAATAAAGTAGTCTCTTTTCATGTTTAATAGCTTGAATCACAAAACTACCATCAAGTTCATAAAAACTAAAAAGTATCGCCCATACAAAAACAATACAGGTGTCTTAAAATTTAGACTATTTAACTTCTTTAATTATTTGAGCCATTCTATTTGCTCGTTCTTGAACTTCTTCTTTTGTCCAAGATAATTTTATTAAACATGAAATGTTTCTAGCAATATAGTGATCAGACATTTTAAACTCTTTAGTTTTTAAATATTCCAAACCTTGCTGGACCTCTTTTGTAATTGGAAATAAGGACTTTAATTCTTTTAAATGATCCCATTTACGTATATAATGCCAGCTATTATCATAGTAATTCCAGCATGCATCTACCCCACCTTCTTTAAAACCTTGAATTACTTTTCTAGATGTTTCTAAATCTGGCATAAAGAAATTTAAAAAGGCACAGCTCTCTTCACCTCCTTCTGGCACAGTTCTAAATGTAACTTCTGGAATATCTGTAAAAGCCTCTCTAATAATGTTGAAATTTCTTTTTTGAATGTCCAAAAACTCAGGTAAACGTTTTACTTGTGCTAAACCAACTGCTGCATGTAGTTCTGAAATTCGAAAATTATAACCTAAAAATGGATGGGTTTCAGCCCCTCTATCATTACCAATATGGTCATGCCCATGATCGCTATAATGGTCTGCGTTCAAATAATAATCTTTATTATTAGTAATAACGGCTCCACCCTCGCCACATGTTATCGTTTTTACAAAATCGAATGAGAAACAACCTAAATCACCAATACTCCCGAGTGGCTTTCCCTTATAAGTTCCGCCTATAGCTTGACATGCATCTTCTGCTAACAACAAATTATATTTATTACAAATTGTTTGTAGAGCGTCCATATCTCCCATACTTCCGCACATTTGAACCACCATAATGGCTTTTGTTTTGGGTGTTATAGCTTTTTCTACTGCGGCTGGATTTAACCCTAAAGTATCATCAATATCTACAAGTACTGGAATTGCTCCTAACATCATAATCGCTTCAAAACTGGCTACAAATGTAAAGGTTGGCATGATCACTTCATCTCCAGCTCCAACACCAGCTGAGGCTAATGCTACCGAAACTGCAGCGGTACCACTTGAAACTAGTTGCACGTGTTTTGATTGGAATGTTTTTTGTAATTCTGCTTCTAACTCTTTAGATTTCCAATGGCCTTTTCGCATACCATCAAAACCATAGCGCATAAGTACGCCATTGTCTAAAACATCATTTACTTCTTTTCTTTCTAAATCTCCAAATAATTCAAATCCTGGCATAATTTATTTTCTTTAATGTTGTATTGGGGCTTTGCTTTTCGTTAGACCTGCCTTCCGGCAGGCAGGGATTGAGGCATTTATTGAAGCTCTCCCAATTTTTCTTCGGGAATCGATTACCGAAAGCCCGACCCTCCCGATAACTATCGGGAGGGTAACCCCCAAATATTTTATAATTCGATTACTGCTTCATTTATGGGTTTTCTAACTTTTTTAAAACCTGAAAACATATCGTCTTTTGCTCTATAGCCTACTGGCAGTAATAGCACAGATTTTAAACCTCTATTTTTAAGTTTTAAAATTTCATCGTATTTATCGGGTATAAATCCTTCCATAGGACAAGAATCTATATTTTCTAAAGCGCAAACGGTCATTAAATTCCCTAAAGCTATGTAAGCTTGATTTAAGGACCATCTCTGCTGTTCATCTACAGACTTATTATCCATCATATTAAGAAGGTCCTTTTTATAGGGCTCTAAAATATCTTCTGGAGTCTCTCTAATATCTTTTATATTATCAAAATAGGCATTCACATCCTGTTTATTAATAACATCTTGAATACATATTATTAATAAATGGGAAGCTTCTAACACTTGCTTCTGGTTAAATGAATGTGGTACTAACTGCTCTCTAAGCAATTCGTTCTCTATAACCAGTAATTTTATAGTTTGCAAACCAAAGGATGTAGCTGTTAAATTAAATGCCTTTTTTAAAGTAAGTAACTTTTCGTCAGTTAGCTTTTTATCTATATCAAACTTTTTAGTTGCATAGCGCCATTCTAGCTTTTCGATAATATCCATAAACCTTTTAAAATTTATGCAAAAATAAGACATGTATTATCTTTTTTGGCATATTGAGTGCGTAATTAATTTAATTGTAGCTTTTAAAAAAAATAAAACTAAAAATTGATGCTTTTATTTGAAAGAAATAAAAAAGGGTTCTATATTTGCACCCGCATTCAGGGGATACCTGATGAGGCACTCAAGGAGAAATGGCAGAGTGGTCGAATGCGGCAGTCTTGAAAACTGTTGAGGGTCACACCTCCGGGGGTTCGAATCCCTCTTTCTCCGCTTACAAAATCCGTAACTATATTGATAGTCAATATATTACGGATTTTTAATTTTAATTCTAGTCAACATTTAGTCAGCTATTTATAATTTTATATAGATTAAATTGATTTTAAGAGTAAATAATTGACATTACTTCATTACCAATGTTTTAATCCGCGAATCTTAATTATGGAAGAGCAACTAATAAAAACTAGTATTAGTTTAATAAAATATAAATGCCAAAAGCCACCAGGCTAATAATTATAAAAACAATACCTATTAAGGTTGGCAAAGGCATGCTATGGCTATAGTAGTCGTGATAATCCTTGTATTTCTTGGGCCATTTCATATTTAAAGATACCAAACTAATTATACCAAGCCTTATCTTTTTTAACAGCCTCGAGATACCCGGCGCCATCGTCGGCAAACTAAGCCCTATAAAAGGCCTTGTGAATACTTAAAACAATATTGGAATAAAAATCAAAGCGTATTTTAAATTGTTTATCAGAATCTAATTGAAAAAACCACTCTGTCTTAACTAAATAATCTTCACAATCGCGATACACCCCATATTTAGATATCCTATAGCTTTTGTTAGCATTTATACGCTCAATCATGATATTAATTTCTCTTACAGGAATGCAGGCATCAATAGGACTTAGATAAACTTCATTATTAATTGATGCCTTTAAATCATTATAAAAAACAATATACTTATCGTAATCTTCTTGCAGACTTAAAATATCATCAGTCCAAGATTCTATATTAAAATAATCGAACTCATCACCATCAAAAAAATCATCTCTAAAAGCACTCATTATTATTCTAAAATTAAAGTATTTAACTTCAATAAAATTATAATAATACCTTTAAACAACCTCCAAAAGGGCTAGGAAAATTTTTCTACAGAAAATAATGTTGATAAGTCAAAATTATTAACAAATCTTATTTTTTGTACGTTATTATTTAAAATAGAAATTCTTCTAAGAGTTTTATTATCTTTGGTTAAGTATCAGGAACGCAATATATGCGTACCAACCGAGCACAAAAGCCACGGTGGTTCAGAATACGGACAGTCCAGTCAAAATAAATGATTTCAACACTGTTTATTATTTACTCCTGACGCATAATCTTTAAAACTATGCATTATGAAAACCGTTTTCACAACAAAGGAAGGTGTTAAAATGAATCCCAGATTATATTTTGGGTCCTGTGAATCTATTATCGCTGAGTTCATATATCTTATGGATACTCTTGAAATAATGGGTGATATTGATTTTAAATATTTTTACAGAGTAACTGACGACAATTACATCCAGATTGCTTACAGAATGGATGGAGGAGAACTGGAATTATGTGCCCAGTACAAATTAAGGTATGAAAACCTCAAAGAGAATATAATCTTTATTGTTAAAGAGATTATTGAAGCAAACCTCCCTTACGAAGGATTCCCCATTTTTCAAAACAGTGTTGTATTCACCAAACAGGAATTTGACGGCATTATTAAAGTCATGCAGGATGAAAAGCTTGCCATAATGGAACAGGCAAAAGCATATCAGACACCTTTAATTGATTATTTAAGAGAGCAAAATTTAAATCCGAGACCTACAGGGTATAACCCTAATAGCTGGGTAGCCAGATGTCCTTGTGGTGGCAATCATCAAATAATGGTTTCTACTTTAAATGACGATTGGGGATGCGGATATTGTAAACAGAAAGGAAAAATATTGGAATTAGAAAAATGGTTGCAGGAAATAAAAATCAAAGAAGACCAGAAAAGACTGTCCAGAATGATGAAGGAACTAAAAGAACATGGATCTATTCAGTCCGAGGATTTAACAAAATGGTGGATGAACAGATATTGAATGATATTATGAAAAATAATTAATAGGGATTTAATTGTTTTTGAAAAACATCTTTAATAAAAATAAATTAGATTTGTATAACCTGTTTTTATGACAATTAAATCATTATTCAAAATGACTGAAATCGAAGAAATTATAGAAGAATTAACAAAATTCAGAGATGAAAGAGATTGGAGTCAATTTCATGATTCAAAAAATTTAGCATTAGCAATTTCGATTGAAGCTTCAGAACTAAATGAACTTTTTTTATGGAAAAATAGTATTAAAGATATTGAAGATGTTTCTAAAATAAAGCTAGCAGAGGAATTAGCTGATATATTTTCATTTGCTTTTTTATTAGCTTCAAAAAATGATTTAAATGTCAAGGATATTATTTTAGATAAAATAAAGAAGAACAATGCAAAATATCCAGTTGACAAGTCAAGGGGCAATGCAAATAAATATACCGAATTATGATAAATGATTTCATAAGTTCTCTTGAAATCCATTCATATAAATTTTCTAAAAGAGGTTCAGATGAGTACCTGTTAAATAAATTTATGGCCAATTCTTGGCCTGTTGTTTATGTAATCAAAAACGAAAATATTAAAGAGGCATATATTGGAGAATCTACAAATGCAATAACACGAATGAAAAACCATCTTTCAAATATTGAAAGATTACGTTTAAATGAATTACTAGTAATTAGTTGTGATAAGTTCAATAAATCAGCAGTACTGGATATTGAGTCTCAATTAATAAGTTATATGGATGCTGATAAAAGCTATTCATTACAAAATGGGAATGCCGGTTTAGTTGACCATAATTATTATCAAAAGTCTCAATATCGATTTGTTTTTGAAGAGGTTTGGAATATGTTACTGGCAAAAAATTACGCTAAAAATCCAATTGAAAGGCTTGACAATTCTGATTTTTTTAAATATTCTCCATATAAAAGTTTAAGTATAGATCAGCATAATTCTGTGTTAGAAATTCTTAACCTTTTGAATAAAAAAAGTAATAACACCATTTTTGTTGAGGGTGGTGCTGGAACAGGGAAATCTGTGTTAGCTGTTTTTTTAATAAAATTACTAAAAACTGATATTAACAAATCTCATTTAGATGATACTGATGAAACTTACACGGATCAATTAAAAAAAATAATTGAACTTAAGATAAAATATCCTAATCCAAAAGTGGCATTGGTAGTCCCTATGACATCTTTGCGTAAAACTTTGAAAAAGGTGTTTCAGAGCGTTAAAGGATTAAAAGGAAACATGGTAATTGGCCCAACTGAAGTATCGAGAAATACATACGATATATTACTGGTAGATGAATCACATCGCTTAAGACAAAGAATTGGTTTAACTAGTTATGGAAGTTATGATAATGCTAATCGATTATTAGGTTTTGATTTGGATAAAGGAACCGAGTTAGATTGGATATTGAAGCAATCTAAAAATCAGATTTTCTTTTATGACGAAGGGCAATCAATTAAACCTACTGATATTGATAAAGATAGATTCCTTGAATTAAAAAAAACATATCAGAATATTGTAACGTTGGTATCACAACACCGTGTAAAAGGTGGGGCAGATTATATTAATTTTACTGATAACCTATTAAACTGTCGCTTTCAAAAGGGAGATGCTCAATTTGAAAGTGAAAATTATGAATTAAAAATATATGAATCTTTGAAAGATTTACACACTAATCTTATTCAAAAAGAAAAAGAGCATGGTTTATGTCGAATGTTAGCAGGTTATTCTTGGCCTTGGGATTCTAAAAAAAATAGCAATGCTATCGATATAAATATACAAGGGCAGGAATTTAAATGGAATACAACTCATATAGATTGGATAAATTCGGACAATGCGATAAATGAAATTGGCTGTATTCACACTTCTCAAGGATATGATCTAAATTATTGTGGTATAATTTTCGGAAATGAAATAAAATATAATCCACATAATAATCAAATTGAAATCGATCGTTCCCAATATTTTGATAAAAAAGGAAAACAAGGAATTAAAGATCCATATGTGTTAAAAGAATATATTCTTAATATATATAAGACAATGATGCTAAGAGGCATAAAAGGCACTTTCATATATGTTTGTGATAATCAACTTCGTGATTATATGAGGCAATTTATAAACTAGTTTTAATTGTTAATTCAACTTTACTAACACTCTGTAAATCTTAACCATAGCAAAAGTATCTAATTTACAATATTCTAAAAGATTCTTTCTTGTTGCTTTTATATCTTCATTAAAGTTTGGGTCTAGTACCATTCTTCCCCAAGTATCTAATGCCATTGTGCCATTATTAACATCTAAATCTGAATAGCTTATATCTGGGCATAATACTGGCAGTACTTTTTTTATTGAGCTTGAACCGTGAAAACGATAGTCTATATAATCTTTTTTGAAAATGGTTTCTAGATCAAATGTATGTTCATTGATATAAGTTAGATAATTAGTAACCTCTGGTAACCATTCAATTAAATCTTTATTTCTTCCTATTTCAAAACTGGCATGCCACGATACGAAAGTCCCTATACTTCCCGTAAAGTCTTGCATAGCTTGTAACATACCTTTTGGCATTTTCATTTCATCCAATAAATACTCAAAATGAGTTAAAATACCATCTTCTGTTAGTGTATGAATAGATACTTGAAAAGTTAAATGTTTATGTGGACTTAAACCATCTAATCTTGGAATAGCACTTGCATAGGTTTCGTAATCTATAAAATGTAATGGGAACTCTAATTTGTTTAATTCCCTTATAATATTAGCTTGATGGATTATAGGTTGCTCTTGTTTTACAGATTCTACTTGGGTTTGCTGATTTACATTTAACTCAAAATTTAAAGGAATATCAATAATTGCTAATTGCTCATTATCTGCTAAGAAACCTATCTTTTTAGCTGAAATACGACCTATTTCATAAATACTATATTCTGGAATAGTAGTATTAAAATACTTAAATGCATCGCAATGATTAGACCTTGTTTTGAACTTACAAGAACATATTGTCTCATTAATTATTTTTTTACTAATAAAATTTGAAGCTGAATTAATTTGATTGATTACACTTGAATAAATACCATCTACTGCATCTGTAACATCTGCAATTTCCAATAATTCATTAGGAACTATATTACCTTGTTTTATATACTCTTTATTTAAATGAATAATAGAAACTTTAGAAACTTGATAACCACATTCTGTAAGTACATACTTTTGAAAACATGCATCCTCTATTTGTCTATGCTTTCTATCCTTTTTTATTGAGGTAGATGATTTTACTTCATATATATGCCACGTATCATCTGCTAAACGCTCTAATATATCTATACGTGCAAATACATCGTTATTAGTGCTAAATGAAGGTTGAAAGTAAACCCTATGAGCGTCTATTAATGCCTCTTGTGTTTGAGTAGGACTTCCATATTCTGGTAAGTCTAAACCATTTATAAATAGTTGTTTTGCGTAGGCTTCTACCTCGAAACCCTCTTTAATTAGTTTTTCTGCAAATAATGAAAACTCACCTTTAGGATATACCTCCGGTTTATTTTTTAATAACCATATAGATTCTGGACAATCTAGATAATACTTAAAATCTGTTTTGGTAAGCATTACTTATTGCTTAATGTTTTAATTATTTTTTATTTTAATTTTTAATTCATCTAATGAAAGTGTTATACCCTTCTTTCTATGAACCATTTTATGACAGTTAGCACACAAAACTGCTAAATCAGTTTTAGGGTCTGTTTTATATTTCTCGCCGTTTAATTCTGATAATGGTTTTATATGATGTACTTCTGCAAACTCTTTACCCCATTTACCATAGGTCAATTCAAAATCAAAATTACAGACCTGACATTTATAACCATGTATGTCTAAAGCCTGCTGCCTTAATTTAGGGCTTCTTTCAATAGTCTTGGATATTCTAACTTTGATTCCTCCTTCTGTTGTTGTAGAATCCAAATCACTATTAGCATTGTCTTCTGATATAAGATCATTAAAAATAACTGGCCTTAATTTATAATCTATATCCAAATAAGACTTTATAATTGACCATATTTGATTTTCATCTTTATTCTGAAATTCTTCATAAACATCTATTGAAAACCCAGTTAACTTTGCTGGGTTACCATCTTTATCTTTCCAACCCTCTCTATTAGTTTCTGAAAAATAACCATCAAAATCATCTCTTGAGTTTTTTAAACTATGTTCAAATTCTAAAATCGCTCTTCCGCCATTTAATGTGTCATAAAACATCCTGTATACTTCATTCCATTTATCTGTTTTTAATCTTTTGGGAGGATCTTGTTGACCAAATTTAGATAAATAGTATCCTACTTGTATTAATTCTTTTGAACGTTCTGCCATATTCTAATATATTTTAAACCCATTTTTTAAAAGTATTTCTAGATGTCTCTTTATATTTTTTTTATGAAAACTGTTTAGCTTTTTTAATCCCCAGGCAAAATCAGCTATATAATTACGCTCGTTAATACTTAAAATCTTCGCAGTAGAATCCCACTCAAACATTTTTCTCATTACCAACTCATCTATTCTAACTCTACTAATATCTATTTGCTTTTTTTTAGGCTTTAATTCATTTACATTTTTGTCTTCCAATATATTGGAAGCGTAGTACATCTGTTTAATAGTTGGTGGAACTCCGGTAACCAGATTTTTCCCAATTTGACCGAACACTGAAGCATATTTTATTTGTTTAACTTTTGCAATTGCTTCTATTTTTTGAAACTCTAAGAGTATATCATTCTTTTCATTAATACACTTATTATAATGTGTAATTACATAATCTAAAGTATTATACAGTAAACTTTCTTCTCTTTCAATACTATCAAAAAAATTAGGAACTTCTACTCGTAATTTATTTGTTAAACTGCTTTCGAATAATACTAAATCATCTTCAATATCCAATTTATTAATTATTGCATGCACTAATGATGAAAGACGTCTTTCATCTGTACCGGTTAATATGCCAGAATTTGACTGAATGGATTTATAATAGTTGATACCATTAGAATGGATTAAAACATTATCACTTAAGTTTTTAAAATTCACTTCTTCTGAGCTTTCATTTGCTCCTTTTCTTTTTTTTAATTCAGCTTTGCTAATGCCATATTTATCAATAATTTTTACGGTGTCATCTGTACTTATAAATTCTTTTATCTCTTTAGAAGAACTAATTCTCTTCCATAACTCTTCCTTTTTAGAATATTCACCATAATCATCACTCTCAGAATATTTCTTAATAAGCTCATTAACTAATTTTAGTAATTGAGTTAAATATGCTTCTAAATCATTTTCTAAACCTTCATTAAGCCATATTTTCAGGAGATCAAAAGAAGGGGCTTTTTTATCCCCATCTGTTACCATAAATAAAACGGAAAGTGTATAAGGTACAACAGCAGACCTTATTTGACCCATGGAATTTTTTCCTGCACCATAAATTTTCTCTAGCCTGCGGAACATAATTATGTTTGCGATCAGTTCTTCATAGAAATCACGATTAACATTAATGGGTTTTTTAAATTCACCTTCACCTGTTAACTTTTCAATAAAATATCTAAATATTTTTTCACCTCCTTTTTTAACCAGATGTGGCTGGTTTCCCCATGCAGAATAGTATTTCGCCATTAACTCCTTTGAGAATCTCCGTTCTGTCGGGTATTCTTTGGCTAATCTGTTTTTGTTAGACCCCGCAATTCTCAACTTAGTATTAAATTCACCCTTAGCTCGTTCAAAAAACCATTTTTTACCAGAAGGAGTCATAACACTTTCACTAAGTGATTTTATTCTTACCAATTGTGGATTCCTTGAGCGTAAATCAACTTTAGATACTCTTGATTGAGCATTTGAAAATGTACTAATATTAGATATTAACTCCTCTAATTCTTCATCGGTTGCTTCCTTAGCAACATTAATTTTGGCCATTACTTTCACCTTGCTAATGTCAAAACCGTCCTTTTGTGTAAAATAAATAGTTGCAGTGGTTTGACCACCATTTACAATCTGAAAATCTGTTAGTGCTTTTATTTTATATTGACCAGATTCAAATGAAATATCACCATCAGTTGCGGTAATAGTTAAACCATTATTGTAAGCTACAAATTTCTCAGGCTCTTTACGGATTGTCTCCCTAATTCCTTTATTCACTCCTCTAAACTGTAAAAAAGATCTAACATTTTTCTCTAACAACCTTGTGCTAAATTCTTTATACAATCTAGAAATTATTGAGGCAGGCAAAACACAAAGGTAAGACTCAAAATAATCTTCATCTGCAGCTTTAATTGCATACAAAGAGTCTCCAAAAGTTTTCTCAAAATTAACGGTTAATGCTTCTCTACTTCCTTGTGAAATGAGAACATTATATAAGAAATTAAGATCAATAATTCTTTTTTTAATAATCAGGTCTTTTTTGTGTCTCTCTCTATTTTTATGATATGTGACAACAATTTCTTCATCATCAAACTCAATTCTATTTGGTTGAGGGCTGGTACCACGTAAGGAAACAGTAGAAGTTAATGTTATTAGAAATATTTCAACAACATCAAATTGTTCCGCTCCTTGAGAAGAAGAAATGTTAGAGACTAATGGTCTCACTGGACTTGAATCTTGAATTTCATCATTTAGATGTCCTTTAATAGCCTTGTTATGAAAGCTTGTACATCTTTTAAACTGACTCTCATAAGAAGCTTTAGTTGAAACCATTAGGTCTTTAGATGAGGCAGACAGATCAATCGAATTCTCATCTATTAGAAAGAGTTCAAGTCTCTCACCTGATTCGTTAATACTATATGCATTAATCTTTAATTTATCAACAGTTGATTTAAAATAGGAATTAGTAAAATCTTCAGAATCTATCAGTTTTGCATCTAACATAGATGGCAATACTTGTGAAAGGATTAAATTTTCTTGAATAAATCCCTCATCATCTTTTGATTGATCTAATAATTCACTTCTGTAATTAAAATACTCTTCTAAAATCATTTAATATTTTTTCATTTCAATTAAAAATTCTTCTAACTGAGTTACTCTTAACTTATACTTCAAATTTGAAACCTCGTTAACAATATTAGATATTGATAACTTTGGAAAATCATCTTTACCAGCGTCAAATGATTCTGTTTTTGATACTATGAATCTATGATTGTTGTACTGTTTTAAATTCTCAAGTGTTAATCCTTTTTGATTTAATGCTTGATACAATATTAATAAATCCCCAATTTTTGCCCTTACCTGTTTTACGATTTCTAGAAGCATATCATGTATTGATCTGCCTTCGATTAAATCTATTTTAACAGAAACAACCAATAATTCTAAATCCTTATCCAATTCTTTTTCCAATTGATACTCACTCGAAATTTTGACAAATAATTTAGATTCTTTTTTAGTTTTAACCTCAACATTTTTTAGATCAAATTCAAAATCATTGGCTGCATCATAAAGTCCTCTCCAAGAAGCAAGAATGGAATTAATTGTTGATGGATTTGATTTTTTCAAATATTCTTTTAATATAAATAGTTCACCAAATAAACCTTGTATTTTTTCCTCTCCTAACTTATCTCTCTGGCTGTCTTCAAAAAACTGAGACCATTTATAAAATGTTGTGATAAATTCTTTGGAAGCTTTTTCCGGATCAGAAATTAAGTTGACTTTTGAATAAATAGATAAAACTAAATCGTTAAAAAGATCTAAGAAATTAACATCTTTTAATTTAATTATAATTAAACGATTTTTAGGTAGGTAGGAAAGTGACAATTTATCCTTATCGACTCCTCTTCTTTTTGAATCAATAGTATTATTATTTAAGAACATTAACAAACATCTGTAACCATCTGAATCAATACCTATAAATAATTCAGATAAGCATTCAGAAGAGATTCTTACTGCCCTATAGTTTTTTATTTTTTTTGCTCGAGAAACCTTCTCCCATTTCTCATGTATTTGATTATTATCCATATATTAATCAAAATTTAAATCTTCATTTAATTCAGACTCCATTAATTCTTCATCTTCTTCAATATCATCTAAATCATAATCTCCTCTCATATAAACTCCACCTATATCCTCTTCTATTGGTGGGAAACCAATAGCATATCCAATAAGTGGAACTTCAAGACTAATATCTTCATTATTCACTAACTCATTGAACTTATTATAATCACTGTCATTTTTCCTTTTATCTTCTTGATTAAAAACATAGACTGGATCAAATAAATAGACAACAAGTAGTCCTTGTGTTTTATTCATTTTTTCACGGTAAATTCTTTCAGGTTTTGTGGTTTTACTTGCCTTTAATTCTGCTATTTCTTTTGTAAATCCTTTCTTTTCGTAGTAAATAGTTTTTTCATTAATAAAAGCCTCTTCAGCCTGCGCTATTTGTTGCTCTGAAAGAAGAATGCTGAAATCTGAACCTACTGTAACAATATTGGCATTTCTTCCCGTTGCTTTGAAAACCTTTTGATTAACGAATTTATCACATTCAATAGGGTGTTTCTTGTCTGGCCCACGTCTTATAGCCATTTTTATTTCTTTTAAATTGGATGGAATATTAGAAATTGATTTTTTTAAGAGATTACCGTTACCTGAAGTTTTCACAGCAATTGTCCAATCATTAAGAATATTTTGTTCATTGCATAATTGAATAAACTTGACCATACCTTCAACTTCATCTTTATTTCTATCGAAATAGAAATTATTTTCGTTGTTAAGGATATCTGTTATACCTGACCCATCTGTTTTATGTATTAGAAAATCTGAATTCGGGTCTTGGTAAAGATTTGGTGCTATTAAAGAATTAAAAGATTTCCAACATTCCTCAATTTTATTCTTAGAGATATTAAATTTTGTAGTTTGTTCTAATTGATCTTCAAAAGACCACTTTTCTTCTCTTGCATTTTTTAATATCGAAGATCTTGTTATTTTTAAAGTCCCAGGATGAGTTTTTACACGTATTGCAAAATTCCGAGGTTCCCTTTTAAGCCTAGACATTTTTCGGAATAATAATTCCAATTCTTCAATACATTTAGTTGTTGAATCAAACTTTTCTATTGAATCTTCAGTAGTGTAAATTTTACAACAATCTAAATAACCTGGCCTATAACCAAACCATCTGCCCATTTGTAAAAGAGAATCAGAATAATCAGTTGCCCTTAAAAAATAATTTATAGTTAAGCCTTCCAATGTAAATCCTCTCGAAAGTCTATTACCACCAACAGCTATTACTTTCTTAGGAGAATTTTTTGGATAATCAAGTTTTGCCTTAGTTACACTGTTTATTGCCTTTACTTCAATTCCTTCAACAGTTTTTGGAAGAATAGATTTCAATGAGTCAAAAACTACAGGTGTCATAAAATCATCTACATATCCTAGTGGTAAATATTTTCTAATATTTTCAACAATATGAGCATAGTTATTAAACCAATCAACTTCTAATTTTTTATAGATTGAATCTATAGAATTAGGATTGTCATTATTTATTTTAAAAATAATTTCATTAACATATTCTTGAATTAATTCACTAGTTTTATTCTGCCAAGTTGTAAATCTTGATATATGTACCAACATTGTATGATGCGGGTTATAAAATGAAGTGTTCATTAATTTCCCTTTCCTACTTTCTCGAATAGCCATAGAAAGAATAAAACAATTGACTGCTTCTTCAAGAGATCTAGGCAATGATACTGGAAAATTATCTTCCTTTTTAGAGGCTCTAGTACCAGTTCTATATTCATTAAATGAATAGAAATCTAAATATGTTCCAAGAGGATAAGTTTTATTTTCCCATTCAGTTTTATTGTTAATTCTTTTTACTCCAATGCTAGGGTCGTCCTTTAAGACTCTTGTTGGAAAAAACTCAATATTATCCAATACTGTTTCTACTAATGGAATTTTATCATTGTTTTCTGTTTCATTTTCAATTGGCTGAACAGTTTCAAATATTTGTTTTGCTCCCACATAATTTGATGGGGATTTTAGAAGTTCAATAAAATCATCTGGAAAAATATTATCAACTTGACCAAAATTTCTTTCTTCAAATTCACCATTAACTCTATATTTTTCAATCCAATATCCTTCAGGCTTATCATTTCTATCTTGTAATACATTTGCGAATGGGGTAGCAGTATAACCGAGATATGTTTTGATACTAAATAGGTCTAAAAGAGCCCTTATTTGTCCATTGATTTTTGAAGCATATTCTTTTCCTTTACTACCATAATTGTTCAATGATGCATTATCAGCCTCATCATCTAAAATTAAAAGTGGTAAGTTTAGGAATTGTGCATTGCCCTTTGAATCATGTAACCAGCCAATTAAATTTCTTAATAGATAAACATTCTTTTTACATACTAAAATATTAGTCCGATTAATGCTAAAATCTGCTTCCTTAATCGCTTTGTTAAAGTCTGACTTTGTAGAAGTAATTGATACTATTTGTTCAATTAGCGAATTCCCTCTTGGTCCAAATCTTTCAACTAATGCACCAACACCTTTATCTCCTAAAGTTTGAGTATCAGAGTCCCTTCCTTCACCAACAACATCACTTTCAATTCGATCTTGAGTTTGACTTCTTAAATCTTCCATTATACCAGAAAGGACAATGATTATTCTATATCCAGAATCAATAGCTCTATTTATTACAGCATTAAAATTGCCAGTTTTACCAGATTGAACTTCGCCAACTACAAGTCCCTTAACGTATTGTTTCTTCGTAGATTTTGGATCAGCTAATTTGCTCAAAATATCCAAACTAGAGTTTTTAACCTCTTCAATTACTTTTTCTGACCTTCCAATTTTTCTTAAATATTGAAAATATCTTTCTGAATAATTCCAAGAGATATTCACTCTATCTCCAATAAGCCAAGTCTGATAACCTTTTTTAACTAAACTTTCTTTTTCTTCAATCTCGATAACATTATTTGAATTATAAACCCTTACAGCTTTTAAAAAGTATTCATTAAGAGTTATGTCATCTACATCAGGATAATTAAAATTTGATGCCATTTCACGAATTAATGAGGCTTTTTCTATTAATAGTGTATCTATAAATTCTTTGTTACCATCATATTTATTCACTTGACCCTTGATAAAACTTACTAAGAAATCTATATAATTATTGTTCATTTTTTTTATTTTAATAAATCCTTTATTTCATTTGGGAAAGAAGAAAATTTATAACCAAGATTTGGTAAGATTTCATTTTTAACAATATCTTTTGTTATACCATGATCTAAAAGATTCAATAGATTATTTTTTAAATCAACTGTAGAAATGTTATTATTTTCTTCTATACTAAGAAACTCCTTGTCTTCATGCACATGTCTAATGTTATTGACCCTAGTATTAATCATACGTAAGAGTAAATTCAATTGAGAATTTTGTTTTTTACTAAGAGATTCTTGCAGGTTTTTTACCAGTGGGAAATTATTATTCACCTCCAAAACAGATCCTTTGTTTGAATAACTTCGTTCGAATAGTTGGATATGATTTTGAGACTTAGTTCCAGAGAATTTTCGAATACCTCTATTATAGTATTCTCTTTCTGCTTCAATTTTCAACTCTTGTATATAATCTTCAAAGGCATTCCTAAGTTCATGTGGCACTACAATTTGAGACTTAGCAACGTTGAGATGAAGTTCATGATCAACACTGTTACCTACCTCAACTCTCAGTCTAGCCAATTGAAGTCTGGGAGCTTTTTTAACAATTCCATTCCAACCACCAAATAAAATAATTCTATCTGCACGGTAAATATAAAGACCCTCCATATCCATTAAGCCACGATGCCGAGTAGTCCATTTAGTTAGGCTTTGTTTACTTTCTGTGATTGCTCTTGATGGAAGCACAAAACCTTCAATTTTTATGACATCTGATCTAAACGAACTTTGCTTAGGCTCAATTTGCCTAAAATCCTTTTCTTCCTCTGGGAATGGATTAAAAGGACTTACAATGGTATTGTTAATTCTAATTTTTAATGGATTGATAGCTTTTTCCATAAACCTATGGAAAACGAGTGCTAAATAATCAGAAGTCACCTCAGTTATTTCTCTTTTTAAAGCATCTTTTCTATTGCCTTCTTTTAAATAACTTTCAAACTTGTATAGACCTTCCCAAATGACAATAGTGTTAGGCACATAATCATCAAAACTTTTTAAAAACTCTTGAGACAACTTATTATATTGGTACATTAATCTAGCAACTTCCTCATCTGAATTGACAATTATTTTCCATCCATTAGCTTTCAAAAAATCAACATCCCATGTTCTTCCATGATATTTTTTTTCACCTTTCTTTTTTGATAAAACAGTAAATTTTCTTGTCTGGGAGAAGGAAGCTGTTTTCATCCCTAAACCAAACCTGCCTAAATCTGAATTTGATCGTGAATCTTCAGGAGAATTACTAGGAAATTGCATATTTTGGCTTAATTCTGCTTCAGTCATACCTTTTCCGTTATCGGCTAAAAACAATTTAAATGGTTCAGAATCTGTATCAATTAAAACCTCTATTTTATCTGCTTTTGCTGATATAGAATTATCCATTAAATCTGCCAAAGAGGTTTCTAAACTATAACCTTGCTCAGCTATTGATTTTATAAGGTACTCCGGATTAGGAGATGCATCTTCACTTTTTATTTTAGATTTTATCTGACTCATTTAATAAATTCTATTGTTTTAATATGTTGTATACAATTTCTGAAATCTGATATGCTAAATAAGGAGGAACTGCATTACCAACCTGATGATATTGGGCAGTTCTACTACCTCTAAAAAGATAGTTGTCAGGAAAAGTTTGAATACGAGCCGCCTCTCTAACAGTTAATGATCTGCATTGAGATGAATCATAATGTATAAAGTAGTGACCGTCTTTTGAAATATGACTAGTAACCGTGGTTGCAGGTTTGTCTGGGATTTGAACTCTAAAGCGATCTGCAAATTTACCAGATGCTACATTAGCATGGTCAGGTAATAAGTCCTTACTATGCTCAGCGTAATCGTTTAAACGTGGAAATCTATTATGCTTTTCAACGTAAAGACTTGCAAATAAATATCGCATTAGATCTTGAGTTAGATGTGTCCTAGACTCATGATTTACAACTCCTTTTAGTCTTTTATCTTTATACCAATCTTTTAGAATATGATTTCTAGCAATAACATTATTAGCCCCAATAAATTCAGCTCCAATCCCATGTTCAATATTCTTTGGCCCTGAAGACAATCCGTTTAATTCTAGCTCTCCCCATATCTTTATTTGCCTAATGTTTTTTGACATTTCCTTAAGCCAATTGGCACTCGTGTCAGGCACATTCTTATATAGTCGTTTGGGTTTACCATTTTTATAAACTTCATTAGAATGATAGTACGTAAAACTTCTATTTAAGCCACTTCTCACTTTTGGCAAATTGCCAATTACTGATTTTAACGTAACTTCTTTCTTCTCTTTTAAATATTCTCCTTTATGACTATAATCTTTTCTAACTCCTAAAAGAATTACTCTATGACGCATTTGAGGAACACCATACTTCTCTGATTTTATTAGAAAATCTGAATCTTTGGTTATTGGTTTAATTAATGAATGAATTTCGTAATTGTTTCCAACTTTTAGATCTCGTTTCATCCAGTCGAAAACTTTTTCATCATCCACTTTTGCAGACAAAAGGCCTTTAACGTTTTCCATTACAAAAACAGCAGGCTTATGCTTTTTAATAATTCTGAGATACTCCTCATATAAATATACTCTGTGATCTTCCTTATTAATTCCTCCAACTCTAGATCTTCCAACATTAGAATAGGCTTGACAAGGGGGTCCGCCAATCAACACCCAGTTCTTATTATCTCCTAATTGATATTTTATAATTTTATCAACAGTTTTACTTGGCCAGTTTTTAGAGCCTAATTCAACTAGTTTAGCTTCCTTTCTAGCGATAGTTCCCTCATTATAGCTATCTAACATTTCTTCAATAAGATTTTCTCTTTTTGATAAATCAGACTCTTTTAAAGTGTTATAATAATCTTGGGGTACTCGTTTATTGTTTTTAACAAACTGTCTGTAAAAACTTCTTAATGTTAGTGTTTTATGGGCATTTATATCTTTTTCTATGGAAAGTTTAATATCAAAAATAGATTTTCCTTCATTATTTTTTAAGGACATGAAGCCTTCACCTAAGCCACCAGGGCCAGCAAATAAATCTATTATTGGTATTTTATTAATTTCTTGTTTCAAATTAAATATTTATATTTTTTTTAGAGTTAATTAAAGATTACGTTTATAACAATTCAGCTAAAGATTCAGGGTAAGCAATCCATTTTCTTCCTTTAGAACTCTGCCTTAGGATTAGTCCAGATTCTAATCCTTTTTTTCTAATTAAAAAAGGGCCAAGAATTAAATTATTCTGCTTCATTACCATCAAAACTTCATCATAAGATTTATTTTTTAATCTACCTAATGCTGATGCAGAAAGGTATTTTTCTTTTTTCTTTACTCTATCTGCTTTTTCTTGTAAATTAAAGTTTTTGTTCGCAATTGAATTAAAAAAATTTTCAATTTTATGGTTTTCAGAATCAGTTACAGTTTTTAAAGCTTCTATCACAGTAATATCCGCACAAACGCCCAAATCATCTTGTGGTCTTTCGGTTATAGGATTAATGCCAGCGATTAACATTTGAACAATTTCATAAGCTTCATCTATGTCCATTCTAACTATAGATTTATCTGTCGTTTTTATTAAATTAGGTTTTGTTTTAGTTACATTAACTTTAATATCACTGTCTATTGATTTTATATTAGGCATTTTATCTTTAGCATTATTAAAATACCATTCACTAAAAATTTCATCTTTTAAAGGAGCTACTTGTGAGCATTGTGGTATTAGTGTTTTTAACTCACCACATTTTGCAACTTTATTAAGAAATGTTCTAAAATAAACACCATTATGTCTATCGGGTTTATAAATTCCTTTTTTTACTAAATACGGAAATACATCTGTTGACCTTAAATTAGTTTCATTGGTTAATTCAATTTGGTGTTGAATAATTTTACTAATTTTCAGCGCTTTTTTTACTTCTTCTTTTGATAACGTCATTGTGTATATAAGCAATAATTAAATACAGAGATTGGGTTCAACAGCTTTAAGTAAAATTAAGTATAAATTTTGTAAGAGAATCTCAACAAAAATAAAATAATTTTATCTACTTATCATGTGACTATTTGCTATGAATGGTTAGTCAAAATTAGGAGCACAATCTAAATTCTCATTATACGGTTGAATGTATTTCCAAAATGCCTTTCCAGCGCTATCTAAATAATTCATTGAATAATTCATTTTAGTATTTGATCCTACCTGATAAATATATTCATTACAACTATAAGAATATTCTTTTTTGAAACAGACTATCGCAAAATAAAAGGTTTTGTAATCTATCATTACATTATAAAATGTGACTTTAGAAATTGCTGTACTATTATAACTATTATAGGTTGACCCATAACTTTTCGATTTGACAAATTCTATCATTTCGTTGCACGATTGAGCTTCTATTTGATAGACTGAAAAAATCAAAAATAAAATCAAGATTGTTTTTTTCATTGGTTATTTAATTATTACTATGTTTTTAACGAATCATTCTGCATCAAAAAAGTATTCATGTATCTCAATAATATCACCCCTGCCCATTTGAACAAGATCTTGAGTTTCTTTTAAATATATACCTAAGGATCTTTCGTTATAGAGCAATTTCATTTCTGGAGAATAATCGGTTACCACATACATGTCCCCCGATAATTTAAAAAATGGGATTACTAGCTTACTTTTTACTTTAATACCTTTATTAACTACTTTACCTTCTTTGAGTATGCTATTAAGGGACGCTTCATCATTTTCATCTGAGGACACTTTTACATAAGCAACCATCATGTTCATCCATTCTGTTTCATCTATTAAATACCATTTTACCTTATTGAAATCAATACCATATTGATTTATCCAACCATGACTTGTAAAACCGAATAAAACTTGTTTCCTTCCATCTAAAACAGGATCCATAGATGGATTAAACTCTTGTATTTTAAATGTTATTACTGAAGTAGAAGACATGTCCTTTAATTTTTTGCCATTAAAAGCGAGCGTTTTAAGAGAAAAGCTATTCATCTCTGGTTGATTAGATAATACCCATTCGGTTGCAGTTAATTCTGCGCGTTCTTTCATTTGTTCCACTGCTGCAATACCAGCACCAATGGCTAAAAGTCCTCCAGCAACTGCTGCAACTGCTACGCCATCGTTTTGAGCTGTTACTTGCTTAGGAATTAAATATGTGATGACAATAAAAAATAATACTAGTTTTCTCATAATAGATTTTAGTTTGATTAAGCGATAAATATAATTTAGTTAATGAAAGTATTTTATGACAGATGTCATACTTAACTTTTTATTTATTTCAAATCTATAATGTTTTATGAAGAATACATTACGGTAATCCGTAACAAATTAAACATTAAAAATCATCGATATTAGCCTATTAAATTAATGCTGATAACACCTACCGCTAGAACTCTTGGTCATTCGCTTGCACCAATTTCCGGATTTTGTCCTTCCAGTACATTGGGTGGCAGTAGTCTTTTTTTATGTGGAAATTATTTGATTCTTTTGGATATGATTCGTCCTATAATAAGATTTAAGGGAGTACTCTCTTAATAAGTTTATAATTTAATTAGCTATATATTAGCTTTAATTGATTTATATAATATTAGGCTTTATGATTAATGTTGCCAACAAGTTGAATCTCCCTTGTTAGAGACACAATGTTTACATCTATTTCCAGTTGATTTTGCTGTTGCAGTACACTGTCCGTATTTACAACCATAGTTTTCAATACTAATTTCATTTCTAACTAGTTTATTACTTTCTATACTTGAGAAAGAATAGCTAATGCCTAATGCTAAAAAAAGCAAAAAACTAAGAATTATTTTTTTCATAATAGTCTTGATTTAAGTTTAACGCTTACTTCTGTTTTTATTTTTTATACTCCTAGTAAATATAATAAATTCGTATGAATCCTCGTCCTAATATGTAACCGAAAGAAAAATATTAATATTGTAAAAACTTTCATTATTTTTTATTTTTCTTCTTATTTGATCGCCATTCCCATGGTGGAAGAGCATTAGGATCCTGCCAAAGGCCAATTTTTTCAAACCTTGCTTTATCTTCTATACTTTGCAAAACTGAATCTTTAGAGTACTTAACATAATGCCAAGCGAAACCATTCCTTACCAGTTCATGATTCAAAGTTAAAGAATCATTATAAAATACAATACCAATTAAGCGACCATATCTATCTTTTTTTAAAACCTCAACCTTAATTATTTTTCCAAAAATAGCATCAGATGTGAATTGTTTTGCTTTAGCCGAAAATGGCTGTTTTCTTTCTGGACAATCAATATTAGCAATCCGTACTCTATGAAGTGTTGAATCCTGGTCTATTAGCTTGAAGGTGTCACCGTCTGTTATGGCGGTTACCTTACCTAAAAGAGTTTGGCTATTAATCGGAACAGAAAAAAGAATAATAATTAGTAAATAATATATTTTTGACATTTGGTTCAAATATAAAAAGTTTGGCATCTCCGTCTATTTTCTTCGTTCGTTATTAGCGGGATTTCTACAGATTAAACAAGCTGACAAATAAGTAATTGAAAGCTCGTAAACGCCATCTGTTCGGCCTATACCTGATGTATTCATATCATATGAAAACCCAAAACGCAATTGTTCAAATTCTAGCCCCACAAAGGCATTGACGGATGTAAGTAAATGACTGTTTGAGTTATTTTTTGAAGGATTTGTTACTGCTAATGCCCCAAGCAGTAATTGTTCAAGTTTTATAGTAGCACCTAAATCTAACCTATTAAATTCACCTTGCTGCATATAATTAGCTGATATAAACATATCGTTATAATCAAAATACGGGAATTTATAATTTGCATGCAAAGAGTAAAAAATATCAAGCGGAACATTACCATTTTCCACAAAAGAAATATTAGGTCTATTTAAATGTTTAATAGAAGCTCCTAGCCATAAATCGGTATCATTACGAGTATTTTTTTTGTCAAAAACAAAACCAGCTGTAAAATCTAAAAAACCAATATTTCTATTTGCATTTTGAGCAAATACATCAGTTGAGTTTGAGTTTATAGTTCCAGAATTAATGTTTATTTGATCCCCTAAAACCAAGCCTCTAAAATTAAAGGATTTCATTCCAAAACCAACTTCTATGGCTGGCCTGAAATACCAATCATTCGCTAATTTCACGTGGTAAGCAAAGTTCACATTACCTTGTAAATGATTATAGTTGGTGTTGTTTTCATGTTGATTTAAAATACTAAAACCAACCCCACCAACATTCTCAACCCAAGTATTAAAAAATGCATATTCAGTATCTACTCTCAAATCAAGACTAGGCCATTGTGTTCGGTGCATTAATCCGAAATAAGAAGAATCTTCAAAACCAGAAAACCCAGGATTTAAAGTCTCGGGTACAAGAAAATATTGTGTAAATACTGGGTCTTGAGCATAAACCCTTAAATAAAGGCAACTTATAATGATTATGGCAGATATTTTATATTTCATTCTATAAATTACTTTTATTTTATAAAGACAAAGGCACCATTTCTAGTAAGGGTTTTTCCATAAAAAGTTTTTGCGGTTAATGTGAAATAATAATTCCCATTTTCTGCGTATTTAGCGTTTATTTTGCCGTCCCATCCCTGCAAATCTTCACCTTCTTCAGAATAAATCAAGCTGCCCCAGGTGTCATATACGTTAAAAACCATTTCACTCAAAGCAATAGATTTTGGAGAAAAATAATCATTGAGACCGTCTTCATTTGGAGTGAAAGCATTAGGCGTCATTAATCTATATCCTTTTTCGATAACAAGTGTAATTACCTGTATATAGGTACAGCCAAACGGATAGTTTACGGTTTGGGTAATTACAAAAGTACCTTCTGATAAATAAGTATGTTCAGGATTTTCTTCATTTGAGAAATTACCATCTCCAAAATCCCAAAATACTGTTTCAAAATCTCCAGTTGCAGTGTTTAGAAACTGAATAGGATCTTGTATTGAGTAGTAACCATAAGTGGAATAAGCAAAAGAATTGACTTCAAAACCTGCATCTCCTAAAACAGGAATGTTTACATTATACGAATAACTAATTGAGCATCCAATACTGTCAATGACATCAATAATAACCAATCCGTTTTGAGTTGTACTCATTATTTCGTTATTACCTCCACTAACCATGCCGCTTGACCAAGAGATTTGATATGGTGGAACACCTCCATTTACTTGAGCAACAAACGATTGATCTACCTGTTTAGTATCACAATCAAAATTAGTTATGGTTTCAACATCAATAGTTAGAGGATCAAATCTATTAATGTCCCAATTCCCTGAAATCTGGCATCCATTAGCATCTGTTACAGTTACAGAATAGTTGCCGGGAGGAATTTGGTTTAAGTCTTCAACAGTACTTCCGTTAGACCAGTTATAGGATAAGGGTAAAGTCCCACCTGTGACTATCAAATTGATAGAACCAGTATTAGCTTCATCACAATCTAATGCATCCACTGTATTAGCACTTAGTTGTAATGGATTTGGTTCAGAAATCACGAAGGTTTCTGTTATTTCACATGGGGTACTATCAATTATGGTCACAGTATAAGTTCCTGGGGAAAGATTATTTCTTTCAACACCGGCGCTTGAGCCATCATTCCAAGACAAAATAAGCGGTTGTAAGCCACCTTCAAGGTTTAAAACGATACTACCGTCGTTTTCACCAAAACACGATATTTGACTTACAATAGGATTTATTCTAAAAATAGGTGCTTCATCAATAGTGATAGTAAATGATTTGAAACAATTAGTAGCATCTGTAATAGTCACAACATAGTCGCCGGCAGATAAATTGTTCTGACTCATTCCAGAACCTAAATTACTCCAAGAAATATTATACGGGGGATTTCCGCCAGAAATCGTATTAATAAGTATTGATGCATTATTATCACCATAACATGTAATATCTGTAGTTGTAAAATCTATATTTATTTCATTAGGCTGGTTTAAAATAACCTCAAGTGTATCAATACATCCTGACTTGTCGGTAACAGTAAGGTTGTAAGTTCCTGCTATTAAACCATTTAAATTTTGACTATTACTTGCAAATCCGTTTGGACCTATCCATGAATAATTATAATCGAATACATTTGAGGTTATTTCAATCAGTCTCCCACCTTTCACATCAACGGTGATTTCACCAGTAGCATCCCCATAACAAATGATGTCAACTTGATTTATTAAAGAGGCATCTAATAATTCAGGTTCCACTATGCTAAAGGACTGTATTATAGGGCCGCAGTTATTGTTATCTATAACTGCTATTTCATAATTCCCTGGCCCTAAATCTATAAGATCTTCTGTATTGGAGTATGGCAATCCATCTTTTGTCCATGAATATTGATAAGGTAGAGTACCTCCTGCTATATTTACACCAATGGTTCCATTATTATCTCCAAAGCAGGTAATAGTGTCAGGATCAAAATTTATGTTACTAAACACAAGTTCATTAGGCTCAGTAATGGTATATGTTTCATTAAATGGACAGCCACCAGCATCATCTATTGTCAACGTATAATCACCTGGCTCTAAATTTGATATATTTTGATTATTACTAGTATAACTATTTGGACCAACCCATGAAATTAAATAAGGACTCCCTGTTGAAAAAGGAACACCTCCGGCAATACTAATCTCTAAAGATCCATTATTGGCTAAATAACACAAACTATTAGTAAGTACCGGTGTAACACTTATCGAAGGATTAATGGTAACGGTAATTGTGAAGTCTGTGCCAGCACAAACCCCTGAAATCGGTGTCACTGTATATATTACCGTAGAAGGTTGAGTTGTTGTATTTATTAAATTTTGGCTTATAGAATTTTGAGGTAATAACTGTTCTGTTGCACCAGTTATAGAACCAATAGGATTAACTATTGGTGTATTCCAAGTATAAGTTGTATTTGGTGGAACAATATCACCATTACTATTATCTGGTGTCACAATAAATACATTATCACTACAAATCAAGTCATTGTAGTCGCTAATTACAGGTACTTGATTAATGGTTATTTCCGAAGGATCAGAAATAATTTCAGAGCAGCCACCTGTCGAAAAAGAGATGACACAATAATAAAATGTCGTCCCAACGACTCCTACAGGAGGGGCATAATTTTGTGTGTTAGCTCCAACGATAATAGTTGCTGAAAAGAAATCATCAATATTGTTTTCATACCATTGATAAGAAGCTATGCCCGTTCCATTTATGTAAGATACCTGTAATGGTAAAGTTGATTCACCAAAGCATAAAGTATCAGAAGTTGGTTGTTCAGAAAATATAGGTGCTGGTGTAATTACAACTGCTGCTGTATCACTAACAGTATTACATCCTGACACGTCTTGTGTTATTACGCAATAATAATAGAATGTACCAATAACACTTGTTTGAGGAGTGAATGTACTCGTTGTAGCTCCTGTAATAATGGTTCCCCCTGTATTTGAATTTGTAGTATTACTATACCATTGGTAAGATACATTACCCAACCCTCCAGAGACAGTGACCTCTAAATCTTGCACAGGAGCATTCTGACATAGTTCTTGTGAAACTATTGGTTGACTATCTATAACAGGATCATCCACAACTATTATTTCAGAAACATCACTAATAATATCGCCACAACCATTTCCAGCCACAGTGATAACGACATAGTAGTAATAAGTCCCAATTGAATTAAAAACTGGTGGTGTATATGAACTATTAGTTGCTCCTGAAATTAGTGTACCTCCGGTATTAGAGCTTGTTGTGTTTGAATACCATTGGTATGTTATTGTACCTGTCCCACCTGCACTAGTAACTGCCAATACTTCAGATGAACCTTCTAAACAAATACTCTGAGTAGCTATAGGCTGAGTATCTATTTGTGGACCTGAAACAACTTCAATCCTTGCTGTATTTGAAATAATCTCATTACAACCTCCAGAGGTGAAAGTAATAACTAAATAATAGTAGAAGATATCAACTGAATCTGTAGGAGGTGCAAAGGTATCTGTTGTTGCGCCTGATATTAAGATCCCTCCTGTATTGGAGTTTATAGTATTAGAATACCACTGATAATTAGGTGTCCCTGTACCATTTGTATAAGTAACAACTAAATCATTTGTAGTTCCACTTAAACACACACTATCGCTTAAAGGTTGATCGACAATGGTTGGAGCTGGTAAAACAATCACTTCTCCAGTATCACTAACAGTATCACATCCTGAGACATCTTGTGTTATTACACAATAATAGTATATCGTCCCAATGGCATTGGTTGGTGGTGTAAAGGTGCTATTAGTCGCTCCTGATATTAGAGTGCCTCCTGTAGTTGTGTCTGTAGTGTTTGAATACCATTGATAAGAAATATTTCCCAGTCCTCCAGTTATAGTTACTTCTAAATCCATAGGAGCTGCATTCTGACATAATTCTTGGGAAACTATTGGCTGGCTTGTTATCACTGGGTCATCTACAACTATTATTTCAGCAACTTCACTAGTAGTATCACCACAACCACTTCCTGCAACTGAGATATCAACATAGTAATAATACATTCCTGCTAAGTTGAAAACTGGCGGTGTATAAGTACTTGTAGTTGCTCCGGCAATTAGGGTGCCTCCAGTATTTGAGCCAGTAGTGTTTAAATACCATTGATAGGTAACCGTACCTGCGCCACCAGAAGTGGTAACAACAAGCGTTTGTGAAACACCGTCTATACAGATACTTTGTGGGGTGATAGGTTGGGAATCTATTTGTATTCCATTTACAACTTCAATTGCCGCAGTATTAGAAATAATCTCATTACACCCTCCTGACGAAAATGTAATAATTAAATAATAGTAGTTTACGCCAATATTATCTGTGGGAGGAGAAAATGTATCAGAGTTAGCTCCTGCTATTTGAGTCCCTCCTGTGTTAGAATTTGTTGTGTTTAAATACCACTGATAATCAGGTGTTCCCGCACCTTGCCAGGTTACCATTAAATCTGGCGTAGTGCCATTAAGACAAACAGTATCTGATATCGGTTGGCTAATAATTTCAGGGGAAGGGTTTATGATGATATCAAAGTTTACAGGATTTCCTTCACAACCATTGGCAGAAGGAATTACAGTATATGTTAGAGTACTTGCCGTATTGTTTGAATTAAAAATAATTTGAGCTGGTATCACATCTGTATTACCAGAAGTAGTATAACCAGTAACACCTGCAGGAGCCGTCCCAGACCATGAATAAGTTGTACCTGCAATATCTGAAGTTAGGTTTATTGCAGCGGAAGAAGTTCCTGAACAAATAGTTTGTGATAAATCAGTATTTGTAATTGTTGGCAATGGGTTTATAGTGAAGTCTTCGGTTTCGGTTGTTGTACCACAAGAGTTTGTAACACTAAACGTAATCTGATAATTACCGGCAGCGGTATAATTGATAGTGCCAGGGTTTAATTGATTTGAAGTAGCAGGATTGCCTCCTGGAAAACTCCAAGTATATGTAACGGTTTCAGATGCCGGTGCACAATTATTTACAGTAGCTAGTGGGCTTATGGTCACTGGCCCACAAGAATCGTCTATCGGACTTATTATGGCTGTAGGAGGTTGCTTAACCGTAATTGATTGAGGAGTACTTGTAAAGGTGCCACATGAATTAGTTGCCGATAATGTTAAAGTATAAGTTCCTGCTTCTATAAAATTAAAAGATGGATTTTTAGAATTTTGATCTGTACCATTGGTAAATGTATAATTTCCAGTTCCTGTGCCACAATAAGCAGGAGCATAGGCTATTGTCCATAAATATTCTGGGGTATCGCAACTCTCAGATTCATTGGTTGTATTGGTTGTGCTTAGATTAAGTGGAGTACATCCATCATTGTTATCAATGCTAAAATTCGGCACCAAAGGAGGCTCTATACAAATCTCTTTTTCAAAAAAAGTTGGATCACAAATTTGATTATCAGCTGTTAATATTACATTATAAGTACCTGGAGTAGAATAAGTATGATTTACATTTTGATTCGTGGATAGAGTAAGTATTGGAGAGCCATCACCAAAGTCCCAAGTATATGTTCCATTAGGGGTGCAATTAAAACCAAAACCACCTTCACTGTTATTGACAAAGAGCACCGAAGTATTTACACAATCTATATCAGGTGCTTCAAAACTTGCTTCTGGACTTTTTATTATAATGATATTTGATACGGTACCTTCAGTAAATGAACAAGCATTGGATATTGTAATCCTAACAGTAAATTGATTTGGACAACTTGACTCAGTATAGGAATGCGGTATGGGAAAGTTTAAAGATGCAACTGGATCTGCGGCATTATAATATACAGAATTAATGAGCTGGATTTGAGTGTATGAAGCACTATTACCATCACCATAATCAATGGCATACGTAGTATCTGATGTATTCCTACCCCAGCCAGTTATTGAAAATTGTAATTCACTTGTAGGTGTACACAAGTTTTGAGTATCTCCAGGACTGGATATTCCTCCGGAAGGATTAGTAGCGTTTTTAACAATATACGTTACTGAATTACTACACCCATTATCTCCAATGCCGGTAATAACCATATCATAGGTGCCATAATTTAAATAGTTATGTGATAAAGGAAAAGAGACATTATTCTGAGTATTACCATCACCCCAATTAATATTATAAATATTAATGCAAGTAGAAGTAGAATTATTACCAACCTCAACTAAAAACTCTGGATCTGGATTGGTGTTTCCACAATTATTAAATTGACCAGCTGGGCCAGGATTTAAATCATAAAATTGAATATTGGGTTTCTGTTTTACAGTAATCACTTTTGAGACCGAATCTGAACAGCCAAAATCATCTGTGACTGTTAAAGTCACATTAAAATTCTGAGTTCCACAGCCTAAAGATGTAAAAGTATTTGAAGGGTTAGAACCTGATGAGCTATTTCCATCTCCAAAATCCCAGGAATAACTAAATGGGCCATCGCCTATTATATTAGGAGTAAAGAGTATAGATGTTCCAGAGCATGAATTATCATTAAAAGAAAAATCTGCTACAGGTTCTCTTACAGTTATTGTTACAGATTCGTTTGATATTGATTCTGTTAATCCGTCACTATCTGTGACTGAATCTAAAATAAACTCATATATACCTAAACCTGATGGTGTATATTGAATGGTCCTAGAAGATTGATTACCATTAGTAGATACTACTGTTTGCGTGGCTCCATTTATTGTGTAATTAAATTCGTAGGGAGGATTTCCACCACTTCCGGTAAAGGTTATATCAACTTCAGATCCGAGACAAATATTTGCAGGTGTAACTTCAATAGTAGCACTTGGTACTAAATTAACACTAACAGATTCTGTTTTAATAATATGAAAATCTGATTCTAATATAAATCCATTGAAAATGAAATTATTGGACAGAATTAAAAGACCAAAAAAAAGTGTAAAGGTGAACGGCTGTTTATACATTAAAAAAATGGTCTAAAAAAAATCCATGCTTTAAATAATACAATTATAAGGGTTTTTCTACAAAAATTTAACAAAACAGGCATATTATACATTAAAAACATATAATTCAATTATAATAAAATTGATTTATAAAGACACAATACTAAAAATAATCAAAAAAAGATTGTTACGTAACACCTTTTTTCTACGATGGAAGTTAATACTAGTTTGGTTTTTAATATCATTGCTTAATGTTTAATTATGTCTATAATCCTCATAAACTAATCATCTTTGATGTCCTAAAAGTAATTATAGCAACAATTAAAATATTGCTTGGTATTAGTTATTTTCCCAATCGGTCACTGGTTTCATAAACTGAATCCAAATCATGGCTAGTATTGGAGAGACAAATCCAAAAAAGCCCCAACCACCTGTACTTCTATTTAATGTTTTTGCTTTATTAACACAAACCAAGACCCCTATAATTCTTAATACAAGGCCTAAAACAAAAAATACTCCTGCGTTATCATCCATCTTTTATTCTTTTTAAAAATTAATATTTAATTCTATAATTGCTCTTTCTCTTAATTCTGAAAGTTTGTTGTAGTTCCTTTTATGCTTTGATATTTCCTTAAATATTTCTGCTGCTGGTTTTTGATATTCAGTATTTATGAATTTATCTGGATGGCAATGTTTGCTTAAATTCTTATATAAATCCCGTGCTCCATTAATACTATTCATAACATTTTCCATGTCGATTGTTGATTTTTGAGAATGTTTTAATTTACTCTTTGATATATCGCGAAATGGTAATTTTTTATCCCTTTTTTTTAATTTTATTATTAATATTATTAATAAAATACATTCTAACGATGCAATCCAAAACCAAATTGGACTTTGAAACATGGCATAAGAAATTAAACCCTCATTTAGGGAGTCTTGAGTAGCAGATTGTATTATTAGGTATTCCATAATTTTCTATTCTATAAACCCACCAATGTTAGCATAATCTTTTAATGCCCATTTCAATCCTTGGAAACCATGATTTGAATGAACTTCTAAGGTGTCCCAACCCAGTGCTATTAATTTTCTTGTTAACTCTTCATTATCTAAAACTACACGTCCAATTTCTATTAATTCAGTTTTATTTAGAGGCTTGCCTGATAAAGCTTTTATTCTAAATCCACCTCCCATCCATTTTGAAAAAGCATGGCGATATAAGCTTTCCCCTTTTGTTATTTTTACTTCAAGTAGTGTAGGTGCTATACCACCAATAAACGAATGCTTTGCTGCTCTGTTAAAGTTTTTAACCAAACGATAGCGCTCAGCCAATTCACCAAACCAATCGGTTATTTCTATTATTTTGTGCCACATTAATTATTAGTTTATAACGCCAAACATAAACTCATTAAACAAAAAAACCTTACGGATTTCCGTAAGGCTTCTCTTAAGATATCAAAATATACTAATTGGTAAACTCAACAATTTGAGCAGAAACAATCACTTTATATTTACTTACAAATGGGAAACCAGATTTTTTAATTTCCACAGTTTCATTTATAATAGTTCTAGAACTACCCTCCATACCAGCAGATGCTAACATTTGAGCTTTGGCCTCAGCAATTAATCCATCTTTAGATAGACCTCCAATTCCAAAAACATATTTGGCTTCTGCTTCACCTTTAACCATTTTAACAATTTTAAAATTATTTTGGGTTAAAACGACTTCAGTGGTGTGTTGGTTAAAATTTCTAGTTAATCCATGATGTGATGCGCAACTCGATAGTGCGATGGATGCGATTGCAATTAAGGCTAATTTCTTCATTGATATATTTCTTTAATTTTTATTTACCTACTCCTTGATTAAGGTCGATTTTCGGTTTGTTCAGACCATTTGATAGGCGAAAATAAAACCTGATAAAACCATTACCTTACGGGAACCCATATGCGTCGAAAAAAAAAGCGCATCTTTTTAAAAAAAGACACGCAATTTTCATTCTCTCCAAGAACTAATTAATAGCATTACAATAGTAAGATAAGTACTATTAATTTCCTTACGGAATACCGTAAAGCGTAAAATAAATTTAAATAAGTCCTAGATCTTTTACTATGGCAACCAAATGAATGGCATTATTGGCTTTAAACTGTATGCGAAGTTTGTTTAGTCGTTTTTCTATGGAGCTTAAACTACAAGGAGAAATATTATTAGATTTGAAATAAGCACTAATCTCATCCTGGGATAATCCAAATGATAATTGCTTTAAAAGACTAATATCATAGTCTTCAATTTCCAGATCATTTTTTGGACTCAAGGCATTTTTCACTTCCGTTGACAAGTAAATATCATTATTTAAAATCGCTTGAATAGCTTTAGTTAATTCTATTAGTCCTCTCCTACTTTTGCATACGTATGCATTAACTTGATGTTCTGTTATAAGCGTTCTTACTTTTTGCAATCGATCTTCAACTGAATATACAATGGCTTTTAGTTCTGGGTACTCTTTTTTTACAGTCTCTAAAAGAATGTCTCCTGAAGGAAAGCGTTGTTCTCTATGATCTGTTTTAAACGATAAATCGGTAATCAATAATTCATAAGGAGCTTCATCTAAGATGGCTTTTTTAATTTTAAGATATGCATCATCACAGTATTGCACCTGATCTATTTGTTCTACTCCCAAATCACAAAGTGTATTATATATACCTCTGTTAATGTCGTCCATATCTTCGGAAACCAATACTTTTTTAAACATATCCTAAATTGTGATTTTTACTTTAAACCCTTTATTAATCTGAGATTCAAATGTAATAGTTCCATTTAGCGATACAATACGGTTTTCCGCATTCTGCAAACCATTATACTTTTTTAAGTTAGTTCCAACACCATTATCGGTATAGTTTATCCTAAAATTAATACCAGATTTTTGAAATGTAAGGACCACTATACTGGCTTTACTATGTTTTTTCATATTGGTCATTAACTCTTGAATAACCCTATATATAGCAGTCTTTTTTAAATCTGAAATTAAATTCCACTGAATATCATTTAGACCCTTAGTCACTACAGATACCTCATCTGTTTGAAACGCAAGTAATAAATCTTTCAGAGTTATTTTGAAATCTTCCTTAAAATCAATTATTCCACTTTCTTTAGAAATGTCTCTAGTTTTCGCATAAATAAATTCTAAATCATCCAAAACTGTTTCTTCTTTTAGGTTCTTACTTTGAAGCTTTGTCATGACGTGATAAATGTCATTAGCAACCTCATCATGTACTTTTTTTGAGATGCGAGTTTCTGTATTATAAACTTGGATTAATTTTTCCTTCCTATATCTCGACCTAAGAATAAAATATATAGCTCCAGATAGCAAGACTATAAATCCAGCTAAAAACATATATAGAAGTTTTAAACGCTCCTCTTTTTGTTTTGCAAGTTGACTGGTTTTAAATTTTAATTCGCTCTCTTGTGCTTTCCTAATGTTTTCTGACGACTCATATTTTACAGAAGCAAATTTGTTTTCTCCTAATCTTCTTGCTAATGCAAGACTATCCGACAATCTCTTATATTCTATGACTTTAGGGTTATCATCTAAATCAATAATATGAGATAGTGCATCATTTATAAAAGTAGCGCTGTTTATAGATTTAGCTACTTCATAAGCTTTGTTAGCATAATTTAGTGCATTCGGAATATTGTTTAATGTTTGATAATATTTGGCTAAATGTTTATAGCTTGAATACATCCCAATATAATCGCTTATTTCTTCGCGAATAGTTGACGCTTTCATCATATTTGGTAATGCGTCTGGGGCATTTATTTTAGATTGTGCAACACCTAAATTATTTAACGCACGTCCAATCTGTTGTTTATTGTTTAGTGCCAAGCTGGATTTATAAATGCTAGTAAGCGATGTTATTGCCTGATCATATTTTTTCTGATCTAAATAAATATTCGCGATATTATTAATTATCGTAATACTGTCTGAAGTTTTAGTAACAAGTGCCAGTGATTTATTATAAAATCTAAGCGCCTCATTGTAATTATCATATTCACGTTGAATCATTCCAAGATGATTGTATAATCCAATTTTGGATTTTAAAACATTATCATCAGTTTTTAAATTATTCAACAATTCTAGAGCTTCTATTGTGTTAAACTCACTATCATAAAGAAATCCAAGATCTTTTTGAATACTTGCCATAAATCTTAAATCACTAATAACCCCTAAAGTATCACCCTCTAATAAATGACGTTCCTTACGTTTTTCATAGAATTTATAAGCCAAAGTGAGATCAGTACTTTTCTTTGGGTTTACAACAAGATCGTAATAATAATATGAGCTATCCACGTCTTTTTGTGCATGTGATTCTTGATTAAAGAATCCGCTAAAAGAAATTATAAAAAGAAATAAAAAGAGGAATGAATTTTTGATTTTCATTCCTCTAAAATACTAAGTAAATTCTATTTTTAAGTAGCTTCTACTTAATTTCCAGTGGGTGGTGGCAAAATTCCTCCATCATCACCGCAGCATGATCCGTTTACAGTATTGTCAGTAGCCGAAGCCCCATTTTCCACTATTTCTTGAGGTGAACAAGAATATAATGCGAAATTGAGGAAAACCGTAAGCGTGATTAAAATTATTTTTTTCATTTTGATATATTTAAAATTGAACAATAGTGTTGCTGTCCGAGTTTTACTCGGACCTATTAAATGCTAGCAACACGCTAAATGTGAAGACGTCTCTTCGTGCTGGGAAGTGTGGAGAGCGACGGCAAAGAGATATAATTACTTCCCAGATGGTTATATAACTTTACCTTGCTACTCCTTTAAAATTGATTCTTTAGGAAGCCTTAATTGGCCTATTAGTAAATCAATTATGAAGCAAATAAAGGGTGTTAGACTTGGAAAGCTTGGAAAGCAATTGGAAATAACATAGAAAAGAATTTCCTAGTATTTTCCTTTGAAATTTGTAGTTTTATAAAGTGAACTAAATAGATATTTGATGTATAAGAAAGTGCTAATAAAAGCTTTTGAGAAGGCTAAGGAAGATATCCCTGGAAAAAGTAATAAGACCAACAGGTCTGAACATATATCAAATGTATTATTAGAAGATTTTAAGTATCAAGTAAGTGGGAAAACTTTAAGAAACCACTTTGATAAATCAGTTAATTCTAACGCGGAAACAGATATTTCAATTAATTCTGACTACGTTCATAATTTATGCTTGTATTTGGGTTTTAAGAATTATCAAGAATTCCTGGAGGCTTATCCCGATGCACCTACACAAGCTAATAATCATTGGTTATTGACAATTATCAAAAAAAACAAGGCAGCTCTAATAATAAGTATAGTAGCTATAACCATTGTAATATCCATTACAACATTTAACACACAACGATGGATGATATGGGATGATACACACTATGTTGAAGTTGACTTTGATGCTGAAAAATATTCATTATCACAACTAAAAATATATGATCAAGATCGTATTGATGATTTCCGAAGAGTTATTCCAGATTGTAAGACTGCATTTTATAATGCGGATGATACTGTAAATTTGTGGTACGGAAAAAACACTTTAGGTGAATTAGAATATTTTACTACTCTTGCCAAACATCCCGAAACAGGCAAAGCCCTTAAAGAAATTACTGAATACATGATTCGTAAATATATTTGTGAATCACACTAGTCCTTTCTGATAATCACATTCTGTACTTTAAAGATTTCACTTCTTTTAAAGCATCATCCAAATCAACCTTTTTAATAATATAGGTTCTACTAATTTTAGATGCTGGAAGCCATCCTTTTTTAATATAATTATAGACTGTTAATTCTGAACATTGTAAAAGTCCAGCAACTTGCTGAACAGAATAATTCTCCTGTTCGTTTACTCGATTTAAAATGTTTTCTAATTCGATTTTTAATTCTGCAACTATCATATTTTTAAACTCATTTGGGGTGATGTTGTGTAATAAAATTGTTCTTTCCATTTGTCTTTGTGTTAAAATTTACCTTCGTCTTGAAAGCTGTAATATCCATTTTTAGCTGTTATGATTAAATTATCTAGATAGTTTATCTGGTGAAAACTAGCGATCTTCTTTATTTTTTTGTGTAAAGCAACATCCATTGAGCTTGGCTTTAGCTTCGAACTCGGATGGTTGTGGCAGCAGATAAAGCCTGTTGCCGCGCTTTTTAACAATACTCCAAAAAGTATGCGCAAATCTACGGATGTACTGGTGAGACCTCCTTGACTTAGTGTTAGCACCCCTAACACTTGATTGGAATTATTAAGAATCAGCAATTTGAACTGCTCCAAAAATTCTATTGTTCCTTTGTCCCAATGTTCTAATAATACTTCATAGGCTTTTTCGCTATGAGTGATTTTAGTTATTGGGTTTAACTTTTGTGGCATGTAGTTAATCTTGATTTCTGCGATTGAATGTTTCATTTTTTAGAAATTAAAAAAGGGTAACACATTGCTGCATTACCCTTTGAATTAATAATTATTATTAAGTTTTTTATTTTTTTGACCTCAGCCATGGCGCATAGACTAATGTGTAGCCTAACCCTGCTATTGTTAATGATGCCGTAATTGTAATTCCTAATGAAACAGTAGCATATATAGTTCCTATAAAAATTAGAACATCTAACAGCTTATTGCTTTTTACAATGAGGTATCTTATGTACTTGTTACTTTCTGCTATAGCTATTAGTCCAGCTAAAGAGATTATTCCAAAGAATACATAGGTGCTAATAGCTGCTCCTAACGCTATACCGAATAAGACGAATCCTGTAAACACAAAAGCCCCTGCTTTTAATGGCAGAGGCTTTCTATTTGGAATTCTATCTGATAAGAGTTTCCTTTTATTCTTCACAATAGGTATTGGTAACCCTTTTCTCCGTTCTTTTAGTTTATATTGTATCATTGTCTTATTCGTTTATAAGTTGATTTATTAAACCTTTATTATCATCCGATTTAGACGATGGTTTTGAGCGTTTTAAGAACGTTTTAGATGTTTGTTTTAACTTGTACTGCTTAAGCTTCGTTCGTTCTACACGTGCTTTCCTTAGATCTTTGAGGGTTAATTCGTAAACGTCTAGCTTATTCAAAGCTTTAACCTCTCCTTCTAATACTAAATCTGCAGCTGTTTGCAATGTGAAGTGCATGACACTTCCAATGACTCTAACGCCTTTTGCTAATACAATTTTACTGTTGTGTAACATAATATAATGCCTGTTACCAGGTCTTTTTTAGTTAATATTTGTTTGTGATGTTTTTGTTGTAGGAAAGCGCAAATGAATAGGTGACTTATAAGGAGTTATGTGATAGCATAGTGGATTATAAGTTACTTATGAAAGGAAAAGGGTAGCTCTTTTCTTTTTAAAGAAATAAAAAGAAATGTGCTATTGAGCGCAAAGGCTAGCGGCTATTTTATATAATGGCGTTATAGTACAGAAAGTGAATGAATGTATTATAACAGACCGTTATGTAAATATAGCTTTGGCAGATTAATTAAATGTAAATATTCAAACGGACTCTCTTTTTTGATATTCTTATTTGATGGCGGCGTACCCAAAAAACGAAGAACAGGTAGGGCGTATTTTAGTAGTAGCCATCCGTGAGGATTAAATAAAATGATTTTATATTTTTTATATTTTTTTTACTGAATCTTTAATTTATGCTTCACCTGTTTTCTTTGCCTAGAAATCATTGTTTAGACTGATCCCTTTTTTTGATTATCAAGGACATATTAACAACAATGTAAATATAGTTTTGGATTTACAGAATACCTAAATTTAATACAATAACCAAAAAACACGTATTTACATAATGTACACACTTTTTATACCCTATTAGTATTATAAATGTGCACACAATCAGTGTGCTTATAAGACCTTTTATTGTACAAGATTAATGCCTACAACCAGTGTAATCAGTGTAAATAGTAAACCAGTGTAGTACGCTGTGTGTACCATTCGAGTACACACCTGTGCCCTATTATATATAGTTATAATACAAACTTGTAAGCTTGTAAATGTGTGCACAATCAGTGTATATATATATAAACGTGCACACTGTTTACACTTAGTGCACTGATTTCTATATACTTATGGGTGTGAAATAGGGTCTATTCATACCCGCTTTTGGATAGCTCCAATGTGGTATGATCATACCCGCTTTTAGGGTCTAAATGGACTATGTTTTTAGTATTATTTCTTTAGTAAATGGTATGCACCATATCCAATAGAACCATAAACTAGAGCAACACCACAAGAGTATGCTAATGCAGTTTTAAATGCTACGCCTGCACAAGTGTAAGCGATGGTACTACCAGTGATATAAGTTACAGCACAAGTGGATGCAACAGGATTGTTCACAATGGTTTTAGTTACTACTGTTTTTTGAGCGTTGTCAATTAGGGCTTGACGAGCCTCAGCGAATGTCTTCATGATTATATGTTTAGAAGATTAACAAAAGTCAAAATATGAAGGGTAGATATTTAACTACCATTTAATAGATGTATAAATTGCTTCAGATATCGTTTATTTGGTATGCGAAGTGAAGATTTACAAGGTTTTGAAGTTTATTAATATGAATATACCTTTTTGAAATTAAAAGAGAAAATATTAGACTTCGCATATTTATTACACTTCATAAATTCTATTTTAATAATTATACTTAATATAATATATAGCACACCCCCCTAAAGGGGTGTGCATATATATAGTTATATAATTAATTGGGGTAATTCATTAGAATCCACTCTAAATTTAAATGAAGGTGTTTCTTGGTTTCTTGATGCGTATGAAGACACAGTAGTTATATTTTGCTTTGAATCATTATCTACTAATAAAACTGTTTCTGCCTTTTGTAGTATTTGACTACCTAAATGCCCTTTTGGTTCAATCTCTCTTTTGGATGAATGTATAACTACTAAAATGTGAAGATTTTTTAATTTACTCCATTTCATCAATTTTTTAGTAATAAATGAGGATTCCATTTCATCATTATAACTTTCAACTAAATCCGCCATTCCATCAATAACTACTAGTGATATGTTTTCAATAGAATAAATGGCAGACTTTATTGCACTAATTCTGGTATGAATATCATATTCTCTTAATGAATAAATTTTTAAATTTTGAATTATTTGATTATTACCTGTTAGATCATGAATTCTTTTTGAATATTTATATACATGATGATTTGATTGTTCAAGATCAAAATGCAAAATGTTGGTATTATCAATGTAGGAACGAATTAACCCCTGACCAATACTATCTTTAAGGCATATAGATTCCAAAAGACTTAGTAAAAAAGTCTTTCTACATTTTGGTTTACCAACGAGACAAGAAAAATTGCCTCTCGTACCGAAAATTTCATCGTTAATTGTTAGTATTTTAGGAGACATTGGTATTTCTTTAAAAGGGTTGATTAACGAATTCTCTAATACAGTTTGTATCAACGGATCTGGTGGAGGTGGAACGAAATTATTCATAATTTCCAGAGTTAATAAGTTCATTAAATTTGTTTTCAGCCTTTTGTTTAGATATATAGCACCATGCCCATTTCCCAAATGATTTAGACCTAGGATAAGAAACACATGTGAATCGACGATTTACAACCTTTCTAAACACCTCATAATGTTTGGTGCCACCTGTATCGACTTCGTACAAAAAAGCCTGGTTTGCAACTCTTATTTGGCGGAATTGAAACCCTTTAACTTCACCTGTACCTAAGAATTCATTTTTGAGTTGTATCATAGCTAATTAATTTTTTTGAGTTTAGCCATGATTTCACTTTTCTTGTAATAAACCCTGTTACAAATTCCATATGCATTGAGTTCTGAATCACGTGTCCAACGCCATAAAGTTGATTGACTAATTTCAAGTAGCTTACAAACTTGTTTCTTTGTCAATAACTCATCATTATTCGTAAGTGATTCGGAATTAGTAATGGAATTTTTGTGAAGAACCTTCTCGATTCCTGCAAGCCGTGTATATATTTCTTCAAAAGGATTAATCATTACTATCTATGTTGTTTCCAACATCAAAGCAATGAAAATAGATTGACTGAAACTGGATATAACCAGTTTATAAGTGGAGATTAATTATATATTTTATTTTTAAATACTTGGTAGTCTTCTTTTAATTTTTCTATGGCTACATTATTATGTTCTGATTCTAATTTTTTTAGAGCTTGTTTAAAATAAGTTAATTTCCAGCCATTCGCTCTTTCCGATTCAAAGCGTAGTAAATTTTCTTTTCTTCTAAACAAATTAACATGTACATAAAGTTTATTTCCATTCTTTTTCCCTTTAGACTTTGCAAATTCATCACAACTTTTTAAATCAGTAGGTTTATCACTATAAATTAAATAAATAGCGTACGATTTTAAATAATAATTTTCAACACTATAATCTTCATCCTTAATTTTTTCTTCCTTGGCATCTCCTTTATCATAATTGATTTCTTGTTCAATGTATTCTTTTATTTCGAAATTTTTTCTAATCTCATTTAACGACAAATTAAAAGCCATTCTATAAAAAGTATCTTGTAATAAACAGATTTGGTTCTCTTTACTATTATCCAAATATTCTGTATTAGGAATTAGAAAACTCAAATCTTCTAATAATGTAGAATCAGGTTCGAAATGTAATAACATTTCTAACCAAACTTTTTTAAGACTTACCCAGTATCCATAAGGCTTAACAACTAAATTAAATTCTTTAATTGTTGGTTTTTTCAAATTCTTTAACTTTCTAAGCTTTTTTAAATTAATCTTTTTAAACTTTAGAAATTGATCTTTACTTAATTCTATTGTTTTATTTTCAATATATAGTAACACTTCTTGATGATATACTCTCAAATTTTTGGCAAATTCAATATAACATTCCTGATTTAAATCAAACAATTGTATAAATACAATATAATTTACAAATGGATCCTTTGAATCAGGAATGTCTGTATACTTAATTGTTCCCATAATATTATTTATTCCAAAGTTTGGCTAATTGTAAACTATAATCAATTGGCTTCTTACCTATGTAATCCAAAAACTGAACCTCAGTGCTATGAGCCGTTATATTTAACAATAAAGGGGTTGGATATTCTTGTAAAGCATAAAAATTTGTTGCAAAACTTTTCCTACAAATATGAGAAGTAACTAATTTCCATTTTTCATAATGTCCAAATTCACGCCTTCCGGTTTCAGGGTTATTTAAATTGCCTTCAACAATATCATTTATCTTAGCTAATCGGCAAACTTCCTTTATCAATTTGTTAAATATTGTACTATTACTCTGCGCTGTCTTTCCAAATATTTCAGGGAATTGATCATTTCTACTTTCCAAAATATTCCTTACTTCCGGATGAATTGGAATCTGAACAAGCTTTCCAGTCTTGACTTGTTCTAATACAATAAATTTATAACCATTAATAGTTTCAATCATGTCTTTATTCATTCTCAGTAAATCGCTAACTCTTTGACCACAATATGAGCCGATGACTAACCAGTCTCTAGCCGTATTTAATCTATCTGTTTCAAACTCATGACTTTTAATTGTATCAATCTCATCGAAGGATAATGTGACTATTGGAGGTTTAACTGTAAAGCCTTTGAAATCCAGAATTTGTGGGTTTAGAGTATAGCCATTTTTACGAGCATCATAAACAATGGTCTTAACAAATGAAATGTACCTACCAATTGTATTATCATTTATTTTTTCCTTTTCAGACAAGTATTGAATAAATTCACTTCTAAAGCTTAAATCGACCTGTTTTATTAAATACTTCTTTCTTCTAAAGGCTTCAAAACCCTTTAGTTTTTTAAGAATAGTATTATATTTAGTTAATGTTGCTTTACTAGCCCCTTTTTGTCCTTTATTGTTAACTCCATAAGGTAATTTCTCGATGAAATAATTACAATACTCAACCAAATACTCCTTGTTATTTTCATTAACTCTATTTTGCAAATTATTAATAGTATCCAATAGCCAATCACCGTCGATTGGTTCCCCTAGAGCATTATCATTATTATATTTTTCTACCACGGAACCTTGTAAACTAATTAGTTTCGCTTTGATACTTTTGTTGGTAGCATTATTTGGTTTTGGAAATCCTGTTGATGTACTCCAGGACTTAGGATCAATAACATATCCAGATTTTCTTTTTAAGACCTTGCCCCTACCTAGAGACATCCTTAAATAAATAGGTGCTGGATTGTTTTTACTTTGCAATATGTATTTGATTGTTGCCATACAATTATAAAAGTTATACAATATAAGGTTTAGTCAACATCTAGTCAACCAAATTGAAATATTATAGATTATTATGGAATATTATGAAATACTGAGAGCTAACTCAATGTGCTTCAATTATAGATAAACACAGGGTTGGTGAGGGTTTTAAGGGTTTAGTAGATTTCATAAAGATAATCCCTCTTTCTCCGCAAAAAAAACCCATAACGTAAGTTGTGGGTTTTTTTATCCCATTCCATTAATAAAAGTCTCAATAAAGTCTTTTATTTTGGTTATTATTCTTTCTGATGAAGTTGCTCTATTTCTTAGACTTGGTCTTTCATTCATTACAGCAATAACTTCATCTCGTAACGGTTCTTTTTCAGTAAACAAATAATTACTTACTAAGCAGCATTAGTTTCATATTTTGTTGGGGATATTCTAGAAGGCATTATTCCCGGATAAATTGATTTACAACTTAGGGATGATTTTTTCTTTTTCTAAAGTTTTAATAAGCTTCTTTATATGAGAATCAATGGCTTTAGAACTGTTTTCTGGACCAATCAAATCAAAAAATCCTCTCCAAACAATAGATTTATCTGAATCCTTTTTTAAATTATAAATAGATGTTTCAATATTAAAAACTTTATAACTATCAAAGTAGTCTTCATTAAAATAAACGTCTTGATATAATAAATAATAGCCTATGAATTTTCTTAAATGATAATCGGTTTTTGGAGAATCACTAGCATACGATTGATTTAAATCTACCCCTTTTACTAAAGAAACTAAAACTGTGTCATAGCCATTAGAAAGTAATTTATCTACTTCAACTTCTATGTCTCTTTCGGTTTGTTTAGAATCTTGAAATGATTTCTGAAAAACTACCGCACTCTGAAGCGCATTTATTTTTCTTTTATTTAATTCTTTTATGAGTTGAAACTCGTAAGCTTTACGTGCCTCATAATTTGGAGTAACGCCAACAACCAGTATTTTTTTAGGGTTAAATGCGTAATATTCTGGATTTTTCCAACTTTCAATTAGTTTTGTTGAAGAACAACTTAACACCAATAAAATCAAGCCAATAATCTTGTTTATCTTTAAATTGCCAGTATTAAATGGTTTCTTCATTTATGTTGTCTTCTAAAAGTATAGGGTTTATAAGCTGTTGTTCTTCTAAGACTACTATAACCAATCTAACATAATCGTTAACGGTCTCATCGATTGATTGTGGATCAGTGATATCTATATAGCCTTTCCAAATAAGTTCGCGCTCTTTTGTTGGACAAATACAATACATTAATGTTTCGGTATGATAAATTGAATATTCTAGATAATAATCTGGGTTATAAAAAGCATCTTGGTATTTTAAATAATCTTCGCTAAATTTCCTATAGGTACTATCATAACTATCATAATATTTTTTGTATTCAATTTTATCTTCTACGCCTATTACTTTTGTGAATAATACCGTATCAAAACCATCATTAACGAGTTTGGTTTCAAGTATTTTTAAGTCTTCTTTAGTCTTTTTTTCTGTCGTAAATGATGGGTTGAAAAGTTCTAAACTCATCACAGATTCAATACCTCTGGATATAAATTCATCTTGTAATTGTTTTTCAAATTGTTGTCTTGCTTCAGCATTTGAGGTCATACCAACTAATAAGACTTTATTAGGGCTATATGTCTCTATATCTGGATTTTTCCAGTTTTCAACCAACTCAGTTGTAGTACAGCTAATGGCTAGTAAACCAAGTATTATTACGGTTATAAATTTCATTTTTTTTATTTGAGTAATCGTTTTTGTTTGTTACTCTTTAAAACACTCTTAACAAGTACAAATAATTTCGTTTTTAATGTTTTATAAGATTCTAAAAAATCAGCCATTGTAATAATAAGTTTTCCATGTTCATCTTTATAGGCATTTTCTAGCTCTATTTGGTCTATACCATCTACCATAATTTCAAGCCCTCTTTCATGCTCTTTAACAGTTTCTATTAACCTATCTGTTTTCTTTTGAAGTTTACCTAATTCGTTTACTACTTTTTTGCTTTCATTAAAATGCTTTGAATCAATAAGCTGAAGTGTATATGACTTTACTAAATCATCAAAAAAAAGTTGCTCATCTTTGGCGAATTCTAATTCAGATAACCATTTTTTTGATGCATTATGCATTGTTTCTGCACTTAACCATGCTACATATTTTGGTCTGTTACTTTTAGTTTTCATGATTTTAAAATTTAAAAAGCAGAAAGCAATATCTTGAGAGATTACTGCTTTCTGCCTGAGGGGGATTAATTAACTTCAATTACTTTTTTAGCAGGTTCTTCTGGAGTTACTTCTTCTTTTTTAAGGAGTTTCACTTTTAAAATTCCATTTTTGTAGACTGCTTTTACATCTTGATCTAAATCTACCGTATTTGGAAGCATCATAGATCTTTTAAAAGATTTATAACTAAATTCTTTACGAGAATAGTCATCTTCTTCCTTGGCCTCTTCAACTTCTTTTTCACCACAAACATGAAGTATATCTTCTTCAATGGTTACTTCAAAATCTTTTTTGTTAAATCCAGGAGCTGCTAGTTCAATTTCAAAATCTTCCTTATGTTCTTTTACATTTAAAGCTGGCATTAAACTATCATCTTCAAAGAAATCTTCATTAAAGATGTCATCAAATCTTGTAAGGCTACTAAGATTAGAAGGGAATAATCTACCGCCCCAAGGTCTTAAAAGACTGTTGCTCCAAGGCGTTAATAATTGACTTTCAAATGGCGACAAACCATTTCTTTTTCTTCTGCGTTTCATTAATGTTGTCATAATAATATATATTTAGGTTAAACTTATTTTTCAACACTAATATATTTACAGAAACACCTTTTTGCAATGATATATATCAGTCGGTTACATTACAATTGAACCTCTTTTATTAATTTTTTATTTAATCATAGCACTTTCTATGTATTGAAATAACCTAAATTTGAAGTTGAAAATTTTAGTCTTATAATTGAAAACCTTGAGTTCAATTTCATCATGATTTTTAATTAATAAATTATCGAAAGTCAAATCGTTACATTCAATTTTTTTTCTTATTCGATGTGCGTGTTTGCTTAATTCATTTAAAAGTGAGACGCCATTTTTATTCAGAGTATCTATCTCATTTTTAAACTTAGTTAGCCTTTCATATAAATTCATAACATGGGGTTTAAAAATAGGTTTACTCAATAGCATTTTATAAAATTGAAGTTCAAATTTTAAATTTTCCAGACTAGTTTCCTCTTTTAATGTATTGTATTGCAATTCTTCAATAGATTTATCAATATTGAAACTTTGGTATTTGTGTATTAGGGTTTCCATTTTCTATATGTTTTATATCAATATTTTTTCAACATCAGTAAGTTTAGGTATAGTAACTTGCCAATTATAAGTGTCCTTTATTTTTACTCGAAATCCATCTAAAGCCATAGACTCACCATGAACTAAAAAGACTTTTTCTGGAATATTTTTAATGTTACTCATCCAATTCAATAAATCGTTTTGGTCTGCATGCGCCGAAAGACTTTCAATGTGCTTAATGGTAGCTTTTACAGGGTAATATTTTCCAAAAAAACGAATTTCATGAACGCCGTCCTGTAACTGTCTGCCTCTTGTGCCTTCTGCTTGATAGCCTACTAACAAAACAGTTGTAGATGGCTCGTCAATAAGTTGTTGCAAATATGTAAGCACACGCCCGCCAGTTACCATGCCACTACCAGCAATAATTATTTTAGATCGTTTGTCATCAATGGTTTCCCAGGTTTCTTTATACGATTGAATAATATTTATATGATTGCACATAGCATTATAATCTGCCAAAGACAATTTATGCCATTTAGGAAAACGCCGAAATACTTCTAAAACATTATTCCCCATTGGGCTATCAATAAAAATAGGAATGTTGGGTATTTTATTCTTTTTGTAAAGCTTCCAAAGTAAATACATAAGTGTTTGCAAACGCTCTACTGCAAAACTAGGGATGATTAAATTACCTCCTTTATGAATGGTTTCGTTGATGAGTTGTGATAAAATATCTTCAATATTTTCCTTTGGATGCAACTTATTACCATAGGTGCTTTCAATAAATAAAAAATCTGCCCATTCTGGTTTTTTTGGGTCTTCTAGTAAATAATCATTTGGTCTTCCAATATCGCCAGAAAACACAAAGCGTTTTCCGTTAATATCCAACTCAATAAAAGTAGCTCCTATAATATGCCCGCTATATTGAAAGCGATATGATATATGCTCTGAAAGCGTTATCCATTTATCTGGGAATTCTACTTGAAATTGTGCTATGGTTTTTTCTACTTCAAACTTGGTATAAAATGGCAATGCCGAATTATGCTTGGTGAATTTATCTTTATTTGCTTTTTCGGCATCTTCTTCATGAATTTTAGCACTATCTTTTAAGATGATTTCGGCAATAGCTAAAGTTGGCGCTGTACCAATAATTTTACCTCTAAATCCTTGTTTTAATAATCGCGGTAAGAAGCCTACATGGTCTAAATGCCCATGTGTTAGTAATACCAAATCAATACTTGCAACATCTACAGGTAAATTACTCCAATTAAGTTCTCTTAATTCTTTTAATCCTTGAAACATCCCGCAGTCTATTAATATATTTCTTTCTGAAGTTTCAATAAGAAATTTTGAGCCCGTAACCACACCAGCTGCTCCTAAAAAATTAATTCTTGCAAAATTTTCCATCTGTGCTATTTTAAGCGTTGCACAACATTTTTATTTCATTCAATATGTTTTCTTTTCTAGTTTCCGAAATTCCTAAATGGTCTAAATAAAAGGTATCGCCTACCAAGGTTCTGCACAACACCACATCTCTACTTAACAGAAACTGTTTTTCTCTATTGGTTAATAATGTAGAGACCGTAATTGGATATAATCCTAAACGGTCTATTCGGTCTTTTAAACCATCATTTTTGGGGTAATCCCAACTTAATAAATATAGATTTATGCATTTACCGTATTGAAGTGCACCTTCTGTAAAGCGCGTATTTGTTACCACCCAACCTTTTGTAAGTGTGGATTTCTTTTTTTTATTGGTATTCCAATGAGCTTTTACATCGTTATATCGCGAATTTATGTAGAGTGGTATCTTAATGTTACAATTAAGTCCTTGTTCGTTGTGAAATTTACATTCTATTATAGTTGTTTCATTGTTTTTATGAGCTATGACATCAATTTCATGGGTAACACATTGCCCTTGTATAATTTTGTCGATTTCGGTTTCAAATCCCGAATACTGTAATATCTCACCAATAAATCGCTCAAAAGGAAAACCCGTTGGTCCCAACTCGTAAATAGCTTTTTTTAGTTTGTATTTTGATGCCAAATAGCTTTTCTTCTTCTTTAGAAGCGCAAATGCTCTATTATAGATTTCTTTTGTTGAAATCCCTTGATACACCTCATCTCTAACTTTATCTATAATTTGATTAACAGTATTCTGATCAGCACCAATTTGATTTAAAGAAGCTTTTAATTTTTTTAATGAAAATTTTGCCTTTTCTCCAGATGATTTGATAATTTCAATAGTACCCGTTTCCATCTTTTGGTGTTATAAAATTTAATTCAATAAATAATAACTATAATCTGTTTTCTTTGAAGAAAGCTTTTACCCAAGCTTTCACTTGTGGCTTGGTCATACTGTCTATTTTTACAACTCCTTTAACCTTTTTACTTAAATCTTTATGATGATTTATTAACTGTTTATTAAATTTAATGCAGGTTTCTGCGGGACCAAAAAGCACAATAGCATTAGCTTCTTTAATTTGTAGAATTATATCATCAAAGTATTTTTTTAGCTGATGTTTTTCCCGTTCTAGGTATTTACTATCTTGTACAACATCTTGTGGACCACCTTTTAATCGTGTTCCTGAACCACCATGAATATGAAAATCTTCAATATTAGACAAAATGGTATTTAAACTTGTTTCTCCATTATAAAGTGTAACTATAATTGCCTGTTTTTTATCTAACCAAACACCAACTTTCATTTGTAATATGTTATCAAGCTTTAACATTCGTTTTTAATTTCTTAGATCGTGCATTACTAAAAGAGGCACTTTAGAGTCGTAACCAATTTCTTTTACTAAAGGATGTGTTAATATGCTTCCGAAAAAAAGGTGCTTTTTATTAATAAAAGCTACCATATCGCTTTCTCTACTTTCAACAAAACAATTAATAGCCGTGGGTACATCCATGTGGCTAAGTGTATGGAAAGTATAATACACTTCTTCAAAATACTCTTCAAGTAATTTTTTGTTATTAATTTGTTTCTCATTAAGTTTTTTTTCTGCAGAAATATGTAAGATTCTAATCGAAGCATCACACTTTTTAGCTAAATCTATTAGGTAATATAATTCTCTTCTTTTAAAATGTGTTTTAAAACTTGTAGGGAAAACAATCTCTTTTGGTAACTCTAATTTTGCCATTTCTGGAACAACAATAACGGGACAGTTTCTTATCTTTTCCATGACATTAATGGCTACAGTACCAAATACATTTTTTCTAGAGCCGGTTTTACCTTTAGTACCCATAACAATCATTTCTATATCCTTTTCTTCAACTATATTTTTAATGGCCTCAACTATGTTATTAAAGGTAGAAATGATTTCAAAATGATGTTTTGGATTTTTTGAATCCTTAAAAGCTATCATATCCAAAACTTTTGCTAGTCCATTTTCAGAATCTAATTTAGCCGTTTCATACAGTTCACTCCCAGGTTCCATATTTATTAGAGTATCAACAACATTGCTAGTAGCAGAAAACACGTTTAGAATATAAAAAACACATTGATCTTTTTTATATAATTCCAACGCAAAAGTTATAGCGTGCCAAGCATTTTTTGAAAAGTCTGTTGGCAATAATATTTTACGTTTCATGGGGTTTCCTTTTAATTTATAACCTAAATTTAATTCTAGAATATATGAATGGCAATGATAAATATCAGCTCATTCTGGTATAACCAAAAATGGTATAATAGGATTAAACCCTATCATTTTTATTACTGGTTCCTTAATTATTTTTTCTATTAGACTATGCTTGTATTTTACCATTGCAAGTATGTTAATTCCTAATTCCTCTATAAAATCATTAATTTCTGTTGTTTTATTAGTATACTTTGGCATCCAATGGAGACTGTGTTCATAATTGCTCAAATAATTCTGTAATATCCTTATATTATACTCTTGAATTTCATTCAGTTCTTGTTCGTCATTAATATGCAAAATTCTAATTTTTGAATTATATAAATCCGCCAATTGCTTTATAGGTTGCAATTCCTTATTATCATAAAACCGATTAAAATCGGTTGGGAAAGCTATTTGTAAGGGTTCAACAAAATCGAACTCCTCTGGCACAATTAACACTGGACAATTATTTATACTCTTTATAACATGAACTGTATTACTGCCAAAGAAAAATTCTTTTGCACCTGTAGCACCTTTTGTGCCCATAACTATTAAATCTATGTTCCTTTTACCAATTGCTATTTTTATAGCTTGTTTTAGATCTTTTGAACTTAAAATTGTTCGAAAGTTATGATTTGAATTGGCATTACCGCTTTCTGCCAATGCTTTTAAATCCAATAATTCTTTCATAGCAGCTTCCTGCATGGTCTTTAATAATTTGTTTGAAAGATTAGAAAGAGTTGATACTTTTATTATAGTAGAGTTTAAAAAATAAAATGTGCATTCTACATCTGCGAAAAGTTTTAAGGCATACACGGTAGCACTCCATGAGTTATCTGAAAAATCTGTTGGTAATAGAATGTGTCGTTTCATGATTCAAGTTTTATATAGTTTTGCTGGAATTACCATGAATGGGATATTTAAATGAAACCCTATTTGGTTTATGGTATTTTTGAAAAACAAATTCTCGAAAAAAGAATGTTTGTTATTAATCATAACCAATAAGTTTACTCTGGTCTTTAGTTGAAAATTTGTAATTGCCTCAGAAACATTTTGGTTACTTACACTGTGAAATAAGTGCGCTTCTTTTTTAAAATACGTTTCTAATATTTTTTTATTGGTTTTTTGGATTTCAGATAAGTCATATCCGTAAGTGGCATTTAAAATATTGACTCTTGTATTAAAAAGTGCTATAATATTAAGGATAGGCTTTATATGATGGTCTTTATAATCAATCTCGTAATCTGTTGGAAATAATACCTCATGTGGTTTTTCAAAAACAAAACCATCTGGTATTGCTATTATAGGGCATTTTACATTTTTAAAAACATGTACCGTATTTGATCCAAATAGAATTTCTCTTGCGCCAGTAGCTCCTTTTGTTCCCATAACCACATAATCTATAGCCTTTTTTTTAACAACTTCTTTTAATTCTGAAACCAACGTATTAAATGCCGCCATAGTTTCAATGGTATGTTTTGGGTTTTTAAATTCTTTGGCTATTCTTATTTTAAAATCATCTAATTTTTTTAAAGCATTTTCTCTTATCGCATCTCCTAAACCAAATTGCGCTGGATTTCCCAAAACATATTCTACGTCATAAATTACTGGGGTGTATGCATTTAATAGATAAAATTTACAGGTTTCGTTTTTAAATAATTGCAATGCATATTTTATGGCATTCCAAGAATTCTCTGAAAAATCGGTGGGAAGAAGAATATTTTTCATGTTATTAAATTTTAAATTTTTACTTAACTGCGTTTCATGTTCTGCAATGCTAGAAATGGAATATCCAGATTTAAACTCAATTCATCTATTGAAGACTTAAATAGTATGTTTTCTAAAAAAGAATGAGTTGTATTTACCATTATAAGCATATCAATAGGGTGCTCTTTAATATATTTGTAGATAGTATTAATAATATGTTTACTGCTTTCTATTTTGAAGTTGATTGTATTTTTACATAGTTCCTCTTTGATAAAATCTCTATTGTCTTGCTGTCTCCGTGATAGCTTACTACTTTTAGAAATGTAGAGTATGTCGACTATAGCTCTATAAGGTGATATCATTTCACAAAGTAATTTTAGTTCCCGTCTTTTGTAGGGTATCATATAATTAGTTGGAAAAAGAATATGCTTTGGCTGTGTATATTTGTAGTTTGCTGGTATAGCCAATACAGGGCATTGAACATACTTTAAAACTTGCAAAGTGTTACTCCCAAAGGTTAATTTTTTATCGTCGGTTTTGCCTTTAGTACCCATAACGATAATATCAATATTCTGTTTATCTACAATTTTATCTGCTTCATCCAAAAGTATATTATTGGCAGAAACAATATTAAAAGTATGCCTAGGGTTTGGCGAAATACCTACTATCTTTTTTTTAATATTTTCAAGTTTTTCAACAGATGTATTACTAACAATGGTTTTAACCTCATCCAACGTTTCTCTAGACAATAAAACCTCATCAGAATAAACATCGTCTTGATAGGCATGCATGATGTAAAATTCGCTAACCTCATACTTAAATAAGTCTGTAGCATATTTTAAAGCATTCAGGGCATTTTCTGAAAAATCTGTAGGAATCAATATTTTTCTCATGGCTAAAAGTATTACCCTTAAAATTAAACACTAAACCACTTAGACACAATGATATATATCAGATTGCATCCCTTGCTATAAGAAGTGTGAATTTAAAGGTGCGGACTAAAACAAAAAAAAGGAAATGTCTTAAAAAGCATTTCCTTTTTTTTCTCCACATTATAAAGCATGCGAATTGATTAATAGCCACTCTAGAAATAGGAAACAGGAAGTCGAAACCTCCTGTTTCCTTATTGAAATGTCCGATTTTATTAACCATCCTTTTCTAATCATTAATACTTCTAATAAAAGCTGTATCAAATCTTCAAATAGCAAATATCCCCAAACATTTCTAAACAGTGCTAAACATTTTAAAAATGCAATGCGCTGCTTTTCTTTATAAAAAACAGGAAGCCGAAACTTCCTGTTTTTCCAAAGTATCTAATTTTATCATTGAGCTTTTGGTTTTCTGCAATATACCCTCTGTTTCCAAAGACGACATTGAGGTTTTCTTGCCAAATAATAGCTTCAAACACTTTGTTTTAGTATATCATTTTACAACGATAATACCTATATTTTAATATTTTTAAGTAAAAGAACTTTTTAATAATGGTACTAATATAACTTACTTGTTTTAAAAAGAAAATGATATATATCAGTTTTGAAAATACGCATTTTTAACATCTAAGTTTCTTTAATGAAAAACAGGAAGCCTAAGCTTCCTGTCCCTTAGGAGGTTAAATTTATTATTCAATTTTTAAACCGTAATTCAAATTACTGCCAAAGCAATAAATAAGAGTCAATTAAATTAAACAATACTTTTAAACACCATGATTTTTAGACTACTAGTATGCGTAAGAACGTTTAAATAATAGTGCTAATTTATATGACCAAACCTTAATGTGAAATGATATATATCAGTTTAAAAAATTACATAGGTATAATTCCATAAACTAAATTAAGCAAAAATAATCCTGTAAAAAACAATAAGGTATATATAAGTTGTACTAGTTTTATATTAACAAACTCCAGAAGAGCTACCGTGCGTTTTGGAAAAATAAACAAGGATAAGCCTATAAAAAGAGAAATCCATCCAATAAGTGTAATAAGGAGTTTCCAGTTTGGTTGCCAAATATTATGAAACAAAATGTTTAGCAAACCTACAATTATTGCAATGAAAGATGAAATAATTAAAAATTTCTCGTCGTTTAAATCATTAAAAATTTGTTTGATACGCTTGGGGTTAAAACTTAATATAAAAAAGAAAATAATAAGATACCACCCCCAAAATTTTGCTAAGAAAATTGAATTATCCATAGTATATTATGTTTTTTCGTGTAACACTAAAAATGGTATTTCTGTATGATAGCTTATTTCTTCAACTTTTGAATGAAATAATATTTGCTGAAAATAATTTAAATTTTTTGCAACCATACATATCATATTTATATTCCTACTCTCTACAAAACACTGTATTGCGTCCTCCACTTTTTTATTAGTTAAATAATAAAAACTATGGTTTAGGTGATTAAAATAGTCATCCAATAATTCTCGGTTTTTATTTTGGTCGGCGTTTAAAGGAGTTTTCTTCTTTATAATATGAAGAATTCTTAATGCCGATTGGTATGTTTCTAGAATTTCGGAAAGTGGTTGTAATATTTGCATATCGTAGGTTAATGAAAAATCTGTAATAAACGCTATTTCCTTCAATTTAACAAATTCTGCGCTTTCTGGAACTGCTAGAGTGGTGCATTTTACTTTTTTAATAACATCACCAGTATTACTACCAATAATCATCTTTTTTAAACCAGACGCACCTTTAGTACCCATAACAATACAATCTATCTTTCTTTCTTCTACATGTTTTCTAATAGATTCAATAAAAAAATTAAAATCAGAAAGTTTATAAAATCTATGATTTTTATTGGGTGAAAAATCTGTTATTATGCGCTTTAAAATTTTTCGCAATTTTTGTTTTGCTGGTTTCGTATAGACATCTTCTACAACTTCATCTGAAGCTATATATGGAGAACCGTTAATTAAATTGTCGCTTACTCTATTCACGTGTAATAGGTAAAAGTTACAAGGTTCTTTTTCAAAAAAATTAATGGCATATTTAATAGAATTCCATGAGTTTTCTGAGAAATCCGTGGGTAATAATATATTTTTCATCTAATCAGCATCTTTACATTTACTAATTTAAAGCTAAGTCGTTTTATATAAAATGATATTAATCATCTTAAAGTTATTGAAATAGTTGTTAAGAAATTCGTTCTAATTGTTCAATATCTATTACTCTAATATTTCGTCCTTCAGCCTTAATAATACCTTGTTTTTTAAACTCTGTTAAGGCTCTAATTAAGGTTTCGGGAGCTATTCCTGCAACACTAGCCAAATCATTTCTCGATATTTTTATTGGGTCATCTGGTTTACGATTAATTTTTTTGGCAAATTTTAAAATAGTAGCTGCTGTTTTTTTATTAACTGTACCATAAGCCATTTGTAAGAGTTGTTCCTTAATACTAGACAAATCATCAGTTAATAATTCAATAAGTTCTAATACTACTTTATGATTATTATCAAGAATATTATTAAAGTCAATAATTGAAATGCCAACTAATTTAGTGTTTACAATAGCTGTTGCAGTTTCTTTATGGGGTATGTTTTGTGTAAACGATGTGTACCCAAACAAATCATCTTCTTTATACAATGCTGTTACTAGTTCTTTACCTTGCTCATCTATTCTATGACATTTTACTGTACCCTGATTTATTAGATAGATATAATTAGAATGGTCGCCTTCATGATAAATAACATCATCTTTTTTAATAGTAAATTCTTCACCATAATCATCAAAAAAGTTTTTTAAGTCATTAAGAGTTTTTATTTCATTTGCATCTTCTTCAATTAAATCAATTTTTTGATTTTTTTTTGATTCTCTTAAAATAGATGTTTTTGCCAAACGACTTTCTATGGCACTAATAAGATCATCTTCAGTAAATGGCTTGGTAATATAATCGTCTGCTCCTAAATTCATTCCTTTTCTAACATCGCTACGCTCTGTTTTAGCAGATAAAAATATAAAGGGAATATACTTTGTTAATTTACTTTTTGAAAGGATTTTAAGTGCACTATATCCATCTAAATCAGGCATCATTATATCGCATACAATAATATCTGGATTTTGTTTTTTAGCTAATGCCACACCAGTTCTTCCGTTTGAAGCTTTCAAAACCTTATAGTTGGATAGTTCTAAAAGTTCCGCTGTGTTTTCTCTTAAAACAGCATCATCTTCTATGAGTAAAACTGTTTTCATGATTCTACTATATTTGGAAATGTTATTGTAAAAATAGTGCCTACGTGCTCTTTACTTTCAAAATAGATAGAGCCGCCCAAGTTTTCTAAATGGTTTTTAGCTATATTCAACCCTATGCCAGTACCTTGTGTATTAATAACATTTTCTGCCCTATAATAACGTTCAAAAATACTTTTTTGATCCTTTTCAGGAATACCAATCCCTTCGTCTTTTATCGTAAGCGTTGTTAAAGTTTTATCTTGTTTAATTTGTAAATCTATAACAGATCCCTCTGTCGAATATTTAATAGCATTATGCAGTAAGTTAAAGAATATCAACTGGATAATTTTTTCATCTTGGTATAATGATAAATCATCAATATTTTCTGGATATTTAATTTGTTGACCATCTTTTAAAAGCATATTGGCATTGTAAACGACTTCATTAACAACTTTACTCAATTTAAAATGACTAAACTTGTAATTCACTTTTCCTGTTTCTAATTTTTCTATCGATAAAAAATCGTTTAGTATATTATTTAAAAAGTAAACTTTATCTGTTATTATTTTTAAATGTTTGTCTCGCTTTTCTTGATGCTCGGCTAATTGATATTTGCTAAGTAGTTGGCTAGATGTTAAAATACCACTTAAAGGTGTTTTGAACTCGTGAGATACTAAGGATAAGAGTTTAGTTTTCAACTCATTAAGCTCTTTTTCTTTACTAAGTGCTACTTTAAGTTGTTGTGTTCTTTCTTCCACCTGATTTTCTAGTTGAGAAGTGTAGTTTTTTCGTTCGGTTATATCTAAAATTATGGCTACAAAAACATTTTTTTCGCCTAAATTTGATAATTGCAAATGCACTTCCACTGGGTATTCAGTACCATTTTTACGTTTATGAATAGATTCAAATTCTACTTTTTCAACATTTTTATTTAATAAAACATCAATAGTCTTTCTAAATTCAATTTTCTTGTTCTTGGTCTTTATATCTAAAGGTGTCATATTTTTTAATTCCTCGAGACTGTAACCAATATTCTTTTGTGCACCGTAGTTTACATTGATAAACTTTAATGTTTCAGTATCAAAAACGTATATTTCATTTAACGATTCATTAAAAATGGTTGCTAGGTGGTTGCGTTCTTCTTCAGAGTTTTTTCTTAACGTCACATCATTTTGTATACCAATAAAATTTGTAACTATACCCTTGCTGTTGGTAATTGGAAAAACATACAAATCGTTCCAAAACATGGTGCCATCCTTTTTATAGTTTCGCAAAGTAGCTTGATAACTCTCGCCATTTTTTATAGCTTCTCGAAGCTTTTTAAGAGGTGGTTGGTTTCTATCTTTACCTTGTAAAAAGCGACAGTTATGATTTAATATTTCAGCATCAGAATATCCTGTAAGATCCTGAAATGCAGAATTAAAATATATCACAGGGTTGTCATGTTTTTGTGCATCAGTAATAATAATACCATTTTTTGCAGATTGTAGCGCCTTTGTTCGAAGCATTAAGCTTTTTTCAATGGTTTTTTTTTCTGAAATATCTTTAACCAAAGCCATAACATAAGTTTTGTTATAGATTGAATAAGGATTGAGCTCAACTTCAACAGGGAAAATAGTTCCATCTTTTTTTAAGGCAAAAATTTCGGTGGCTTCACCCATGGAACGGCGTTTCCCTTTTTTTATAAAGTCATTAAAATACTTGAGATGATTTATGTGATAATTTGATGGAATTAGCAAGTTTAGTTCCCTACCAACCAGTTCCTTTTTTGTATACCCAAAAATCTTTTTTATTGCTTCGTTAACTTCCATAATATTTTGATGGTTATCAACAATAATCACACCTTCAGAAACTGTTTCTAAAAGAATATTGAATATTTCTTGATCTTGTTTAAACATGAAATATTATGTTTACGAATTGCACTATAAAAATACGATAAAACACTCCTTAAAAGACTGACTTATATCATGTGTAATAATCTTATAAGTATGTATTTTTATTAAAATAAATTTGGCAAAAATGAAAACCAAAAAAAAGTTGACACTTAAGTTTTATCAATCCCTTGGTAAGCTTTTTTATGCCATTGCAGCAGCAGATAGAAAAGTGAGGGATGAGGAATTTAACAAGTTAAAAGAATTAATAACAAAGCATTGGTTAGATGCCGATATTATTGAAGATGCCTATAATACAGATGCAGCATACCAGATAGAGTTTATTTTTGATTGGTTGAATGATGAAGAAAATTTAGACGCTAAAGCATGTTACAACGCTTTTGTAAATTATAAAAATGAACAACCACATCTGTTTACAGATAATTTAAAAAAACTAATAATAAAAACAGCACACGCTATTGCAGCATCTTTTTCTGGGTTAAACAAATCGGAACTAATTATACTTGCTAAACTAAATATAGAATTAAAAAAATAGCTTGATAATATGAGTAGCTTTAATAGTATTATAAATTCAAATCAATTAGTGTTAATCGATTTTCATGCCGATTGGTGTGGTCCATGCAAAGCACTCGCTCCTATTTTAAAAGAAGTGAAGCATGAACTTGCTGACGCCATTAAAATTATAAAAATTAATGTGGATAAAAATCAACCATTAGCAACAAAATATCAAGTTCGTGGTGTACCAACCATGATACTTTTTAAAAATGGCAAGCAGCTTTGGCGGCAATCGGGCGTACTACAAAAAAAAGAAATAATTAGTATTATAAATCAGTATTCTTAGACAAATTCTATCATGATGAATATCATTTTGTAATAACACTAAAGATTCTATTTTAGACTACTATAATAAAACTATTTTGTCATGAAAAAAATATTAATCATACTGTTACTACTTCCTGTTTTTGTCTTAGCACAAACAACAGAAGCATTCGATTTTATAGCACCCTTTAGTAATGATGTCGCTGCCATTAAAAAAGGGGATTCTTGGGGATTTATAAATGACAAAGGCATTATTGTTATTCCCTTTAGAGATGATTTGGTTTTAACTAAAACCAATGGTTACAAATACCCTATTTTTAAAAATAACAGATGCTTAATTTCCGAAGAAAAAGAAGGCATAAAATACTTTGGGTATATAGATAAAAGAGGAAAAACTGTTATTCCACCCAAATTCTTAAATGCTTATAATTTCAATAATGAAGAAGCCATAGTATTAGAGCTAATTAAAGAGGAATTAGGCAAGAACGAGATTTTGGGAAAAAATATAGTCTACTATAGATATTACGAAGTTGTTATTGATTGTAATGGAATTAATAGAGCCTTTTTAAATCCGAAAGGCGTAAACGTAGTTTTAGATAAAAAATTTCTAAGAACAATTCCTAAAATAACCTCCAAAAGAGTTTATGATAATGTTTATGCTGTTTTAAATGAAAACAAGAAATGGACCATCATAACCACCAATAAATAAACTCTTTTAAATGAAAGCAAACTTTAAATTAGGAAGTGTTTCTGGCATTAAGATTATTGTACACTGGACATTCTTTTTCTTAATTGCATGGATAGTTTTTAGCGAATTAAAACGAGGCGGCACAACCGAAAGTATTTTATTTAACATTGCATTGGTTCTAGGCGTTTTTGCCTGTGTAGTCTTGCACGAATTAGGGCACGCCTTAACAGCGAAACGCTTTGGTATTAACACTAAAAAAATAACCTTACTCCCCATTGGCGGGATGGCAAGTTTAGAGCGAATTCCAGAATCGCCAAAACAAGAACTATTAGTCACAATTGCTGGTCCTTTGGTTAATATCATCATAGCTATATTTTTATACTTTATAGTGCCCGTAGATGAGTTTTTGCAATTAAATTTTACAGAAACCTTTGAGGTATTAATGAGTTTCAGGTGGCAAAATTTTCTATTTTCTTTATTTATAGTAAATGTTGGATTAGTACTTTTTAACATTATCCCAGCTTTTCCAATGGATGGTGGGCGAATTTTAAGAGCCTTATTAGCTATGAAAATGAATCGCGTAAAGGCAACTCAAATAGCCTCCAGTATTGGGCAATTTATTGCTGCTTTCTTTTTATTAATAGGCTTATTATATAACCCGTTTCTCGTATTTATTGCCTTAGTTATATTTTTAGGCGCATACGGCGAAAATAAAATGGTACAACATTTAGCATTATTAAAAGGACATACTGTTGAAGACGCTATGCTGCTAAACATAACAACCTTTAAACCTGAAGATTCCATAGACATTGTTGTAAACAAATTAATATCTAGTACCGAAAATAGCTTTGTTGTGGTTAAAGATAATCGTGTCTTAGGATTGCTTTATCATCAAGATATCATAGACAATTCTAACAAAAATGTATTGGTAAAAGATATTATGAATACAGACTTCAAAACTGTAAATAGTGATGATAATCTTGAAAAGATATACAAACTAACCCATAGCGAAAAACATCCATTTTTTCCTGTTTTAAACAACAACAAACTTGCTGGCGTTATTGACCATATTAATTTAAATGAATACCTGTTATTACAAGCAAAATTAGCCTATTGATTATGAAACCTTTTTGGTATTTAACTCTCTTTTTCATCATATTCTCATGTTTTAATAATGAGGATAAAATACTTCCAACGGAAAGGTCTCTAACAGAATCCGTTTATTCTTCAGTAACTATTCAACCAGATAGTTTATATCAAGCTTATGCTATTGTTTCTGGTATTTTAGATATTAATTTAGTAGAAGAAGGTGATATGGTTTCAAAAAGCGAAGCCATTATTCAAATTATTAATAACGCGCCTAAGCTAAATGCTCAAAATGCAAAATTTACTTTGGAATTGGCAAAGGAAAACTATAGCGGCAAAGCAGCTATTTTAGATGGTATTATGAGTGAGATTATTGCAGCGAGACTAAAATACAAGAATGATTCTACTAATTATTACAGACAGAAGAACCTTTGGGAACAGCAAATAGGCTCAAAAGTACAATATGACACTAAAAAACTTAATTACGAGTTGGCGTCTAATAATTTGGTGCTTTTACAAAGTAAATACAACCGAACAAAAAATGAATTGCAAAACGCAGTAAAACAATCAGAAAACAATTATAAAACTGCACTAATTACAACCAAAGATTTTACAGTAAAAAGTAAAATTAATGGCAAAGTATATGCCTTATATAAAGAATCTGGAGAAATTGTAAACACTATGGAACCCTTAGCATCCATTGGCAGTAGTACTCATTTTATTATCGATATGTTGGTAGATGAAGTTGATATTGTGCGCATTGCCCTTGGACAAGATATTTTAATTCATTTAGATGCATACAAAGGCTCTATTTTTAAAGGAAAGGTTTCAAAAATATATCCTAAAAAAGATGAACGTAACCAAACCTTTAAAGTGGAAGCTATTTTCGAAAATGCGCCTGCCAAATTGTATCCAGGGCTATCAGGCGAAGCCAATATTATAATGGCAAAAAAAGACAGTGTTTTAACCATACCAAAAGCCTATTTGATAGATGATAATAAAGTAAAAACCGATGACGGTTTAACATACATTACAATTGGGTTACAAAACATGGAATATGTTGAAGTAATTTCAGGAATAACCAAAAACACTTACATCTACAAACCTGAATAATGATAAATTGGAGCGTAATACTCGGTATTGCAAAAACCCATTTGCTAACCAAAATTAAACAAACAGCTATTGCTGCTCTTGGTGTTACTTTTGGCATTGGCTCATACATCACTCTAGTATGTTTTATGACTGGTTTAAATGGCATGCTAGATGACTTAATATTAAATCAAACACCACATATTCATGTTTACAATGAGATTGAACCTTCTGATAAACAGCCCATTTCTTTATATGATAATATAAAAGAAAGTTTTAATGTGGTGCATTCTATAAAACCAAAACTCACTCAAAAAAAAATTCACAACGCTTTACCAATTATTAATTATTTGGAAGAAAACAGTAATGTTCGGGGAGCACTTCCACAGGTAAAAACGCAAATTTTCTATATCGCGGGCTCAATTGAATTAGGAGGTAATCTTACTGGTATTAACCCACTGGATGAGGCGCGATTATTCAATATGGGCGATTATATTGTTGAAGGCTCTGCCGAAGCTTTACAAAATACAGATAATGGTATTTTATTAGGCATTGGTATTGCTAAAAAAATGTCTTTAAAAGTTGGAGACCGCGTACAAGTTAGCCCTATTAACGGAGGTATTTTCCCTTTAAGAATAGTGGGTTTCTATCAAAGTGGTATTGCAGATCTAGATGCTATTCAAAGTTTTACCAATATAAAAACCATTCAGCGAATTTTAGGCAAAGCCAAAAATTATATTACAGATATTAATGTCAAATTATATGACATCGAGCAAGCCATACCATTATCAAAAAAAATTGAGCAACAATTCAATTTAACAGCTATTGATATTAAAACAGCCAACGCACAATTTGAGACAGGCACAACCATAAGAAATCTTATTACCTATGCCGTTTCAATAACGCTTCTTATCGTAGCAGGATTTGGAATTTATAATATTTTAAATATGCTTATTTATGAAAAAATGAACGACATAGCTATTTTAAAAGCTACAGGTTTTTCAGGTAAAGATGTGCAACTTATTTTTATGAGTCAAGCTATTATTATTGGGTTTATAGGAGGTGTTTTAGGACTTATAATTGGTTTTGGATTAGTGAGTATAATTGATACTATTCCTTTTCAAACAGAAGCACTTCCAACAGTTGAAACGTATCCAATAAACTTAAATCCGTTGTTTTTTATCATAGGTTTTTCCTTTGCGATGATATCAACGTTTTTAGCAGGTTATTTACCTTCAAAAAAAGCAAAAAAAATAGATCCAGTAAGAATAATAAGAGGTCAATAAATGAGTATTGTACTAGAAGCAAAACATATTAACAAGTATTTTAAAAAGCCTGTATTATTTCATGTTTTAAAGGATATTAATTTTCAAATTAAAAAAGGAGAGTTTGCCTCAATAATGGGAAAATCGGGTTGTGGGAAATCTACATTGCTATACATTTTATCAACCATGGATACTGATTACGAGGGGGGACTTTTTTTAAATAACCAACTCATTACAAATCAAAGTAGAGACCATCTTTCATATATTAGAAATAAACATATTGGTTTTGTGTTTCAGTTTCATTATTTATTATCTGAATTTTCAGTTATAGAAAATGTGATGTTACCTGCTAAAAAACTAGCCGAAAAATCGGATGAAGAAATAGAACACGATGCTTTTGAAAAACTGAAAATGTTAAACATAGAACAGCTTGCAAAAAAACGCGCATCGAGAGTTTCAGGTGGCGAAAAACAGCGTATTGCTATAGCCAGAGCCTTGATTAATAACCCATCTATTATTATGGGAGATGAACCAACGGGGAATTTAGATAGTTATAATGCTGAAAATGTCTTCAATATTTTCCAACAGTTAAGTGATGAGCAAGGTTTGTCGCTTTTAATTGTAACTCATGATGAAGATTTTGCCAATAAAACCGATCGCATTATCCAAATGGCGGATGGCGAAATAATAATTTGAATTGTTCTAAATGATTTATATCATTTTTTTTGACCTGTAATGATGTTAATTTTATAATTAAATATTCAATATATGTCGTTTATAGATTACTATAAAATATTAGGCATTACCAAAACGGCATCCGAAGGAGATATCAAAAAAGCGTATAGAAAACTCGCGCGTAAATATCACCCAGATTTAAACCCCAATGATAAAATAGCCGAAAAGAAATTTAAAGAAATTAATGAGGCTAATGAGGTATTAAGTAATCCTGAAAATAGAAAAAAATACGACCAATATGGCGAGCATTGGCAACATGCTGAGGAATACGAAAAAGCGAAACAACATCAACGCCCTCAAAGAAGTTATCAAGGTGCTTCGGGAGGATATTCAGAAGAAGACTTTTCAGATTTTTTTGAGAATATGTTTGGCGGAAGAGCCTCTTCTAGTGGCAGAGCTAGACAAGTAAAATTTAGAGGACAAGATTTTAATGCCGAATTGCAACTCAATCTAAAAGACGTTTACAGCACACATAAGCGCACCTTAACGGTTAATAATAAAAACATTAGAATTACCATTCCTGCAGGGGTAGAAAACGGACAAATCATTAAAATAAAAGGCCACGGTGGTAAAGGTGTTAATGGTGGGCCTAATGGCGATTTGTTCATTCAGTTTTCAATTGTAAATCATTCAAAATTCAGAAGAGATAAAGAAAATCTTCATTTAACTGTAGATTTAGATTTATACAAAGCTTTATTGGGTGGAGAAATTACGGTAAACACCTTTGACGGAAAAGTAAAACTCAAAATAAAACCAGAAACTCAAAACGGGACGAAAGTAAAACTTAAAGGCAAAGGATTTCCAAAATATAAAAAGGAAGATCGGTTTGGAGACTTATATATTACCTATAATATTAAATTACCTAATAAGCTTTCAAACAAAGAAAAAGAATTAATTAAACAGTTACAAACACAACGTTCATAATGGAAACAAGAGATTTAATACCAATAGGATTAGTGTGCGAACATTATAGTATACCTGTAGCTTTTATAATTAGACTGCAAGAGTTTCAACTTATAGAATTAACGCTAAAAAAAGATGTCTTTTTTATTCATAAAACACAAATAATAGAGGTTGAAAAAATAGTACGATTGCATTATGATTTAGAAATAAATATTGAAGGTATTGATGCTATTTATAATTTATTAGATCAAGTAAATACTTTAAAAAATGAAATTAAAATATTAAATAACAGGTTACGATTATACGAAGATTTTTAGAACCAATAAAAATCATAGATGCGAATTTAAATATAAAAAGAAGTATTAAAACCTTCTTTCACATTAATGAACAATTAAAAATAAAACTTGATTGATGGAAGTTATTATTGCAAAAATGAAAGATGAAAACCAAAAGCATAATGACAGCCCTGTAAAGAAAGCGGAACTTTATTTTGCCATCTTTTGTGGAGCATTTCTTCTTTTTGGGTTTTTAATTCAAAAACTTACAACTATATCGAACTGGTTATTTTTATCAAGTTATATAATCTCATATTTTTTTGGAAGCTACTTTACTACCATTGAAGCCTATAAAAAAATTAGAAAAGGTAAATTTGATATCGATTTTCTGATGATTGCGGCGGCTCTAGGAGCTTTTTATATTAATAAATGGGCGGAAGGGGCATTATTATTATTTCTATTTAGTATAGGACATGCTTTAGAACATTTTGCCATGAGTAAAGCTAAAAAATCTATTGAAGCCTTAACTAAATTATCACCAAATACGGCTCTACTTAAGAAAAATAGCAGGCTTGAAGAAATACCTATAAAAAATCTACGCATAAATGATGTTATTGTTATTAAACCAAACACCAAAATTGCTGCAGATGGTGTCATAATTTCAGGCAGTAGTAGTATTAATCAAGCACCAATAACTGGAGAAAGCATTCCTGTAGATAAGGTTTTCATAGAACAGATAGATAATTTACCAAATTTTAAAGACATTGATAAAAAACACATTGTATTTACTGGAACCATTAACGGCAATAATAGCATTGAAGTCTTAGTACTTAAACTAACTAAAGACTCTACTGTTTCTAGATTAATTAAAATGGTTAGCGAAGTAGAAACTCAAAAATCGCCTACTCAGAGACTAACCAAAAAGTTCGAAAAATGGTACGTACCATTCGTCATATTTGTAGTTTCTTTATTATGCTTTACTTATTTGGTCATTAATGAAAATTTTAATCAAAGCTTATATCGTGCTATAACAGTATTAGTTGCAGCTAGTCCATGCGCATTAGCCATTTCAACACCTAGTGCTGTGTTAAGTGGTATTGCAAGAGCAGCCCAAAAAGGTGTACTTATTAAAGGAGGAAAAGCTTTAGAAGATTTAAGTGAAATCACTACCATTGCATTTGATAAAACAGGTACGCTCACCGAAGGAAAACCAAAACTAACAAACATAATACCACTAAGCAATTTTCCTATAAATAAGCTTATTGAGCTAGTTCTAGACATTGAAAGTTTGAGTAATCACCCACTAGCAAAAGCTATTGCAAAGGATATAAAAGAAAATTATAACATTGAATCTAAAAATAATGCATCCAACGTTAATGCCTTTCAGGGAAAAGGAATTAGAGCACTTTATAATGGTAATAATGTTTACATAGGAAATGTAAAGTTGATGGAAGATTCGGGCATAAATATCGATGCAAGAGTTAAGTCTGAAATGGTTAATCTTTTGGAAAATGGTCACACAGTTATGATTGTTGCTTATAAGGGTGAAATTATAGGTTTAATAAGTGTCATGGATTTACCTCGCGACAAAGCAGTTGCTACAATAAAACGACTCCGAAAAATTGGTATTAAATACATGGTAATGCTTACTGGTGATCATCAATATGTTGGTAATGCCATTGCAAAACAAATTGGTCTTATAGAAGCTAAAGGTAATTTACTACCTGAAGATAAAGTATTTGAAGTAACTAAATTAATCCAAAAATATCACAAAATAGCCATGGTTGGAGATGGTGTAAACGACGCTCCTGCAATGGCTTTAAGTACTGTAAGCATAGCAATGGGTGCTGCTGGTAGTGATGTGGCACTAGAAACTGCCGACGTAGCATTAATGTCTGATAAAATTGAGAACTTACCTTTTGTAATAGGTTTGAGCAGAGCTTCAAAACGTATAATAAAACAAAATATTTGGATAAGTTTAGGGGTCGTATGTTTGCTAGTTCCTGTTACTATTTTGGGACTTACAAATATAGGTTTAGCGGTTGCTTTTCATGAAGGTTCTACCCTAATTGTTGTACTTAACGCCCTAAGACTTCTTCGTTTTAAAATCAATTAATATTTTGATAACACTTTATTCATTTTTAAATCCAAAAGGCGAACCTATATATAAATTCTTATAATTAAAATTTGAATGTTACAGTTCATTTAAAGACGCATAATTTTTAAAGCTGACATTCCTCATTTTTTAAATAGTTGCTAAATAGTAGATTTAGTGTTCAAATCAAAAACTTAATACCAATGAAAACTATAGCCATTTTACTTATGTCATTTTACTCAATTGTCTCTTTTGGCCAAACGGAGTATGAAAGTGAGATCTTAATTAATAAGGTACAGCCGGATGACACCTATCGAGCTGGAGAAACCATCAAGATAAATGCCATAATACAAGGAGATCTAGTCATCGCCGGAGGAAAACTCATTGTCAATGATAGTATTAAGGGAGACTTGACTGCAGCAGGAGGCGAATTATTTCTGAACAGTTATGTAGCAGATGACGTTCGAATAGCGGTAGGAAGGACTACTATTGACTCAGAAATAGGTGATGATTTAGTTGTTTTTGGTGGGGAAGTTATCCTTACTGAAAATGCTATAATACATGGAAATTTAAAATGCTTTGCTGGTAACATTGAAATAAATGGCGAGGTGCTCGGAAAGATAGACATTAAAGGGGCCGACATACTTGTAAATGGAACAATAAGAGAGACCTCAAAAATTACATCAGATGAAATTATTATTGGGCCTAACGCTAAGTTCTATAAAGAAGTTCAGTACTACCATGGCAAGGGTGAAATTGATTTTAATGATGCGCTGGTTAATACACAAGCACAATTCAATGAAGACCTTAAAGAAGATGCCACGCAACTATCTTTAACAACCTTTGGCACAAAATCATTGGTATCTTGGGTGAAATATATCTTAACTGCCCTCCTAGGAATTCTTGTTTTCCATGCGCTCTTTAAACACGCGTTTTTAAAAGCTGTTGACGGCTTAGAGAATAACTGGCTCAAAAGTTTTGGTTTTGGATTGGTTTACCTAATTGGTATTCCTTTATTAATCATTGTAGCGCTACTCATAACCATTGGTATCCCATTAGGCCTATTCGCAGCGGCTATATTTGTGTTTAGTCTGCTTTTCGGTCAATTAATTGCTGCAATACTACTGGCCTATTATTTAAAGCATAAAAAGGATACGAATTGGGGCTTTTGGAGTGTTACATTCATTGCCTTAGGGTTTGCCCTTTTAATGCGCCTGATTGCCACAATACCTTATTTAGGAATAGCTGTCTCTGTTGTTATACTGGCAATTACTTATGGCGCATTAACCTTAAAGGTGATTCACTCTAAAAAGCAACTGGCAAAAAATTAGAATCATGAATAAAGAACATCCAAATATCAGTATTTTAAAGAGGTTTAATCCTACAGATCCGAATACTGCTGCTGAGATCTTAGCCGAAGATTTCGTTTGGCATTATATTAACCCTAAACTGTCTGAGTTAGAAGGGGATTATTTCGGTCTCTCTGGTTTGAAGGGTTTCTTTCAAAAACTAGCAGGTCGTACTAATGGTTCCTTTAAAGTAAATCCTATAGCTATAAGCCCTTTGGGAGATAATTTAGTTGTTACACTTGTTAAAGACACCATGTCATTGGAAGGCAAACCAATCGAGATCGACGCTGCTGTTGTATGGTGTATTATAAATAGTAAGATCAAAGAAGCCTGGGACATACCCATTGCTCATACCGCAAAAATGATTGAAACTATAAAAGAGAAACTTTGATAAGAATCTAGAACACGTTTTTCAAATGAATAAAAACGATTACTTAAAATGAATTAAAACATGTATTCTATTGGTTAATTGATGCTAGTCATTTGTTTCAATATAGGTTTAGTTTTACATTATCCTCGACAGTGAATACCTTTTAAGCTGACATTCCTCATTTTTTATAAAACCGACCCATTGTATATTTATAAAAGTTGAAAATAGGTATGCTCACATTTAAGAACTTCAATATTGCCGATTGGTTTTCATTTTATAGAATACTTGCTGCGCCGTTTTTATTAGCTTTAGTTTGGTTCGATTTACGGTTGGTTTTTACATGGTTTTTATTAATTAGTTATTCTACTGATGCTATAGATGGTTATTTAGCGAGAAAGTTAAAAATTGCCAGCCCAAGGGGTTCGCAACTAGATTCTTTTGGCGACCAAATAACACTTGTTGTTGGGTTAATTGGTTTATTTTATTTTGAGACCGAATTTATTAAAGCAAACCTAGTTTTAATTGGGATTGCTTTTATACCATACATCATCCAGATGTTAATAGCATATTTCAAATATGGTAAAGCAACGGCATTTCACACCTATTTAGCAAAACTTTCAGCAATATTCCAAAGTATATTCATTTTATGGTCGTTATTCTTTAATCCAGAATATGTATTGTTTTACACCATGATAATAATAGGCCTTCTAGAAACCTTTGAGGAAATTACACTCATTTTCATGTATCGCAATTGGGCTTCAGATGTAAAAGGGGTCTTTTGGGCATTACGCGACAAACGACGATTAAAAAAGAAAAAAACTTAATACTCAATTCATACTATGCGTAGCTATTCAATATTTACAATTTCACTTTTATGCATAACCATATTATTGATAGATATTATAGCATTTTATTGGTTGCAATCTATTACAGTATTACTAACATCAACTTTTTTAAAAACACTTATAAACATATTATTTTGGACGTTTACCATAGGTTTAATAACAACTATTTTAATTCTTAAAATCACTTTAGACAATATTAATCCCAGACGTAAATATTTAATTATTTCTTCTTTATACGGGCTTACTATATCTTCTTTTATTCCAAAAATATTATTTGTTGTCATTATATCAATACTATTTTTTACAAACTATGTTTTTTCAGAAAAAGAATCCATAATAATTATTCCTTTAGTCGGTTTGTTTTCAGGATTCCTACCTTTCTTTATTATCGTTTATGCCATTTTCAAAGCCGCATATCGCTTTAAAGTTTATCATTACAAAATTCAATTTAATCACTTGCCAAATTCGTTTAATGGTTTAAAAATAGTCCAAATATCCGATTTGCATATAGGTGGATTTAATTACCGTTTTCATATTCTGGAAAAGGCCATAAAGCATATAAACAATTTAAAACCAGATGTTATATTTTTCACAGGCGATTTGGTAAATAATTATGCGTGGGAGCTAACAGGTTGGGAAAAAGTTTTTAAAAAACTAGTAGCTAAAAAAGGGAAGTATGCCATTTTAGGAAATCATGATTATGGTGATTATAGCACATGGGACACTATGGAAGCCAAACAAGAAAACTTTAATGCGATTAAAAAATTTTACAAAAACATAGATTTTAAGTTGTTATTAAATGAATCTCATATTATCAACATTGATAATGAAAAAATAGCCATTATTGGTGTCGAAAATTGGGGAAAACCACAATTTAAGCAATATGGCAATTTACAAATGGCATTAAAAAACACAATCAATATGCCTTTTAAAATTTTACTTTCTCATGACCCATCACATTGGAAACAAGAGGTTGTTGGGAAAACAGATATTGCACTTACTTTATCTGGACATACACACGGTATGCAGCTTGGATTTAATTACAAAAAAATGACTTGGAGTCCTATAAAATATAAATACAAGCACTGGGCAGGCTTATATAAGGAAAACAATCAATATCTATACGTAAATAGAGGTCTAGGTTGGATAGGCTTTCCTGGTAGGTTAGGCATGCGACCAGAAATTACTTTTATTCAAATTAAATGTAGCAGCCCTGCTTCAAATTAATTTAAGCTGACTAATATCATTTTATATTTCAATACTATAAAATAAATTAGGGCATAAATTAAAAAATGACATTCCGACATAAAGATATGTTGGCTTTTAGAATTTATTCTAAATCGTTTTTTGCTAAATTTCTAACCCTATATAATCATGATTCTTAAACTTGGGAAATCTAAATGTAGAACACTAGTAAGCAGAAACTACATAGGTCACATGGCGTATGTTTATAATAATAGACCTTTTGTTATTCCTATTACCTATTTTTATGATGATAGCACCAATGCTTTATTAGGTTACTCAGGAAACGGACATAAAATAAATGCTTTACGAATTAACAATGAGGTATCTATAGAAGTTTCTGAGATTGATACAGTAAATAATTGGAGGTCTGTAATGGTATGCGGTACTTATCAAGAATTTTCAGGAAGTACCGCCAAAATAAACTTGCACAAATTTTCAGAAGGGGTAAAAGATCTTATCAGAAAAAAAGAAGGGAAAAATTTAAAATATTTAAGTGAGTTTTCAAGTAAAATTTATAAAGAAGGATCCCCAGTTGTATTCAAAATAAATATTGATGAACTAACTGGTCGAGAACGACAAACTAAATAGGAAGACATATCAATTCCTCTCTTTCCATACATCTAAAAGATGCAGAGTTCTATATACTAAAATATTAGTTTTTTTAAAGTGAGGTTTGTTTAAAATAACCCTGTTAATTTGTTTAATAACTGATGGTTATCATTTTAAACCTTAATTTATAAATATAGTTTTGTCCCATAATAACTCATAAAAATTGAATTATGAAAACTTTAATTATTGGTTTACTTCTGTTGGGATTAACCACCCAAGTTTATGCTCAAAACCCTGAAACATTTCCTGCTGTTTATATCGTTCATAATTACAAGTATTTGAGTGATGTAAACTCTAAAGAGGTAGCTATTCCAGTTGAAAAAATACATTTAAAAGTTAGTGATTTCAATGTCAAAGAATTAGACATCTATGCCGATGAATATGATTTATACGAAGTTTATTTTGTAATTCCTGAAGGAAAAATATTAGCTTCCTACGATTCAGAAAGTAATTTGCTAAGAACAATAGAAAGATATAAAGACATTGATTTGCCATCATCTGTTTTGGAATCTGTTACTAAAAGATTCCCAAATTGGTTAATATCACAAAATGCATATGTGGTAAATTACCATAATTCTGGTAAATTAAAAAAGCTTTATAAACTTACTCTTGAGAATGGTGATAAACGGATTAAGGTTAAAGTGAATGATAATGGAACATTTATATAAGAATTAATTAAAAAAGTATTTATCTTATATATAAAAGCCGAAATAAACAACTGTCTGTCGAAAAAGCATTTCCAACTTCCTTGGAGATGCTTTTCTTAAAATGATTTTTTGATAATTATAACGGTTTATTGTTTAAAGAAATATGAAGCCATTTACATTTTAAAGAACAGTTACATTGGTAATTTATTCTATTTATGAAAAACAAACCCAATCATTTAATAAAATAATACAAAACGCTCGTTATGAAAACAATAATATATGCTACAGATTGCACTAAAAATGATGCTTCTTCATTAAAGTATGCTTATCGCTTTAGTTGTATTATGAATGCCGATTTACATATTTTACATGTATATGAGTTCCCTCCTATTGCATTTTCTACCATACAACCTTTAGAATTTCTTAAAAAAAGGATGCAGGAAGAACAAATAGAGTTAGTAGATACCTACTGTAAAACCAACCTTAAAAATGAATTTCATCAAAAACCTGTTACTACACATATTATTGAAAATAGTTCTGTTTCACAGGGCATTATGGATCTTTCAAAAACACTAGGTCCAGATTTAATTATTATAGGCATGAAAGATCGCCATAGCGCAAGAGGTTATTTTTCTGGGAATATTGCAAATACATTATTAAATACCATTGAAACGCCTTTATTAATAGTTCCAAATAGTTTAATTTATGATACAATTTCCACAATTGTTTATGCTACAGATTTTGAAGAAGATGATATTTTATCAATACAAAAACTTACAGAAATTGCTAAACCATTTTCAGCACTTATAGAAGTTATACATGTTTATAAAACAGATGAATACCCTGCTAAAAAATATATGAAACAGTTTAAAGACACACTTTTACAAAAAGTCTCATATCCAGAAATAACATTTAAAACCATTGCTTCAACCAATATTAAATCAGGATTGTTAAGTGTTTTAAATAATGAAAAAGCAAGTATGTTGGCCATGTTAGAGCGTGATCATGATTGGAGTTTTTCTAATATTATTCGCAAAGATATAGTGAAGAGTATGGAAGCCACTGTAGAGATGCCCCTACTTGCGTTTAATAAACATAGCACTAAAATTAAACTTCAGAATGCAAACGCAAATAACTCCAAAAATGAATTAGCATATTGATTGAGTTATCAAAATCAAAAAAAACATTAGTCTAACTGATTGATATCATTTTCAATACCCTTCTTCTAATGTATTTTTAAGCTGATTTTATAGTATCAAGGAAACAGATTCAAAAATAAATAAACAAATGAAAGGATTAGAAAAATATGGAATTCTTTTGGGGCCTACAGAAAATGAATTCGAAAACGATGGTGTCTTTAATCCAGGTATTTATCAAGAAGGCAATACTGTACATATACTTTACAGAGCAGTGCAACATGGTAATCTTTCTACCATTGGATATGCAAAAACAGATGGCCCATACAAAATAAAAGAGCGCTATAATTATCCTATAATAACGCGAGAATTAGAGTATGAAAAACACGGTGTAGAGGATGCAAGAATCACAAAAATTGATGATACTTATTATATACTTTATACGGCTTATGATGGTATAAATACCTTGGGAGCTTTAGCAACTTCGAAAGATTTAGTGCATTTTGAAAAACAAGGTATTATAACCCCGCAACTCAATTATAATGAGTATGAAGAACTAGTGAAATGTTGTGATAAAAAAGGGTTAAACCCTAAATACCATCATTACTTTCGCCTTTTTGCCGAAATTGGATTAGTAGATGAAAAATTCAGGCTTTTAAGAGACAAGGATATTGTGTTGTTTCCCAGAAAAATAAACGGCAAGTTTGCCATGTTGCACCGTATTTGGCCAGGGATTCAAATCGTTTATTTTGATGATTGGAAAGATTTAACGAAAACCTTTTGGGAAGATTACATCAAGAATTTAACAGATTATATAGTTTTAGACCCCAAGGGTATTTTCGAAGTTAATTATATTGGTGCAGGTGGCCCTCCAATAGAAACTGAATTCGGTTGGTTGTTAATTTATCACGGGGTTCAAGAAACTACAAAAGGTAGAACATATCATGCCAAAGCAGCACTATTGCAACATGATAAACCAGAAATAGAAATAGCAAGGTTACCCTATCCTTTATTTTCTCCAACAAAAAAATGGGAAAAACATGGTATCGTTGATAATGTCGTTTTCCCTATGGGACATGCCATATTTGGAGACGATTTATATATCTATTATGGTGCTGCCGATATGTACACGGGTGTTGTAAAAATGAGTTTAAATAGACTATTACGAGAATTAAGAAAACAACCTTAGAAAGAAATGCTATGAAATTTTTAGAAAGAGGAATGAAAATGTTAATTGTTGGATCGTATCCACCAAGAAAGTGTGGTATAGCAACTTTTTCTAATGATACTGTAAATGCCATCGGTAATATGTTTGGGAGTACACTACCCATAGAAGTCTGCGCATTGCAAAATCAAGAACCTGCCCTATCATATGGAGAAGAAGTCTCCTATATATTGTTTACCTCTATTCTAGAAAATTATCGATTAATTGCTGAAAAAATAAATGAAAGAAATGATATAGGTTTAGTTTGTGTTCAACACGAGTTTGGTTTGTATGGTGGGGTACTGGGAGATTATTTGTTAGCATTCCTGCTAGCATTGAATAAACCAGTTATAACGGTTTTCCATACCGTATTGCCAAACCCGGATGAAAAACGGAAAAAAGTCATTCAAACCATCGAAACACTTTCAGATAGACTCATTGCACTTACTAAAAAATCTAAAAAATTACTTGTAGAAGACTACAAATGTTCACAACACAAAGTTAGAATTATACCTCACGGCACCCATACTGTGCTTTGGGAGCATAAAAAATCATTAAAAATTAAATATGAATACCAAGATAAAATTGTGCTGTCTACTTTTGGTCTGCTTAGTGAAAATAAAAATATAGAAACCGCTTTATATGCTTTAAAAGATATTGTAAAAAAACATCCAAATGTGGTTTATTTGGTTATTGGTAAAACACATCCCGAAATCATTAAAAGAGAAGGTGAAGTTTACCGAAATCGGCTATTGGAAATTACGAAGAAACTCAAGATTCAAGACCATATAATCTTCATCGATAAGTATTTAGAATTAAAGCAACTACTTGAATATTTAACACTATCAGACATCTATTTATTTACCTCCAAAGACCCTAACCAAGCTGTTAGTGGCACATTGGTATATTCATTGAGTTGTGGTTGTGCCGTAATTTCAAACCCCATACCTCATGCGGTAGAAACTTTGAAAAACGGAAATGGCGTATTGTTGGAAAACTTTGGAGATAGTAATGAGCTTGAGCAAAAAATATTGAATCTCATAGAAAACAAAGATAAGCGTGTTAACATGGCCAAAAATGCTTTTGCGAACATTCGATTTACAACTTGGGAAAATGTGGCAATAAAATACGGGTTGCTTTTTGGTAAACTAACAGAGCGCATAGAAGACTTAAGATTTAATTTACCCCCAATTAAACTAGATCATATTAAAAAACTAACCACCGATCATGGTATACTACAATTTTCAAATTTTAGTGAACCAGACATAAATTCTGGCTATACTTTAGATGATAATGCTAGGGCTTTAATAAATATGGTTATGCATTATAATTTATATGGAAAAAACTATGTGCTTAACTATGCAAATATCTATTTAGAGTTTATAGAAAATATACAAAGAAAGGACGGTTGGTTTGACAATTACATGAACCATGAGCTACAGCTAACAAAACAAAATACAGAAACTAATCTTGAAGATGCCAATGGCAGGGCTATTTGGAGTTTAGGTTATGTTATAGGACATCAAGAGATTTTGCCATCAGGTTTAATTAATCGTGCAAAAAAATGTTGGAATAAAATTATAGATAGAATAGATGATATTAATTCCCCTAGAGCCATAGCATATACTATTAAAGGACTCTGCCATTATTATGCAGCATACCAAGAAATATTAATAAAAAGTAAAGTAGACAATTTGGCAAATAAGCTTTTGCAACATTATAAAGTGAATTATGAAGAAGGCTGGCATTGGTATGAGGATTACATGACTTATGCCAATAATATATTGCCAGAGGCTATGATGTACAGTTACCTGATAACTAAAAATGAGGATTATAAAAAAATAGGAGAAATTACTTTTGATTTTTTAATGTCTCAATATTTTATGAAGCGGCAAATAAAAGTCATCTCAAACAGAGGGTGGTTTAAAAAAAAGAATGAACGTGAATTTCATGGCGAACAACCTATAGAAGTGGTTACCACGATTATTACTCTGGATTTATTTTATAGAATAACTGGTAAAACGAGATTTAAGAATCAGCTGGAAATTGCTTTTAGCTGGTTTTTAGGCAACAACCACCTTAATCAAATTATGTATAATCCTGAAAACGGTGCATCTTATGATGGATTGGAAGATACACATGTAAACATTAATCAAGGTGCAGAATCTACCCTGTGCTTTTTTAAGGCGCAAATGATAATGGATAAATATACCAGAAAAGTAACTGTTCACAATCTCCGTAAAGCAGAATCTAAAAGGCAATGGGAAAATGTTATTCCAGCAATTTTAAGTGATTAATTTTGTCTTTCATTAAGGCGGCGGATAAAAACAACCCTGCTTAATCTTGTTGTTTTCTTTCTTCTTTTAGTTGTTTACGTTCAAGTTTTCTAAAATAACCTCGCGTTAAAAAATTATGCTTAAAAGCTTCCATGTTCTGGTTGAACTTATCTGTACCTTCATTAATATTTTTAATGGTTTCTTTAAGGCTTTCAACAAATTCAGCATCATTTGAAAGGTAATTTAGGGCACCCTCACCTTCTTTCACGTTAGCAATTGTTGCATTCATATTAGTAATAACATCTGTAATTTCATTTGTGGAGTTTTCCAAATTAGTAATAATGTTTTTCATTTTTAGAGATTGCAAAGAATCATTTAATAAAGTACCTGCAATACTTTCATTAAAGTTTATTGAAGAAATAATACTGTTTAACTCTTTCATCGATTTTGATGCTTCAATACTCATAATTCTTAACTGATTTACAGTTAGTTTAAGATTGTTAGACACAATAGTATCGTTTATAAGCATTCCAAATGTGCCTTTACTATCTGCCATAGCATCTGCTATTTTTAATAATTTAGCTGTTAATAAAGCAGCATTTTCATTGGTAACACTTAAGGTATTTAGCATATCTGAAGTTCCAATTTTTGTATAGGACTTGATAATATCTCCAGATGAAATAGCCCCATTAACTCCATTACCAGGAATAATGTTTACAATCATATTTCCTACCAATCCATCTGTCCCTATAGTTGCAATTGCATCCTTTTTAATATGATTTATCATTTTTTCCTCTATTAGCATAACTACATTTATTGTAGAATCGTTAACCATAGTTATGGACTTTACTGTGCCAACATTAATACCAGAATAACGTACATTGTTACCATTTATTAACCCATTAACATTATTAAAATTGGTGCTAATTGAAAAGGTTTTAGCAAATATATTTTGGCGTTGACCAATAAAATATATGGCTACTATAAAAATGAATAACCCTATAATAACAAAAATTCCTAATTTTAGTTTTTCGTTAGTTGTTTTTTTCATGATTACTATATTTTATTTAAAAAATGCTTTTATCTTTTCATCTGTAGATGCCTTTAATTCTGCAAAAGTGCCTTCAGCATAGTTAATACCATCTATCAACAAAATCATACGTTCTGATACAACCCGAGCACAATCTACATCATGTGTTATAATAAGCGATGATGTTTGATACTGTCTTTGAATATGTCTCATAAGCTCAATGATTTCTTTTGCTGTTATGGGGTCTAATCCACTTGTAGGCTCATCATATAAAATTATTTTAGGTTTAAGTATTAATGTCCTAGCTAGTGCAACGCGCCTTTGCATACCTCCAGAAAGTTCGGCGGGCATTAAATCTATGGCATCAGCTAATCCAACACTTTCTAAGGCTTCAATAACCAATTGGGTCGTATCGGTAATAGTTCCAAATTTGTGTTTGTGTCGTCTCAAAGGAAACTCTAAATTTTCCCTTACCGTCATGGAATCATATAAAGCACTTCCTTGAAATAAAAACCCGATTTCGGTACGCAATTCATCTAAATCTATACGGTTTAATATGGTAATATCCTTACCCATTACTTTTATACTCCCGGAGTCTGCTTCCATTAAACCAACCAAACATTTTATCATAACTGACTTCCCTGAGCCTGATTTACCCATTATAACCAAATTTTCACCTTCAAAAAGTTCTAAATTAAATCCGTTTAAAACATGGTTATTTCCAAAGGCCTTTTTTAAATCTTTAATGTCAAGCATTAACTTTTTCGAGATTACCGTATCTGCTCTTTCTTGTATGTTTTGCGTTTGTTTCATCTTTTAAATTTCAAAAAATATATCGGTTACAAATACAGCAATAAAGTCGATTATAAATAATAACATGGATGAAAACACAACTGCCGAATTTGCTGCCAATCCCACACCTACAGTTCCTTTTTCACAGTAATACCCCTTAAAGCATCCAACAAGTCCGATAGCAAATCCGAAGAAATAGGTTTTAATGGTTGCAGGAATGATGTCTCCAAACTCTAGCGCATTAAACACTTTGTTAAAGTATAATTGAAATGATACTTCTCCTTTTATGTTTTCAATAATATAAGAACCATAAAGGGCAATAGCATCGCCTAAAATGACTAATATGGGTAGCATGAGTGTTGCTGCTAAAATTCTTGTAACCACTAAATATTTAAAGGGATTGGTACCAGATACTTCCATAGCATCAATTTGCTCTGTTACTCGCATAGAACCTAATTCGGCACCTATACCAGAAGCAATACGTCCAGCAAAAGTTAAAGCTATTATTACGGGGCCAATCTCTCTAATAATAGAAATACTCACCATAGAAGGCATCCAAGATTCTGCTCCAAATTCTTCTAATGTTGGTCGGGTTTGTAAGGTTATTACTAAACCTATTATGAATCCCGTAACTCCTACTAGTAGTAAAGATTTATTGCCTATACTATAACATTGCCTTAATAACTCTTTAAACTCGAAAGGTTTATTAAATAATTCTTTAAAAAACCTTCGAGCAAAATAAGTAAGCTCACCAATTTCTATAAAAAACGACTCTATTTTAACTAATTTCAGCATTTAGCAGATATTATAATTTTAAATTTATGACATCACAGTTACATATAAAATGATTAAAATCATATAGCTACTGATGTATATCATTGTAAAATCAATGGATTGCAATTATCTTTTCAATATTATTTATAAGCACATGAATTTAGGTTTGGTATTATCTGGAGGTGGTATGCGAGGAGCTGCTCATATTGGAGCTATAAAAGCTTTGGAAGAATAAGTCTAAAACCTAACACAACTAGCTGATAGAAGTGTTAATGCTGTTTTAGGGGTGTTTTATGCTTATGGCTATAATTGGGAAAATATTTTAAGGTTTTTTAAAAACTGATGGTCGTCATTTAGTAATCTAAGTTTTGTTTATACATTTAGTATTATAAAAAATCTATTAGTCATGAAAAATACTCAGGATATTCAATTTGTTGATAAAGTTATAGGAGCACTTAGAAAAACAGCTGTAGAATTAGAAGAATTTCAAGTAAAAGCTGCCTTAGGAAAAGCAGATGCTCAAGATAAGTATGAAGAGGTTAAAAAGAAATTTAATCTATTTATACATGATAGTGAGTTTAAAATAAAAGATATTAAAGAAAAAATAGTAGAACTTAACACAAAGTTTGATGAGCTACGTGTACAATTGGCATTAGGTAAAGCCGAGACTAAAGAAATCTTTAAAAAACAAAAAAAGCAAATACTTTTAATAATACATGATATTGAAGTTAAAATAAAAACGAATGAAACTTTAAATAGGATGTATGCATTAACACTTATTGAAATAGAACAATTTAAAATTCAGTTAGAGATTTTAGAACAAAAGTATACTAGAGATAAAAGAGAAGCTAAAGACACTTTTGAAAAAGGAAAAAAAGATTTCAATTCTTTTATTGATAGGTTTAAAGGCAAGTATGGAAAGAAAAAAGAAGAAACAAAACTAGAGCATTTTCAAAATGAAATCTCCGAAGCTTTTGATCATTTTAAAAAAGCATTTTCCAAAGCCTAACCGTTTAAATAAATCTAAAAAAACACAATTTAAATTGTGTTTTTTTATTTAAAATTCATCGTATAACTTTGGGAAATTAATAATCATAATCTCCTTTTTTTATATTATTTACAACTCCAAACCCCAAAATTACTGCTATAATAAAACTTATAATTCCTAATATCGATATACTCCTCCAAAGTGGGTGTATTTCATAAATTATAAATAGTGAAGCTCCAATTATTAAGGCTACCATAATAAAAGTAGTAATAAGTTGTTTTGTTATTCTTTGTAATGTATGTACCATAGGGTCTATACCCTTATGGGTTAAGTCTACTTTTATCTGACCAGAGTTTATTTTACGTATAGCATTCTTTAAATCTGATGGAAATTCTTCCATATAATCTGTAAGTTCTACAACAGAATTTGCAACTTTCTTACCCATTTTTATAAGGTTATATTTTTTCGTTACACTTGTTCTAAGATATGGCTTTGCTATTTCGAATTGTTCCAATTTGGCATCTAGTTTATTAATAACACCTTCAACAGTTACTAAAGATCTCGCAAAAAGAAAAAAGTAAGTAGGAACTTTTAATCCATGAGCAATAATAATATCCTTTAGTTCTAATAAAACTGTACTCATTTCATTTTCATGAATATCTCTCACATAATATTTTTCAACAAATTCATTTATAGCGAACTCCAAATCTCTCATATTAGAAATAGGTTCATTATTTGATAGCTGTTGTAAAGTTTTAATTATATTTTTTACATCCTTGTTTGTAATAGCTACGAATAATTTTCCGAAAATTGAAATATCTCGCGGTAACATACTTCCCATCATTCCAAAGTCTAAATAACAAATATGACTATTAGGAAGTACCAATAAATTCCCTGGATGCGGATCTGCATGAAAGAATCCATATTCAAAAATCTGTTTAAAATAGCTAATAGTAAGTCTTCTTGCAAGAACTACAGTATCAATATTTTTGGCTTTTAACTTATCAATTTGATTGATTTTAATTCCTGAAATAAACTCCATAGCTAAAACTTTTGAAGTTGTAAAAGCCGAATATACTTTAGGAGCCTCGGCAAATTGATCTAAAGTATTATCGTTTTTTAGATTATTGTAAAACCTTTGAATGTTAATAGATTCATTAATAAAATCAATTTCCTTTAGTATTGATTCTTCAAAGTTCTCAACAATTCCTCTTGGGTCAAAACTTTTTAAAGAAGGAATTCTTCTTTCTAAAACGTATGCAATTTTGTACATGGCCTTAATGTCTTCAAAAATAACTTCATCAATGCCAGATCGTTGTACTTTTAAAGCAACACGCTTACCAGAGTGTAGAGTTACATGATGTACTTGCGCTATTGATGCCGATGCAAAAGGTGTTGGATCATACCAAGCAAATAAGTTTTCTACTGTATCTTTTAATTCTGTTTCTACAACTCGTTTAGCAACACTTTTTGGCATTGGCGGCACATTGTCATGTAGTTTTTCTAATTCAATAGTTAACTCTAAAGGAACCAAATCTGGTCTATTACTTAAAATTTGTCCAAATTTCACAAACGTAGGTCCTAGCTCTTCACACACCAATCGCATTTTTGCCCATTTGCTATGGGTAAGGGCATGTTTTCTTGAAGCTTTAGGAATTAATTTTCGCATAAAAGAATATTGATTATTCTCCTCTAGATATTCTACCAAATCTTCAAAGCCATATTTTATTAAAACTTTAAGTATCTGGTTGTACCTAGAAATAGACCTAAAATTCCTTCCAATACCTGTTATAATCCCCATAGTCTTATGCTTCGATTTTATTTAACCTAGCCTCTAATAGCGCAACAGTAGCGTCTAGTTTTTCAAGTTTTTCATTTAGATATTTAATTTCATCCAAATGTGCCACATTTATTTTTTTATAAAACTTAACAATTAATTCTTGTATTTTTTCATTTAACTCTTCCTTTAATTCATGAGTTTTCAAAATTATTTTATCTGCAAATTCTAATTCATTTCCATTTTCGTCTAATTGAGATTCAGACATAATACTATTGAAATTATCTTTCCCTTTTTCTGAAAACTCACTTATTTTATCTAGAAATTTTGTGTCTTTTGCTAAATAATAAATACTAGAACTTAATGTGAGTAGCTCTAAGATTGTTTTTGTTTTCATAACCCTATAATTTGACTTAAACTAATACTAAATGTATAAACAAATAAGATATTTTAACATGATTTTAATCATGTTACAACTTGCATTAATTTTTTAATTTTAAGTTTATTAATAGAAAAAATATTAATTGTAAGGTTATGAAATCTAATTCAATAAAACTCGTAATGACTAAGGATGTAATTTATGTTTCTCCAGAGCAAAATCTTTTAGATGTAAAACATATTTATGAGAAAAAAAGATGGCATCATCATATTCCAGTTTTAGAAAATGAAAAATTAGTTGGAATGGTTAGCCTAATAGATTTCATGTATAATATTGTTGGAGCTGGGATAAATGATGACCATGCGGTTTATAAAAAGTTAAAAGTTAAGGATATAATGACTCAAAAACCTTTTCATTTAACTACTAGTGCAAGCGTTGAAGATGTTGCCAAAGTTTTATCGACTCAACACTTCCACGCTGTTCCAATTCTCGAGAACGGCAAGTTAGTAGGTATTGTTTCTACAGCTGATATTATTAATTATTACTTAAATAAAGCAATATAGTTTGCTTAAAATTGCGTCAATAATTTTCTTAAATATTATCAATAATTTTTCGAAAGATTGATAATTATCATTTCTAATTTTTATAATGAATCATATCTTTATTTCAATATAAAATATTATGAAAACTACGTTATACATACAAAACCTAAAATGCTCAGGATGTAAAACTTCAATAATATCTAAGCTTTCTGCAATAAAAGGCATTTCTAACATATCTATTAAACTTCAATATGAGACCGTCACCTTTGAACATGAAAGCAAAGAAGATGTTGAAGAGGTAAAACAACTATTATCAAAAATTGGTTATCCGCCTTTTGGCGAAAAAAACAATTTAGATTAAAAGGTGAAATCGTATGTGAGTTGCGCTACTGGAAAAATTAAAACACATGGAAACATTACATGAACAAGAAAAAATGGTGTCCTTGCCAAGGATTGGCGATAAAGCACCAGAATTTAAAGCAGTAACAACACAAGGGGATATTAATTTCCCTGAAGATTATAAAGGTAAGTGGGTTATTCTCTTTAGTCACCCTGCAGATTTCACACCTGTTTGTACTTCAGAATTTATAACCTTTTCTCACCTTGAAAACAAGTTTGACAAGGCAAACTGTAAGTTATTAGGACTTTCAATTGATGGTTTATATAGTCATATTGCTTGGTTAAGAACAATTAGAGAAAAAATAGAATTTAAAGGGATTAAAAATGAAGATGTCAAGTTTCCTTTAATTGAAGATATTACTATGGATATTGCCAAAAAATACGGTATGATTCAACCAGGTGAAAGCAAAACACAAGCTGTAAGAGCCGTATTTTTTATAGATCCCAAAGGCATTGTTAGAGCTTTAATTTATTACCCTTTGAGTTTAGGTAGAAATTTTGATGAAATATACAGAGCTTTAATTGCAATGCAAACTTCAGATAAATTTGGGGTTGCAACCCCTGCCGATTGGATCCCTGGGGACGATGTTATTATTTCTCCTGCAGGTTCATGTGGAGTAGCTGAAGAACGTATGACAAACAAAAATGGATTAACCTGTGAAGACTGGTTTTTCTGCACAAAAAAACTGGACAAAGAAACTGTTTTAAGTGAGGTTTTAAAAAATTAACAAAATTACAGCCTGTAAGATGAAGCCTAAAATATATTACTCAGTGGTTTTAGGAATAATTCTATTGGTTGTTCTTAAATTTTGCTGTCCAGGAAATATTGACCACCATATAGTATCATTTGTTTCTAATAATTCTTCCTTAACTCAAGATTATAAAAAGATATTAATTGAAAAGCCTATTACAATTGAAAACTATTTTCAATTTTTAGACTCTGTTGTTCTAAAATATGATTCTTTAGTACCCTATAAACTAAGCGAACATTTTTTAGTAAGAACAAACCCATGGATTATAGATATACTTCAAAACACAGATTATTATAGAATGAAAGCGCAAGATTCATTTGTGTTTAATCAAAAGAAGATGATTGTACTACCAAAAGGATTCTCAATAAAAATCCCTGACTCCTCAACGGCTGTAAAACTTCTAACCCTATTTAATAAAACTACTATAGATATTAATATTCCAGAATTTAAACTTCGTATTTATGAAGGTTCTTCAAAGCTCTATGAATTTCCAATACGGGTGGGACGCAATGAAAAAAAATATCTTAAAATGGCAAACAGAGTTGTAGATTTAAAAACAGAAGTAGGTAATGGTTCTATAATAAATCATGTTCGCAATCCAAGTTATTACAACCCCGTAAATGGACATCAATATTTCGTCACAAAACGAGATGATGGAAAAGTGACCAAACTACCACAAATTCCTTTTATTGAAACTGAAATAAATGGCTTAAGAAACGGACAATTAATTCATCCAACAACTAATCCAATAACCTTAAATAAAGCCTATTCTAATGGTTGTATTGGAACTAAAGAAGATGATGCTTGGATTATTTATTACTACGCTCCCATCGGTACAAAAATAAACTTAAGGTACAGTTTAAATGTAGTAGACGAAAAAGGTGAAAAGCTGGCTTTGAAAGACATTTATGGCTATAACAGATGATTTTTATATTTAAGAATTTTTTAATTCATTTTCTGTTGTCTTTTTGTCATTCCAGCAATCAAAATTATAAATAGTGGTTTCTGATATGTTGGTAAGTGCTTCATCAGTTAAAAAAGCTTGATGCCCCGTAATTAAAACATTGGGAATTGCATTTAACTTAATTATGGTATCATCATTAGGATAATCATAAGAATGGTCTTTAAAAAATAGCCCCTTTTCATTTTCATATACATCTATTCCTAAAGCTCCAATTATATTTTCTTTTAGTCCATTAATAACATGTTCAGTATTTAAAACAGCTCCTCTGGCTGTATTTATAATTATCACATTCTCTTTCATTTTTTGAATTAAATTGTCATCTATTAAGTGATGCGTATTGGTGTTTAAAGGCACATGCAATGAAATAATATCAGCTCTTTTGCATAAATCTTCCAAAAGCATATAACGCATATTATACTTATCAACTAATTCATTATTCTCTTCAATATCATACCCAATCAAATTACAACCAAAACCATACATTATTTTAGCCATTATAGAACCTATTCTACCTGTGCCAATAATCCCAATGGTTTTATTATTTAAATCGAAACCTGTTAGGTTGTTTAAATCAAAATTTAGCTTTTTTGCACGTTCATTTGATTCAATTAGCTTTCGGTTTAATGCTAATAATAAAGCTACAGCATGCTCTGCTATGGCATTTGGTGAGTAAGATGGTACATTGGCCACTTTTATGTTTAACCTTAAAGCAGTATTTAAGTTTACATTATCGTAACCAACTGAGCGCAATGAGATAAACTTAATTTTAAAATCCTTTAGCTTTTCAATAACCAAATCTGATGCATCATCAGCCGAAAATATAGAAATTCCATCAAAACCAATAGCTTTCATAGCTGTTTCAGATGATAAAGCATCATCAATAAAAGTTAGTTTGTGTTTTCTATTATTTGCCTTTTCCAAATAAGGAATTTCAAATTTTTTAGCACTATATATAAGTACTTTCATCTTTATAAATATTTACCGATTTGGTTTAGTTATAATGGCTCTATAATTGATAATCCTCGAATCAATTTATTATCAAATAAAGCTACCCCTTTTAACAAACAGCAACAATGATATTTATCATATCTATTTGTAAGTTGATCAATATCATTGTTTTACACGCTTAGTAGTAGTTACTTTAAAGCAAAATTAATCATGGCTCTTTTTATAGTCATAATAGTATTTATATTGCTTTTAGTGTCTTTGTTACTAGTACCAATTACTATATGTTTAGATACAACATCGAACCAATACTACATAGAATTACAAGGATTGATTAAAGCGGATTTTGAGCGTCATGATGTGGAAGTCTTTAGGGTAGGATTAAAAATATTTTTTATCAAATTTTATATCTATCCATTAAAAAGAAAGCGTTTGAACAAACAAAAAAAAGATAAAGAAAAGGGCTTAGCTAAAGCTAAAAAACATTTGTCCATTATCAAGATATTCAAAATATTAAAAACCTTTAAAGTGACCCATTTTTTTGCAAATATTGATACTGGGAATTATGTTTTGAATGCCAAATTATATCCATTATTCGCTCTGTTAAATTATAACAATGGAAATTTTCACATCAATTTTATAGAAATAAATCAATTGGTCATACATATTAAAAATAGACCAATATATATTTTAAAATCATTCATTAACTCTTAAATTATTACATTATGGATTTACATTTCGAAGAATTATTAGGCAAAATTACAGACTTCATTAAAACTGAAGCTAAAACAGAAACCGTTGTTGGAGAACAATTTGAACTAGGGCAGTTTAAATGTGTCCCAGTAATTAAAGTAGGTATGGGATTTGGTTCTGGTGGCGGAGAAGGCGTTGAAACCAAAACAAAAGCTCGAAAAGGTCAAGGTGCTGGTGGAGGAGCTGGTGTTGGTATAGAACCTATTGGTTTTTTGGTAACAAAAGATGAACAAATTTCTTTTATTAAAGCTGGTAAAACTCATGGTCTCGCCGCTGCTTTTGAGAAAGTACCAGACTTAATTGAAAAGGTTATTGAGAAAAGAAGCAAAGATGAAGTCCCCGCTTAATTATTATTGCTTTTTAACAATTTGTAATCAGGCTGAGTGTTTTTAATTATAAATTAAACAAATTCAGCCTGATTTTTAATATAGTCCCTTTTTACTTTATTAGAATCAAATTTAGAACTATTATCAAACTTTTCTTAAAAAGGTGCTAAATCGGTCTCACTAAATTTTAAGACTTCTTTTATCTCCCCATAAAACCTAAAAAATAATCAGTTAATTTAAAATCAATAATCTTTCAACTTATCTAAGTAAAAATTTTGAGTTTAAAAAACACTAATTCACATAATTAATTAAAAAGTATACTAATTCATTCTTTCAAAAGTTATATTTTTAGCTTTTCAATTAATTCCACAAAATGAAACGTAGTTTTTACTTTTTATTCACCTTAGCTTTTCTAATTATTTGGAGTTCATGTCGTAAAGATTTTGAATTTTCTGCCAGTACAGGTTCACTCGAATTCTCTAGAGACTCAGTATATCTAGATACTATTTTTACAAATATTGGCTCAAGCACTTATAATTTAAAGGTTTATAATAGAAGTGATGACGATATTCTCATACCCTCTATAAAATTAAGGCTTGGTCAAAATTCAGAATACCGATTAAACGTTGATGGATTAGCAGGAAAAGAATTTAACGACATCCAAATTCTTGCTAAGGACAGTATTTTTATTTTCGTAGAAACTACTATCGATATAAATAACTTCCCAAATCCCGATGGTAATTATCTATATACCGACCAAATAGAATTTGATACAGGTGCTAATCTGCAAGAAGTTGAACTTGTGACACTTGTAAAAGATGCTGTATTTATTTATCCCGATAGAGATAATACCACCAAAGTTATAGAAACCTTGACATTAAATATTGGTGGTGACTTGGTAGAAACAGATTTACAAGGTCGAGAACTACTAACTAGCGAGCTTAATTTCACCAATGAAAAACCCTATGTTATTTATGGTTTTGCGACCGTACCAGCAGGAGAAACACTAACCATTGAAGCTGGATCACGTTTACATTTTCATGATAACTCAGGTTTAATTGTATCTAATGGTGCCTCATTACAAGTTAATGGAAGCTATAGTACAGATAAAGAGTTACTGGAAAATGAAGTGATTTTTGAAGGTGACCGTTTAGAACCTAATTTCTCTAATGTCCCCGGGCAATGGGGAACGATATGGTTACTTGACGGTAGTATCAATAATAATATTAATTATGCTACTATAAAAAACGCATTAGTAGGTGTTTTATGTGATGGAAATCCTGATGAAGTAAATGACAAATTAACTATCACAAATTCTCAAATCTATAATTCAAGTAGTTTTGGTATTCTTGGGCGAAACACGTCGATAGCTGGAGAGAACGTAGTGATTAATAATGCTGGACAATCATCATTTGCTGGTACATTTGGAGGAAAATATAATTTTACACATTCAACTATTGCTAACTATTGGTCTAATGGTTTCAGGCAATTACCTGCTGTTTTAATAAACAATTTTGTTTTAGATGAAGAAAACAATGCAACTATTGCTGACCTTATGGAAGCGAATTTTAATAATTGTATTCTCTACGGAAATGACAATCCTGAAATCTTATTGGATGAAATTGAAGATGATGCAGTCGTTTTCAATTTTAAATTCACTAATTGCCTCATTCGCTTTGAAGACAATAATGATAATTTTACAGGTCCAAATTACAATTTGACTGATACCAATCATTACGAAGGCAATATTTATAATGAAGACCCTAATTTTAAAGACACAGAGCAGAACATGCTAATCATTGGAGCTGAATCTGCTGCAGTAAATATGGGTTTAGGAACATTTGCAACACAAGTTCCATTAGATATTTTAAATGTAAACAGAACAGCTTCTCCAGATATAGGAGCTTATCAGCATATTACTTTTCCAGAAGATGATTAAATTAAAAATCCCGCCAATGGCAGGATTTTTTAATATTCATATTTCAAGTTTGATAAACTAAACAAACAACGGTTTGTCCCTCATCATCATATTTACTTTATTTTTTACGGCTTCTAGAGTTGCTACATCTTCAAAATTAGTAATAACTTCATCAACCAATTCCACAATAGCAACCATATCATCTTCCTTCAATCCTCTTGTGGTCACCGCAGAAACGCCTAAACGTATTCCAGAAGTTACAAATGGTGATTTATCATCGAATGGCACCATATTCTTGTTTGCAGTAATATCTGCTTTTACAAGCGCTTGTTCTGCATCTTTACCAGATATGTTTTTGTTTCTTAAATCTATCAACATCATATGATTATCTGTTCCTCCAGAAATAATATGATACCCTTTGCCTACTAAAGCATTTGCCATAGAATTTGCGTTTTGCTTTACTTGTAATTGATAATGCAAAAAGTTATCGGTTAATGCTTCACCAAAAGCTATCGCTTTAGCAGCAATAATATGCTCTAATGGTCCACCTTGATTTCCTGGAAAAACTGCTGAATTTAGTAGAGCAGACATTTTACGTAAGTTTCCGTTTTTTAATTTTAAACCAAATGGGTTGTCAAAATCTTGTCCCATCATAATCATTCCGCCTCTTGGACCACGTAATGTTTTATGCGTTGTTGTTGTTACAATATGACAATGTGGTAACGGATCGTTTAATATTCCTTTTGCAATTAATCCTGCAGGATGTGAAATATCAGCAACTAATATGGCACCAACAGAATCTGCTATTTTACGAAAACGTTTAAAATCCATATCGCGAGAATATGCCGAAGCTCCTGCAATTATTAACTTTGGTTTTTCACGTTCTGCTACTTCAGCAACATGATCGTAATCTATTAATCCCGTTTCTTTTTTAACGCCATAAAATACCGGGTTATATAATTTACCAGAAAAATTTACTGGAGAACCATGAGTTAAATGTCCACCATGAGACAAATCGAAACCTAAAATAGTATCTCCTGGTTTTAAGCAAGCAAAAAACACAGCTGTATTTGCCTGACTCCCAGAATGTGGTTGCACATTTACATAAGCAGCTCCAAACAACGCTTTTGCTCTATCAATAGCTATTTGCTCAACTTCGTCAACAACTTCACAACCTCCATAATAACGTTTACCAGGATAGCCTTCAGCATATTTATTTGTTAATACAGAACCCGCAGCTTCCATAACTTGGTTACTTACAAAATTTTCGGATGCAATAAGTTCAATACCATGAAGTTGGCGCTCTTTTTCAGCTTGAATAAGTTCAAATATTTGTTCGTCGCGGTGCATAAAATTAAATTCTAGTTAAATATTCGGCAAAAATAGCAAATAGATTAGTCAAATTCATCAAAATATAATTATTTACCTTTAAGTTTTAAACCATTTTATTAACGGTTGCATTTAAGTTAAATTTTGACTATTTATTTCAAATAAAATAAAAAAAATGTGTACGTTTGGTTAGAATTTAATAATCATAAAATCAATTCAGGCTATGCCATTATCAGCTAACAATCCAGATAGAATCTCGTGGTTACACGTCGATAAAAATTCAGATTTTCCAATTCAGAATATCCCTTTTGGAGTATTTCTTACACGTGATGATATTATTACCATAGGAACACGAATTGGGGATACTGCAATAGATTTGGGTGCACTCCATCAATTAGGCTATTTTGAAGGCATCCCATTAACAGATGATATTTTCCTTCAAGATACACTAAATGACTTTATAGCCGATGGCAGAAAAACATGGCGTTTAGTAAGAAACCGTATTGCTGAAATATTTGATGCCGAAAATGATGGTTTAAAAAATAATAAACAACATAAGGAGATTGTGCTGTTTCGATTGGATGAAATTGAAATGAAATTACCTGTTCAAATTGGAGACTATACCGATTTTTATTCAAGTATCGAGCACGCGACTAACGTAGGAACCATGTTTAGAGACCCAGATAATGCTTTATTGCCAAACTGGTTGCACATACCTGTTGGTTATCATGGTAGAAGTTCTTCTATAATCCCTTCTGGTATACCCGTGCATAGGCCGCAGGGGCAAACGCTGCCAAATGGTGCAAGCGAGCCTGTTTTTGGCCCGAGTAGATTAGTTGATTTTGAATTAGAAATGGCGTTTATAACTACTGATGGTAATGATTTGGGAGAACCTATTCCTATTGAAGAAGCGGAAGAGTATATTTTTGGACTAGTCGTTTTTAACGATTGGAGTGCTAGAGATATCCAAAAATGGGAATATGTCCCATTAGGTCCATTTTTAGCTAAAAACTTTGCTTCCAGCATATCACCTTGGATAGTAACGCTTGACGCTCTTGAACCTTTTAGAGTTGAAGGCCCGAAACCATTAAAACCTCAATTAGACTATTTAAAATATAAAGGAAAAAAGAGTTTCGATATTAATCTTGAGGTTGCTATTCAACCAAAAGGCGCCAAAGAGTCAATAGTAAGTAAATCAAACTTCAAGTACATGTATTGGAATATGGCACAACAACTAACCCATCATACAGTTAATGGTTGTCCAATCAATTCTGGTGATATGATGGGAAGTGGTACTATTTCTGGTTCTACTCCAGATTCTTACGGATCAATGCTAGAACTTACATGGCGTGGTGAAAAACCAATTAAAATGAAAGATGGCACAGAACGTAAATTTATAAACGACCACGATACAGTTATTATGAGAGGTTATTGCGAAAAAGACGGAACACGCATTGGTTTTGGTAAAGTTGCGACTAAATTACTACCAGTTTTTACTAAAAAATAAGTTTTTACTTACTAAAATAAATAATATTTTTCATTTCATCGGATTTATTAGTATTTTATCTGCTATTTGATTATTTTGGCACCATGTTTGAAAACATAGTGAAATAACCCAAATTTACAACCGATGAAAAAATTTCTACTATTAATTATTATTGTTTCTACTGTTATTGCTTGTAATACAAGAAAGCAGGTTGAAAAAGCCGTGAGCTATGGTAATTACGATCAAGCTATCACGACGGCCATTAAAAAGCTTAGTACTAATAAAAATGCAAAACGCAAACAAGATTATGTACTCATGCTTAGAGATGCTTATATAAAAGCTACCGAACGCGATTTAAGTAGCATAGAACATCTTAAAAAAGATAACAACCCAGAGTTGTATCGTGAGATATTTCAGTTATATCTTAATCTAGATTCTAGGCAAGAAGCTATCAAACCTTTGCAACCATTAGCAATCAATGGAAAAGAAGTTATTCTTAATTTTAATGATTATAGTAGTGAAATAGCTGTTTCGAGAGAAAAGGTTTCAGACTATACCTATGAAAAAGGATTGGCATTATTAGAATCTGATAACAAATCATCAATAAGAGAAGCCTATAATGAATTACGCTATTTAGACAATATTAATCCTAATTACGAAAACACAAGAGAGTTATTAGAAGAAGCGCATCAACGTGGTATGGACTATGTTATTGTTTCAATAAATAATGATACACAGCAAATAATTCCAACTAGATTGGAAGACGAATTACTGAATTTCGACACATATGGTCTCAATAAATTTTGGAGTACGTATCATGCTAATAGAATTTCTGAATTAAAGTATGACTATGCCATGCAACTTAATTTAAAGCAGATAAATATTTCTCCTGAAAGAATTAAAGAACGTGAAATATTAAGAGAGCGCGAGATCGTTGATGGTTGGAAATATAAAAAAGATAGAAACGGAAATGTATTAAAAGATACTCTAGGTAATGATATTAAGCTAGATAAAATTGTAAATGTAAGATGCCTTATTAGAGAGGTAACTCAGGTTAAAACATCTCAGGTTATAGGTGACGTTGTTTATGTTGATTTACAATCTAACCAAGTGCTTGATTCATTTCCAATAGATAGTAATTTTATTTTTGAAAATATTTTTGTTAAAACTAGAGGTGATAAACGTGCTTTAATAAAAGAAGACAGGCAGTTTTTAAACAATAGAAGAGCACCTTTTCCGAGTAATGAACAAATGGTTTATGACACCGGAGAAGACCTAAAACTACAGCTTAAAAAAATTATAAATTCATACTCTATTAGATAATTAAAAAAAACTCCTAAATTGTATTTAGGAGTCTTTTTTAATATACTATTCTTAACATAAAATCTAAATACAGGTAAACAAAAAATTCATATTGCTTTATATTACAATTTGATTAACAGTAGTTTACGATTTTAAAACTTGAATTAATTTATTTTTACTATTTTCACTCCCCTTTAATTAATTCATAATCCCTATGAAATCACTATTAATAATATTAATTAGCATAGGCTTTTGCGCTCCAGTATTAAGTCAATCCACAGACGAACATCTTAGGCTTCAAGTGTTAAATTACGACATGGCAGAACAGAACTTTATCTTCGGAGAATGGAAGAAAGAAAATGGATCTGAAACGCATTTAAACTACCTAGGAGAAATTGTTACTAGTAATGATGAGCGTTTCAAAATAATGACCTCGAGCTGGGTTTGGGGTTATACAAGAAAAGTAACGAACTTAATATTAGTTTACGATAAGGACAACAACCTATTAGGTAATTACTACTTGAATACAAAATGTCAATTACCCAACGAAATTGTTAGCAATAAGCTAATTTTTAAACCTTCTGAGTGCGCGGAATGTGATAATGCTATTACTAAAGTTGATTTCTATGATGGTATTCCCGAAAATTTCTATTTAGGCTGTAAACGCGGGCAAGGAAATATTTATTCGTTTTATTTAAGCTATTAAAGTTTAGCTAATTTTTATAAGCCACTCCAGTTGAGCCATTTTTATTAGGTTGTAACTCATAAATATAATCCGTTTTTATATTCTTTTCGGCTCTATGGGAAACGTATAATATGGTGGCGCTACTTTCAAGTGCAATTTTATTTACTAATTCAGTGAATATTTTAGCATCTAAATCGTCTAATCCATTTGTTGGTTCGTCTAAAATCAATAACGGAGGTTGTTTCACCATAGCTCTAGCTATTAAAACCAATCGTTTATGACCTTCAGATAAAAACTGGAAACTCTTATCTTTTATGTCAAAAATATTCAAAAGTTTTAACCATTGATGTGCTATTATTATTTGTCTGTCAGACGGTGTTTTGTACAGCCCAATGGAATCTAAAAATCCAGAAATAATCATGTTTTCAATAGTATCAGATCTTCTAAAACTACGTGTTACTTCGGAAGAATAGAATCCGATATGTTTTTTTATATCCCAAACACTTTCTCCACTTCCCTTTTTCATTCCGAATAAGGTTATATCTTGTAAGTATGCTTTTGGATTATCACCAGAAATAAGTGTTAAGAGGGTGCTTTTACCTGAGCCATTAGGTCCAATTAATTGCCAAAATTCACCAGGATTAACCTCCCAACAAATATCATTGACAATTGGTCGTTCATTATAACTTACACAAACATTATTAAACTTCACTAACGGCTTAAATACTTCTTTTTTAAGAATATAATCTTGAGGTAAGGCTTCTACAAAATTCTTTGATTCTTTTTCCTTTAATTCACTTATTGAGTTTATAGAAATTAGTTTTTCTTCAAGGAATTTATAAATGCTAGTTATAAAGGGTAAAATATCTCGTTGTCTATTAACTATCTGGACAATAGGTATTTGATGACTCAATTGTATAAGTGTATTCGTTATATCCTTTTGAGCTTGTGTATCTAAACTATCAAAAACATTATCAACGATTATATACTCTGGGTTTTGGGTAATTATATGATTTAAAAGTGCCTTTTTGCGCTCTCCTTGAGATGAATTTTTTAAGCTATTTTTAGTTTGGGTAATTATATGGTATTGACCATGACGCGTTTCTTCCTCAATAAACTTATTTGAAGCTAAATCTGAAAAAAGTGCATGAGATAAACCTTCTAAATCTTCAAGAATTATACCTGAAACAATGCGTTCTATAAGTTGAATTTTATTTTCTTTATTCGAAATATAAAACGCTCTACTATGTTTAGACAAAACTTACAATTAACTAATTATATCTAAAGATTTTTGGTATGATAACCAACCAATCCATCTATTGGTCTTCGCTCAAAATTACCAACAGTAAAATCCATTTCTTGAGCCACAGATTTAATTTCATCTTGAGAGAAATAAGCAATGGATCCAGCAAAATGCACAGGGACTGTTTTTAATTCTTCTTTATATTGAAAAATCATATTTTTAGCAAATAGACGAATCCCATTTTTTATAAGGTTTATGGTATATTCTGAATCTTTATGTAAAAACATAAACTCGGCAAAATTTGCCAAATACGCATTCGGGTTGGGCTGCTTATACAAATTATATTTAATGTAATCTGCTTCCATATTAAATTTACTTCCAAATGCTATTTTAACATTTTCTGGCATGTGATTAAAATAGTAATCTCTTATAAGTTGCTTACCATAATAATTTCCAGATGCGTCATCCATTAGGGTATAGCCAAGAGATACGACGCGTTGATGTAATACTTCACCATCATAATAACTACAATTAGAACCCGTACCCATAATGCAAACAACTGCAGCTTCTTTATCATGATTAATAGTAGAATAAACAGCAGCCATAGTATCTTCCTTAACTTCTACATGAGCATTTAAAAATATATCTTGTAAAACTTCTGTTAAAAGTGCTACAGGCTTTTCTGTTCCACATCCTGCTCCATAAAAGAACACATGTGTAACGATAGCTCTATTTGCTTTTAGATCTTCATTCTTTTTAATTATTTTTCGTAATTTCTTTTCTGATAAAATTGCAGGATTAAGACCCTTTGTTCGCATTTTTTCCAGTAATTGGTTTCCATTTTTGTCTACTGCAATCCAATCTGACTTAGTAGAACCACTATCAACAATTAAAATCATAAGTATAAAGATAAAAAAACTCCACAGAATACTGTGCACTTTACACAATAACTCTGTGGAGTTATTATTACAAAATTATTTAATTTAAATCGATCCGATGTGTTGCGCTAAATCAACTAATTTAGTTGAATAACCAAACTCATTATCGTACCAAGATACTAATTTTACAAAATTATCATTTAACGCCATACTCGCGTTAGCATCAAAAGTACTTGTTTTAGGCTCAGACACGAAATCCTGAGAAACAACTCCTTCTTCCGTATATCCTAAAACACCATCTAATTCACCTTCAGAAGCTTCTTTTAAAGCAGATTTTACCTCGTCCCAAGATGCGCTTTTTTCTAAACGACAAGTTAAATCTACAACTGATACATCAACCGTAGGAATTCTAAAAGCCATACCAGTTAATTTTCCGTTTAATTCAGGAATTACTTTTCCAACAGCTTTAGCTGCACCAGTTGAAGCGGGTACAATATTGTTTAAAGAAGCACGACCTAATCTATAATCTTTTTTAGAAACACCATCAACAGTAGATTGCGTTGCTGTAGCAGCATGAACTGTAGTCATTAAACCTTCAGCAATTCCGAATTTATCGTTAATTACTTTGGCTAATGGCGCTAAACAGTTAGTTGTACAAGAAGCGTTTGATACAATTGTATCACTCGCAGTAATTTGTTTGTGGTTTACGCCCATAACAAACATAGGTGCATCAGCAGACGGCGCAGAAATGGCAACCTTTTTAGCCCCTGCTTTAATATGCTTACCAGCACCTTCTAGGTTGGTAAAGATGCCTGTACAATCTAAAACCACCTCTGCTCCAACTGCATCCCATTTTAGATCTTCTGGGTTGCGTTCTGCAGTAACTCTTATTGTGTTTCCGTTTACTATTAAGTTTCCATCTTTAGTATCAATAGTTCCATCAAACTGTCCGTGAACAGAATCAAACTTTAATAAATATGCTAAATGGTCTACATCTAGTAAATCGTTAATTCCTACTACTTCTATATCTGGTCTTCCTGCAGCTACTCTGAAAGCAATTCTACCAATTCTACCAAATCCATTAATTCCAATTTTTAATTTTGACATAATCTTAGTTATAAATGTTAAGTGCTCATAATATCTGAGACACGCAATAATTCTAAATTTATTTTTGATTTTCCTTTAATAGCATTCTCTAAAGGTGTTAATTCCATTTTATTACTAATTAATCCAACCATGAAGTTAGATTTATCTTCTAATAAAGACTCTACAGCTTTAACTCCCATTCTACTGGCTAAAACACGATCGAAACATGATGGTGCACCACCTCGTTGCATATGTCCTAAAACAGATACACGAACATCGTAGCCTTCCATGTTTTCATCAACGTATTCTTTTAATTCGAAGATGTTTTTTCCTATTTTATCACCTTCAGCTACAATAACAATGCTTGAAGACTTTCCAGATTTTCTGCTTTTATTTAAAGAATCGACCAGTCTATCTAGCCCTAAATCTTCTTCAGGTATAAGAATTTCTTCAGCACCACCAGCAATTCCAACATTTAAGGCGATATGACCAACATCGCGCCCCATAACTTCAATGAAGAATAACCTGTTATGCGAACTTGCTGTATCTCGTATTTTATCAATTGCTTCTACAACTGTATTTTGTGCTGTATCAAATCCTAAAGTGTGAGAGGTTCCAAAAATATCATTATCAATAGTTCCAGGTATTCCCATAACTGGAAAATCGAATTCTTGATTAAATATCATAGCACCTGTAAAAGTTCCATCACCTCCTATAGCAACAAGACCTCCAATTCCCGCAGCAACTAAATGATCAAACGCTTTTTGTCTGCCTTCTTTAGTTCTAAACTCTTTAGAACGCGCAGATTTTAATATAGTTCCCCCTTTGTTTATGATTCCTTTTACACTTCTGGCATCCATTTCAACGAAGTCGCCTTCCATTAGGCCTTCATAACCTCTATAAATACCAACACACGCTATATCATGATATGCACAAGTTCTAACAACCGAACGAACCGCAGCATTCATTCCTGGAGAATCACCTCCAGAAGTAAATACTCCTATTTTTTTTATCGTTTTTGGCATAAAATTTTCTAATTTGAAAGGTAAAATTACTAAACAAAAAGCACATATCTATAGCATTTACAGTAATTTAATGGGTCTGTTGACACTATAACGTTTTAGTTAATAAAAAAACTATAGTTGTAATTATATTTAAAAGGAAATAACATTTAAATCTCCATTTTTTAGTTGTCTGAAGATGATTTTATAGTTATAAAATCTGGAAGAGGTTGTTCTTTTTTTTCTAAGATTTCTTTTTCTGAAGTTTTATTCTTCTTCTTTGAATTCTTAAAAAGACCTTGAATTAATTCTTTAAATGTATCGAAATCGAGATTATAGGCAATACCTATACCTTGAGTATACCCGATTTCTTCACCAAAATTACGAATACTGTTTTCCCTGTTAAAAACCTTTGCTGTTAAAGTACCTTCTTCATTTAAAAGAAAATCAATTTCAACATCACCAGCAATAACCGTGTCGGTAGCATCTGCACCACCAACCGGTACTCCAACCTTACCATTTATAAGTACGCGGTCACTAATTTGAGTTTGTAAAGTTACTCCAAAACGATCATTTGTTCTATAATCTGGTCTGTTTTGGCCAGCTTCATAATTTAGTCCTAAATTAAATTTACTATCTCCACTAGAAAAAATACCATTAATAATACCGTTAAGTCTTTCAGCTATAGTACCAGAGAAATTTAATTCGTTTAGACCTTTCGAAAAAGAGCCTGTTGAAAGTAAATACAATGCTTGATTTTGTCTGTCATCTTGCGACTCCAATCTGTATTGAAGCTCAGATTTTATGGTTGAATTCACATTGGGAAATTCAAAATTAAAGTCAGGATCAGGCTGTTCTAGGTCTCCAATCAAACTAATATTTAATTCTACGGGAATACTTCTGTTTATGGGGTTATCAAGCAAAGGTGATGGGTTTGCCTGAGTCTTATAAATAGCTAGCATATTTAATTGTGCCTTCAACGGGTCTCCTTCCCAAGAGATTGTACCTCCTGGTTGCACCACAAACTCTTTTTGTATTAACCCTCCATAAGCAAAATTATAAACACCTTCGAATACTGAAAAATCTCCCCACATATTGAACTTGCCATTGGTGTTTATCTCAACTAAAAGTCCACCACGACCATTTCCTTTTAAGGCATGACCTGTGTTTTTATCTATGATAATTTCTAAATCTGCATCTTCAGTTACATCTAAATCAAAATCTAATTCAAGACCTTTTATTTCGTTAAAAGCTATTTCTTCACCATCAATACGTGCTTGCTTTTCTTTTTTAGTGACAAAATGTATAAATGAATTATCTCCAAAAGATTCGGTATCATTCAAAGGAATTTTAAATACAGTCCCAGCCTTTGTTTCTCCAACCACACTGATAACCAATTGCTCTGTAGGACCTTTTATACTAGCTGTACCACCTATAAAACCAGTGCCAAAATAAAGAGATTCTTCTTGCTCCTCGGTATCAAGCACTAAAAGCCGAGGTGTTTCAATATTTAAATCTAAGCGCCATTTCGATAAATTAATATGGCTAAGCGAACCATTCAATTCTCCATCTGAATTATGTCTTGTATCGGTAATTTGCAAATCTTTAAAAACAAAACTTTGATCTTTTAAACCAACAATAGCATTATCGTTAAATTTATAATCAACGTTGAGATAAGGGATTCTAAATCCAGAATCGTTTAATTTTAGTTCGCCATCTATATCGGGCTTTTTTAAATCGCCATGCACTCTGGCTTTTCCCGACACCATACCGCGAATATCTGATAAAACATCTTCCAATAATGGGTTTAGCGGGATTAAATTAAAATTATTAAAATTAAGATCTACATCAATATTTGACCGCCTGTTTCTAACACTAATATCTCCACTAGCACTAAAAGATTTTGAATCATCATCCTTAATAGAAACATCTACATTATAATTAGTTAAATTTTCATTACCCGTAATTGTTGCGTCAAAAGAACCTAAAGGAAAGTTATTCACTTTAAAATTATCTATTACTATAGTTGAGTTTGGTAAGTAACTGCCATTTTTTTGAAGAATGTCTAGATTTCCATTCACATTACCTGCTAATGCCAAACTATCAATATCTGGCGTTATTTTTGACAAGTCTATATCTTTAAAATTAAGCTTTAAATCTTTTTGGGTAGAATCCTTTATAAAACCAGACAGCTTGATTTCTTCATCATTATGATTAATCCTTAACTTATTAATATTGAATTTTGACAAATCTTTATTGAATGCGATTTTATTAAACTTGTCATCAATTTCATTAATAGACCAATTATAATCCTTAATAATAACATCAGATTTTTTAAAGCCTATAACAGACTCATTGTCTTCATTAATGGTATGATAAAAACTTAAATTGTAAATATCTTTATTGCGCTTACCTCCTTTAAATTCTGATCGCATAAACAACGTGTCATTAATAGTAGCATTAATTAAGCTGAATTTTGAAACATCGTAATAATCCGTTTTTACACTATCAATCTCGACGTAAGTATTAAATAATGGATTACTGTTATCTACCTGAATTTCAACATTTTCTACAAAATTATTTTTAAGTTTTATTTTAGGTGATTTGAAGGTAAGTCTAAATTCTTTTTCATCACTTTCCACACTCCCGCGCAAATACGTATTAGTTCCAACTTCTATTTCTGGAAGAAACACTTCTAAAATTTTATTATATATTTTAAAATTAAAATCGACACGCTGGTTATCTTCTACCTTATGTGGAATATAATTAGCATAAATGTTTCCAAGTGAATTTTCGAATAACTTTTTAAGGTCTTTAAATGAAAACCTACCATTCATAGAGCCTTCAATAATATCTGGAGAACTCACATCTATATATCTTATACTATTGTTGAATTGGGAATTGATATTAAATTCTCTGAAAAAATAAGTATTATGCTCATTTTTATAAGTAGTTTTGGTTAAACTAATTTTTCCAACCGCATCATCAAAACTACTTCCATTAACATTCATTTTTAAAGAACTATCAAAAAGAGAAATACTGTCTTTTTTTATAAAATTAAGCGCATTCAAGTTTGCATAATCAACTTTGGACTGAAAATCATATTTCCTTACATCTTCAGAGAAATCGACAAGACCACTAAAATTCATAATCAAATTCTTATCATTGATAGTAAGATTACCATCAAAAATTCTATTTCTAATAGTTCCAGCTACCTTAGTAGCTTTATAATTATACTTATTAAAGTTTGCACTAAATACATCTCCTTGCACTTCTGTATTTATAGTTTCTGCAACAAAACCCTTTCCTTTAACATCTAAATCTAAAGAAACATAGCTAACATTTGGGTCTTCAATTAAGGTGCCTAAATCGAAATCTTCTAATATTATTTTGCCACTATAATTTGCATCGTCGATATTTTTTATTTCCGTAATCTCAAGATTAGAATTTACAAAACCCAATTCTGTATCAATCTCTATATCTGCATTAACAGTAGATGAAGTGACTTTTGAAGTTCCTACTATTTTAAATTCACCCAATCGATCAAATGAAGACGGTATGGCGGCTCCCAAAACATTAGGCAATAACGATTTTAAATCTTTATAGGTTGATGACAAATTCTGAAACTTACCATCCATTAAAAAGTTATCAGGTTCTTTATTAAACAAGTTTTTAAAATTAATATCACCATAAATCTTGGTCTTTCTACTTGTATTTAATCTTAAATTAGATGTTTGTAAATCATTTAATGTCCCAGATAAATCCACATCGAACTTCGCTTTTTGTCCTACTCCAAATTCATTATAAATGGTATTAAGTTCATCTAACAAGACATTAGAATTTTTAAAACTTCCAGAAATTAAAACTTTATCGGTAAAATATTGAAGATCCTCTCGCTTGTAAGAAAATTTTAAATCTCCTTTTAAAACAGAATTTGGGGTATTAATTTGAAGATTATCAAACGTCATATCTTGTAAAGTATACTTAAAATTCGTCATCATGTTCTTCAAAACTATGCCTCTGCTAGCTTTTAGTCCTAGTGTGTTTATTCTAGTACTAACATCACTACCTTTAATTAAAAAGTTAGTTGCGTTAATGTTAAGATCTTCAAAATCAACAACCTTCGCATTCTCTCTATTTTCATCTATCAGCCTAAAATGACCATCGTAAATAGATACATCACTTGATGATAATAAAAATGAACCATCTCCTTTTGTCGGGTTATCACCTTCTAGTTTAGCAACAAATACATCTAAATTAGTATCCTTTGTCCCTTCATAGGTTTTGATATTAAATACCAAGTCCATTATATCAATATCTCCAAATACTAATTTTCCTTGATAAAGATTCCGAAAACTTAAGATTGACGTATTTAATTCGGCTATATTAATAAGTGTATCTTTCTTGTAATCTTCAACATAAATATTTTTAAATTCAATGTCTCCATTAAATTGCAAACCAACTTTATCAATATTAATATTGGTACCAAAGTCTTCATTTATGCGCTTTGTCGCATATTTACCTAAACTCGTTTGAATAGCAGGAATAGAAAATATCAACACCAAAATGATGAATAAAAGCAGTAAAATAGCTGCTAATTTGTATAGTATTTTAAGGACTTTTTTGATATTGCTAAAGTTATAACTTTATTAAGAATAAACTACATTTGCATATACGGAATAATGAATTAAGCAGACGTTTATTCGTATTCAAAATTAACAATTATTGTGCCTAATATTTATTAATGTCTTCACAAAATATTTACATTCTCGGAATTGAATCATCATGCGACGATACTGCTGCTTCTGTAATATACAACGGTAAAATTTTAAGCAATGTTGTTGCGAATCAAAAAATACATGAAGCCTATGGTGGTGTTGTACCCGAATTGGCCTCAAGAGCGCATCAACAAAACATTGTCCCGGTAGTACATGAAGCACTTAAAATAGCCAATGTTTCTAAAGAACAATTGAAAGCTATTGCTTTTACAAGTGGCCCTGGTTTAATGGGTTCTTTGTTAGTTGGAACGTCCTTTGCAAAGTCTCTAGCACTTGGCTTAAATGTTCCACTAATTGATGTAAACCACATGAAAGCACATATTCTAGCGCATTTTATAGATGAAGAAGGATTTAACAAGCCTCCTTTTCCATTTTTAGCGATGACAATTTCTGGTGGCCATACCCAAATAGTTAAGGTTGATAGCTATTTCGACATGACAGTTATTGGAGAAACAATTGATGATGCTGTTGGTGAAGCATTTGATAAAAGTGGGAAAATCCTAGGCTTAGGCTATCCTGCAGGTCCAGAAATAGATAAACGTGCTAAACTAGGAAACCCTAAAGCCTTTAAATTTACGAAACCAAAAGTAGCTGGTTTAAATTTTAGTTTTTCTGGGTTAAAAACGGCTATTTTATATTTTATCCAAAGAGAGACGAAAGCAAATCCGAATTTTATAAAAGAAAACCTAAATGATATTTGTGCGTCCATTCAATATACTATTATTGGAATTTTAATAGATAAATTGAAATTAGCATCTAAAGAAACTAACATTAAACATATTGCTATTGGTGGTGGAGTATCAGCAAATTCTGGCATTAGGCAAACTCTTAAAGATGGTGAACAAAAATTTGGCTGGACAACCTATATCCCCAAATTCGAATTCACTACTGATAATGCAGCTATGATTGCTATTGTTGGTTATTTAAAATACTTAGAAGGTGATTTCGCAGAACAAAATGTAATGGCATCAGCGCGGTTAAAAATTTAAACATTCATTTTTTAATTTTAAGTTATAAACAATCCTATCTTAAAAACTTAGCTTAAAATCATTTTAGCATTACATATTTAAGTATAAATTTGGGTTTGAATTATAAACCCACAATAATGCTTAAAAATATCCTACTATACTTATTAATTATCACTTCGTCATTAGCTTCAGCACAAAACTCTATTGAAAAAGATTTAGACAGTGTTACAAGCTTTGAAAAAGCCCAAGAATATTTAAAAACAAAAACTTTTAAAAAGAATAAATTCATAGTTTTTAATGAAGAAAATCACAAGACCACTATTGCTAAAGACCTTTTAAAACTTAGCTTAGGTGGTACAAAAACTTACGCAAATGATTATGAGAAAACAGTCTATAAAGTTTTAGAAAAAGCTAAGATTCCTTCATACAGAGCTTCCTATATTTATTTGGATGGTACAAAACATACATCAAGTGAAATAGAAGCCATTCAAAAAACGATTATCAGAAAATATAAAGATGGTGCTGGTTTCGACTTTTTAGCAAAACAGTATTCCATGGATGCTAGCCGTAAAAGAGGTGGCGATTCTGGTTGGTTTGCAAAATCTGATTTTAATACCGCTTTACAAAGTCTTATTATTAATGACAACCATGGTTTAGACGCTATTTTTAAAGCTGAAATAACTTCTAAAAATGCTTATTACGTTATTTTGAAAACTTTTGAACCAAAAAGTATTTCAGAAATTAAAGTTTTAAAGATTATTGACGACATTGAATAATGCAGCTATTCTATAATCCTGAAATATCCGAAAATACCATGCAATTTTCTTTTAACAGAGAAGAAAGTAAACACATCGTAAAGGTATTGCGTAAAAAACAAGGAGATAGATTACAAATTACAAATGGCAAAGGGTTGCTTTTTAATGCAGAGATAGCTATTTCTGACATTAAAAATTGCTTGGTACATATAATTTCAGAAACGCAGCAACCAAAGCATAATTATAAGCTTCATTTGGCCGTTGCCCCTACCAAAATGAATAATCGTTACGAATGGTTCTTAGAAAAAGTAACCGAAATTGGTATAGATAGCATCACACCTATTATTTGCGAACGTAGTGAGCGCAAAGTGATAAAGCATGAACGTTTCGATAAGATTATACTATCGGCAATGAAACAATCATTAAACTGCCACTTACCTAAATTAAATGAAGCTGTTTCATTTAAAAATTTTGTTGGGCAAGATTTTGAAGGTGATTTATTTATTGCACATTGTGAAGAAACTGATAGAAAATCGCTAAAACAGCACTTAAGGCCTAATCAAAATATCACTATTTTAATTGGTCCAGAAGGTGATTTTAGTGTTAAAGAAATCGAAATGGCATTAAAAAATAAGTTTATTCCTGTAACTTTGGGAGAAACGCGATTGCGAACAGAAACTGCGGCAATTGTGGCGTGTCATTCGGTGGCATTTGTAAACGAATAAATTTATGAAATTATATTTATCGCTTTTATTATTTCTTTTTTCTATTTCAGTCTTTAGTCAAGATTTAGCTATATTAAAATACAAAGGTGGCGGCGATTGGTACGGGAATCCAACTGCTTTGCCTAACTTGATTACTTATTGTAACAATAATATAAACACTAAAATAAGCTCAAATCCACAGACTGTAGAAGTTGGGAGTCTAGACATATTTCAATATCCATTGGTGCACATGACGGGACATGGCAATGTGTTTTTTAGTGAGGATGATGCTGAAAACCTACGAAACTATTTAATTTCTGGTGGTTTTTTGCATATTGATGACAACTACGGAATGGAACCTTATATTACCAAAGAACTTAAAAAAGTATTTCCAAATACCGAACTAGTTGAGCTACCAGCAAACCATCCCATATTCACTATATCGTATAAATTTAATTCTGGTCTTCCTAAAATACATGAGCATGATGGGAAACGCCCACAAGCGTTTGGGATTTTTCATGAAAACAGATTAGTACTGTTATTTACTTATGAAAGTGATCTAGGTGATGGTTGGGAAGATGAAGCTGTGCATAACGACCCACCAGCCGTAAGAGAAAAAGCACTAAGAATGGGCGCGAATATTATTAAATATGCTTTTGAAAATTAAATAATAAAAACTCTGTTTTCATTGCAACTGACTCATTACAATACCGACTTCAAAAAACAAAACTTTCCTATAACTCTCGTTTGCGATAATGTTACTAACGCTCCTAACATTGGAAGTTTGTTTCGGATTGCAGATGCCTTTGGAGTTGAAAAACTAATTCTTTGTGGAAAAAACATCGCATTGGAACGTAAAATAACCAAAACATCTAGAGCTACAGAAAAAGTAGTTACGTATGAAATTAAAGATTCTGCAGAAAACGTTGTAAGCGATCTTTTATACAGTGATTATCAAATAATTGCTTTAGAAATCACAGATTCTAGCATCCCAATAACTGAGTTTAACTTTAGTAAAGAAAAACCAATCTGCTTGGTTATAGGTGGTGAAAATTTTGGAATTTCTGAAGCGATATTAAATATGGCACATGCGAAAATCCATATTAATATGTTTGGTCAAAACAGTAGTATGAATGTTGTTCAAGCTAGTAATATTGCATTGTACGAAATAACCAAGCAATTGCAAGCCTAAAGTTTTTTTATCATCTCATAATCATCCATAACAAAGCCATTGCCTATATCTGTGACCAAAGGACCAACATTAATGAAGCCTAGTTTTTCATAGGCTTTTATAGAATTTATATTATTTATATTAACCGTAAGTCTGATGGAATATAAATGATATTCATTCGCTTTTTCTTCAATAAACAGCATCGCAGCCTTACCAATTTTTTTTCCTTGATATGTACTTAATACATATATTTTACTCAAGAAAAGTGCTTCTTCTTCTTTTTTAATTGAAATATAACCAACAGCATTTGAATCATAATGTATTATGAAATATTCATACCCTTGTATCATTTGAGATGTAATTGCATCGCTAGACTGATATTTGTCTAACATGTATTCTATCTGTGGCTTACCAACAATTGGTATGTAATGCTCTCGCCAAATAGTGTCTGCTAATTGAGCAATAACTTCAAAATCGGACTTAGTATTTGCTTTTTTAATTTCTGTCATATTAAATCACATATTCAAAAATCATAAAAAAATGAAAAACAGCACCAGCTAAAACAAACAAATGCCAAATAACATGATTATAAGGTATTTTTTCAATAGCATAAAAAACTATTCCTAAAGTATAAGCCAAACCACCCGCAAAAAGTAATAATATGCCATTAGGGTGTATGATTTCTGATAGATTTGAAAAATCAAAAACTATTAGCCAACCCATGATTAGATATAGTACTGTTGAGAAAACTTCAAATTTTCCTGTAAAAAATAATTTTAAAATAACGCCAAATCCTGCTATTCCCCAAACAAGGTAAAATAGCGTCCAACCCAAGCTTTGCTCTAAAGAAATCAATAAAACTGGTGTATATGTTCCAGCAATGAGGAGATAAATACTTATATGATCTATAATCCTGAAATAGTGTTTACGCCTCTCTCCTTTTACAGCATGATAAAAAGTAGAAGCACTAAAAAGTATAATGATTGAAATACCATACACAATAACACTAAACAAACTCCAATCGGTTTTAGATGTATTACAAGTAACAAGTAAGGTTAATGCAGCAATACCAAAGACAGCACCAATAGCATGCGATATGGCATTTAGTTTTTCTTCGAATAGTGACTGAATACGCATGAAATTATTTAGTATTTGACCCCAACCACTTATCGGTTAAGTCGTAAAAATCGAAATCGATAGCCGACTTTTGGCGCTCCAAACGACCACTTTGAAAATTCCGTTGTAGAATATCTTCTATTAAATAATCTTCTTTTTCATTAAGGGGGTCAAACTCACGCTTTAGAGAAATATCGAACATACTAGCCGTTGTGTTATACCAAAAGGCACGCCAACCGCTTCTCAACTCTTTAACTAAATCGAAGGTAGTACGACCTGTTTGCCTGTGAATAAGTTTTACCAAAATTTGTCCCTCGGTTCTGGTCATTTTTTTTAATTCATCTGAAAACTCACCCTCAATATACCTTTGAATCATTTTAGTATATCGCTTTTTATCGCGTTTTCTAGTCAAAGATTCCAGTCTTGCATTTAAAGAGTCAAGTCTATCTGCCGCCATTTTTGCATAAGGATATACTTTTATGGTTTTTCTTCTTAGAATTAAATAACGAATCCTATCTTTTTTACTATCAAACTTAAGCTTGTGTAATAACATTACTTCATCTAAATCGATTACCGTTCTTGGTACCGAATCGCCTTCAATAATTAAATACTCCACCACCGTTGAGTCCTGTTCAACTACGTTTGTTTGAGCAAACATAATGACAGGAATAAAAAGTAATATATATTTAAGAAAATTCATTTAAAATGTACTGGAGCATTTAGTATGCCAAAATTACTAATTTACTAAATGATAACTCTTAATTTTATCTGAATATTATGCTTTTAAAAAATAAAGCCCACTGATAAAATAATATCACTGAGCTTAAAATTTAATAAAGACGAACTGTATTAAAACCGCCTTCTATTATCATCCGATTTGGTATCAATAAGTTTATTATAAGGATCGACTCCTACCTCAACTGGTTCTTTATCAACTATTATACTTAGCTTGTTATTTATAGAAGTTATTTTATGTTTCTTCAAGTATAGCTCTATTTCTTTTGTTTCTCCATCTACTTCTTCTTCAGCAAAAACACCAATATCAACATAATCGGCAAGAGGTACAGACAATATTGGTTTTCTCATAGATTCTGTTTGGTAAGACAAGGTGTCTCCTGATTTTTCGCCGTAATACTTCTTCCCTTTATCATCATTTCTATATTTACCAACTTCGAACTCTATATCCACCTGGAATTTACCATTATCTATTTCTTTAGAGTTAATCTTAACTATCCTATTATTATATAATGTAATAGTCTCAAACATATCCTTTATAGTATATTTTAATGAATCTGGAGTAGCTTCTCTAATAAAATCCACCATTTCAATTGATGTTGTGTAAGGTGGTTCTTGAAACTTAACTTTTTCGACATAATTTTTAAGCGCATTATTTAAAACATCTTCTCCAATATAATCGCTTAAGGCATAAAAAACTAAGGATCCTTTTTGATATCTAATGTAAGGTTGTCCATCGTTATACATCAACGATTTTTCACGTTTTCTTTCAAAGGTTCTTCGCGTTAAATAATCATCTAAAGCCTTTTTTAGAAACTTTCGCATTTTGCTTTTACCATGTTCGTGCTCAAGAACTTTAAGTGACACATATTCTGATAAGCTTTCAGACATCATAGTTGCTCCCAAAACATCGGCACCTATAACTTGATGTGCCCACCATTGATGAGCGACTTCATGCACCGTTATTGCAAATGGATAATCAACACCGCCTTCTTCACTTTCATCAACATCGGCTATAAACCCAACACCTTCTGAAAATGGAATGGTATTAGGAAATGACTGTGCAAAACTACCCGAAGTCCTAGGGAATTCAATAATTCTAGCTTGCTTATGTTGGTAAGGACTAAAGTTATTAGAATTATATTCTAACGACGCTTTCATTCCTTCCATCATGCGTACCAAATTATAATCATGCGGTTCATGATAATAAATTTCTAAGTTAACATCGTTCCATTTATCCTTTTTAACTTTATATCTAGCAGAATTAAAGGCGTAAAAATTTAAAATTTTATTGTCCATTTTATAATGGAAATAGCGTCTACCACTATCAACCCATTCTTTCTGTAAATATCCCGGAGCAATTGCAATCTGATCTTCTGATGTACTTACTGTAGCTTCAAAATCTATCCAATCTGAATCCTTTGATATATAAGTGTTACCTAAAGCTGTTGAATCGGAAGGATGTGGTTTCAACTCATTTTCAGGGAGTCCGTATTTTTTTCTCGTTTCATCATCGGATAGTTCTCCTCCTGTGCTATAGCCGAGAGCAGGGAAAACTTGAAAATTATTAATAAACGTTCCGTTTTCTAATACTGGTGAATTTTTTCGTAATAGTGTATTCGGTTTATTCCAAACTTCGAAATTCAATTTTAAAGTATCATCTGGTTGTAGTCCTTTCTGGAGTTTATAAATATCGAAATTATAAAGTGTGTCTTCAGAAATAAGGGTGTTAGCTTTGTTAAATTCAAATATACTTGGGTAATCATTGTGATTTAAAAAGATACTATCAATAACCTTATTCGTTTTATTAACCATTACATAAGTCCCACTTCCTTTAAAGTTTAGCTCTTTAGGGAAAATATTCATTGCTGCTTTAACTGAAACAATCCTAGGTTGCAAGATGTTTTCATACTTTTTATATTTCTTTTCGTATTCCACACGCTGTTGTTCACTTTCTTTATTTGAAGTATACACGTTTTTGATATTATCAGTGTAATATATACCAAAGCCGATAGCTAAAAACGTAATTAAAACAGCTATAAATACTAATTTAGTAGCTCCAGTAAAACGTAATTTAAATATAGAAAGACGCTCTTTAAATGAATGTGGTAATCCGCGAACCCAAAACAGTCCAGACAAGATTAATAACCCAACTCCGGCAATAAACCAATACAGTTTGTAAACAAAATACTCAGGAAGTGTACCTCCATAACCGTTCATATCTGAATAGCTAAAAGATGCCCCACGATTATATTTAAAAACGGGTTGCTCAATAAGTGAAGAAAAAACTAATGGGAAACCTATTAAAACAACTATAAGTATAAAAAGCCCCAAATAAGGGTTTTTTACCAAGGTTTGAATAAACAACGCTAACATAGTCCATATAGCAAATTGTATGAAACGAATTAAATACAATTCATTGATATAATGTCCAAGTTCAAAATCGAAGAAGCCTTTATAAATTTGAAATATTAATCCAGAAACTAATATTACGGTTAAAAGCAATAATATCATTTTTAAAAGCGCGATATACTTAGATAATAACAAGGTCCAATTAGGAATAGGTGTTGTATCTACTAATTGATTTACGTTAGCAATTTTACCACGATGAACCAACATTCCTGCATATAAAAAAATAGAAATAATTATTGAGATACTAAATGCTGCTCCGTTTGAAAGCATTTTCCAAGTCATTGGTAATGTTTCGGTACCAAATAAATTACCAACCTCAGATAATGAAATTATCATAATTATAAGACCTACGATTACAATACTTATAAATGGCCAACTTTTAATAATATATTTAAAGTCTACATTAGAAAGTCGCCACGTAGCCTTCAGGTTTTGTACGATGGAATAATTGAAAGTAACTTTTGGCAAATTAATTTTTGTAATACCCCCAAAATTCGATTTTATAGCTCGAACACCTTTATTCTTTTTAAAATTAAGTGCTATAGCATTCTGGCTAAACGTAAAAAACTTAAACACTAAACCAAAAATTAAAGCCGCAATAGCAAACCATAGAAGTCTGTTATAAATAACAACACCTTTGATAGGTAAAGGCAATTCATTTTGCTCTGCAACTGTCCAATAACGTGTATAATAATTTGAAGCACCAGCACCGAAAGGATCTAAAATAGCCGCTAAAAATCTTGTGTCTGGGTCTGAGAATAAACTTTCTAAAAGACCTTGACCAAATATGAGTAATACAACCACTATAAAACCAGCAGCTATATTTCTAGTAAAAGCAACTGTAGCAAAAACGATTGCTCCAAATAAAATAACGTTGGGAAGTATATAAACAAAATATGGCGTGATATAAGAACTTATATTTAAAGCTCCTACCAAATCACCATTTGTTCCAGGGAGTCTAAACCCTAATATCATTCCAAAAGCAACAAGCATTACAATTAAAGTAACTACGGTTATAGCACTTAAAAATTTAGCAAATAAATAATTTGCTTTAGTAAAAGGATAGGAATATAAAATGGTATGCATCTCACTCTTAAAATCCCTATAAATAGAAACACCAACTATGGAAGGAAATAAAAAGAATATAAATATTGTTAAAGCATTAAATAAACCTGAAATACCTATAGGAGAATTAACAATTAATGAAGAACCGGTTGTTACTGTTAAAAAATCGAAAATCCCTGCTGAAGATGCCGATAAAAATAAAGACAACAAGAAAAAGATAGCAGCATAAATATAGAATCCAGGTTTTTTGAGCCAATAATTTAATTCGTGTTTGTATATAGTTGTGAACATGAGAATCTGTTTAATTAGATGATTGAAAAAAAATTAAATGTTTTGCAATTCTTCTTGCCTTAAAGCCATAAAATAAACATCATCTAATTGCGGTTTTGTTTTCACAAAATCGGCTGCTGGTTTTTCTACCCCATGTACACGAATATTTAAAGTATTATCTTGGTTGTAATTAGAGGAAAGCACATTATATGTTGCTTCCATATCTTCCAATTCGTCTCTTTGAATGACTTTCGTCCAAATTTGATTTTCAATTTCTGCAGTCGCTTCAATAGGTGTTGTGTGTTTCAAAATGCGTCCGCCATTTAATATGGCCATTTCATTACACAACTCTTTAACGTCTTCAACAATATGCGTCGAAAAAATGACGGTACAGTTTGTACCTACTTCGCGAAGCACATTTAAAAAACGATTACGTTCCGCAGGGTCTAAACCTGCTGTAGGCTCATCGACTATAATAAGTTTTGGATTATTTAATAATAATTGGGCAATTCCAAAACGTTGCTTCATACCACCAGAGTAACCAGAAACATTTTTATTTTTAACATCATATAAATTAGTGATTTCTAAAACTTCATTAACTATTTTATCTCTATCAGTTTTTGAAGCAATCCCTTTAAGGGTTGCAAAATAATGAAGTAATGCTTCCGCCGACATTTTAGGATAAACACCAAAAGATTGTGGTAAGTACCCTAGTACTTTCCGTAAGGACATCTTATCTTCTAAAACATTAATATCTCCAAAAGTAATGGTTCCCGTGTCTGCACTTTGCAATGTGGCAATGGTTCGCATTAAAGACGATTTTCCTGCACCATTTGGCCCAAGCAAACCAAACATTCCTGTTCCAATTTCTAGGCTCAAATTATCTATTGCTTTAACTCCGTTTTTATACGTTTTTGTTAAATCTTTAATGACTAACTTCATTGTTGACTGGTTTATATAATTAAATTATTCAATTAGTATTACAAAAGCCGTTTTTGTTACAAAATATTGTTTGTAATATGACATAAAAATTATGAAATCTCTTATTTTTACAAAGTACACGAAATTTAAAAACTTTCTTTTAATTCAATAAATCATTTTCATTGCTATGGCAAACAAAAGTATTCTCAATAAAAAATCAATAGACTTTTTAAGTAAATATCTCAATAACGCTGCTCCTACTGGATACGAATGGGATGGGCAAAAATTATGGATGGATTACTTAAAACCATATGTAGACGAATTTATCACAGACACCTACGGAACAGCTGTAGGCGTTATAAACCCAAGGGCAAAATATAAAGTAGTTATTGAAGGGCATGCCGATGAAATCTCTTGGTATGTAAATTATATTTCGGATAACGGACTTATTTATGTTATTAGAAATGGTGGTAGCGACCACCAAATTGCACCAAGTAAAATTGTAGATATTCATACCAAAAATGGCATTGTAAAAGGTGTATTTGGTTGGCCGGCAATTCATACTAGGAATAGAGCAAAAGAAGAGCCGCCAAAACCTGACAATATTTTTATCGATTGTGGTTGTTCGACTAAAGAAGAAGTTGAGAAAAAAGGAATTCATGTAGGATGTGTTATTACCTATCCTGATGAGTTTCACATCTTAAACAGCAATAAATTTGTGTGTCGCGCTTTAGACAATCGCATGGGTGGATTTATGATAGCTGAAGTGGCTAGATTACTTAAAGAAAACAAAAAGACATTGCCGTTTGGGTTATATATTACCAATGCAGTTCAAGAAGAAATTGGCCTACGTGGTGCCCAAATGATTACAGAAACTATTAAACCTAACGTAGCTATTGTGACTGATGTAACCCATGATACTACAACGCCTATGATAGAAAAGAAGAAAGAAGGTCATTTAGAAATTGGCAAAGGCCCTGTTGTTGCCTATGCACCTGCTGTACAGCAAAAATTGCGTGATTTAATTACGGAAACGGCTGAGGCTAAAAAAATCCCCTTTCAACGCTCTGCCTTATCACGAGCTACTGGAACAGATACTGATGCTTTTGCTTATAGCAACGGAGGTGTTGCTTCAGCATTAATTTCTTTACCACTTCGCTACATGCATACAACTGTTGAAATGGTACATAGAGATGATGTTGAAAACGTAATTAAACTTATTTATGAAACTTTGCTTAACATAAAAGACGGAGAAACATTTAGTTATTTCGATTAAAATATTTTATCATTCCCGCGAAAGCGGGAATCTTTTTTTAATGCATGGACGAATTTATAGACATTGTTGATACCAATGGCAACCCTACTGGAAAGTCAGAACTAAAATCAATTATTCACCAAAAGGGTTACTATCACAATACTGCCCACATTTGGTTTTATACTAAAAATGGTAAGATATTATTATCGCAACGATCTTCAAAAAAAACTATTTGTCCGCTAATGTGGGATGTCTCGGTTGCAGGACATATAGATGCTGGAGAAACTATTGAACAGGCAGCTGTTAGAGAAACCAAAGAAGAAATAGGTTTAACTATTTCTGAAAATAATCTCAACAAAATTGGAGTCTTCGAATGTTTTCAGGCGTACGATAACGGCATTAAAGACAACGAATTTCATAATACTTTTATTTGTCAATTACAGATTCCGTTAGCTAATTTAGAACCACAAGAAGAGGAGGTTGAAGCTTTAAAACTTGTTTCCATTAAAGATTTTAAAAAACTAATAGATACTGTTGGTGCTAATGATAATCACTTTGTACCCTCAAACAAAGGTTATTATGAATTTGTTTTACAAGAAATCAAAAACCGCTTATCTAAATGAATTTATTGCTCGTAGCCATTGCCCCGGTTTTTATTATTATCTGCTACATCTATATAAAAGACAAATATGAAAAGGAACCTAAAAAACTGTTGTTTTATAATTTCCTACTTGGTGCCATAGTCAGTATCATTATTACAACCATACTTTATTATGGGTTTGATATCGTTCTACCATTACCAAACAACACCAGCATATTTCAACAATTTATAAAAGCATTTTTGGTAGTTGGCTTAACCGAAGAATTCAGTAAATACATTATAGTTCGTTACTTCGCTCAAACCAAAAAAGCTTTTAACGAACCTTTTGATGGTATTGTTTATGCAGTCATGGTTTCTATGGGTTTTGCAGCCACCGAAAACATATTTTATGTATTAGAAGGTGGTTATCAAACGGCTTTGCTTAGAGCTTTTACGGCAGTACCAGCACATGCTACTTTTGGGTAGCTTAAAAAGAAGGGGGTTCTCTTAATCCCAATTTTCACTAGGGGTTTGAAGCTTATTCGGTTAGGAATAATGTGTGAGCAAGTTGTTTTCTAGTGGATATTGATTTTTTTATTTAAGTTCATCTTTACCTTCAATAAGATAATGGTTGCTCGCAGAACCTTTTGTACGAGCTTCAAGATGTGGAATATATTCAGGGTCTTTCATAAATGCTAAAGCATCTTCTTTTGATGGCCACTCAATAATTGTTCGAAAAGCTGCTTCAGATACTTTTCCTTCGAGCTGTTCGTGACTAGTTGTTCTTGCCAGAAACTTACCTCCGTGTTTTGAAACTAACCTGTTCGCTGATGAAACATAACCTTCTATCCATTTATCTGTGGATGGAGTTATATCTAATACTGAAAAATAAATCATAATATTGAATTTAAAATTAATTGCTATAAAACTATATTTCTATTAATTATATCTATTGCAAATTTGAGAAATTTTGTCGTTGAAAATTACTCGAAGTAGATTTTTCAGCTTGTTGCAAACGTGTGGATAAACAAACTAGTGCCTTTATTCCTCTAATATAAGTAATTATTATTTATAGTATAATATACTGGCAGCTTGGCTCCTTCATAATGCCTAATTTTTTACTGCTGTAGGAAATCAATATCAACTTCCTTCACAAATGACATTTGGTATTTTAATGGGTTACTATATGGGAAAAGCGAAATTCTCTAATAATAAAGTCCTTTTAAATTTAACAGGGTTGTTATTGGCTGTAATATTTCATGGGGCTTACGACTTTTTCCTTTTTATTGATTTTGTTCCTGGTATATGGATTGGCGCGTTCGTTTCGTTGGCAATTGGTATTATCCTGTCAAGGAAAGCAATCAAGAAGCATCAGGATGGTTCTATATTTAAAAATTCGAATTAAAATTACACCTATCGTTCTTATAATTTTAGTCGTTGAATCTACCTAATAAAATCCTTATATTTACTACTACCAATTAAGCCAAATATGAGTAAAATTTTTAAGGCATGCGTTAATAACACATTCGATTTTGATATTACCGCAAAAGACCTATCGAAAATAGATTCTTTAAAACTTACCGATTCAAAACACCATATACTTAGCGGGAATAAATCCTATAATGCTGAAATTATCACTACTGATTTCAATAAAAAATCATATAAAGTAAAAGTTAACAATAACACTTACAAAATTAACATATTCAATGAATTAGACTTATTAATTAAAGAAATGGGATTTTCAGTTGGTTCGACTAAACAAGTCAATTTTATAAAAGCTCCAATGCCTGGTTTAATCTTAGAAATAAATGTTGAAGTTGGGCAAGAAGTTAAAGAGAATGATCCGCTTTTAATTCTTGAAGCCATGAAAATGGAAAATATAATTACTTCACCTAGAGATGGAATTATTAAATCGATAGATGCAAAAAAAGGTGATGCTGTCGAGAAAAATCAACTTCTAATTAATTTCGAATAAAATGCAAAAAATATTAATTGCTAACCGTGGAGAAATAGCTATAAGAGTTATGAAAACGGCTAAAAAAATGGGTATAAAAACGGTTGCCGTTTTTTCAAAAGCAGATAGAAATGCGCCACATGTTAAGTTTGCAGATGAAGCGGTGTGTATTGGAGAAGCACCTTCAAGTCAATCATACCTTAGAGGCGATAAAATTATTGAAGTTGCTAAAAATTTAAGTATTGATGGCATACACCCTGGTTATGGCTTTTTAAGTGAAAATGCTGACTTTGCAGAATTATGCGAAGAAAACAACATTACTTTTATTGGTCCACGTTCTAAAGCTATTAAGATTATGGGAAGTAAATTAGCAGCCAAGGAAGCTGTTAAGCAATATAATATCCCAATGGTGCCTGGTATTGACGAAGCTATTACCGATGTAGACAAAGCGCATAAGATTGCTAAAGAGATAGGTTTTCCAATTCTTATAAAAGCATCTGCTGGTGGCGGAGGAAAAGGCATGCGCATCGTGGAAAAAGAAAGCGATTTAGAATCTCAAATGAATCGTGCAATTAGCGAAGCAACCTCTGCGTTCGGAGACGGATCTGTTTTTATAGAAAAGTATGTAAGCTCTCCACGCCATATCGAAATACAAGTAATGGCAGATAGTCATGGAAATATATTACACTTTTTTGAACGCGAATGTAGCATTCAACGCCGTCATCAAAAAGTGGTTGAAGAAGCACCATCAACTATTTTAACTCCAGAATTAAGAAAAAAAATGGGGGAAGCAGCCATAAAAGTAGCTCAGTCATGTGACTACTTAGGCGCTGGCACAGTAGAGTTTTTAATGGATGCTGAACATAATTTTTATTTTCTTGAAATGAATACACGTCTTCAGGTAGAACACCCCGTTTCAGAAATAATATCCGGTGTAGATTTGGTTGAACTTCAAATAAAAGTAGCTCGTGGTGAAGCATTGGAAATAAAACAGAAAGACTTGAAAATTAATGGGCATGCTCTAGAACTGCGCGTATATGCTGAAGATCCTTTAAATGATTTTCTACCAAGTGTGGGCCATTTAGATGTTTATAAAACACCTAAGGGTGACGGTATACGAGTTGATGATGGCTTTGAAGAAGGCATGGATATTCCTATTTATTACGACCCCATGCTTTCAAAATTAATTACTTATGGAAGCACTCGTGAAGAAGCTATTGAATTAATGATAAATGCTATTGATAATTACCACGTTGAAGGTGTTCAAACAACACTTCCATTTGGAAAATATGTTTGTAAACACGAAGCTTTTCGTTCTGGAAATTTTGATACACATTTTGTCAAGAAATATTATTCGCCAGAAGCTTTAAAAGAAGAAACTGAAAACGAGGCTAAAATCGCTGCACTAATAGCTATTAAACAATATATTGAGGATCAAAAGCTTTTACGTTTACCAATTTAATTATCATTCCTGCATGTTGTAGGTACCTTATTATCACTTGATATCTTATGGATTCGAAAATAAACAAACTAAACGAACTAAATACTTTAGCCAATCTTGGCGGTGGACAAAAACGAATTGACAAGCAGCACGCTAATAAAAAATTGACCGCTAGAGAACGCATAAATTATCTTATGGATGCAAGCTCTTTTGAGGAAATTGGAAAACTCGTTACACATCGCACCACAGATTTTGGTATGCAGGACCAAATTTATTTAGGTGATGGTGTAATAACCGGTTATGGAACAATTAATAATAGACTCGTTTATGTTTATGCTCAAGATTTCACCGTATTTGGAGGGTCTTTATCTGAAACCCATGCTGAAAAAATCTGTAAAATTATGGACATGGCCGTTAAAGTCGGTGCTCCCATAATTGGGTTAAACGATTCAGGAGGAGCACGCATCCAGGAGGGTGTGCGCTCTCTAGGCGGTTATGCAGATATTTTTTATAGAAATGTTAGAGCTTCTGGTGTTATCCCTCAAATATCTGCAATAATGGGACCATGTGCTGGAGGCGCAGTTTATTCTCCCGCAATAACCGACTTCACCATTATGGTTGAAAATAGTAGTTACATGTTTGTTACTGGACCTAATGTGGTTAAAACGGTAACCAATGAAACGGTTACTAGTGAAGAATTAGGTGGTGCCGAAACCCACGCATCTAAATCGGGTGTAGCTCATATAACAACTTTAAATGATGTTGAATGTCTTGAAGATATAAAAAAATTACTAAGTTATTTACCTCAAAATAATACCGAATCGACTCAAGTCTTAGACTTCAAATTAGAAGATGAAATAAGAGATGTTTTATCAGATATAATACCTGACAATGCGAATAAACCTTATGATATGCATACTGTTATTTCGGGTATTATAGATGTTGATTCCTTCTATGAGATTCATAAAGATTACGCTGAAAGCATCATTGTAGGTTTTGCACGTTTAGGAGGAAAAAGCATTGGTATTGTTGCTAATCAACCTATGTCTTTTGCTGGTGTTTTAGGTGTGAAAAGTTCCAGAAAAGCAGCACGTTTCACACGATTTTGTGATTGTTTCAATATTCCACTATTGGTACTTGTAGATGTACCTGGTTTTTTACCTGGAACCGACCAAGAATGGAATGGCATTATTGTTCATGGTGCAAAATTATTATACGCCTTAAGTGAAGCTACTGTGCCAAGAGTAACTGTTATAACTAGGAAAGCCTACGGCGGTGCATACGACGTTATGAACTCTAAGCACATAGGCGCCGATTTTAATTTTGCGTGGCCGGGGGCTGAAATTGCCGTTATGGGTGCAAAAGGTGCGAGTGAAATAATATTTAAGCGCGACATAGCTGTCGCAAATAATCCTGCAGAAAAATTAGCTGAAAAAGAAAAAGAGTATGCTGACAAGTTTGCAAATCCATATGAAGCTGCAAAAAGAGGTTTTATAGATGAAGTCATTCTTCCAAAAAACACACGACGCAAACTAATTAAAGCTTTTGCATCACTTGAAAACAAAAAAGTAGATGCTCCTAAACGCAAGCATGGAAATATTCCGCTTTAAAATATTTTCGAACTTAAGACACAAGCTAATCAATGAAGTGGAATAAACTAAAAAAAACATTAGGTCCAGGTATATTATTTGCTAGCACTGCTATTGGTGTATCCCATTTAGTGCAAAGCACTAGAGCTGGCGCTAATTATGGGTTTGCCCTTTTAGGGATGATTATAATTACAAATATTTTAAAATTTCCATTTTTCGAATATGCCGTTCGATATGCCAATGCCACAGGTGAAAGCCTTATTGAGGGTTACAAGAAATTAGGAAAACCAGTTTTATGGATTTATTTCTTAATTACAATTGCTTCCATGTTTTTTGTAACTGCAGCAGTAAGCATAGTCACTGCTGGTTTTATGGATAATCTCTTTGGACTGTCTACGCTTTGGCCTTCTTTTAAATTATTTCCAGTTGTACTTGTATTCCTGGTTAGTACTGGTGCTTTACTTACAGGGAAGTTTAGTGTATTAGATAGTTTAATAAAAACCATTGGCATCTTATTGTTTGTGTCTACAATCATCGTTTTTATTTTAACTTTAATAAATGGCCCAATAGAACATATAAATACTTTTACTCCTTTAGATGTCTTTGATGATGTTGGAATTTTATTTATTATAGCTTTAATGGGTTGGATGCCAACAGCATTAGACATGTCTTGCTGGACTAGCCTTTGGGTTGTAGAAAAAATTAAATCTACCAATTACCATCCAACACTAAAAGAAAATTTGTTTGATTTTAATCTTGGATATTGGGTAGCAGCTTTTTTGTCAATTTGTTTTGTAACTATGGGTGCCTTTTTGATTTTTGGTACTGGTAATATACTTCCAAAAGACAGTGTAGGATTTGCAAGTAGCGTTATTGATTTATACACATCAACAATTGGCGATTGGAGTTATTTAATAATTGCCATTGCTGCATTTTCTATCATGCTAGGAACCAGTATTGGTGTTTTTGATGGTTATTCGCGTGTATTGCAACATTCATCGAAGATATTATTTCTTTCAAACGACAATAAACATTCTAAACGTATTTACATCATTTCCTTAATTATTCTGGCAATTGGTTCTTTTTCAATTACGGCATTTTTTATGGGAGAATTTAAAAACCTGATAGATTTAGCAACAACCATATCCTTTTTAATAGCACCATTGGTCGCTATTGCTAATTTAAAATTGGTAAGCAAAAAGTATATTGATAAAGCGTATACCCCAAAACCCTTTATGAAACTTCTTAGCTATTTAGGGATTGTCTTCTTGACTGGGTTTGCCCTATTTTATGTGTACATTAAGTTTATAAAGTAGCGCTTCTTTTTAATTAGGAAATAATGTTTTATCTAACCCAGGAACAATTCTAAGAGCATTTTTATAGTATACTTTTTTCAAAACTTCATCAGGCAAATCCAATCCATACATGGCCCAGAACGCGTGGTATTTTTTATGATAAGGAAAATATTCATCAGCACTTTCTAGTACTCTAAAATATGTTGGAAACTCCTCTGGCTTCCAGCTATCTTTTCCGAATAAAATTCGGTCTTGATATTTTATAAAAAATGCTTTCGCAAATCGGGGTTGTCTTCCTAATTCAGCAATAATAGCACCTATGCCAACATTCATATTTGGAATTTCGTCTAGCAACTCACTTAGTTTGTCCAAATTATTCGCATACCATCCCATGTGTGCATTTATAAAAGTTGTTTCAGGATGCTTTCTAAACATATTGTGCTGTTCTGCAATTATTTGCTCCCAAGGCGCTGGATTGTTGGGCCCTCTTTTCCTTCTTGGTTTTGTTTTTAACTCCAACCATCGTTCATTATCCCCATCAAAAGCATCCCAAAACAATTTTGGATCTGCTGCATGGATAAGAACTGGAATACCCAATTCACCACAGGCTTCCCATATTGGTTCTAAACGATTGTCATCAATAGCGAGCCTTTTTCCATCGACATCTTTATTGTACATGCCTAAACTCTTATATACTTTTAATCCTCTAGCGCCATTTTTAACATCTTGCTTTAATTGTGCTACTGCCTTTACTATCCAGCCCTCTGCGCCTGCTTCATTAAAATCAATATTTGCAAAAACCACGAATCTATTTGGGTAATTGATGTTAATATTATCAACTGCTTTTTTTAAATTCTCACCTGAGCGACCACTTAAATTAACCATGATTCCCATATTTAAAGTATCCATAGCTGCAATAACTGGAGATAAGTCTTGAGTCGCCATTCGATACTGATGCCCATGTACATCTATAAACGGAAACTTGGCTTGCTTTATAACTTTACCCGGAACTACAAGCGTTGATTTAGGGTTATATTCTTCAAAAGACATCTCTTGCGCTGCAACATTTGTAACAAAAAATAGCACTATTATAAATGGGCAAATAATTTTAGAAAACATATGAATGATTTTATAGTATAAGTTATAAAAATAATCAACTTATAGAGGTGTAAAACAAGTTTAAGAAGGGTTTAACAATGTATTTTGCGTTTTAGAAAAATAGGCACATAAAAAAGCGCTCAAAATGAACGCTTCTCAATATCTAAATAAGATTATTTTATTAGAATTCTAGGTCTGCGACTAAATCGAATTCATCGTAAATAGCTTTGTCTTTTAAACCATCAAAAAAGCTTGTTGATCCATATTTAACGTCATACTGAGATCTATCAATTTTAAGTGATGCAGTAGCCTTACTTCCATAAATAGATATGCTAAAGCTAATTGGTTTAGTAATACCTTTAATAGTTAAATCTCCTGTAACATTATAGGCATTTTTACCTGAAGGCTCAACGCTAGAAAACACCAATGAAGCCGTTGGATGATTTGCAACACCAAAGAAATCATCAGACTTTAAGTGTCCTTCTAACTTACCTTTGTAGTCGCCTTCTAAATCGGTAACGGTTATTGATGTCATATCTATAACAAATTCTCCTCCTGTTAATTTATCACCTTCAAAAATCAAATCACCAGATTTAATACTAATTGTTCCTTCATGAGAGCCTGTTACTTTGTAACCTTTCCAAACCACTTTACTGGCATCAGTCTTGATTTCTTTTTTCTCTTTATCAAGTGTTGTAAAAGAAAATGTAAGTGCTGTAACGAATACTAAAATTGCAATGTTTTTTATTTTGTTTTTCATTTTTATGTTTTTTTTAATTAAAATTATTACTGCAAATATCTTGAATAACCAATAATACTTGAATAAACTAGATTATAAAATAATGTTAAACTAGTTTAATTTTTATCCTTCTAGTGCCAATTGTCCCTTTATTTTACTCATAAATTCCTTGGTTATTCCAAGATACGAAGCTAGCATATATTGTGGAATACGCTGTTCAATCTCTGGATATTGCTTGCTAAAATATTTATATCTTTCCTTCGCTGTTAAACTAAAACTTCTAACAATTCGTTTTTGTGAAGCAACAAAAGCACGCTCTATAATTTGCCTAAAAAAACGTTCAAGCTTTGGGATTTTGGTATATAATTCTTCAATAATATCGTATGCAAACAGTATCAACTCAGTATTCTCAATACATTGTACGTTATAATCGGCAGGTGTTTGTGTAATAAAGCTACCCATATCTGCAGTCCACCAATTTTCAATTGAAAACATGATTATATGTTCTTGGCCATTTTCATCTACATGAAACATCTTAGTACATCCAGAAATCACAAAACATTCATGTTTACATACATCTCCTTGTTGAACAATATATTGTCCTTTCAAAAATTTACGATAGCTAATATGCGAGATTAATAGTAACTCCTCCTCTGCTGAGAGTGTTATAAATTTACTTATGTAATTTAATAGCGGTTGCGCCTTTTCTTTATTCATCTAATAGCCTTCTATGGTAATTAATTTGTCCAAGATGATATGACAAGTGCGTTGTTAAATGAGTTAAAAAATACTCAGTACTCATTGTTGCTTTAAAAACTAAAAGCGGGTACTGCTTTTCAAGAACGCCTGGAGTTAGTTTTAACAAAGTTGATTTTACAACCTCCATGGTTTCATCAATTTGTTTCAGAATTACATCTCTCGGAACATTCTTTTGAGAAAATTCGAATTCTCTTTTTCTAACATAACCTGTATTTCCCAAAGTAGCACCAACAAAATGATTCAGATTCCCTACAATATGCAAACCCAAATTTCCAGCTGAATTATTTATCCCATTAGGAAGCAACCAAAGTTTTTCTTCGTTTGTATAAGACTCTAATTCAATCTTAAGTTGCGCTAAGTCTCTTTGAAATATTTTTATTAAAGTTTCTGTATACATATCCCATTAAATTAGTATCAAATTTAATAATAATAAAATTGCTTTATTAAATGGTTATTAGATTTTTGATTCGCTTATATAACTTACTTTTGACGAATGCAAAATCAAAAAACTTTTAAGTTAGAATTCGTAGCTCTTATGGCATCATTAATGTCTATAGTAGCACTTTCAATTGATGCGTTATTGCCTGCTCTACCTAATATTGGAACTTTTTTAAAGGTGACAAATGCGAATGATAATCAACTACTTATTACCATGATTTTTCTAGGGCTTGGTTTTGGTCAATTAATTTTTGGGCCATTATCTGATAGCTTTGGCAGAAAACCAATTGTGTATATAGGTTTTATTGTTTTTATTATTGCAAGTATTATTTGTGTTACTACCGAGAGTTTTGAAATGATGATCTTAGGCCGTGTACTTCAGGGCGTAGGTTTATCTTCTCCAAGAAGTCTTGCTCTATCAATGATAAGAGATTCTTACAGCGGAGATTATATGGCAAAAATAGTATCTATAGTAGTCATGTTTTTTATTTTAGTACCTATTGTAGCGCCTACACTAGGGCAGTTTTTAATTAGTTACTTTAGTTGGAAGTCAATTTTTTATGTTAATCTAATTTTTGGTGTTTTAATCATGGTTTGGTTTTGGTTAAGGCAACCTGAAACTTTAGCTATTAAAAATAGAATTAAATTTTCATCACATCTTTTTATTGATGGTACAAAAGAGTTTTTTAAGCATAAAGAAGCGGTTGCGTTTACGTTTGTTTCTGGTTTTATTACTGGCTCGTTTATGGTTTATTTAAGTACGTCTCAGCAAATTTTTCAAGAGCAATACAATCTAGGTCACATGTTTCCATATATTTTTGCAAGTTTAGCTATCTCTGTTGGGTTAGCTACTTTTTTGAACAGTAGATTTGTAGTTAAGTTTGGCATGTGGCGAATAGCCTATTATGCTGCAATAGCCTATACAGTTATATCAGTATTGTATGTTTTGATTTTTTTCTCTGGAAATAACCCAAGCATATATGTTTTGCTTAGTTTTTTTGCGCTACAGTTTTTTGCAGTTGGTTTTTTATTTGGAAATTTAAGAGCTTTAGCCATGCAACCCTTAGGGCATATTGCGGGTATAGGAGCCGCTATAAATGGCTTTATCTCGACAGTAATGGCAGTTCCTATTGCTAATTATATAGGTAGCTTTGTAAATACTTCTGTATTACCTCTTTTTATTGGGTTTTCAATATTTGGAATATTGTCTGTATTGGTATTTGTTTTCGTAAAGAAGAAAAGAGTTTCTTTTAATACTTAAAGGTATCTTTCCTTAATAACCTCTATGTGCCAAATATAATGTCCTAAATTAATATAGGCTGCAGCTCTTGCCGAAAGTACTGATCCATTGGCATTTCCAACAAATTTCAAATCGTTGTTATTAAAATTCTTTAACATGACTATAGAATTTTGTCTTACTGTTTTAAATTCTTCTATTAAAGTCTCTATCGATTTATTGTTAGCTCCAGATGGTTCTATATAATAGTTTTGATCAAATCCCGCTAGTGCCGTTTTATCGTGTCTCGCAATACGAAAACAGCGATGTATGAATACACGTTCTGCATCAATTAAATGCTGAAAAATTTCTTTAACAGTCCATTTATCCTCAGCATATCTATGTACTAGTTTATCCCTTGGGATTGATTCAAAAAAATCTTGAATTGCATTCAACCCAGCTAAATAGCCTTCTAGTAATTCTGTTTTATCATCAACTTGAGCTAAATAAGCGCTATAATAATGATGATGTTCTGAAGTATTAATTTCTGATTTTTTCATATTATTGAGAAAAAAGAAGTTCTTTATTAAATATTCAAAATAGTCAATATTACATCAAACAGAAAGCTCAGTTAATCAAACAGCTTACAACTTGAAATTAATAAATCAAATAATCTAATCTCTAAATAAATTACAGCTATCAGAATTGCAACTAATTTGAATCTGTCTCTTCTGGATCTAAATACTTGGGAATATTATTAGCACCAATATCATTAGAAGGATCTCCATCACCATTGGTGTCTTCATTAATAGTTAATACACCATCACCATCATCATCTGCATCAAAATAATTCGGCAAACCGTCATTATCCGTATCGTCTCCATCTAAAGTATCAGCATCAGTATTTAAAAGGAATTCTCCATCTCCATTTAAATCTTCTAAATATGAAGGAATACCATCGGCATCATGATCGTTTTCAAATGTTTGAAACAACTCAAACTTAAACATAATTGGTGTATAAGCTCCAATTATTCCAGGTCCACTTGAAAAATATGCTAAACCAGAAGGTAAGAACATAATTCCTAATCCGTTATTTACATAATCAATGGAACCATCACCTGCTTCGATAAATGATTCAGAAACATTAAACTGTGGTATTACTTTTCTCCATCCAGGAATTAATGATACTAAATCAAAATCAACAGGAGTTACCGCACTGTCAAAAACCCTCCCGTCTAATAAAAAGCCTTCATAGCTTAAGCGAACATTATCAGCAAAGGACGGTGACTCAGAGCCTCCTCCTTGATTCAATTTTAAAATATAATATTCGTAGTTTGTATCAGAAAAAATGACAGATAAAGGATCTCCAACTGCATCAATTAACTTCGTATGATTAGCTGGAGCTATTGTTTCTCCTTCAGCAAATTCAGTTATAACTATATCCGTTATACTTGGGTCTGTATTCCCTATAAAATCTCCTGAATTATAATAATGAGTTCCTAAATAATCTTGTAGTGTAGCTATATCTTCTATCTGCTGCTCTGCTCTATCTCTTAACTCAACTGTTATTACATCATTACCAGCATCATCTTTTTTACAAGAAGAAAAAACAAGTACAAAACATAAAATATATAAACTAACCTTTCCTATTCTCATTATTGCTATTTTTGAGGCGCAAGATACAATTTTAATATAATTTTGCACAAGAACATTAACGTAGTTTTCACAATAATAATATGCGTATAGACAAGTATTTATGGTGTATTAGGTATTATAAAACAAGAACCCTTGCAACAACTGCATGCAAAAAAGGACAAGTTCGAGTTAATGATGAAATTGTAAAACCCAGTAGAGAAGTTTACCCATTGGACAAAATTGAATTAAGGAAAAACCAAATACGTTACCAATTAACGGTTAATGATATACCGGAAAGTAGAATTGGTGCTAAGCTTGTAGATATTTATAGAATTGACACCACTCCTAAAGACGCCTTTGAAGCCCAAGAATTACTCAAGTACTCCAATGATTATTATAGAAAAAAAGGGGTTGGACGACCAACAAAAAAAGATAGAAGAGATATTGATGATTTTACTGATAAAAATGAGTAATTTTATTTTTCCTAAAATATTAATGATAAATGACAGCTAAAAATAATGTGATTCTTAATCATAATGAAATCACTCACAAAATAAGACGTATTGCTTTTCAAATTTATGAGAATAATGTAAATGAAAAAGATATTATTCTGGCCGGTATTGATAGTAATGGGTATATATTGGCAAAAAAATTAAAATTAGCACTTTCAAAAATATCTGATATAAAACCGATACTTTGCAAAGTAAGTATTGATAAAAAGAATCCCTGGTCAGAAATAAAAACGTCCATCCCATCTTCTGAATATAAAGATAAATCCTTGGTTTTGGTAGACGATGTCTTAAACTCTGGAACGACGTTAATTTATGGCGTAAAGCATTTTTTAAATGTACCGTTGAAAAAATTTAAAACTGCTGTTCTGGTTAATAGAAACCATAAAAAATATCCTGTAAAAGCCGATTTTAAAGGAATTTCTTTATCAACCTCGCTTCATGAGCATGTTAATGTGTTTTTAGAAGGCAAAAACTTTGAGGCTGTTTTAGAATAACTCGCAAATAATATCCTCTACAATTTCATCTTTTGTTTTATTATCAATGGTAATTTTTATTTCCGCTTGATTATAAAAAGTTGTACGTTCAAATAGATGTTTGCCTATAAACTCAGTCATAGCTTCCTCAGTTTCAATGTGAGCAATCAAAGGTCGCTGTTCCTTTTTCGCTATAAGTTTTTTTACTAAAGTTGGAATTTTAGCTTTTAAATAAATGCTTTCCACATTTTCAGCATTTATAATAAGATTCATATTATCAGTATAACATGGTGTTCCTCCGCCTACAGATAATATGATATTGTTTTTAATATTTAATAGCTCCTTCAGATAAAAAGATTCTTTTTTTCTGAAATAAATTTCTCCTTTTAATTTAAAAATTTCTGTTACAGATGCATCTTCTTTTTCTTCAATAAAATCATCTAAATCTATAAAATTATAACTCAATTTTTTAGCCAATTTTTTCCCAATACTAGACTTACCAGAAGCCATATACCCAATTAATACTAATATCATTTTTATGCTATAAATTGATTATTAAAAACATACGATTAAGTAGTGCAAAAAAACAAAAATTTCTTCAAAAAAAGTATTGTTTTATTAATTAAACATTTTATATTTGCACCCGCTAACAGCAATGTGTTAGCATTTTTAATTAATGACCTGGTAGCTCAGTTGGTAGAGCATCTCCCTTTTAAGGAGAGGGTCCTGGGTTCGAGCCCCAGCCCGGTCACTAAATCGGATATCATCCGAAATCAAAACCTTGCTAATTTTATGATTAGCAAGGTTTTATAGTTTTTAGGCAATCATTTAATTTGATGTTGTTTAGTTTTAAAAGGTCACAAATCGTCAACATATTTTAAAACTGTCAACATAACTGTCAACATATTGATAGATTGAATATAACTAAATTTTATTTTATATAGTTGATTTGACTTTCGTCTCAAATATTGTTTAACAATTAAAGACGACAACTATGCGTACTTCTTCAACATTTTCTATCCTATTTTGGATATATGCCGCACGTGCAAAAAACAATCAAACTGACATTTACGTTCGAATTACTGTAAACGGAAAACGAGTTAACATCAGTTTAAAGAAAAAAATTGATGTAAATTCTTGGGATGTGAAATCTCAAAAAATTAAAGGTAATGGAAAAACAGCCAGAGAAATCAACCACTATCTAAATGATTATCATATTCCTATGAAAATCAGAAACTAAAGATCCAATATACCTGACAGTGTACGGTCTATCCTTTTCATCTTTTTGACAATACTTAATATAATTTTTCACGCCTTGCGGAAAGCGAGTGTAGTTACCTTCATTAACTGAATATATGTTGCCCTTTTTTGGAATTTTTATGTTTGCATGAGATAGATAGAAAGAGCCAATGGCTGGGTTTAAAGTGAATCCGTTAACACCATCTCCTGTTGTATATACCAGCATAGTCGATGTACCGTAAATGACATATCCCGCAGCTATTTGTTCCTTCCCTGCTTGTAAAAAATCTTTAAGTTCAACTGGTGTTCCTACTTGAGTAACTCTTCTAAATATTGAAAAGATAGTTCCAACAGAAGCATTTACATCAATATTAGAAGAGCCATCCAAGGGATCCATTAAAACCACATATTTTCCTTTATGAGCATTATTGCTTCCGCTTATGGTAATAAATTCATCTTCTTCTTCAGAAACGATACCACAAGCGATATCTCTATTTTTTATGGCTTGAATAAATTTTTCGTTTGCAAAGACATCTAATTTTTGTTGGTCTTCTCCTTGTACATTAACATCTCCTGCACCTCCAATAATATCAACAAGTCCTGCTTTATTAACCTCATGACTAACCATTTTTGCAGCAAGCCTAATACCGTTTAAAAGTTTTGATAATTCTCCACTCGAAAACGGGAATGCATTTTGGTTCTCAATAATGAATTCTCCTAAGGTTATTTTTTTCATACTCCTTATAGTTTTATTTAATAATAGTCTTGGTTAATTATTTAAATAATCTTTCATTAACATAGCGGCACCAAAGGCACTAGCATTTTTCCTCTTAGGAAATTGGATGTTTTGCTTTGGCATCATTTGGGTTAAATATTCCACGAAAATATCGTTTCTATTAAAGCCTCCAGAAATATAAACGTCTTTCAAATTATTATTTGAGTCTAAAATACGTTCAATACCAAGATAAACACGATGGCTTATTTCAAAAATTAATTGATAATAGGCTTCTTCATAGGTATTATAATTACTAAGTTGGTGTAAATCACCAATAAAATTTGAAGCAATTTCATTTGGAAAAAACACAGACTTAGACCTAGAAAAAATCTTTGCACATAGTGCTTTGTTCAGTGTAAGTTCCAAATAATGGTTTTTATCAACATAAAAATATTCGCTTAGTTTTATAGCATTAACTTCATGTACGCGACCTAAAAACTGCATAGAAGATTTTATTTGCTTTTTGTCTGGTGTCATAAAACACAAACAATCATTCTTCAATTGATTTGCTGTTAAAGTTTCCTTGCTGAAAGGGTTCATACAGATAATCCATGTTCCTGTAGAAAGTAGAACGAATTCGTTCGCAGAGTTTTCATGACTTTCCAATAATGGAATTATAGAAGAAGAACTATCGTGCAACCCTTTGCCAATATAAATATCTTGACCATTTATGACTGATAAAGTTGCATTTTTTCCAGGCTTGGGTTCAGGTAAATTGATATCCTCTTGGGCTAGCCAGTCATGATATTCCATATCATCATAGTTCCAAGTCGCTGTATGCGCACCAACAGATGTAAAATCAGCAGTTACTTTTTTAGAAAATAAATAACTTAAATACTGTGGATAATGCAAAATGGCATCAACCTGCTTCCAAAAATGAGGCTTGCTGTTTTTTAGCCAATACATTTGTAAACCAGAGTTTAGCATACCATAAGCAGGTGATGCCGTTTTTCTTGAAAATTCTTCAACACCACCGTATGTATCATAAAACGGTGTGAAATCAACATCTAAAGGTTTTAAATAATTATAAAGCGGTGTGATTCGATTTCCTTCTTTATCTAAATACACCAAAGTGGCTCCATGAGTAGAGAAGTTAATGGCTTTTATCCTAAATTCATTTTTCTCTTGAATGATCTTTATTTCAGTTTTTATCCACTTTTCAATAGATTCAATATCATCACACGGGTAATTATCATCATCTAGAACTTCCTCAAAACGTACAGAATTCTTATAGACAACATCAAAGTTTTCATCAAACAAAAATATTTTTTTATTGGTTTTCCCAATATCAAAAACGGCTATAACCTTTTTCATTTTTTTTAATTTATGGAATGAAAAGCATCTCTTTGCTATTGTTTTGCAGAACTTAACAAGGGAAATCGCTTAAAATGATCATAAAAAGAATTTAGAAATCAATACTAAGGACTAACTCAAATAATATATTACTAATTCTATTTTAGAATATAATTTAGATTTTATTTAAAACCGTAAATAGAGCCGTAAGTACCACAAGCTCTATAATCAGCACCTTCTAGGTTTTCACCAAATGCTGACCAAGCACTTGGACGAAAAACATCCTCATCAGAAATATTATGCATATTTACAGGGATTCTTAACATCGCTGCTAATGAAATTAAATCAGCTCCTATATGTCCACAAGAAATAGCACCATGGTTAGCACCCCATTTTGACATAACAGTATAAACATCTTTGAAGTATCCTTGTCCTGTTAACCTAGGCACAAACCACGTAGTTGGCCATGTAGGATTTGTTCTTTCATCTAAAACAGAATGTATATCTTGCGGTAATTCAACACTCCAACCTTCAACTACTTGTAAAACGGGTCCAATACCTTTTACTAAGTTTATTCTGCACATAGTTAAAGGCATAGTACCTTTTGTTTTAAACTGAGATGAGAAACCACCACCTCTAAAGTACTCCCCAATGGCTGCAGGCCATTTTGTATTATCCAAACATTTTTGTGCTTCTTCTTCAGAAATTTCCCAAAATGGTTTCATAGTTGGATTTCCATCTTTATCAGACTGTTGTGCTGTGGCATCTAACGTAGTTGAACCAGAGTTTATTAAGTGAATAATACCGTCTTTGGCAATACCCGTTAATTTTTTTCCTGTTACACGTTCTACAGATTCTGGACTCCAATAGGTTCTAACATCTGAGAACAACTGTGCTGTGTTGGTTAATAAATGTCCGAATAACATAGAAACAGCATTTAAGCAATCATTTTCAGTAGCGAACACAAAAGCTTGACGAATACCATTCCAATCGAAAGATGAGTTTAATATAGATTCTGTAAAATCTGCATTTGGTTGGTAATCGGTCCATTGACGTTGCCCTTGAAAACCTCCCATAATGGCATTTCTTCCTTTAGCTTCTTCGCCAAAACCTAGTGCTTTTAATTTAGGATTTCCAATCATTATATCACGACAAATTAATGTCATTTTAACAACTTTTTCCCATTCTTGCTCTTTAACATCTGCAGCCTTTTGAGCCTCTGGACTGTTATAATCTTTTCCTTCAACACAGTTTTCTTTAGTCCAAGCTAAAGCTTTTTCATATTCATCTTTATCATAAATACCTTCATCTATACGGCGCAATATTTCAACAGATTCTACAAATTCTGCTCTTATTCCTAAGTAATCTTGTAAAAAATTAATGTCCACCATAGAGCCAGCAATTCCCATAGAACTATAACCAATTGACAAGTATGATTTTCCATTCATCTGAGCAACGGCTAAAGCAGCTTTTGTAAAACGCAATAGTTTTTTTTCGACATCTTTAGGGATACTCATATCGCCAGCATCTTGTACTTCTCTTCCGTAAATTCCAAAAGCGGGTAATCCCTTTTGTGAATATCCAGCTAAAGCAGCTGCTAAATAAACAGCTCCAGGTCTTTCAGTTCCATTAAATCCCCAAACAGCTTTTGGCATTAATGGGTCCGTATCCATAACTTCTGTACCGTAACACCAACAAGGGGTTACTGTTAAAGAAACCTCTACACCTTCTCTTTTAAATTTATCTGCACATGCAGCAGCATCTGCAACTCCACCAATGGTAGTATCAGCAATAACGCATTCTACTTTTTCTCCACTCGGGAAACGCAAATGATCTTCAATTAATTTTGCTGCGGCTTTTGCCATATCCATGCATTGGTCTTCCAATGATTCTCTCACTCCTGCTTCACGTCCATCAATTACTGGTCTTATACCTACCTTTGGTAGTCTTCCTATTAATCTATTCATAAGTTATGACTTTAATTTAGTTAGCGGTTAATTTTTATATAAACTGTTCTAATTCTGTTAACTGTGCATTAGAAAGTCCAGCTGGTTTAAATCCTGCTGCCCAACACATTATTAACATCTTAGCGCCTTTATTTGCCACATCTAAAAAATCCCATGCTTTCATTACATCGGGAGCTGTAGCTGTTGCACCATGCTTTTCCCATAAAGAAACATTTCTTGTTTTAAAAGCTTCTATTGTTACTTTTGCTAAAGATTCAGTGCTTGATAAGGCATAAGGAGTACAATGAATTCCTTTAGGTACAAAAACTTTTACCTCAGGGCACATCATCCATATTTGTCTGTTTAACTCTTCTTCGTTATCAAACAATTCATGATGACTCATACAAATCAATTCTAAAGGATGTGTATGCACAACTGCCAAGTTTTCTGGATGATGAATTGAATTAAATAAATGAATACTTGAGTGCGAAATCAACTCACAAGTTGGGCCAAAATTTTCACGCTTTCCTCCCCAGATAATGGAATATGCAGTTGCGTCTTCATTTATATATAGGATACAAGAAACTTCTTCAAGTTTATTTACTAAGTCTCTTAGGTAGCATCCTGTACCAGTAATATAAATTACAAATCCTGCTGCTCCTTTTGGAAAATCAAATGGTACTTCAGTTCCAATACCTTGTACTTCTTCTTTTGTAAAGTATGAAGTTAAATTCATAGAAATGTTTCCTGCATTTCGTTCTGCCCATTCACGTTGCCATAAATAACCAGCGACTTCAGATACTTGCTTTAATTCTTTTTGTACTTCAATAGGAAGCTTTATATCGCTCATAAAAATCTTTATTATAGTTTTTAAAACGACACAAAGTTAACTGGAACTAAGATGTAATTCGATATTCAAAATTTGTATATTTGTGTATAATTCAAACATTGCCCTTAAAATGAAGTTTGTTAAAGCGCCAAATTCTGGTGATCCATCTACTAATAATCAGCAATTTATAGACGTCAAATTAAAGATGCTATGCTGTAGATATTGGTATTTAGATTTGTGGGATTGTCATGATATGATATTTCCTTTTTGGCGTATATATTGGAATAAAAATGAAGGCGGAGAATTAAAGCTCCAAGAGGAAACCTATAAAATGGATCCCAATTACCTATATATAATTTCCCCATTTACATCTTTTTCTACACGTTTTTTAAAAAATCACAAGCATGTTTCTGGAATACATGTTTCTGGCAAAAATTTGACAAAATTTCATAATGAATCGGATTACGAAAAAAAGTCGTTGATCCATTTTTTCACACACTTCAATTTAGGAACGCCTTTTGACAATGTATTTCCTGGGATTTTTAAGATTGAACTATCTAATCATCTTAAAGAAAGATTACTTTATATTACTGAAAGATTAAGAATGGAAAATTATGATTTTAAACTAACCTTTAATTTAAAATTACAGTCTTTTATCCAAGAGGTGCTTTCAAATATAGGGCCTCAATTATGGAAAACCATAAATATAGACCAACGTGTATTAACTGTGCATAGGTATATAGAGGCTAGTGTTGGAGAAAAATTAAGTAACTCAGAATTGGCCTCTCTTGTAAATATGGCACCTAACTCGTTTGCAAGATTGTTTAAAGAAGAAATGCACATTACACTACATAGCTTTATTCAAAACAGAAAAATAGCCAAAGCTTGTGAATTGTTTGAACACTCAAATGAAACTATAGAAAATGTATCTTATAATCTTGGTTTTTCGGATCGTTACCATTTTTCTAGGGTATTTAAATCTATAACTGGTATTAGTCCTGCAGTTTATAAATCTGGCAGATATACTTAAATTTATTTCTTACATCTTATTGTTTTCAAATACAGCCTTAATTTTCAACATAAACTACATTAATGTTATAGTTTATAGTACCCATATATACTTTTTTTATAAAAACAAACTTATCCAATAATTCTATAATGTTTAAATTATACATAAAGTAGATTATAATGGATAAATTTTAATTAAACCTCTTGCTTTACTTTTGTATTATCCAATATTTTAATATAGTATTTGCTTTATTGTTGTAGATATTAATATTTAAAGAAATCTGGAGTTGAACATATTATAATCTGCTATTTTTTTAGCTGATGAAAATCTAAACCAAATTTAATTAAAACTAAATTATGAAAGAATTTAATCAATACATTAATGGAAGATTTGTAAACTCTACATCTTCTGAAATGACAGAAGTTTTAAATCCATGTACGGAAGAAGTTTTATCTCTTATTCCAAAAGGGTCAGTAATAGATGCAAATAACGCAATGGAAGCAGCACAAGCTTCTCAACATGCATGGAAATCATTAACAGCCATTGAAAGAGCAGGTTATTTGCATAAAATGGCTGATGTTATTAGAGCTAACAGAGTATTCTTAGCAGAAACTTTGGCCAAAGAACAAGCAAAAGTAATAGGTTTGGCCCAAGTTGAAATTGATGTAACTGCCGATTATTATGACTATAACGCAGGATGGGCAAGAAGAATAGAAGGAGAAATTATTCAAAGTGACCGTAAAAAGGAACACATCTTTTTACATAAAGCACCAATTGGAGTAGCAGTTGGTATTTGTCCTTGGAACTTTCCATTCTTTGTTGCAGCTCGTAAAATAGCACCGTCTTTAGTTACAGGAAATACATGTGTAGTTAAACCAAGTTGCATTGCTCCGAACACTATTATGGAGTTTGCAAAATTAATTGAGAATATAGAATTACCAGCTGGAGTTTTAAATTTTGTTTTAGGTAAAGGAACTATTGTTGGAAACGCTTTAACGAAAAGCCCAATTGCCGGTATCGTTAGTTTAACAGGTAGTGTGTTTGCTGGTCAAAAAATCATGGAAGCAGCAGCTGAAAATATTACTAAAGTATCCTTAGAATTAGGAGGTAAAGCACCCGCTATTGTTTGTGCAGATGCAGATTTGGAGCTCGCAGTAGACGCTGTTGTTTCGTCAAGAGTTATTTTTAGCGGACAAGTGTGTAATTGTGCAGAGCGTGTTTATGTTGAAGATTCAATATTTGACGAATTCATGGATAAAGTTGCTAAAAAAATGTCTGAAGTCAAAGTTGAAGATGCGTTTTCGGATAACAATCCAGATATGAGTAGTATGGTATCCAAAGACCAGATAGATAAAGTTTCAGAAATGGTTGAATATGCTAAAAAAGAAGGTGCCGAAGTTGTAATAGGCGGCGGTCGTTCAGCTGGTTTTGATAAAGGTTATTTTTACCAACCAACCTTATTAACAAACGTCAAGCAAGATATGCAAATTGTTCAAGAAGAAGTTTTTGGACCTGTTTTACCAGTAATGAAATTTGGAACTTTAGATGAGGCTATAGCAATGTCTAACGATACTGAATTTGGTTTAACCTCATCTATTTTTTCTGAAAATTTCAACAAGGTAATGCACGCTTGTGATCAACTAGAATTTGGTGAGACTTATGTAAATAGAGAGCATTTTGAAGCGATTCAAGGATTCCATGCTGGATGGAAAAAATCAGGATTGGGTGGTGCAGATGGTAAACATGGTATGGAAGAGTATTTACAAACCAAAGTTATTTATGCACAGTACCGATAGTTTCTTTTAATTTTTTAGTTGAATGAAAAAGCGTGTTCAGTAATTATTATATGTAGTATTAATGACACGCTTTTTATATTTATTACTTCAACAGTTTCATTTACTATAAACACAAATTCAAAAAAATCAAATGTATAAAACAAACGACATCCCCGTAGTATCAAAAGAAGTTTTACTACCATTTATTTTAGTAACATTACTATTTGCTTTATGGGGGTTTGCAAACGATATTACAAACCCTTTGGTTGCGGCTTTTGGGACAGTTATGGAAATATCTACAGCAAAGGCTGCGTTAGTTCAGTTTGCATTTTACGGAGGCTACGCAACTATGGCTATTCCTGCAGCACTTTTTGTTCGAAAATATAGTTATAAAAAAGGTATCCTTTTAGGCCTTGCTTTATATGCTTTTGGGGCGTTGTTATTTTATCCTGCTGCTCAATTTGAGGTATTTGGATTCTTTCTAGGGTCATTATATATCTTAACCTTTGGATTAGCTTTTTTAGAAACTACAGCAAATCCATACATACTATCCATGGGAGATGAGCGTACTGCAACTAGACGCTTAAATTTAGCCCAAGCATTCAATCCAATAGGTTCTTTGTTTGGGATGTTTGTAGCGTCAAAGTTTATACTGACAGCCTTAGATTCTGATAAAAGAAATGAAATGGGGGAGCTTATTTTTAACACTCTAGGAGAAGCAAAAAAAGCAATTATTAGAACTCACGATTTAGCAATTATTAGAAACCCCTATGTTATTCTTGGTGTTGTGGTTATAGCCATGTTTATTATCATTGCCATATCCAAAATGCCAAAACGGGATAAATCTGAAAACCAGGGTTCTCCTCTCGATTCATTTAAAAGACTCTTCAGTAATGTAAAATATAGAGAAGGCGTATTTGCGCAATTATTTTATGTTGCAGCACAAATAATGTGTTGGACGTTTATAATTCAATATGCAGATAATTTAGGTATTTCAAAATCTACAGCTCAAAATTATAACATTGTGGCTATGTCTATTTTCTTGTCAAGTAGATTTATTTCTACGTATTTAATGAAGTATATAAATTCTAAAAAATTGCTTACAATATTTGCTATTTGTGCTATGATAACAATTTCAGGAGTTATTTTAATTGAAGGTATTATGGGTCTTTATTTGTTAGTAGCTACTTCGGCTTTTATGTCTTTAATGTTTCCAACAATATATGGAATAGCTTTAAATGGGTTAAGCGAAGAAGATTCTACTCTAGGAGCAGCAGGTTTAGTAATGGCCATTGTAGGAGGTGCATTAATGCCTATACTTCAAGGGAGCATAATAGACCTTGAAACCATTGGTTCTTTTGCTGCTGTTAATATATCATTCATATTGCCTTTTATATGTTTTTGTTTTATTGCTGTTTACGGATATAGAACTTTAAAAGTTCATAAAAACTAATTATTTGTAATTTAAAATAATTTATTAAACATGGAAATAAATGAAAAACACATAGAGGAATTAGGCTTCAAGGCTGAAAAAAAAGGCGTTTTTCCTGCTTGGCAGGCTTTAACAACCAAATTGCAAAAAGAAAAGGGGTTATATCTAAATGAAGCCGCTGAAATAGCATATCGCAGGTTAACTTAGGTAATTATTTATTAGAGTCTTATGACAAAGGAGATAAAAGAAATAAAGTTTAACACGAATTACCCCTCAATAGATGATTTGCGAAATAAAGCAAAAAAACAAATTCCAAAATTTGCTTTTGAATACCTTGATGGTGGTTGTAATGAAGATGTTAATCTACATAAAAACACCAAAGAAATACGTGATGTAGAATTACTTCCTTATTACTTAAGTAACCATACAGGTTCTAGTTTGAAAACTGAACTATTTGGTCATACTTATGATGCGCCTTTTGGAATAGCTCCTGTAGGATTACAAGGTCTTATGTGGCCTAATTCTCCTGAGATTTTAGCTAAAGCCGCTTACGAACATAACATCCCTTTTATATTAAGTACGGTAACAACTACCAGTATAGAAAGAGCCGCCGAAATTACTGATGGAAATGCTTGGTTTCAATTATATCATCCCGCTGTAAATAAATTAAGAGATGATATAATAAAAAGAGCTGAAGCTGCTGAATGTCCTGTTTTGGTTATTCTTTCTGATGTGCCGACTTTTGGCTTTCGACCTAGAGATATAAGAAATGGATTGGCAATGCCACCAAAAATGTCAATCAAAAATATATTACAAGTATTAGGTAAGCCAGAGTGGGCTTTAAATACTTTAAGATATGGACAACCTAGTTTTGAAACTCTAAAGCCCTATATGCCCAAAGGCTTAGACTTAAAACAACTCGGACAATTTATGGATCAAACCTTTTCTGGACGACTTAACGAAGAAAAAATAAAGCCTATCCGAGATATGTGGAAAGGTAAACTTGTTCTAAAAGGTGTTGCTAATGAGGTCGATGCAGAAAAAGCAATAAAATTAGGTTTGGATGGTATTATAGTATCTAATCATGGTGGGCGTCAATTAGATGCTGGAGAATCTGCAATAAAACCACTAACTAGAATTGCAGAAAAATATGGAAAAGAGATAAAAGTTATGATGGATAGTGGTTTGCGTTCTGGACCAGATATAGCAAGGACTATAGCTAGTGGTGCTGAGTTTACTTTCTTAGGGCGATCATTTATGTATGGGGTTTCGGCTCTGGGTAAAAATGGAGGAGATCATACTATTTCACTCTTAAAGGCAGAATTGCAACAAGTTATGGAACAAATTTGTTGTAAAAAGGTAAGTGATTTTAAAAATCACTTGATAAAAGGGTGAATTTTATTAAAAAACTAAGCTACCGTGCTTATTTTAAAGCACCCATAGATATGTGAGTTTAGAACAAGGATATAAGAGCATAGCTGCTTACTTGTTGTTTTTTGCTAATTATTAAATAGTGACTTCGCCTCCCTATGAATCCTTTTGAAATTCCTTTTAAGGTCTTTCTTTGAATATTTTTTTGCTTTAGGAAGTTCTTTTATAATGTCCTGTAATTTGAATTGTATTTTTTGATCATTGCCATCTGCAAAACTTATAAATTCGCCGGGTTTAAGTTTAAAGAAAATGTCAGCTCGTACTTTTGAGACTTCCTTTTCACCCTTGGTCACTCGCGTATCAAAGTTTAGATTATGCCCTTTATTAATACTAGTGGTTTTCATTTTAATGAGTTCAAAAAAGCGCTCGTAGTATTTTGCGGTGTCTGGGTCGTTCACCTTTCCGAAAAATTGATACGATAGATTGCTCAATATAGCTTTACTTACCTTATCGCCATACATGATATCATTTTGTACCTTGTCCTGCATCACATAAATAGTAGCAATGTTATAGCTTCTTAGTGTAGCAGGAATACGTTGCATGTTCAAGAGTCGAATGGTCGATGCTTCTTCCATCAATAAAAAAGAAGGCTTTCGGTGTCGCACGCTCATTTGTTTGATAATAGTGTGTATGACTGTCGCAATTAGTGGTGCATAAGCAGTTTCCAGTTTAGGATTATTAACCACTGAGATTACACCTGCTTTTTCCTGTCCGTTTATATCTAAAGGCACTTCATCTACAGATAAAGTCATAAAAGCCTGTTTTGAGCTAATCTTTTTTAAGGCATTGGAAAGGGTGCTTTTTACCCCCGCTGTTTGACGGTCAGAACCTTTACCACTGATAAAGGCATTGGCCATTCCTTTTGATGTTAAATCTGATTCCAAAAGGGTGATGAGACTGTTAGTATCCAAATATTGATAGATGGCAATCAAATGTGGCAGGGTGCAATACTCTGGGTGGGTGGTTTTGAGAATCCATATAAGTCCGCCTATAATCCCTTCAGCAGCATCTGTAAAGAATTTACCAGATGAGTTGGAAGCAGATTCTTTTTGTTCCAATAAATTTTCCAACAGAACTCGTGACACTTCATTGACACTCTCCTCATTTTCCATATACCGTCCTGCAATGGGATTGACCCGATGGTAGATGGTATCAAAGGAAATGATATAAAACGGAATGTCCTGGGTCTTAAAAAGCGGATAGGTCATTTCGGTAATTTCAAAATCCTTATAATCGTGGATGACACCTGAAAACTCCTTTTTGCTAAAGTGCTGCATAAAATTATAAACTACACTTTCAGTTTTCCCGCTTCCAGCTGCTCCGATAATGGAAGCGCCCCGTTTGATATTTTGTATAACTAACTTACCTCTCTTTAGCTTGAAATGTACCCGATACATTTTTTCAGACGGCTGTGTGCCCTCTCTTTCATGAAGAAAAACATACATCATTAGATTGATAAGCAATAAGGGGCATCCGATGGCAAGGGCTGTCTTATTTAGAAATGAGGGAGCGACTAAAAAAAGCATTCCAAAACCTGTTAGGAACAATACTAAATTCAGGGCAAAAGCATATCTGGATAGTATATAAAGCGCATAAAAAAGAGCAGATGCTACAAGTAGGGTCAGTAAAATGATTGTGAGATTAAAAGATTGCATAATATCTGTTTTTTTATGAATAATTAGATCCCGATGGATCCTGATTTTATGGCGATATCGATACCGCGTTTTAAGGTTCTGATTGTTTTTAGTGCGAGCTGCACTTGATTGGTTGGAATATCAACAATTGGAACGCCTGCCTTTCCTAGAATTTTAAAAGCCAAAGCTTTTTCATGGGTGGGTAATCCCAATAGGGTTGAAAAATAAGCATTTGGATTTTTGATAAACGCTTTCTTGGCTTTGTAGGATTCTGCATAGTTACGTTTGTATGCAAAAGTCTTATCAAAGGTGTTTTCGGCTTTGGAAAAAAAGACATCCCTGTCAAAGCCCCGTTTTACCAATTTACCATCAATCATGACATTAGAGGCTTTGTATTTGCTTCCTGGGGATAGACTTACCTTATTGGAGGCATCCTTGCGGCTAACAACAATATGAATATGACTTTGGTTGCCTTCCTTGTCCATGCCTTGCACAATACGCTTACCGTTTTGTTGGTGTGGTGCACTCCGCTCCAGTTTGGCTATTTGATGCTCGTTTTTTTGGACACTGCCTTCCAATGTGCCTTTCTCTATCTTTCGGATATCTTGCTTTAGCTTTAAGATTTTAGAAGCAAAAGGTTGATTTTCTATAACCTGTTTATCTGTGCCTTTAAAATGCCTCGTGTGTTCAATTTTGGCATAATATTTAATATCATTAATTGTTATGGGTTTACCATTGATTTCACGATTAAAAGCAGTGACATAATCTTTCATCAATTCTCGTGTGTAGTGCTTTAAATCTTTACTGTTATTCTGTAATTGTTTTAATTCGCGTTGGCTCGGACTCACGGTGATGGAATAAAATTTAGGTTCGATTTTTTTTAGTTTTGCGGTGTTACCATCGATATCCTTTATGACTTCTTTAGCGGAAAAGTTATCCCCATATTGGTTAAAAAAATGCTCACGTTCTTCAAGAATAACACCTTGGTTTTCTTTCTCTAAATAATCCACAAAATCTGAAACACTTTGGGAAAAGTTGTTGCCCAATGTTTGGGCTGAAATACTGATATACATAGGTTTAGTTTTTTATTACTTTTTAAGAATTGATGGCTTCTTTTTTTTGGTCTCTTTTTCCATAAGCAAAGGTTTCTTTTTAGGTTCAGCTTCTTTAAACAAGGATTGCATCATGGCGACTGTGGGTTTGGTTTGGTTTTTCTCTATGTCCTTCATGATAGCAATTACCCCATTAATTCTTTTTTTGATGAGGCTCTCCAGCGTTTGCATTTGTGGACCGATGGATTCCTTTGGAGAAATGCCATTGCTTTCAAAAAATTCTATCATCAGCAACAAGGTCATCGAATTGGACGCTCCCATTTTTTTACTAAAAGCCCTAAATTTTTTAGCCGTTGCACATTTAAAACTTATGGTGGTAAATGCCTCTTTTTCATGTCCTCGATCCATTTTTACTCTAAAAACTTGTTGGTTTTATTGGGCTGAGCGCATTTTTACTCTAAAAACGAGTCCAAAACCCCTCTTGATAATTTCTATACTATTTTTAATAAACTGATTTTCAGTATATTATGTATTTTTGGATTACCGTAACCTTGCGGAGCGGGTTACCCTCTTGCTTATCCATATTTTGTCCCGTAGGGACCAAAATTTTCCAAACCCATCGTTTTCAACGATGCGCTTTTTTGGGCTTGCCAAAGACCTGATTTTTTATTTTGATGTTTGTTTATTCCATATTAAATAAAGAAACCTACATCTGTTTAAAATAAGCTGCAAACCCTTTTAAATATAGGTGTTTAAGAAGCAAATCAAAAATGAGTATTGGACTCAAATGACATCAATTCGTAGTAATAAATATGGTGTTTTGGAAAATGGAGATTTAAGACGTCAGTTTTTGAAGTTCTCTAGTTGTTTTTTTAAGTTTTTGACATTTTTAGACATAAAAAAACCTTTGAGGTTTCAAAGGCTTTTTATTTGGGTTTGTTATTTATAAATTTCAAATATTAAACACATATTGGTAGCTGTATAAATTTTTTATGGCTTCTTCTTCCAATAGTGTGTTATAATCCAAATGCTGTTTTTTGGCATAGGATTTTAGGTCGATTCCAAATCTTTGCTCCACATCACTTTTGGAATCTTGGAGCAATCGGTTTTGGGTTTCTGCATCGAGGTTGTTATAATTTAAATATATCATGATTATTGTTTTAAATTATAGTAACCCATTATCAGCAAAACTGTAATAATTACCATCTGGTGTAATAATCAAATGGTCGAGAACATTCACGTCAAACAATTTGGCTGCTTGTTGAATTTTGTCCGTCAATTGTTTGTCTGCTTCACTAGGCTTTAGTTTATTGCTCGGATGATTGTGAGCCAAAATTACGCCTACAGATAAAGTTTTAATTATGACCGCAAATAATATCCGCATATCTACCAATGTGCCTGTAATGCTTCCTGTTGATACTTGATAAATGCCTTTAATCTTATTGGCATTATTTAATAGTAATACCTTAAAGGATTCTTGTAAGCCTATGGTGTCTTGATCCCACCCTTGAAAAATCAATTTTGCGGCATCCTCTGAACTTTTAATAGATAGTGCTTTAGAAGTGCTTAACTTTTCTCGGTAACTTATTTTTATTTCGTTAACTTTGTTTTTCATTGTTCTTTTCTTTAGAGATTAATAATGAAAAGAGGGCACAGACTATTTGAAAACTGGTTTTAGTGCCCTCTTTAATTTTGTTTACTCTGCGCTTCCTAGTAGCAGTATTTCACTTACTACCACTTCAGTTACATAGCGTTTAACACCATCCTTGTCCTCATAACTTCTCGACGTCAATTTACCTTCAATGGCAATCTCTTTGCCTTTGGTTACATACTTTTCAATAATGTCTGCCGTCTTACCCCATGCCACTAAATTGTGCCAATTGGTATTGGTTTGCTTTTCACCTTTTGAATCTTTGTAACTCTCATTGGTAGCTACTGACAAACGGACTACTTTTTTACCGTTGTCTAATTCTGTAATGGTTGGGGCTTGTCCAACGTGTCCGATTAACTGTACTTTGTTTCTTAATGTACTCATGATTTAAAAAATTTAGATTAATACTTCCCCTATTGGATGTAAAACGGATTACATTTTAAGGGGTGTTTTGTTCGATTTCTCTCGTGCAGAGCACCATGGATGATGTGGGTTTTGTCAAGACTTTTGTAACACAAATCAGGAGTGTCTGCGACGTAGAAAAATCCTTGGATTTTCAAGGCTGTAGAAACCTTATTTTTTTTCAAAACTTGTGCAGTCTTGACAAGTTCCATAAGGGCATTAGGAATTCTTTGGAACGCGTTTGCGTTGGAGCGTACCGACAGTTAAGCGAGATAAGTGAAGGGGATCCAATTAGAAGTGCTTATGACCTACCTGTTTTTCGATGCCCCGAAAAACAAATAAAGGCGTCATCCATTATAAACCCCTTAAAATACCTAAGACAAAGACTTAATTTTTGAGAATGATCCATCAAAGCCCAGAGAAGGCTTTGCAGATGATTCGGTTAAGAAAATAAAGGGTTTGGATTTCCGCTTATTATTTTGGTTTTTGATTGACACTTTTTAATTATTACTACTAAAAAACTCCAGTTTATTAGGTACTGGAGCTACCTTTTTTAAATGGCTCTTTAGACCATTTGATATACGGCATCGAAGACTACCTTATCCAATTTTTCTTGTTGTGAAAATGTTTTTTTCAAGGTGTTATGCAGTATAGAATTAAAGGCATTATAACCCAACCACAGATTAGGGTTTTCGCCAAGTAATACAGCTTCATGATTTAAGATGTCAATGACTTCTCTGGATTTCTTGGAAGGATCCTCATTGGTATCACTACACTCATATCTGAACAGTTTTGTTTTTTCAAGGATATTCTTGACGAATACCTTGGTATCAATGATATCAATGGTTTTCATAGTATCAAATTTCTGCACAATGCTATAAAATTCATTGTCCAAGAATTTATCGAACAAATGGTTTAATCTTGGCATAATCAGATTGGTGTTGTGTTTTGTATGTCGGATTGAAAATTCTATGGTTTCCTGGGACACATGTAAACCGTTGGAGCAGACCTTGCGATAAAACCCAAAGTGCCCTGAGGTTTTTTCACTGCCATCATAGGAGTTTTTAAAACGTAACATCGGTAAGATCAGGTCTTCCGTATTCTTTACCAAAAATTGATTGTTGTCTTCAATGATAAAATCAATGATAAAAGAACGGTCCATTCTGTTGATGCTCCTTTTTTGGTAATTAAGTTGAGCATCTATCAGCATCTGTTCTGCTCTCTTGAAGAAGAGGGCGTTAGGTATATGTCCGTAGCTTTTAGATACAATGTTTACGATTTTGCCATTGGAGATAATGGCTTGTTCCAGTCCTCTTCTGGACTCCATTAGTGTGAGGCTTTTTAATGCGACCATTTCTGATGGTACAAACACATCATCTTGTTGTAATTTACTTAAATACATAATTAGAAAAATTTAGGTTAAAAAAAGAAAGCCCACTCTTTCGAGCAGGCTTTTGTTTTGAAAGGATGTTTTAGCCCTATTACAGCTCAAATTGAACGATTTGCTGTTCAATTTCTGATTTACGCTGTTCCAATGTGGATTGTAAATGGGTCGTTACCAACTTGATTAGGTTTGTGTTGGTGGTTCTAAATTCCAGATTACGGGAATCTCGGAGGTAAAAGGAAGCAGAATCATCTTGGTTGTAATTAAACTTGGTCAACTCATTTAAAGTTTCGTTTAGCCGCTCTCTCTGAGTTGCCAGACCTCTTAACTTCTCAAATTTTTGAATACGCTCGTCCAAGTTGATCTTTGGTTTTTCAGCGACGTTTTGGCCATTAGCTTTTTCGGTGGCTGAAGTTTTGCCCATGGCTTCTTCTGTTAATTTCTTTTGAACATCCTTTTTAACGGTTGCATTTTGTTTTTGTGCAGTTCCGTTTTGCTTTGTTTTTGTTTCCATAATTAAATGATTTTAGATTAAACAATATTCGAGCAATCATCAAACGGAAGACAAAATCTCAGCTCAAAAGGAATCGGAATAAAAAGTGCGAGGCACGAGCCTGGTTATGCCGAAGTCTTTTGATGGGAGTGTTTTGCGAGTTTATATTTCGGGAATATAGTATGAATATATTATTCCATAGTATATTCTTAATTTAAATGGCATTTTATAGTTGTTTACTATAGTTTTTCTACTGGAATCCGAATTAAGCGAACTTGATACTAAAATTTGGGATTGGAATGTCGTGTCCGTTCCAATGGTAACGAAATGGACTAATAAAATGGAAAATTAAATTTTAGTATCACAATCAAGACCTTTTTTAATATAATGCTTCTAATTATATATATTTGTTGTATCGAAAGTTAATTTGACATATTTAAAATTACAGCAAGGTTCACAATTCGTCAACATCGACTGTGAAAATTAGCAGATGACTTATAAATACTGGTGTTAGGGCTAAAGGTTCTGACCCCAGCCCGGTCACCAAAAAAGTTAAGCATTATTGCTTGACTTTTTTTATTTTTACTCACTTTATTAAGCGCACGTGGCGGAATTGGTAGACGCGCTGGCTTGAGGGGCCAGTATCCGTTTTAGGATGTGGAAGTTCGAATCTTCTCGTGCGCACTTTTCTTATTTTTATAATTCATTTTTTTTATTAGATTAATTTTATGTAAGTTTGTTTAACTATTTTAATTTAAAAATGAACAATATTCAAGTAAGCTTTAGTATTAAGGATCTCGAAAACTTAACTGGAATCAAGGCTCACACCATTCGTATATGGGAGAAACGCTATAATTTATTAAGTCCTAATAGAACAGACACCAACATTAGAAACTATAGTTTAACAAGTTTTCAAAAACTTCTAAATATATCTTTTTTAAATAATAATGGACTTAAAATATCTAAAATTGCTAGTTTAAAGGAAGAAGAAATACCAATTAAAGTAAGAGAAATAGCATCTAGAGCAAAGGCAGAAGATCATGCTATTAATGCCTTTAAAATGGCCATGATTAATTTTGATCAGGTACTCTTTTATAACACTTACAACAATCTAATAGAAAATAAAACCTTTAGCGAGGTATTCTATAGTGTTTTTCTCCCACTATTGGACGAAATTGGGTTATTATGGCAAACAAACACCATTACGCCAGCTCACGAACATTTTTTAACGGTTCATATCAAACAAAAGATACTTATTAACATAGAGCGCTTACAAAGTCTGGAGCCAAAACCAGTCTCCAAAACGTTCATTTTATATTTACCTGAAAATGAAATTCATGACATAGGTCTACTCTTTGTTAATTATCAATTACGGAAAAAGGGATATCATACAATATTTTTAGGAGAAAGCGTCCCTATGGAGAGTTTAATAGATCTGCATGATTTTTTTGATGAAATAACATTCATATCATACTTCACAGTAAATCCAGAGGAAAAATTAATACCTAATTATCTGAAAAAATTCAGTGATACTTTGTTAGCTCAAGACAATTCCAGATTACTACTTTTAGGAAGAAAACTAATGGATTACGATATATCGAACCTTCCAGAAAAGATGACAGTTTACAAATCAATAGAGAACTTTGTTAAAGATTTGTAAAGTATGCGCATATATTGTTTAACTTTGTTATATATTTATTAAACAATATGAAAAATAAGGTATCAATTATAGGTTCAGGATTCTCTTCTTTAGCTGCTTCTTGTTATCTCGCGAATGCCGGGTATGAAGTCACTATTTTCGAGAAAAACAAAACAATAGGTGGACGTGCTCGTCAATTAATAAAAGAAGGTTTTACCTTCGATATTGGACCTACTTGGTATTGGATGCCAGATGTTTTCGAGCGATTTTTTTCTGACTTCAATAAAAAGCCTTCAGATTATTACAAATTAGAAAAACTAAACCCGGCTTACAGTGTTTACTTCGGTAAAGATGATTATATAACCATAGAAGACTCTTTAGAAAAAATATTACAAGCTTTTGAAAATGAAGAAAGAGGTAGTTCTAAAAAATTAAATACTTTTATTGAACAAGCGAAAAGCAATTATAACATTGCAATAAAGGACCTTGTATACAACCCTGGTGTTTCTCCTCTAGAGCTTGTTACACCGGCGACAATAAAAAAATTAAATCAGTTTTTTAGTACAATAAAAAAGGATGTAAGGAAAGAATTTAAAAATGATAGATTAATTAAAATTCTTGAGTTTCCTGTTTTATTCTTAGGTGCCAAACCTTCAGATACACCTTCTTTTTACAGTTTTATGAATTATGCCGATTTTGGACTAGGTACATTTCATCCAAAAAAAGGCATGTATCAAGTGATTCTAGCAATTGAAAATCTTGCAAAAGAACTTGGTGTTACAATTAAAACAGAAGCACCAATTAATAATATTATGGTAGAAGATGGGGAAGCTAAAGGTTTAGTCTCAAATGGTATAAACTTTTATTCCGATATTATCGTTAGTGGTGCCGATTATCATCATACGGAAACATTAATTAACAAAAAGTATAGACAATACTCTGAAAAATACTGGGAAAGAAAGACGTTTGCTCCTTCTTCTCTTCTTTTCTATGTGGGATTTGATAAAAAATTAAAAAACGTAAATCATCATACTCTATTTTTTGATGTAGATTTCGATGTTCATGCCGAGGCTATTTATGACGACCCAAAATGGCCAGAAAACCCATTGTTTTATGCTAGTTTTCCGAGTATCACAGATGACAATGCTGCTCCTTCAGGAAAGGAAGCAGGTATTTTTTTAATACCCTTAGCCCCAGGAATTAATGATACGGCTGAATTACGAGAAATATATTTTAACAAAATTATTGAGCGTTTCGAAAAATTAACATCGCAAAATGTGCAAAAAAACATTATTTTCAAAGAATCATTTTGCATTAATGATTTTATAAAAGATTACAACTCTTACAAAGGCAATGCCTATGGTATGGCAAATACTTTAATGCAGACTGCCTTTTTAAGACCAAAATTAAAAAGTAAACATGTGAAAAATTTATTTTTTACAGGACAATTAACTGTTCCCGGACCTGGTGTACCACCATCATTAATTTCGGGAAAATTAGTAGCAGATTTAGTTTCAAAACACCATAGTATATAATATGAAATCATTATTTGACAAAGTCTCTTACAATTGTAGTAAGCTTGTAACAAAGACGTATAGTACATCATTTTCATTAGCGACTAAAATGCTATACAAGTCAATACGTGCCGACATTTATAACATTTATGGATTTGTAAGATTTGCTGATGAGATTGTTGACTCCTTTCATGACTATGATAAAGAATCCTTATTCAATGAATTTTCAAATGATTTAGAGCTTGCCCTAAAAAATAAAATTAGTTTGAATCCTATTTTAAACTCATTTCAATATACTTATCATAAATATAATATTGATAAAAGCTTGGTTGACGCTTTCATGAAAAGTATGCGTTTGGATTTGTACAAAAAAGATTATTTAACTGAAGATGAATTTCAAACATATATTTATGGATCTGCAGATGTAGTTGGATTGATGTGCCTAAAAGTATTTGTTAAAGGTGACGAAATTAAATACAATAGTTTAAAAGAAACGGCAATGGCTTTAGGTTCTGCATTCCAAAAAGTAAACTTTCTAAGAGATTTGAAAGCGGACTACGATGTTTTAGAAAGAAGTTATTTCCCTAATATTGACCTTAAAAATTTAAATGAATCTTCTAAGCAAAATATTATAAATGATATTGAAAAAGATTTTGAATTAGGCTTGAGTGGTATAAAAAAACTACCCATTGAAGCTAAATTTGGAGTCTTTATGGCCTATAGATATTATCGCCAATTGTTAAAAAAACTAAAAAAGACCCCCGCATTAAAAATTAAAGAAACACGAATACGGGTTTCGAATCCAAAAAAAATAGAGCTGTTAATGCGTAGCTATGTAAAATATCAACTAAAATTAATGTAATTTTATACTATGCAAGCACTACTATGGATATTCGTGTTTTTAACAACTTATTGCATTATGGAGTTTATGGCTTGGTTTACCCATAAATATATAATGCACGGACCTCTATGGAGCTTACATAAAGATCACCATAAAAAAAACCATGATAGCTGGTTTGAGCGGAATGATGCTTTTTTTATATTTTATGCTATTGTTAGCATTGGGTTTTTCTTACTTTGGAAATATTCGAGTTTTTGGGTTGGTTTACCTATTGGATTAGGTATTTTTGCTTATGGTCTATCATATTTTTTAGTACATGACATCTTCATTCATCAACGTTTTAAGCTTTTTAGGAATGCTAATAACTGGTATGCTAAAGGTGTTAGACGTGCTCACAAAATACACCATAAACACCTAGGGAAAGCAGATGGTGAATGTTTCGGTATGCTATTTGTTCCTTTTAAATATTTCAAAAAGAAGTAATGGATTATTTGTATCTATTACTAAACCTGGGTTCTTTAATTATTCCTTTTTTATTTAGTTTTCATCCAAAACTTAAGTTTTACACTCGTTGGAAATCACTTTTCATTTCTATTCTTGTTACAATGGTTGTGTTTATTCCTTGGGATATAATATTCACCGACAATGGTATTTGGGGATTTAATGATACTTATTTTTTAGGAGTTATGCTATTTGGTTTACCTATAGAAGAATGGCTGTTCTTTATATGTATTCCTTATGCTTGTGTATTTACACATTATGCCTTACTACACTATTTTCCTAATATAGAATTAGCAACTACTATAACAAAAAAACTTAGCTACATTTTAATCATTGGATTTGCTTTAATAGCCATTATAAATTACGATAGATGGTACACTCTTATCAACTTTCTCCTCGCAACTAACTTGAGTATTATAGTATTAAATAAAAACTTGGAACTACTTAGTAAATTCTATATAACTTTCTTAGTTATGCTAATTCCTTTTTTTATTGTTAATGGTATTCTTACTGGTAGCTTTATTGAAAGTGAGGTCGTTTGGTATAATAACGCTGAAAACCTGAATCTTCGCATTTTTACAATTCCAATTGAAGATAGTATATATGCCTTTTCACTTATTTTGATGAATCTTTTTATTGTTGAACAATTAGAATCTTAATATTATTTTTTTTTAGACGACTAAATACCAAGTATCAAGCGGATTTTTTATAAATCCTTATTTCTTTCCTATTAAACTCAATTATATTTTCTTCTTTTAATTCATTTAGAAGAATATTTAAAGTTGGTCTTGAAGTACCAATTAATGATGCAATATCTTTTTGAGTATAGGGATGATGAATGACTTTGTCTCCCGTTTTTTCACAATCGTAACCATAATCGCTACATAACTCTTCTAAAAATTCGAGTAATCTTGTTTTAGTATCCTTGAATAGCAATAACTGAAGGCGTCTTTCTAATTTTTTAAATTTAAATCCAATAAACTTATAAACCTTGAAGCTAAAGGTTTGGTTATTACGCATTAAATCATGCATGGTATCTACACCTATTGGGCAAATAGAAGTGGTATTATCAATAGATTGTGCAAATTCATCTCGTTTCGATTCTCCTAAAATGGCCTTTTCGCCAAATAATTCCCCTCTGCATAAAATAGCCTTTACAATCTCCTCACCACTTTCGCTATAGTATCCTATTTTAACTTTACCCTTTTCTATTAAGTACACTTTATTTGCCGAATCTTCTTCAAAATAGATGTAATCCTTCTTTTTATAAGCATCAAAATCATGATTTGATTTGTAAGCCTTAAACTTGTGAGGGCATAAAACTTTAAAAAGATTTACATCATCGAAAAACCAAATAGATTCCATAGAGAACAACATTTTATTAACTTGAAGAAAGTCGAAATTAACTATAGAACCTTACAAAAGGTCACAAAAAAACATCTAATTAAATTAGATGTTTAAATTGTTTAAAACATTAAGCAATTTTATAATAAATGCTATTCCTCTTCTTCTGAAACTATAGACTCTATTTCTTCCTTTAATATGTCAAGTAAATCTTTTTTTTGCAGCAAGTTATACCATTGTATTACCTTCTTAATATCGCTCGCATAAACACGATCTTCATCATAGCCTGGTAATACATCAAAGAAATATTCTTCTAACTTATCTTTGCTCTCTTTAGAAGCCACACTAGTTTGCTTGCCATTTTCCTTTTTACTAATATTTAAAAACACTTGTCTTAAAGGAATTTCTTCGGTAAGCGTGTAAATAGCTATTTCACTTAAAATACTCACATTTTGACGAATACTAACCGATAGTCGTTTATTATCTATCAATGATTCGGCAACAAACCCACCTCTTGTTTGCGTTATTAATTTATATAATCCCGGTTTACCTGAGATTGCTAATATTTTATCTAAACCCATATGTTAATTTTAGAAAGAGGCAAATATATTTGTTTAAAGAAATATAGCAAATGTTATCGCTTCTTTTTTTGATTTGGAAAACGCATTTTATAATCTACACTTATTTTTCCTTTAGAAATATTAGATAGTCGACCTTTTATAAGTCGTTTTTTTAAACTGGATAATTTATCTGTGAATAAAACCCCTTCTATATGATCGTACTCATGTTGTATTACTCGTGCAACTAATCCGTCAAATACTTCTGTGTGTTTTTTAAAATTTTCATCGAAGTATTCGATAGTTATTTTAGGCTGTCTAAAAACATCTTCCCTAACATCGGGGATACTTAAACAACCTTCATTAAAAGCCCATTCTTCACCCTCTTCTTTAATTATTTTTGCATTAATAAATGTACGCTTGAAATCTTTTAAGCCGTTTCGTTCTTCTTCAGATAATTCTTCATCTTCAGCAAAAGGCGATGTATCGACTAAAAATAAGCGTATTGGTAAGCCTATTTGTGGTGCCGCTAAGCCAACCCCGTATGCATTATACATGGTCTCATACATATTAGTCAAAAGAACATCTAAGTTTGAATATTCTTCTGAAATATCTTGTGCTTTTTTCTTTAATACAGGATCGCCATAGGCTACTATTGGTAAAATCATTCTATTCTGCCATTAATTATTGCAAAAATACAATACTATAATTTATTGTTAGAATTATTTAGAATATAAATAACTCTGAAGAATTAATGTGGCACTTATTTCGTCCACCAGAGCTTTATTCTTTCTTTGATTTTTTTTCAAACCACTGTCTATCATCGTTTGAAATGCCATTTTAGAAGTAAACCGTTCGTCTACTCGCTTTATAGGTATGTTTGGAAATTGTTTTTCTAACTTTACTAAAAAACTCGATATTAGTTGTTCACTTTCAGAAGGTGTATTATCCATTTGTTTGGGCTCACCAACTAAAATAAGTTCTATAGATTCTTTAATTAAATAATCTTTTAAAAAAGGTAACAACTCTTTAGTTAACACTGTAGTTAATCCAGAAGCAATAATCTGTAACTCATCTGTTACAGCTATTCCTGTTCTTTTACTCCCAAAATCTAACGCTAAAATACGAGCCATAATTTTTCTTCAACGATCAAAAGTAATGTAATAAAACAAAAAAGACCATCTTTTTAAGATAGTCTTTTTCAATATTTAACCTCAAATATTTATTGAATATGATTCTTTATAATTATGCTTTTCTTGCTTTATTTATTTTAGGGAATACTAACTTAATATTTTCAACTTTTCTTTCTCGGTTTAGAAAAGATCTAATATCACTAGTACGTGCAATAACTTCTTTTAATTCTGATACTTCAATTATCTCTTCATCATCATTACTTACAATTTCTGTTTCAGAAACTGTAATCTTAACTTGTGCTTTGTTACCTAGAGCAGTACTCTGTGCATTTGCAACAGAGAAAGAAAGTAATAAGATTAATAATAAGTAAAAATTTGTTTTCATCAGATTTGGATTTCTTTGATGATTCAAATATAGGTTCGTTCTCAGGGTTGGAGTAAAATATTAGTTGTAAGTCACTGGATATTCGATTATTAGAGATTGTGCTTATTTCCTTCGATTAATAGATAAAAGTCAATTATTTACCGACAAAAAACACAGAAATTGTATTTCATCCATAAAAATTATTCCTTAAAAGTGAAAATTGAGATTAGGTATTGAAAAATACGCAGGAAATCGGCCATATTTTTAAGGATATTGACGACTATGTATTTCCATTTTTTAAATGATAGCTAGTATATTTGCCCAAAATATTAAGACAATGACCGAATTACAACAAATAATAGAAAATGCTTGGGAAGACAGAGCACTTTTAAATGATGAAAAGACCACATCTGCTATAAGAAATGTTATAAATTTATTAGATAAAGGTGAATTACGTGTTGCAGAACCTGTTACAGATGGATGGCAAGTTAATGAATGGGTTAAAAAAGCTGTTGTTTTATATTTTCCAATTCAAAAAATGGAAACTATAGAATGTGGCCCATTAGAGTTTCATGATAAAATCCCATTAAAAACTGGTTATGCAGAAAAAGGTATCCGGGTAGTTCCTAATGCGGTAGCTAGACATGGTGCTTATATTTCGGCGGGAACCATTTTAATGCCTAGTTATGTAAACATTGGAGCATATGTAGATGAAGGTACAATGGTAGATACTTGGGCTACTGTTGGTAGTTGTGCTCAAATTGGCAAAAATGTCCATTTATCTGGTGGCGTTGGTATTGGTGGTGTATTAGAACCTTTACAAGCTGCACCAGTTATAATTGAAGATAATGCCTTTATTGGTTCGCGTTGTATTGTAGTTGAAGGGGTTCGTGTTGAAACTGAAGCAGTATTAGGTGCTGGGGTAATTTTAACAATGAGCACTAAAATTATAGATGTAACTGGAAATGAACCAGTTGAATACAAAGGTTTAGTTCCTGCACGCTCTGTTGTGATTCCTGGCAGTTATCCTAAAAAATTCGCTGCTGGCACCTTTAATGTACCTTGCGCAATAATTATTGGTAAACGTAAAGAAAGCACTAATAAGAAAACATCACTTAATGATGCGCTTCGTGAGCATGATGTAGCTGTTTAATTGTGTGAATTCAAAAACATAAAATCCAAATTCCAATGTTTTTAAATTGGAATTTGGATTTTTTTATTTGTACTTTGAACTTTATATGAAGGTATTAATTATACAGCAAAAAATGATTGGTGATGTGCTTACTAGCACGATTCTATGTGAGAATATTAAAGCTAATATAAAAGAATCCAAAGTTCATTATGTAATTAATAGCCAAACAAATGCAGTGGTTGAAAACAACCCATATATTGATAAAATAGTTCTTTTTACACCTAAATATCGTAAAAGCAAATTAGCTTTTTACAGTTTCTTAAAAGAAATAAAAAAAGAAAAATATGATGTTGTTATAGATGTTTATGGAAAATTAGAAAGTAATTTAATCTGTTTATTTTCCAAAGCACCAATAAAGATTTCTTATAAAAAATGGCATACAAGTTTATTATTTACCCACGTTTTTGAATACACAGTAGAAGGAACGATTGAAGTTGATCGCGCCATAGAAAGTCGATTAAAATTACTTTTTCCTATTCTACCAGAGGTTAAAAATTTTATTAGAAAACCCAAAATATTTTTGACTGACGAAGAAATAGCTGTTGCAAAAACGTTTTTAGAAACTCATGAAATTGATTTTTCCAAACCAATTATAATGATAAATGCGTTAGGTAGTAACGACAAAAAATCATATCCGTTAGCATACATGGCAGAATCAATTAATACAGTTGCCGAAAAAAGTACTGCCAACTTATTGTTTAATTATTCTCCAAATCAAGTTAACGAAGCCAAAGCATTATATAGTTTATGTAACGAAAAAACAAAAAAACTCATTTATTTTGATGCCTACCCTTCAAATTTACGTTCGTTCTTAGCTGTATTATACCATTGTAATGCTTCAATAGGTAACGAAGGTGGCGCAATTAATATGGCAAAAGCACTTGACATACCTACTTTTAGTATTTTTTCTCCTTGGATAACCAAAGCATCATGGGATTTTTTTAAAAGTGAATCCAATGTCTCAGTTCATGTAGAAGATTATTTTCACGAAAAAATTGATGGTAAATCAAGAAAAGAACTTCGCGAAGATTCTTCAAATTTATACCAATATTTGAAACCTTCGTTATTCGATAAAAAACTAAAAGTTTTTCTAAGCCATAAATTTATTACGAACAAGTAATATTTGGTAGGCATTAATTAAAACTTTCCAGTCCTGTTTTATCATATACTCAACAACTAATTTCCCTTTACCTCCATTTGGAAGGTCGCAATCATCAATAAGCACAATTGAATTATCGTGTAATTGATCCTCAATAGCCTTAAACTCCTTAAGGTGATGTATTTGACTCTTGGTTTGTACTTCAATATCATCACTATAATCGTAGCTATCTAAATATAAAAAATCTACCCTTTCTTTAAAATTCTCCAAAAAAGCAATTGAATCTGAAAGATGAATTTTGACACTTGAATTTAATTCTTGCCTATCAACTTCATTTTGTGAGGCAGCAACAGATTTTTCACTAATATCCACAGAATGCAAAAATGCTTTGTTTTGTTTTGCCCATTTACCAAAAACAATTGTAGCAGCTCCATTACTTTTTGCTCCATGCAAACCTTCTCGTGAGGTACCTGTTTCTATAATTAATTTTGCCTTTGTCTTTTCTATTAGTTCTAAAACTTTTAAAAAAGTACCTCTTCGTTTTCTAAAGTCATATCTAAATGGCATAAAAGGATATAACGATTTGTGTTTAATAAACTTTCCAATAAAAAAACCTAAAACACCTAATCCTAAAACCCACCAGAAGTATTGCATACGTAAAATTTATTTAGCGGTAAATATAATCGTAAAATAGAGACTGCCAAAATTGATCAACTCACTTTATTTAAAAATCATAAATCAATCTTCCTTTTCATATTAACTAATTAAATTTAACTTTGTTTACAGACAGCTTTGAAAGAATTTATTACCCTATAATTATAACTAAGGTCGAAATATTCATGAATTATACATTTCTAATTTACATTTCATATAGTTATGCGCTTCCTATAGGTTCTCCTTTGGAACAAGAGATTATCAAAAAAGGATATACCATTAAATGGTTTAGTGATTTGGAGGAAGGCATTCGCGCATTAAAAAACAAATCTAATGTGTTAGGAACAATTCATGAAGTTATTAATTACAATCCTGATATTATTCTCGCCGTAACAGATAGTGTTCCTGATTTTTTAAGAGGCTTGAAAGTTCAAATATTTCATGGTTTCAATGCTGAAAAACGCAGCTTTAAAAAAGATCATTTTAGAATAAGAGGGCTTTTTGATCTCTATTGCACACAAGGCCCTAGTACAACTACTGTCTTTAAAGAAATTGCAAAAAATCGAAAACATTTTGAAGTTATTGAAACTGGATGGAGTAAAGTAGACCCTTTATTTCCAGTTTCATTGACATCTAAAAAAAATAAACCCACCGTATTTGTAGCTTCTACTTTTACTGAACGTTTAAGTTTGGCTTACAATAATAATGTTTACGAAATGATAAAGTTATTGAGTAATACTGGTGATTATTATTTTGAAATGGTTTTGCATCCAAAAATCCCAAAACACATCGTATCTAAATGGGAATCTTTGAACAATGACTATTTTAAATTTTATAATACGACTGATTTAATTCCTTTATTTAGAAGAGCCGATGTTATGTTTGCCGATACAACTTCTGCTATTCAAGAATTCGGATTACAACAAAAGCCTGTCGTTACATTTAATCATTACAAGCCAAAACCATACTTAATCAACATAACTAAAGCATCTGAAATCAAAGAAGCCATTCAAGAAGCTTTGAAATATCCTGAAACAATTTTAAATGAATTAGCTAAATTTAATAAAGACTTACATCCATATTGTGATGGAAAATCGAGTGAGCGTGTTATAAGTGCCTGCATTAATTTTCTGCATAAGGATAAAAATTACTTAAAAAGCAAACCAATTAATTTAGTTAGAAAGTATAAAATTAGGAAACGATTACAATACTACACTTTAAAGACTTACAATCGTGCGTTTACAAAACACCGTTAAAATAAAAGTTATGAACTTGCTAAACCAAATTTAGTATATTTTAACTTTAAACGGCGAGTTTCTTTCCTTATGGAGTTGTTTAATAACAGTGCCGCTTCATTTTTATAAGGACGTTCATGATATAAGTGTAAACAAATAACACTATACCTTACTTGCAAAAATTTATATCCCGCATTCATGAGACGTTCACCTATTTCACGATCTTCTCCGCCATATTGCATGCGTTCATCAAAACCATTAACTTCTAAAACAGCATCTTTCCAACCGGAAACATTCATTCCATCAAAAGTGGCTCTAGTTGGTGTGAAAGTGTTTAACAACCATGCTTTGAATCCACTAACTGTTAACTTATTAGCTTTAAAATTCTTTTTTAAACCATTTCTAATTAACCAATTAATATCAAAACAATCTACATTACTAATGTGTTTTTTAGATATTTCATTTGAAATTGATTCGGGTAACTTAAAATAACCTCCAGACAGAAAACTATTCAATTTACGCAATCTCAAGTGAGTTTCAACAAAGTCTTTTCTAGGAATACAATCTCCATCTGTGAATATTAAATAGTTTGAAGTTGTCTTTAAAATAGCTTTGTTTAAAATTTTAGTTTTTCGAAATCCGTTATCTTCCTGCCAAATATGACGAATCGTTATCTTCGAGTCACGTTTAAATTCATCAATAACATTTTTGGTCTCTTCAGAAGAACCATCATCAGCTATAATAATTTCAAAATTAGATTCTGATTGAAATTCATAACCCCAAAGCACCTTTTGTAGCCATTGTGGCTGATTATATGTACTTATAATTACTGATGCTTTAAATTTACTCATTGAGGCAAAAATAACTATTTTTACCTTAAAGGAAATGACTTGTATTATTATTCTATTGAAAGAACATAAACCAAAAATATCAGCCCTATTAATTACTTATAATGAAGTAAATCATATCAATTCGGTCATAACAAACATTTCATTTGCAAATGAAATTATAGTTATTGATTCGTTCAGTAAAGATGGTACACTTGAAAAACTTCAAGAACTAAAACATGTTAAAGTCTTCCAAAGACAATTTAAAGATTTTGCGAACCAAAGAAACTTTGCAATACAACAAGCAACTCATGAATGGATATTGTTTATTGATGCAGACGAGCGTATTCCAGATAAACTAAAATATGAAATTATTACGGTAGTTAATAACCCCTTTGATATAGTTGCATTTAAGGTAAAGCGCTTATTTTACTTTAAGAAAAAAAGAATCCGTTTTAGTGGACTTCAAACTGATTGTACTTTCCGCTTATTTAAAAAAGATAGTGTAAAATATATTGAAGATAAAATTGTTCACGAAATGCCTAAGATTTCTGGAAAAAGCAGTGTTTTCAAAAACAGCATGCTCCATTATTGTTTTGAAAGCTCAGCCGATTATAAATCAAAGATGGAACACTACGGAAGCCTTAAAGCTCTAGAACTAAATAAAAAAGGAGCGAAAACGAATGCACTAAATCTTATTTTTAGACCAATTTATAAATTTACGCTTAACTATTTTTTCAGACTAGGGTTTTTAGATGGAAAAGAAGGTTTTCAAATATGTTATTTAAGTGCTTATGGAGTCTATTACAGATATAAAGAGCTTAAAAAATTAAGGAGTTGATTCCCAGAACTTCAATTTCTTTTTTAATCGTTTTTTACGATGATATTTTTCTTGGAAAACTTCAATTTCTTTCCACATCAAACTAAATATTTTATCATAATCTCCACCAGAACATTTAGCATATTCATCGCTCATAACTTCAACCATACTTCTGTGCGTTGTAAGTCTTGAAAAGTTTTTAATTCTAGCATCAAAATCCATCTGGCCAAAATTCATCCTATTCAAATCAACTAAATAGAAATCATATCCATTTCCTTTCTTCTTTATTAAGGTATTTCCTGGAGAATGATCTAAAAACTGAATTCCTTTTTCATGCAGACTAAAAGTAAACCTTGTGAAGGCTCTTAGGATATTATCATAATCTGGGTAATTAAAGTCGCTCGTTAACTCTCTATAAGTAATATCACAATCTAATTGCTCACTTATATAAAAACTTTTTTTGAAAAGTAGCAAGGTTTTATATTCAAAATAAGCCAAAGGCTTTGGCGTTCCAACACCTAATTCTAATAATTTATTGGCATATTCAAAAGAACGTTGCGCTTTACTTTTTCTAAAAAACTTATATGCAATTTGATTAATTATATTAGGCATTTTAAATGCCTTTACATTTATATTTACACCATTAAAAGGGATGATTTTGATAACATTTCTTTCTCCAACTCCTCCTTCAAATGAGTCAAAATCGCTAACAATTTGAGTTAGAGATTTTTTATTTAATTCGTCTTGATAATTACTAAATACCTTAACTTCCATTCTTTTAACAAAATATTGATTTTTTGAAATTTTTGATATCATTCCTTTCAAAACCTGTATAAAAATAAAACAATCAATTTTTAAAAGTTTTCTATTATATATTTGCATCGATGCAAATATAAGCTTCATAAATTAATATAAATATGTTCAAACATTTTTTAATAACTAGATTTAATTTAAGGCAACCAGATTGGAAAACAACTAAGAATAACATTCCGGTTCTAACTGAAGAATGGCACAGGAACAGATTCGAACTTTTTATAAAATATTGTTTTCATAGTGTTTCAAATCAAACAAATAAGGATTTTGAATGGCTTGTATATTTCGATACTACTACTCCAAAAAAATATAAGCTTGTTATTGATGAATTGGATAAAAAACTGACCAATTTCAAACCCATTTTTGTAGATGGAATGGAACAGTTTTTACCTGGAATTAAATCGTATGTCTCAAATTTCAATCAAGAATATATTATAACTAGTCGTATTGACAATGATGATTGTTTGAGTAAAGACTATATAGACGCTGTTCAAAAGCAATTCAATCAGCAAAATTTTACTGCTATAGATTTTATTGATGGTTACACAATTCAAACGAGTCCGAATATTAAAATTGGGAAACGTTTTGATCAGTACAATCCTTTTATTTCGCTTATAGAAAAAAATGATGATCCAAAGACCGTCTGGGCTATTCGTCATTCGCATTGGAAACGAGAAAAAAATATAGTCCAAATTAAAAACCACAGGACATGGACTGCTGTAATCCATCAAGAAAATAAAATCAATGCATTTGTTGGATATGATGATGTTAATTTATCAGAATTTTTTAAAAATTTTATAATTGACCCTACGGAAGTAGCCAAACTTAAAAATGAGGCTATTCCGCACGCAAAATGGAAAAAGGAAAGCAGAAGGAATTATGTTTCTTCTTATTGGAACTATACATTTAAAAATATAAAAAAGAAATTAGGCGTCTATAAATTTAAATAGGCATTTATATAATTGATTATTATGCATCAAGAAATTAAAAGTGCACTTGAGGTTTTAAAACAAGGCGGCCTCATTCTCTACCCTACAGATACTGTTTGGGGTATTGGTTGTGATGCAGCAAATGAAGAAGCTGTTAAAAAAATATATCAATTAAAACAACGTGAAGATAGTAAAGCCCTTATTTGTTTAGTAGCAGATGATAGAATGCTAAAAAGATATATAAAAACTATACCAGAAGTTGCTCTAAATATTATTGAAGTTACTGATAAACCTACAACTATTATTTATGATGATGCTAAAAATTTAGCTAGTAATTTAATTGCTGAAGACCACACCGTAGCTATACGGATTCCAGATAACGAATTTTGTTATCAATTATCAAGAAAACTTAATGGTGCATTAGTTTCTACATCGGCAAATATAAGCGGTGAACCTACGCCAAAATCGTTTCAAGAAATAAGTCCTGCTATTTTAAAAGGTGTTGACTATGTTGTAAATTTGCATCGCGAAAAGATTTGTTCTAAACCTTCATCCATTATCAAATTAAGTAATAATGATATGGTGAAAATTATACGCGAGTAAACCACAAAAATCATTAATGGATTATAAGGAAGCATTACAACATTCTATCTTTAAAGTTATTTCTAAGTCTGCAAAAGAGATTCAATTAGATGCTTTTGTAATTGGTGGTTTTGTTCGTGATTTTATTTTAAAACGCGGCACTGCAAAGGATATCGATATTGTAGCTATTGGTGACGGTATTGAATTAGCTAAACAAGTTGCAAAAAACCTCCCTAACAGACCTAAAGTTCAAGTTTTTAAAACTTATGGTACGGCAATGCTAAGACATGAAGACGTCGAAATTGAATTTGTTGGTGCTCGCAAAGAGTCTTATTACGAGAATAGTAGAAATCCTGCGGTAGAAAATGGCTCACTAGAAGACGACCAAAATCGTCGTGATTTCACTATAAATGCCTTAGCTTTAAATTTAAGTGAAAACAATTTTGGCGAATTACTTGATCCATTTAATGGAATTGAAGATTTAGCCAATAAAATTATTAGAACACCGCTTGATCCTAATATCACGTATAGTGATGACCCTTTAAGAATGATGCGTGCCATTAGGTTTTCCTCACAATTAAATTTTACAATTGAAAATGAATCGCTAAAAGCTATTGCTAAGAATAGCCATCGGATTAAGATAATTACTAAAGAACGCATTGTAACAGAATTGAATAAAATTCTCGAAAGTAAAAAACCATCAGTAGGCTTTTTATTACTAGAGCAAACAGGACTGTTAAATTATATTCTACCAGAACTCACTGCTTTAAAAGGCATTGATGAAGTAGAAGGCCAAAGACATAAAGATAATTTCTATCATACATTGGAAGTAGTTGATAACATCTCAAAAAACACCAATAATTTATGGCTACGTTGGGCTGCTCTTTTACACGATATTGGAAAAGCTCCAACTAAAAAATTCAGCAAAAAGGTCGGGTGGACTTTTCATGCCCACGAATTTGAAGGTTCTAAAATGGTTTATCAATTATTTAAAAGGCTAAAAATGCCATTAAATGACAAAATGAAGTTTGTTCAAAAAATGGTATTTATGAGTTCGCGCCCCATAGTGTTAGCCCAAGATATCGTTACAGATTCAGCTGTTCGTCGTTTAGTTTTTGATGCTGGAGATTTTGTCGATGATTTAATGACGCTTTGCGAAGCAGATATTACAACCAAGAACCCAAAGAAATTTAATAAATACAAGAACAACTTTAAAATTGTTAGGCAGAAAATTGTTGAAGTTGAAGAACGAGATCATGTTCGTAATTTTCAACCACCAATTTCTGGTGAGGAAATTATGAAAGCTTTTAATTTGCAACCTTCCCGCGAAATTGGTTTGATAAAAGAAACTATAAAAGAAGCCATTCTTGAAGGTGATATTCCTAACGATTATGACGCTGCCTTCAAGCTTATGCTTAAAGAGGGAGAGCGATTAGGACTAAAAACGAGCGATTAAAATGATTAAACTAGTTAGAACAAATTCCAATAATATTGGCTTCGTTAACTTAGTAAAAAAACTTGATTTGTACCTGAAAATTATTGATGGTGAAGATCACTCATTTTATAATCAATTCAATAATATTGATGTTTTAAAGCATATTGTAGTTGCATATAATGAAGATATACCCGTTGGTTGTGGAGCATTCAAAATATTTAATTATAACAGTGTGGAAATTAAGCGTATGTTCACATTACCCAGTTCCAGAGGCCAAAAAATTGCTAGTAAAATTTTGAACGAATTAGAACTTTGGGCTAAAGAATTAAGGTATACTTCCTGTATTCTGGAAACAGGAAAAAGACAAGCTGCTGCAGTAAATTTTTATACAAACCAAAACTATAATATAATTCCAAACTTCGGACCTTATAAAAATATTGAAAATAGTGTCTGCTTTGAAAAACAATTATCTCAATGAAAAAAGATAATAAAAAAGTGATTTATTGGCTATTAACTGGATGTCTTCTCATATTTATTATGGTTGTGGTTGGAGGTATTACTAGGTTAACACATTCTGGTTTATCAATCTCGAATTACAAACTCATTTCTGGCACTATTCCACCGTTAAACGAAGCTGAATGGCAAACCGCTTTTGAGCTTTATAAACAGTATCCTGAATATCAAAAACTCAATAATCATTTTTCGCTTCAAGATTTCAAAGACATCTACTTCTGGGAATGGTTACATCGTGTAATTGGACGCTTTATTGGGTTAGTATTCTTTATTCCTTTTTTATATTTTTTAATTAAAAAACAACTATCAAAACCAACCATAAAGAAATGTATTATTTTACTTTTTCTCGGAGGGTTTCAAGGATTTTTAGGCTGGTATATGGTTAAAAGTGGTCTAGTTGATAATCCTGATGTAAGTCACTATAGGTTGGCAGCACACTTAACTACGGCGTTTATTACATTCGCTTATACTTTTTGGGTTGCTTTAGATTTAATGTTTCCGAGTAAAAAACAAATCAATAAAAGTTTTAGAAATTTAATTCGCTTCGGTTTAGGTTTCTTAATTCTTCAAATTATATATGGCGCTTTTGTAGCTGGTTTAGATGCCGGTTTTATTCACAACCATTGGCCGATGATGAGTGAAGGTGAATTTATGCATAAAACGGTATTTATAGAACAAAATCCATTTTACAGAAATTTTATTGAAGGTAAGAGTGGTGTTCAATTTGTTCATAGAATCCTTGCTTATTTTGTGGTTTTTCTAATTTTTATTATTTGGCGAAAATCAAAAAAACTGGATTTAACAATTTTGCAATCAAAAGCTATTAATGCTATGTTAATAATGGTTGGGATTCAGTTTTTATTGGGTGTTTTAACTATATTATTACAAGTTCCTGTTTGGCTTGGTGTAGCGCATCAAATAGGTGCTTTTTTCCTATTAAGTAGTATGACATTTACACTACATCGTTTCAGTAAATAATTAAATAAAAGCATACCTTTGCAGTATTTATTTGACAAATGATTTATAGATTTAGAGTTATACTTGATAATGATACCGAAGAAGATGTTTTTCGCGATTTAGAGATTCGTGAAACAGATTCACTTGAAGATTTACATAATATCATTACCCAGTCTTTTGGGTTTGATGGCACTGAAATGGCATCTTTTTATTTAAGTAATGACCAATGGGATCAAGGTGAAGAAATTTCATTATTTGATTTAAGTGAAAATGCTTCAGCTAGATTAATGAATGAAACATCTATAGATAGTGTTGTGCACGAGATGCAACCAAAACTTATTTATATTTACGATTTTTTAAGTTTGTGGACTTTTTATGTTGAGTTAGCTGAAATTGTAGACGAAACAGAAGGACATGATTATCCAAATTTAATGTTTGTTCAAGGTCAAGTGCCAGAAACAGCACCAGAAAAAATATTTGAGACAGAAAACGACGACAATTTTAATGAATTTGAAGATGGTATCGATGTGGATGATTATGAGGATTTGGATTTTAACGAAAATTGGAATTAACACTCCGTTTTTGTCTTAAATTTTCCAGATTTACATTTTCATAGTTCCTTGTTAAGTATTCCAGGGAATACTTAAGGATATGTCCCATATTTTTGCTACGTTTAAAATTTACATCTTGGGTGTATTCAAATATTTTCATCTTTAAAGAATCAATATTTTCATCTTTTGAAATAGAATCTTCTATCATACATTTTAATAATTTATTTATTCTCTTTTGAAAGCTTTTTAAACGCTTTACCAAAGTAGAACGTTCTTCAATTTTATATTGATCTAGTGATTGTTTTTGAATAATTTTTGAAACCAATTCCACCATTTTTAAATTTTCTTTAAAAAACTGTGGTCTATAAATATTAAACTTACCTTCATACGACTGCTGGTCAAAATCTATCGCTCTTATTTTATAAACTACGTGATCAAAATCATGGGTTGGGACAATAACATAATTGTAAGAACGCATATCTCCTAAAAGCCTAATCATACAGCGTTCGTTAAACTTAACAAATTCTTTGGCTATTTGCGATTTTTCGGATTTATCACAATTAGGCAACATGTCTTTTATAAAAACATCACCTGGTATTCCAGCAATATGCTCTTCAATTAAAGTGTTTTTGTAAACCAGAAAATTTAAGTTATAAGGTGATAACATGTGCTCTAACTCTAGACCATACACACGCGAAGCATCAGCTATTTTTATATAGAAATAAGTGTAATTATCATTTAAAATATTTCTAATTTTAATTCTAAAAGGCTTTGAATTTCCAAACGTGCAAAAATCAATGGCATCGACATTTAAAAACGGCAACATACTATCATTACCATCAGAATGAAATATAGCATATACTTTTTTGAGAGCAGAATCAATTTCCTCTCTTTCAAATTCATTATAATAGACACGTATCCATAAGGTATCATTGTCTTCTTTATCATAAACAACTATGGATCCTTGAAAACGCAATAAATCATCATAAAAAATGGGAATTTTTAGGTTTCTATTGTATTGAGAAAGATAATCCTGTAACTTTTGTGTAATAGGAAACGAAGGTTTTTTTTTAGATATTTTTAAATCTTGCATAGTATAAAGTTAATGCTTTTATTGAAACGAATGTAACAAACTTAGCCTACTTTCGTCTTACTTTCATAACTAACCCATGCTAAATTAATTTGGCACAAAACATTATTATACTTGGAACCAATTCTCACAATTAATAATCTTACGAAAAAATTTGGCTACCTCACTGCTGTAAAAGATTTATCATTTACTATTAATAAAGGAAATGTTTACGGCATATTAGGGCCTAACGGAAGCGGTAAATCTACAACGCTTGGAATTGTTTTAAACGTTGTCAATAAAACTGAAGGTAATTTTCTTTGGTTTGATGGAAACACTTCTACCCACGATGCTCTTAAAAAAGTAGGTGCTATTATTGAGCGACCTAATTTTTATCCATATATGACAGCTAGTCAAAACCTAAAATTAGTTTGTAAAATTAAAGATGTTAACTACGAAAAAATAGATGAGAAGCTTGAAATTGTTGGGTTGTTAGATAGAAAGAATAGTAAATTTAAAACCTATTCACTCGGTATGAAACAGCGTTTAGCAATAGCTTCTGCCCTGTTAAACGATCCTGAAATTTTAATTCTTGATGAACCAACTAACGGATTAGATCCACAAGGTATTCATCAAATAAGAGAAATAATTAAAGAAATCGCTACAAAAGGGACTACCATTCTCTTAGCGTCTCATCTATTAGATGAAGTGGAAAAAGTATGCTCTCATGTTGTTGTGTTGCGCAAAGGCGAAAAACTTTATTCTGGTCGTGTAGACGAAATGATTTCTAGTCATGGTTTTTTTGAACTAAAGACGAATAAAAAAGAGGAACTAATATCCTTTTTAGAAAATGATGCTGCTTTTGGAAAAGTAAAAGTTGAAGAAGGCCTAATAACTGCTTTCTTAAATGAACCTATGAGTTCTGAAAGTTTCAATAAGCAACTTTTTGATAAAGATATTATTTTAACACATTTAGTACAGCGAAAAGAAAGTTTAGAAGAACAATTCTTACAATTAACAGACAACAACTAATACAACCAAAATACCACCCGATGTTCAGACTTTTAAATTTAGAATTACAAAAATTACTTCTTAATAGAACAAGTAAAATATTGATTTTTGTATCATTTATTTTACCTTTTTTCGTGATATTATTATCATCATTACGAATAAATGTATTTGGTTTTTTTACCTTAGAATTAGGAGAATTAGGCGTTTTTAATTTTCCCATCATTTGGCATCTAACTACTTTTTTCGCTTCTCAATTTAAATTCTTTTTTGCGATTGTCGTGGTAAGTATGATTGGTAATGAGTACAGTAACAAAACCATAAAGCAAAATTTAATTGATGGCCTAAGTAAAAAGGAATTTATATTATCGAAATTTTACACCATAGTTTTCTTCTCCTTGGTATCAACAATACTCATTGGCTTAATCTCTTTGTGTATAGGTCTGTATTATTCAAGTTATAATGAATTTGGCATCATAATACAAGAAAGTGTATTTCTGCTAGGATATTTTATTAAACTAATAGGCTTCTTTAGTTTATGCTTGTTTTTTGGCATGTTAGTTAAACGCTCCGCATTTGCATTAGCATTTCTTTTTATACTATTCATAATAGAGTGGATACTCTTTGGTTTAATGGCTTGGAAAATCGATACTGACTTGTCTGAAAAAATTCAAAATTTCTTTCCTTTAAAGTCCATGTATAAATTAATAGACCAACCCTTTCAACGAGTAGCTATGACTAAGTTTCCAGATAAAGGGGAATTAGTGTATGATTACGCAGTACATTGGCATGAAATTGTAATTGTATTAGCATGGACAGCCCTATTTGTCTTTTTATCGTATAGATTATTAAAAAAGCGGGATTTGTAATATATTTGTTAGCTTTTGCTAGTGAAAAATGAAAAAAATTGCAATAATCGTAATGAGCTGTTTGATCAGCCTAAATTTATTTGCCCAAAATGAAGCTGCGAATTGGTATTTTGGCTTTGGTGGTGGAATAAAATTCGATCCAACGAATAATAGTATTACTTCGCAAAATAGTGGCCAATTATTCACTAATGAGGGGTGTGCGTCTATTTCAAACGAATTTGGAGACTTACTCTTTTATACAGACGGCTCGACGGTTTGGAACAGAAACCATACAACCATGGTGAACGGTAGTGGATTATATGGTGATTCATCAAGTACTCAGTCCGCTATAATAGTTCCAAAACCAGATTCACTTACTATCTATTATATTTTTACAGTTGACAACAATCTAGATGGTTCAGACTTTGGTCTTAATTTTTCTGAAGTAGATATGTCGCTGGACAACGGGTTAGGAGCCATAATTAGCAAAAACAAAAATCTTTTAAATCTTTGCTCTGAAAAAATTACTGCCGTAATTAAGGACTGCATTACAAAATCTATATGGGTACTTACGTTTGCATCAGAAAATGGGAATAATCGTTTTTATAATACTTTTCATGCATTTGAAGTTAACAATATAGGAGTCAATTTAAGCCCCGTAAAATCTACTTTCAATTTTAACATTGATATTACTGATTCTCGAGGTTATTTAAAACTTTCGCCAGATGGTACAAAAGTTGCAAATGCAAATATGAGTAACGGTTTATATTTATACGATTTCGATGTATCAACCGGAAGAGTCAGCAATCAAGTTCCTGTAATTATAGAAAATGAGAACAACAACCCTTATGGTGTTGAGTTTTCTCCCAACAGCGAACTTCTTTACGTTCATTCAACCAATAATTATTTTGATTTTCAGAACCCCGCAAGTAATAATATTCCTTCAAACCATACCTCATCATTAATACAATTTGATCTTTCCAGAATTAACATGCCTAATTCTGAAGTACTATTAGATAACAGAAGCCTTTATAGAGGTGCTCTACAATTAGCACCTAATGGAAGGATATATAGATCCTTAAGTGCAACTTATAGCCAAGGGCTTCCCTTTTTAAGTGTTATAACTGCCCCTAATAACCTTGGTATTACATGCAGATATATGCATAATGCAGTTGATATTTCTCCTAATTTATCTACTCAAGGATTACCTCCCTTTATAACCTCCTTTTTTGCAGAGAAAATTGATATTATTGGCAATGGTTTATCTTCGTCAAATGTAAGTTTATGCGATGGTATACCATACCTTTTAAGGGCTGAAGAAATTCAAGGAGCCACATATACATGGACACTTGATGGATTCCTTTTGAACGAGGATGATTACGACTTAGAAGCAACTCAAGCTGGTCTTTATAGATTGATAATTGAATTAAATACCGGAGAATGTGAAGTATTGGAGGGTGAAGCTTATGTATCATTAAGTCCTAACCCTATAGCATATGATGCAGAAATTACTCAATGTGACGAAGATGGTATTTTAGGTGGTATTACTAGATTTGACTTAACTCATGCTAATGAAGACTTAACAGGGGGAGATCCAATACTATCAACTAGATTTTATACTGATAGTGATAGAAATTTTGAAATAGTTAATAGTGGTGATTATGATTATAATGCAGATGTTGTAAGCCCAATCTATGTCGAGGTGTATAATATTGACACAGGATGTTATAGCACAGCCATTTTAAATTTAAAATTAAGCCTTCAACAAATCTCTCCATTTACCTATTCAGTTTGTGATGAGTTAGGCTCAGAAGATGGCATTCACACCTTTGATCTAGAAAACATTACTGCGGAAATTCAAACGGCAAATAGTCTTAATCACCCCGTAGTTTTTTATCAAACTCACAAGGACGCGCTTTTAGAAGAAAATTATTTAGGAACATCTTATACGAATACTGGTAGTCCTTTTATGGAAACTATTTTTGCTAGGGTTGAAAACGATAATACATGCTTAGCTATAGGAGAAGTATTATTGAAAGTAAATGAGTTACCCAATATTGATAAGAATGATTTAGTTTATTATTGTCTCAATAATTTCCCAGAAACTATCCCCCTTAATGCTGCTCTCTTGGATAGTTCACCTCATTCTGAGTATAATTACGAATGGTCTACAGGTGAAACCTCTTATGAGATTGACATTAATGCACCAGGTAATTATAATGTAATTGTAACTAATAAAACAACAAATTGTTTAAAAACAAGAACAATAATTGTTGAACCCTCTAATATTGCAACTTTTAACCAGCCAAAGCCTTATACTGTAAAAGACGTTTCTAAAAATAACACAGTAACAGTTTTCGTTTCTGGGGAAGGAACTTATGAGTATGCATTATATAAAGAAAATAACATCAGTATTTACCGAGATTTTCAAGAGAGCAATATATTCGAAAACGTATTTCCTGGTATTTATGTTATAAATGTAAAAGATGTGAAAAATGATTGTGGCTCGGTCACTATAGATGTATCCGTCATTGGTTTCCCTAAATTTTTTACACCTAATAACGATAACGCACATGACACTTGGCAAGTCTACGGAGTCTCAAATATGTTTCAAGCAAATTCTACAATTTCAATATTTAACCGCTACGGAAAATTAATAAAGCAATTAGATCCTTTAGGAGAAGGTTGGGATGGTTCGTTCAATGGTGAAATAATGCCTAGTGATGATTATTGGTTCACCGTTACATTGCAAGATGGAAGAATATTTAAAAATCACTTTACCTTAAAAAGATAACATTTGAATGTATCTCGTTTACTTTTTTTATTAGTTCTTACAAACATCATATGGATTAATGTCTACACACAAGAACCTACAAATTGTAACGGCGCAGTAATTGCTTGTGGTAATTCGTCTATTAATTTAGATGTAAGTGGTGTAGGAATCCAAGAATTAACTGGATCTAATACCTGTGCTAGCCAAGAAAACAACAGTGTTTGGTTACAAGTTACTTTAGTTACTAGTGGCACCCTTGGATTCACTTTAACTCCTGAAAGCCCAGCGATCACGGAAGATTATGATTTTTTTGTTTTTGGGCCAAATGCGAGTTGTTCTAGCATAGGTCAAGCCATAAGATGTTCGACTACAAACCCTCTAGCTGCTGGACAAGGCAATAACAGAACAGGTATGAACAGCAATTCTTTTGACACATCTGAAGGTCCTGGTCCTAATGGAGATAGTTTCGTAAGATGGTTAAATGTTTCTGCAGGAGAAACATATTATATTGTTATTGATAGACCCATAGGAAATAGTGCTTTCAATCTTGTTTGGACTGGTTCAGCTCAATTTGCATCTCCACCTGGAGATCAATCTGGACTAAATCAAGAGGTAAAAAATTTAGAAAGCTGCGATGAAGTATTTCCTTTTGATGACGGCTTTTCAACTTTTGATTTAACAGTTAATACAAACCTTATAATAGGGAACCAAAATAATACCTCTGTCACTTATCATAGATCAGAGAGTGATGCTAATATTCAAAGAAATAGAATCTTTGGCCCTTATACAAACATTAGAAACCCACAAACAATATATGCTCGTATCACAAATAATTTAACTGGGTGTTTTGACATTTCAGAATTTAGACTTGACGTAAACACTGGGCCTCGATTTGTAGAACCACAAGATTACCAATTATGCGACAACTTAGATGATGGTAACGATACAAACGGTCAAGTCATTTTTGATTTAACTTCTAGAAATACTGAAATACTTGATGGTCAAGATCCATCAGAATTTAATATAACATATCACGAAACAGAAATTGGTGCAGAATCAAAATCGTTATTACTTCCCAATTCTTTCTATAATACACAACCTTTTAATCAAGTAGTATTTGTTAGAATTGAAGATATTACTAACCCTGATTGCAACAGTATTACAAGTATTGATTTAGTAGTTAATTCTAACCCTATTGCTTTCAATGCCAATTTATTACAATGTGATGAAGATGGAATGACCGATGGAATCACCTTATTTAATTTAAGTGAAGCCAATAATTCATTAACAGGGAGGCTTACTGGTTTATCCACAAAATTTTATTTAGATTCTGCAAGAACAATTGAAATCAACGATACTTCATATTCGAATATTTCAAACCCACAAACCATATATACTGAGGTTATAAATGATATAACTGAATGTTCTGATTATTCAGAACTCATTATTGAAGTTAGTTTAACAAATTCTGTAGATAGCGAGCTTATTGAGTGTGACAATGATGGTATTGAAGATGGCTTTTTTCTATTTAATCTTAGAAATGCCGATACAGATGTTGTTAATGGCCTTCCTATAGGTTTAGATATAGCCTATTTTGAAACTTATAATGACGCTTTGTTGGAACAAAACAAGCTAGATGATTTTTTTACAAACACAATTCCCTATTCTCAAACAATATTTTCAAGAGTCGAAAATAATAATAACTGCTATGGTATTAATGAAGTTTTATTAACGGCAAATGTTTTGCCAAATATTGTAACAGAAGACTTAATTTATTATTGCTTAAATAAATTTCCAGAAACAATTACGATTGATGCAGCAATAGTTAATGATTTACCTAGTAATTATTCCTATAATTGGTCTACAGGAGAAACTAATTATAATATTGAAATTAATGCTATCGGTACTTACACCGTAGATGTAATTAACGCTTATGGTTGCTCCAAAAAGCGTACTATAACTGTGGAACCCTCTAATACAGCAACTTTTGGTGTGCCCGCTTATAATGTTGAAGATGTTTCTCAAAATAACACAGTAACAGTTTTCGTTTCTGGAGAAGGTATTTATGAGTATGCTTTATATAATGATAATAATACTAGTGTTTATAAAGATTTTCAAGAGAGCAATGTATTCGAAAATATTTTTCCTGGAATTTATACGATAAACGTAATAGAGGTAAAAAATAACTGCGGGATTGTTGATATTCCCGTTTCAGTTATTGGTTTCCCGAAATTCTTCACACCTAATAACGATAATGCTCATGATACTTGGCAAGTCTATGGAATCTCAAATATGTTTCAACCAAATTCAATAATTGCAATATACAATCGTTACGGAAAATTAGTAAAACAATTAGACCCTTTAGGAGAAGGTTGGGATGGTACTTTTAATGGTGAAATGTTGCCTAGTGATGATTATTGGTTTGCAGTAACATTACAAGACGGTCGTGTTTTTAAGAATCATTTTACACTTAAAAGATAAAATACAGACCCTAAAACTGTCAAATAATGCATTTTGTCTGATTTTCTTTGCGTTTTATCCGAAAAAAACCTATTTTTCGCACTGAAATAATCCAAATCATTTTAGTTGTTTTTACCCAAATAAAACAAAGTGAAGAAAAACCTACATGCTAGTTGCGCTTTAGTTCTGCTATTTTTTGGCTTTAACTTTATGTTTTCCCAACAAATTACAGTCGATAATAGTATTCCCTTACAACAACTTATAGAAAATAATTTGGCAGATGGCTGCGTAGAAATCTCCAATATAAATTCAACTGTTAATGGAAGTGTTGATGGCTTTACTAGTTATGGTGCATTCCAAAGTGGAAGTTCTAATTTTCCTTTAAATAATGGTATCGTTCTTTCTACAGGAAATGCGACCTCTGGCGGAAACACAGCTAACAATACACCTTTAAGTGAAGGTACTCTTGGCTGGGGAACAGATCCAGATATTGAAACTTATTTAGGGGTTGGAAATACCGTCAACGCAACATCTATTGAATTCGATTTTATTTCGATTTCAGATATGATACAGTTTAATTACATTTTAGCTTCCGAAGAATACTTTGGAAATTACCCATGTAATTCATCAGACGGCTTTGTTTTTCTTATAAGAGAAGCGGCTAGTACTGGTCCATATCAAAACATAGCTGTTGTTCCTGGAAGTGGTGACAATGCAACCGTAAATAATATACATGATGAAATATTAAGCCCAACTGGAGCGGTTCTTTGTTCTGCAATGAATGATTCATATTATGATGGCTCATTTAATGACACAAATTATGATGGTAGAACTGCTATTTTAACTGCAGGCACTAGCGTTTTGCCTAATGTGCAATATCATGTAAAATTAATTGTAGCAGACCAGAATGCCAATGCACAAGACCCTTCAATTGACACTGCTGTTTTTATTGAAGCCAATACATTTAACGAATTGGAGTTAGGTGAAGATATAAGTACCTGCTCTGGAAGTGTTACTTTAGACGGAGAAATACAAAATCCATTAGCGACTTATGCCTGGTTTAGGGATAACAACCCTGTTAGTGGTGAAACAAACCCTACACTTACAACCACTATTAGTGGGCTTTACAGAGTCGAAATTAGTATTAATGGAATTTCCTGTGCTGTTCAAGATGAAGTTAATGTAACTATAGATACCGAGTTATCTACAGATCCCATTCCACCTTATCAATTATGTGATCCTGATGGAAATAATCAAGAATTTTTCGATCTTACAACAAAAGATACCGACGTTGAAAATGCAATACAAAACCTCCCTCCTGTTTACACCATTCGTTATTATTTAACAGATGCCGATGCTAGAAATAACCCAAATAATAACATAACTTCTATTACAACGGGATCAAGGACTGTTTTTGTACGCGTTGAAGATACAGCGCTTGGTTGCTTAATTTTTGGAACCATAGACTTAGAAGTTAATCCACTTCCAACTATTGTACAACCTTCCAACATCAATGAATGTGACAATGATAGCCTCCCAAATTCAAGTACTCAGATTGACTTAAGGCAAAGAGATAATGAAATTACTGGTGGAAACTCTAACCTTTCAGTTACTTATCATTTTACACCGTTGGAAGCTCAATCTGGTGCAAATCCAGTACCAATACCATACACCAATACAAATCCTTCGGAAACACTTTATATAAGAGTTGTTAATACACTAACTGGTTGTGCAAATGCAAGTGGTGAAACATTAACTATAAACATTACTAATGGTAATACGGGTATTGTAAGAGACACACAATTTATAGATGCTTGTGATATGGATCATGACGGCTCAGCCGTATTCGATTTAACACAAGTTTTAAATGACATTTTAAACGGGCAAACTGGGTTTCTACCGCCTACCTATCATACAAGTCAAACTGATGCAGAAACTGGAAATAATCCAATTCCAGATCCACAAAATTTTGTAAATAGCGAACCAGATGAGCAAGTTATTTATTTGCGACTTGTTGATAGTAGCACAGGATGTTATGCTATTGTACCTATTGAAGTTCATACTAATTTACTTTTAACAGCAACTAATATTCCCCAAACTGGTTTTGCGTTTTGTGACCAAGACAATGATGGCAGTGTTGATGTATACCTAAATACCATTGAAAATGTTATCGCCAATGGCTTACCAAATGTAACAGTAACTTTCTATAATAATGAAAACGACAGAGATACTAATACATCTCCAATTGATACTTCAAATCCATATGTAATAACGATGGCGGAAACGGTATATTTAAGACTTGAGAATGGCTTATGTACAGAGTTATCTGAAGTTATTTTGCGTATAAACCCCGTTGTTACATTTAATCCAGTAGCTCCATTTGATTACTGTGATACGGATGATGATGGATTTACAACGGTAGATTTTGATACTTTCGATTCTACAATAACTGGTGGAAATACGGATTTTGGTGTTCGTTATTATACAAACCCTATTGATGCTGATACGGGTGTAGGTTCATTACCACAATTTTATGATACTAGTTCTGGTACATTTTATGCAAGAATAGAAAATTCAATAACTGGCTGTTATACCGTAAATCAATTTGAAGTTAATGTCATTCCAGCGCCTACTGTTTTTCAGCCTAATGATATTCTAATATGCAATAATAGTGCGAGTACTGCAGCTAACATAAGGTTGCAAGATAAGATTGACTCTAATGAAATTGTAGTTGACCCAACAAACCTTATTATCGAATTCTTTACGGACTTAACTCAAGCTGAAACCTTTGATGACGCAAACCCAGCTAACAACTTAGATAAACAAAATTTCACGGCTTCTACACAATCTATATTTGTGCGTATACAATCAATGGCTTCTTCTGGATGTTACAATATTGTTTCGTTCAATGTTATTGTCAATACTATTCCAGTAATTCCTAATATTGATCCATATCAAATTTGTGTTGACCCAGGTACTTCTGCTGCAGATTTTTACTTTCAAGATAAAGATGCCGAAATATTAAATGGACAAACGGGCAAGGAAGTAAGATACTTTAGAGATGCTCTTTTTACAGATGAAATTGATAAAACCGTAGCGTATAATAGTACTGGGTCTGAGACTATTTATGTGCTTGTTGAAAATATAAGTGATGTAACTTGTAATAGTAATTCATCCTTTCTTTTAGAAATTGGAACCAATCCAAATTACAATACAAACTTTACTGCTTTCCCTTCTGCCTGTCAAAATGATACTGGAAATCGCGTTTTTGATTTAGAGGCTAAGCGTCAAGAAATAGCTCAAGGAAGTACAGATGTCTTAAACATTAATTTTTATTTGTCAACAGATGATGCCGAGGCAAATGCTAGTAATTTTTTACCTCCTACATATACATCACAAGACCTACAAGGACAGTTTTATGTAAGAATAGAAAATGATGCTAACCAATGTTTTGTTATTGAAGAAGTAACGTTTATAACGTTTCCAACGCCAGTTATTACTTCAGCAACAATTAATCCAATCTGTGACGTTGACTACGATGGTATTGCAACAATCGACCTAAACAATGCCGTTTATACCATTGAAAATGTAAGACCAGGATTTGGAGATGTTACATTTACATTTTTTGAAGATGCAGGGTTAACAATCCAAATTCCTTCAAATGATATTAGTAACTATACCGTGAATAATAGTACTACCATATATGTTAACGTTGAAAATGACACAAATTGCTCAGATTCGACCCCGTTAGATTTACAAATAAATCTTCCTCCAGCATTTAACTTAGTTGGAAATGTTCCAGATTGTGAAAACACAACCAATTCTTACGATTTAGGGCAAGTAGATCTTTTATTAGTAAATGATCCGAATACTGTTGGTATAAACTATTATACATCGCAAACAGATGCAGCCAATGGAGTTAATCCTATTCCGAATAAAATTTATAATTATTTAAACTCAGGAGCTTACACCATTCATGCTAGAATTGAAGACTTGGCAAATAGTTGTCCTGCGTTTACTTCATTTACACTACAAATTAATCCAAATCCAATCGCAAACATACCTTCAAGCTTATTTGGTTGTGATGATGATTTTGACAGTACTAATTTATTAGTGTTTGATTTAACTAATCAAGACAATACTATTTTAGGGACTCAAAATGCTACAGACTATTCAATTTACTACTATAACAGTAGCATAAACAATGCAGAAACTGATTCTGGCAGATTAAATAGTTTATACAGTGCATTAAACGGTGAAACTATTTATGTACGCATAGAGCATAATATAACAGGATGTTATAGCACAACACAATTTCAAACTATAATAAACCCTTTACCTATAGTTCCTATAAACGATATTGAAGCAATTTGTAGTAATGATCTTCCTAGAGTTTTAAGTGCCGAAACCAGTAATATTCAAGATACATATTTATGGTGGACAGGAGAAACCACACCAGAAATAGAAGTCAATCTTACAGATATTGGAACAACACGTTGGGTAGAAGTTACAAGTGCTAATCCTCAAAATTGTCTTTACAGAAGAGAATTTGAAATTATAGAATCTATTGAAGCTACTATTGAAGCTACTGCAACCGCAGACTTTACAGACCCTAATACCATAACAGTTACCGTAAGTGGTATTGGAGATTATCAATATGTGTTGGACCCAGATCTTGGTGGCCAACCTCAAGATTCGAATGTCTTCAATAATGTTAGTCTTGGCCCACACATTGTTAGAATTATTGATTTAAATGGTTGTGTACCAACTGACACAGATGTTTTTGTAATAGATATTCCAAAATTTGTAACACCTAACAATGATAGTCATTTTGATACATGGCATGTTGTTGGTATCTACAGATTACCAGGTACCTTAGTTTATATTTATAACAGACATGGTAAATTAATCAAAATGTTACCACACACATCAATTGGTTGGGATGGCACTTTTAATGGTCAAAATATGCCTTCAGATGATTATTGGTTTTCAGCAGATATTATTCATAATGGAGAATCATTTAATATTCGAGGCCATTTTGCTTTAAAACGATAGTCTTTAATTCATATTTTGTCATAACTCTCTTATCTTTACATCTCTTTAAGAGATTTGATGAAAAACAGTTTTTCTATAATTTTTACTTTAATTTTTGGCTCATATTTATATAGCCAAAATATTGTTGTTGATAGTCAAATCTATACACCACAACAACTTATTGAAGATATATTAATTGATAGCAATTGTATAACAGACGTTATTGTTACCAATGCTGTTAGCGGCGATTTTGGAGGTTCAGAATTGAGTTATGGATATTTTGACTTTAACGGGACATCTTTTCCTTTTCAAAGTGGCGTCGTATTGAGTACTGGACGCCTATCAAATGTACCCGGTCCGAATACAACTTTAAGTGATGACGATGCACCTAACTGGAATGGCGATTCAGATTTAGAAACTTTACTTAACGAAAACAATACATTTAATGCCACAATAATTGAGTTTCAGTTTAGAGCAATAGCAAATCGTGTTAGTTTTAAATATTTATTTGCTTCCGAAGAATATCAAGAAAACAACCCCAATACGTGTAGGTTCTCAGATCTTTTCGGATTTCTTATCCGTAATATTAACGATACGCAATACGATAACATAGCTTTAGTTCCAGATACACAAACAGAAGTTAAAGTTACCACCGTACACCCGGGTATTTCTGGATCTGGTGGTTGCGAAGCCATTAATGAAGCCTATTTTGGCAGTTTTAATGATAGTAATGCACCTATTAATTTTAATGGACAAACAACTGTTCTCTCTGCAACCAGTGATTTGACACCAGGGGAAACCTATGAAGTAAAACTCGTTATTGCCGATGAAGAAAATTATAGGTTCGATTCGGCTGTGTTTTTAGAAGCGGGTAGTTTCCAATTAAACACCGATTTAGGACCAAACCGATTAATATTAACAGATAATCCGTTATGTGAAAATGAAGTTTTAGAACTTGACGCAGAGGAACTAGGGAATAATGCTTATTCATGGTATAAAGATGGGATTTTGGTTTATTTTCAACCTAGTAATTGTATCAATTGTGGAAAATACAACGTTAGGGAACCCGGTGTTTATAATGTTGAGGTCGAACTTGAAAGCGGGTGTATTTCATATGGAGAAATAATAATAGAATACGTGCCAAAACCAATTGTTTTTAATTCAACTTTAATAGAATGCGATGATAATCAAGACGGGCTCACAATTTTTAATCTTTATGATGCTGAAGTGCAAGTTACAAATGGTGATAGCACTTTATTTATTGAGAATTTCTTTCGGTCTAGTTTGGATGCTGAACAAGACATGGACGAAATAGATTCCCCACTAATGTTTGAAAACACTAGCGAAATTGTTTATGCCAAAGTAGTAGATCAATCACGATGTTTTTCAATTGCAGAAATCATTTTGAATACTTCTAATAATAATGTAATAATTCCCCCATTTAATACTTGTGATGACGATATAATTGATGGTTTTTTTGATTTGGATTTAGCCTCCCTAAAAAATCATGTAATACCATTTGTACCATTAAATACTGTTCTTAGCTTTTACAGATCTGAAACCGAAGCGCTAAATAAATTAGATGCATTAGAAAATTTATTTAAAAACATAATATCAAATTCTGATACTGTATATGTTAGAATTGATAATGATATGGGATGCTACGGCATTAGCCCATTAATTCTAAACGTACTATTTACACCCGCATTACTTCCTGACGAGACCACCTATTATTGTGAAGAAAAATATCCACAATTCATTTCACTAGATGCTGGAATTATTAACGACAATCCAAATAATTATAATTATGAATGGTTTTATAATAATGCAAGCATTCCAGATAGCAATTCAAACACTATCAATATTAATGAAGCCGGAGTTTATGAAGTAATAGTGACATATAGCAACGGCTGTTCCTCAATTAGAGGAATAGCGGTCGAAGCCTCTGGTAAAGCCATTATAGATTATCAATTATCAAATAATAATACGGTAACGGTTAACACATCAGGCTTAGGAAATTATGAATACGCCATAGACAATCAAGACTTCTCGAGCAACAATGTCTTTGCAAACGTGAATCCAGGCTTTCATACACTTTTTGTTTCAGATATCAATGGTTGTGAAGTTTCAGAAAAAAAGATTTCCATATTAGGTTTTCCACGTTTTTTTACACCAAATAATGACAGGTTTAATGACACATGGAAACCTTTTGGTGTTGATGCTGAATTTTATAGTGATATTAAAATTACCATTTTTGATCGCTATGGGAAATTGCTAAAGGAATTAAATGCAACCGGAAATGGCTGGAACGGACTATTAAATGGAACACAATTACCATCCGACGATTATTGGTTTAGAGCTACTCTTGAAGACAATAGAACATTTATTGGTCATTTCACTCTAAAACGTTAACTTTTTGTTCTCAAAATACCCATCTATTTTTCCGTAATTTTGTGCTATGAAATTCAAAATTGAATCAGAATTTAGTCCTACTGGTGATCAGCCGCAAGCCATAAAACAGCTAACAGATGGTCTTGTTTCAAAAGAACAATACCAAACCTTACTTGGTGTAACTGGCTCTGGAAAAACATTTACGGTAGCTAATGTAATTCAAGAAGTTCAGCGTCCAACCCTAGTTTTGGCGCACAACAAAACGCTTGCAGCCCAATTGTATTCAGAATTCAAGCAGTTTTTTCCGGATAATGCAGTAGAATATTTTGTTTCCTATTATGACTATTACCAACCAGAAGCCTATATACCTGTTTCTGGAGTTTACATTGAAAAGGATTTATCTATCAATGAAGAAATAGAAAAAATGCGATTAAGCACCACTTCTTCCCTCCTTTCTGGACGAAGAGATGTTTTGGTAGTCGCCTCTGTTTCCTGTTTATATGGTATTGGAAATCCTGTCGAATTTCAGAAAAATGTAATTTCTCTAGAGCGAGATCAAGTTATTTCTAGGACACAACTTTTACATCAATTGGTTCAAAGTTTATATTCTAGAACAGAAGCTGAATTTAATCATGGAAATTTTAGAATAAAAGGTGATACCGTAGATATATTCCCTAGTTATGCTGATGATGCCTTTAGAATCCACTTTTTTGGAGACGAAATTGAAGACATTGAATCTTTTAATCTTCAAACTAATGAAATTATTGAAAAGTATGACCGATTGAATATATACCCTGCCAACATGTTTGTGACATCTCCTGAAATACTTCAGGGGGCTATTAAAGACATTCAAGATGATTTGGTGAAACAGCATGATTATTTTAAAGAAATAGGGAAACATTTAGAAGCAAAGCGATTAAAGGAGCGTACCGAATTCGATCTAGAAATGATTCGTGAATTAGGCTATTGCTCTGGTATTGAAAATTATTCCCGTTATTTAGATGGCCGATTACCTGGAACACGTCCGTTCTGTTTACTCGATTATTTTCCAGATGATTATTTAATGATTGTTGATGAGAGTCATGTAACAATTTCTCAAGTACATGCCATGTATGGAGGTGATAGAAGCAGAAAAGAAAATCTGGTTGATTACGGTTTTCGCTTGCCAGCAGCGATGGACAATAGACCATTAAAGTTTGAGGAATTTGAAGCCCTTCAAAACCAAGTTATTTATGTAAGTGCAACTCCAGCAGATTACGAATTACAAAAAACTCATGGGATTTTTGTTGAGCAAGTCATTCGCCCAACTGGCTTGTTAGATCCTACCATTGAAGTTCGCCCAAGCTTAAACCAAATAGATGATTTAATTGAAGAAATTCAGTTAAGGGTTGAAAAAGATGAACGAACGCTCGTAACAACACTTACCAAACGAATGGCTGAAGAATTGACAAAATATTTAGACAGAATTCAAATTCGTTGTCGCTATATCCATAGTGATGTGGATACTTTGGAGCGTGTGGAAATTATGCAAGACCTACGCAAAGGTCTTTTTGATGTTTTGGTAGGAGTAAATTTACTAAGAGAAGGTTTAGATTTACCAGAAGTATCGCTTGTAGCCATTTTAGACGCCGATAAAGAAGGTTTTTTACGTTCGGCACGCTCGCTTACACAAACAGTTGGAAGAGCTGCTAGAAACTTAAATGGAAAAGCTATAATGTATGCAGATAAAATTACAAAAAGCATGCAAAAAACAATTGATGAAACTAATTATAGACGTGAAAAACAAATAGCTTATAACACAGATAATAATATCACCCCAACAGCTTTAAACAAAAGCTTGAATAATGCCCTGGCAAAAAACTCAGTAAGTACCTATAGTTATGAATTAGAGGCTTTAAAAGCTGCAGAACCTGAAAGCGACTATTTAAGCAAACCAGAATTGGAAAAGAAAATTCGTGAAAAGAGAAAAATAATGGAGGAAGCTGCAAAAGCTTTAGATTTTATTGTTGCTGCTAAACTTAGGGATGAAATAAAACAATATCAGTATAAAATAGAAAAGCTAAAAGTATAAAACCCTTAGCCTTTCATAAATTAGGATTCAAACCAATTCCTAAATATCAATTATATTGTGTTTTAAAGATGTCTATTAATACATCTGGTGGTACAATTTTATTTGGAAAACTTTCCATTAAATATAAAACCTTACTTATGGACTCATGACTTAATCCCATACGAAGTCCGAAATTAAACAACTTAATTGCTCCAGACTTTGAGCTTTCTCTATCAATATTCATTAATAAAACGAGTCTATGAAATTGAACAATGCGTTCACTGTGCGTTTTTAAATGTGTATAAGTTACAGGATGCTCTATTAAGTAGTCAAAATCTTCTCTTGTTATACCTAATTGTTTAGCAACACCCAATAGAAAATTATATTCTATGTTTTTAATGTCTTTGTCGTACTTTGCAAATGCAATCATTTCCGAAAGTAGACTTAGTTTTTCTACCCTATTAATCATGTGAGGAAGGATTAAATAATTATACTATAAAGATACTTAAAACAGTCTTTTTATAATCGTTGATATAATGTATCTCATCGAAAATAGCTTAGTATTTTATCGCTCTTTTTATTTAGTTCATCATGGAAAATGATAAAATCAGGACAATAAATCTATTATGTTATTACAAAATAAAAATAATGATACATAAATATTAATTTTTAACTACTTGATTATTAGTGCTTTATATTTAAATTATTTTTTTTAATATTCACTGAACAGTATTTTTATAAAGTATCTTTACAAAAAATTAATAAAAACGCTAGAATAATTATCTTTAAGGTTAAAACTTATGACAAATAATGACATATTAAAAAAACTTAGAGTTGCGTTAAAACTTCGAGATAGCGATATTGTAGATATCTTAAAACTTGTTGATTTTAGAATCTCAAAAAGTGAACTGGGAGCATTTTTTAGAAAAGAAGATCACCCTAAATATATGGAATGTGGTGACCAAATTTTAAGAAATTTTTTGAATGGTTTGGTTATTCATATGCGAGGTCCGATGCCAAAAAAAGGAGAAACTAATACGCAAAAAAAGAGCAACAACTAATTTAATTATTGCTCATTCTCATTTTATAAATTATTAGGCCTATCCTAATACTTGTTGCACTTTATCAGCAGCTTCTTGAAATTCAGTAGCACTCATAACATCTAATCCAGAATTATCAATTAATTCTTTCGCTATATCTGCATTTGTTCCTTGTAGTCTTACAATAATGGGAACATTTATATTACCCATATTTTTATAAGCATCTATAACACCTTGCGCAACACGATCGCAACGTACTATTCCACCAAATATATTTATTAAGATTGCTTTTACAGCTGGGTCTTTTAATATAATCTGAAATGCTGCTTCTACTCTAGCCGCATCAGCAGTTCCGCCAACATCTAAAAAGTTTGCTGGCTCACCTCCTGCTTGTTTAATTAAATCCATTGTTGCCATAGCTAAACCTGCACCGTTCACCATGCATCCTACATTTCCATCTAAGTCAACATAATTTAATCCTAATTCTCCAGCTTCAACTTCTATGGCACTTTCTTCTCGTACATCACGTAAGTCAACATAGTTTTTGTGTCTAAATAATGCATTATCATCAATAGTGACTTTTGCATCAACTGCCATGATTTTATTATCGCTCGTTTTTAAAACGGGATTAATTTCAAACAATGAAGAATCAGACTTAACATAAGCCATATATAAATTAGTAACGAACTTGGTCATTTCCTTAAATGCTAAACCAGACAATCCTAAATTAAAAGCGACACGTCTAGCTTGAAAAGGCATTAATCCAACTGAAGGATCAATTTCTTCAGTAAATATTAAATGCGGCGTTTCTTCAGCAACCGTTTCAATATCCATGCCTCCTTCGGTAGAATACATTACCATATTACGACCAGTAGCTCTATTTAAAAGCACAGACATATAAAACTCATTTGTTTCACTTTCACCTGGATAATAAACATCTTCGGCCACTAAAACTTGATGAACTTTTTTTCCTTCAGCCGAAGTTTGAGGCGTAATCAGGTTCATTCCAATAATCTGTCCAGCTATTTGTTCAACCTCTTTTAAGTTTTTGGCTAATTTCACGCCTCCACCTTTTCCACGACCACCAGCATGAACTTGCGCTTTAATAACGTGCCAACTAGTTCCCGTTTCAGAAGTTAATTGTTTTGCTGCAGCAACAGCTTCATTGGCATTTTGAGCAACTATCCCTCTTTGAATACGTACCCCAAAACTATTTAGTATTTCTTTACCTTGATATTCGTGTAAATTCATAATTTGCTTAATAATTTAAGATGAGCAAATGTAAATAATAGCTGCTAATTACACTAATATTTTAATTAAGAAAACAAGGAATTTAATCTTTATCACTTATTGTTATATAATTAACATTTTGTTTAATTTGTTTAAATATTGATTTTTAATTTTATTTTAAGGCTAAAGAAATATCTTTGTTAAAAAATATGAAGTGTTATGACTAACAGTCAATTATTACAGGTTGCAGAAGAGTTTGGAAGTCCTGTTTATGTTTATGATTCAGAAAAAATAACTAGTCAATATAATCGATTAACCAATGCTTTTAAGAATGTTAAACATTTAAAGATAAATTATGCTGTAAAAGCACTGTCAAATATATCTATTTTAAAATTGTTTAATACGCTTGGATCTGGTATTGATACAGTTTCGATACAAGAGGTTAATTTAGGTTTAGGGGCTGGATTTAAACCGGAACAAATTATTTTTACACCAAATGGCGTTTCTTTATCTGAAATTGAAAAAGCAGCCGAATTAGGTGTTCAAATTAATATAGATAATCTTTCTATTTTAGAGCAGTTTGGTACAAAACACCCTAATATTCCAGTTTGTATACGTATAAATCCACATGTCATGGCTGGTGGGAATGCGAATATTTCAGTTGGTCATATAGATTCTAAATTTGGAATATCTATCCATCAAATACCGCACTTACTTCGCATAGTTGAAAATACTAAAATGACTATTAATGGTATACACATGCATACTGGCAGTGATATTTTAGATATTGATGTATTTCTTTATGCTAGTGAAATATTGTTTGAAACAGCGAATCAGTTTAAGAATTTAGACTTTATTGACTTTGGTTCAGGTTTCAAAGTTCCTTATAAAATTGGAGATATTGAAACCAATATTGAAGAGTTAGGAAAAAAATTATCAACTAAGTTTAATGAATTTTGTAAAAATTACGGCAAAGAATTAACATTAGCTTTTGAACCTGGAAAATTTCTAGTAAGCGAAGCTGGTACTTTTTTAACTAAAGTTAATGCCGTAAAACAAACAACCTCAACTGTTTTCGCACAAGTAGATTCTGGCTTCAACCATTTAATTAGACCCATGTTATATGGCTCGCATCATGATATTATAAACATTTCCAATCCAAAAGGTCGTGAACGTTTTTATACTGTTGTTGGTTATATCTGTGAAACAGATACGTTTGGAAACAATCGACGTATTAATGAAATTAACGAAAGTGATGTTTTAGCATTTAAAAATGCGGGAGCTTATTGCTTCTCTATGGCCAGTAATTACAATTCACGTTATCGACCAGCAGAAGTATTATGGCATAATAAAAAAGCACATTTAATACGCAAAAGAGAAACTTTTGATGATATTCTTAAAAACCAAGTCGAGGTTAATTTCAGTAGCAAAAAAGCAAAAGAATTGGTAAAATAAACAACAAACTAAACTAATTCAAGAAAGTGCCCGACTCTAAAAAAGTTGGGCATTTTTTATTTTAAATAAGCCCTTCAAATATTACTTGCTTGTTTAGCATATTTAAATTTCCTAACTTACTCCATTATTCCCTGAGTCTTTTTTAATAGCAGTTAAATATAAAAGACAATATATGTTTGAATCATTCAAATTGCCTAATACGGTATTCACTTCTTGCTATTTTATTCATTTTATTAATTCCATTAACATTTGTTATTCCTAATTGACTTCCTATTCTCTTATTTTAAATAAATATTTAAATCTAACCAATAAAACTTTTTTCCTTATGAAAAATCTATTTAAAATTTTACTGTTCTCAATCGTGATTAGTTTTATATCATGCGATTCTAAAATCAACAAGGATATTGAAATGTACTCCCAAACATGGGATGAGATTATTAATAAAGGTAACCTAGACCTAATTAATGAAACCAACTTTACCGACAATATTACTTTAATTTCCAGTCCAGAAAATGTAGTGGGAATCGAAAATTTCAAGGCTTATTATCAAAATTTTGTGACTGGGTTTTCAGATGTAGAATTTACTCAAAAAGATGTTTTTGGACAAAACGATAAACTTGTAAAACATTGGCATTTTAAAGGAACACATTCAGGCAATTTCTTCGGAATTCCGGCGACAGGAAGAAGCATAGACATAGAAGGGACTACTTTGGTGAAAATGAAAGATGGTAAAATTTCTCAAGAACAAGATTTCATGGATAATATGCTGTTTTTAAAACAGTTAGGCATAGTTTCTTCACCAGATAATGTAAGAGTTATTGATGACCTTTATAACGCTTTTGGTACTGGAGATATTCCAGCAGTACTTGCGGCTCTCGACCCTAAAGTGGTTTGGAATGAAGCCGAAGGAAATGCTTATGCTGATGGTAATCCTTACATAGGTCCTGATGCTGTTTTAAATGGGATTTTCGCTCGAGTTGGGGAAGACTATGAGTATTTTAAAGTTGCAGACTTAAAACTTCTTGATATGTCAAACAACCAAGTTCTTGCTACGCTGCGTTACAATGGAAAATTAAAAAAGAATGGTGCTGTTATCGATGCTCAAGTAGCCCATCTTTGGTCATTAAATGAGGGGAAAGTCATTGCATTTCAACAATATGTTGATACCAAACATCTTAATGATGCTTTTAACAAATAAATATGCAAAACTTAACCAACCTTCCCAACTATAAACCCACCAATAAAAAATCGCGAATAAATTCACTAGATGTTATTCGCGGTATAGCACTTCTAGGTATTCTTTTAATGAACATTAACGGCATGGGTTTGCCCTTTGCTTATTCCGTCCCAAGTATTGCCGGTGACTCAGATGGGCTTAATTTAAAAGTTTGGATTATAAATGAAATGCTATTTGAGGGTACAATGCATGATTTATTCATCTTGTTATTTGGAGCTGGCGTTATATTACTTACCAAAAGAAGCAAACATTTAAAACTGATTAAAATAATTGAGTTATAATTGATGAAATGCATTTAAAAAAATCACTTGTTATAGCTATAATCTTTGCCTTTATAGGTTTAACCTTTTGGGAATTGCATTGGCGTACAAAACCAGAGTTTTACAAAGCTGTTGTAGAAGACGACAGATATTTATGGGCTGAACATAGAGCCAAAGTAGAAACAGCAACGCAGGAAGATATAATATTAATTGGTTCGTCCAGAACAGGTTTTAATTTTAATACGCATAAATGGGAAGAAGTTCAAGGCGTAAAGCCTATTAACTTATCCACTGATGGTAAACCTCCTGGTCCTTTTTTAAATGATATTGTCGAAAACACCACGTTCAATGGTACAATAATTATTGGAATAACACCACTTTTTTGGTTTGACGTTGCTGATAATCCTTGGTGGCAACCAGCGAACCAATGGATAAAACATTATAATAATCAATCTTATGCACAAAAATTAGGGCAGGCACTTTCTAAACCACTACATAGAAATTTAGTAATGCTAACCTCATCTGAACTCGAGTTCTACAATGACTTAGATTTAAAATCACTTATTGGAAGAATTTCAATTCCAGGGAGGCTTCCTGAAGAAAGAATGCTATATAACTTTAGTTATCATGATGAAGATAGAAATCTTATTATGCTTCCTATTATGCAAAATAATTCCGAATTTATAAAGAAAATAACATATGTATGGGACGGATTTTTGCCTAACATACCAACTTTTGATGTTATAAAAGATGAAATACCAGGGATTATCAATTATTACAAAAAAGTTATAGATGTATTTAAAGCCCGTGGTGGTAAAATTATTTTTGTTCGACATAAAGCTGAAGAACCTTGGAATAAGGCTACAAAAAGATTTTTGCCACGAGAAAAAGTTTGGGACGCGTTTATAAAAGAAGTCAAATGCCCTTCCTACCATTTTGAAGACCATGAATTCATGTCTAAGCATACGTTGCCCGATTGGTCACATATGTATTATACAGACGCCTTAACTTATACGGAAGACATGGTAAACAAATTAATTGAAGATGGTTATTTAAAAAGACATAAATAGTATATATATTAAACCAAAAACCAACCAAAATGAAATTAAAACTAACACTAATCGTTGCAATTACAATTACTGTTATAGCAACCATATCTTGGGAAAGCTATTGGCGTTCTCAAGGTTTACAACCGAACATAGATGACAACAAGAACCTTTGGGCTAACCAAAGGGCAAAGCTTGAAAATATTAAAGATAATACGGTTGTTTTTATAGGGTCTTCTAGAATTTTATACGATATACAATTGGATATCTGGAAAGAAGAAACCAAAACAGACCCTGTGATGTTAGCCGCACAAGGCTCTTCTCCCATTCCTATATTAAAAGATATTGTTGAAAATACAGATTTTAATGGTACCATCATAGCCGGTATAACTGAATTTTTACTTTTTTCTACTGCATATCCAGAAGCTGAGTTTATGAAACGCCCTCAATCGCTAGTAGATTATTATTATAAAAGGACTTATGCACAAAGAATTAATCATTCGCTTTCAGTACCATTACAAAAAAATCTTGCATTTTATAGAGATGGAGACGAAGACTGGGATTCTGATGTTGATTTAAAAACATTACTTCATCAATTTAGAGATGATAGAGCTGGTCCGGTTTATCCTGCTTGGAACAACTTCGAAGAAATAACCCTTGATAGACATATGAAAATGCCAGAGCGCATGGAAACCGACACGGCCTACGCAAATACTGTCAAAAGCGTATGGGAATTTTTACTTTCAGGAGATAACCCTCCTCCAGACAAAGAGGGTACTACTGCGGCATTTGTTGAATTAGCGAAAAAATTCAAAGCTAAAGGTGGTAATTTAATATTAGTAAGATGTCCTTCATCTGGAATGTTTAAAGAAATAGAAGGTATGGCCTTCGCACGAGAAGAAAACTGGGACCCTTTAGTTAAAAAATCTGAAGCCAAGGGCTATAACTATTTAGATTTCGAACAGTTTCAAGATTTATTCTTACCTGAATGGTCACATTTAGCCACGAAAGACGCTCAATTTTTCACGAAAGAACTTATAAAGATTATGAAATCTGATGGTACTTTGTCTAATTTAAAAACCAACTAACCATGCTATTTAATTCATTAAGTTTCGTATTATTCTTAGTTATAGTTCTAGTATTATACTATTCTAAAATTTTTAATTGGACAGGAAAAAAGCGTATGCTGCTATTATCCAGTTACGTGTTTTATGGCATGTGGAATCCTCCACTAGTCATCTTGTTATGGATATCCACCATAGTCGATTGGACTGCTGGTAAAAGATTAGCAGTTGAAGAAAATCAAAAAAAAAGAAAAATGTGGTTGCTTCTTAGTATGTTCGTAAACCTTGGTTTTTTAGCATTCTTTAAGTATGGAGATTTTCTTCTTGAAAATTTTGTAGTCATTATGAACAGTATTGGCATAGACTTTCAAGCAAGACCAATGGACATAATTTTGCCAATGGGGATTTCATTTTACACATTTCAAACCATGTCTTATACCATAGATATGTATAAACGTAAAATCGAACCTGCAAGAACGTTTTTAGATTTTGCATTGTATGTAACGTTCTTTCCTCAATTAGTTGCAGGACCAATTGTAAGAGCAAAAGATTTAATTACCCAGTTTTATGAAGAGAAGAAAGCAACAACCAATCAATTTATTTGGGGTTTATTTCTTCTTACAATAGGATTGTTTCAAAAGGTTGTTATGGCAGATACGCTACTTGCCGACACATCTGATGCTGTTTTTGGTTCTGGTAAATTACTACATGGTATTGATGCTTGGATAGGTACCCTAGCTTTTTCTGGTCAAATCTTTTTTGATTTTGCTGGTTATTCAACTTGCGCTATTGGTATCGCGTTAATGCTAGGTATCATATTACCAGATAACTTTAGATACCCTTATGCCTCATTAGGGTTTTCAGATTTATGGAAACGTTGGCATATTTCTTTATCCTCTTGGTTAAAAGACTATTTATATATTCCTCTTGGAGGAAATAGACACGGTATTACAAGAATGTATGTAGCATTAATGTTAACTATGCTTTTAGGTGGCTTATGGCACGGTGCCGCTTGGACTTTTATGGTTTGGGGCGGATTACATGGCACGTATTTAATTTTAGAGAGATTACAAAGACGTTATTTACCATTCAAAATAACTAAATGGAATGGCATATTTCTAGCATTTATAACGTTTTCCTGTGTTAACATTACTTGGGTCTTCTTTAGAGCGAGAGAGTTTGACACAGCTTGGAATATGATAAAGTCTATGTTTTATATGCAAACTGATGGTGAAAAGATTTTAGGTTCTTTTGACATTTTAAAAGTAAGTGTGGTGATAGCTATTTTGTTTCTATGCCATTGGGTTATGCGAAATACTTCTATGAAAGAAGTATCTTTAAAAACCTCTCCTTATGTTCTAGGATTAGTTTGGGCATTTATGACTTTTTTAATAATCATTGCGCAAGGTAGTGGTGAGCAGTTTATTTATTTTCAGTTTTAAAATTTAAAAGCATTATATGAGTTTAGTCAAATCCTCTCGAATCGAATCCATAGATATTTTAAGAGGGGTTGTTATGATTATTATGGCGTTAGACCATACTAGAGACTATTTCCATTATGGTGCTTCCATTGGCGACCCAACTAATTTGGAAACCACTACACCAATATTATTTTTCACAAGATTTATAACGCATTATTGTGCCCCTGTTTTTGTTTTCTTAGCAGGTACTTCTGCCTTTTTATATGGTAGCAATAAAACAAAACCTCAACTTTTTAAATTTTTATTTACGCGTGGTATTTGGCTTATTATTTTAGAAATCTTTTTAAACAACCTCCTTTGGTTTTTTGACATATCGTATAGCTTTGTTCTTCTCCAAGTTATTTGGGCTATTGGACTAAGTATGGTGGTTTTATCTTTTCTTATTTATCTTCCCAAAAAAGCTCTTTTAATTGTTGGCTTTTTACTGGTAGCTGGACATAATTTATTAGATAATATTATTGCAACTGGCGATAGTTTTAAATCTGTTTTATGGTATGTACTGCATCAACCAAGTGGCATTCAAATTAGTGAATCTACATTCCTTTATTTTGCATACCCAGTAATACCATGGATAGGTTTAATTGTATTAGGATACAGTTTTGGTTCTTTATACACTAGAGGTTTTGATATTAATACTAGAAAAAAATGGCTACTAAGGTTAGGACTTAGCTCGGTAATATTATTTTTTATACTAAGGGGAGCGAACGTCTATGGTGATTTGGCTCCTTGGTCAATGCAAGATACAACGACTAAAACCATTCTGTCATTTTTTAAGGTAACTAAATATCCACCGTCATTGGCATACTTGCTTATTACAATTGGACCTTCATTATTATTTTTATACAGTATTGAAACTATAAAAAACAAACTAACCGACTTTATTCTAGTTTTTGGTCGTGTGCCGCTCTTTTATTATTTCTTGCATGTATTTGTTATACATGTAACTGCAATTATTGTCCTTATCTTATTAAATGATAATTGGAGAGAATTGTTAAAAGCTAATGGAAACCCAATATCGACACTTACAAAAAATGGCTATTCCCTTTTTATAGTTTACATAGTTTGGATTGCAATTATTATTTTACTGTACTTCCCTTCAAAAAAATACATGACCTACAAAGCGACTAATAAAGACAAATGGTGGTTAAGCTATTTATAAAAATTTATTTAATAAACGATATAATATTGATGAACATAAAATCTAATAGAATTCAATAAATAGTTATTTTAAGAAATGCTGTATTAGTGATTATGGCATTGGAAGATGTTCATTATTATTTTAGCTTTCACTCATTTTTAACAAACCAACTTACCTATATGACAAAAACGAATCAACCAAAACCCTTAAGTTTAAAAGAGCGAATTGCTTATCTAGATATTCTTCGTGGTATAGCCATTTTATTTATTTTTTCTGCAAATATTATTTATTTCTCAGGGTATTATTTTTTACCAGAAGATACTTTAAAGTCTTTTGCTACATCTGCATTCGATGAAATTTTAGAATTCATTATATATATTTTAATAGATGGTAAATTCTATTCCATTTTTTCTTTACTATTTGGTATTGGTTTTGTCGTGCAATACAACAATCTTAAAAAATCGAACAAACCCTTCGTTCCATTTTTTAGTCGACGCATGTTCTGGCTTACCATAATTGGACTATGTCACCTAGTTTTCTTTTGGGTTGGTGATATTTTAACATTATACGCCTTATTAGGTTTTATTCTAATTATATTTAGACATAAAACAAATAAACAATTACTTATATGGGCAAGTATTTTAATTCTATTCCCCTTACTGCATTGGATTCTAATCTATTCTACAGGTTCATTTTATTTTATATATTTTTTTAATAGCTATGGTGAGTATTGGCAAGATTTAGGTTTACCAATGCTGGATATAGGAAACGGTCAGCTAAGGCCTGATAACCTGCAGTACTTTCATTTAGATAATATTGAAATATTCTTTAAAGCTAATCTAAAAAGGTATTATTTAAGAATTGGCATGATATTGCAGGAAGGTAGAATATTTAAAGTTTTAGGTATCTTTTTAATAGGGATTTGGACAGGACGAAAAATTTTAAATGAAAATATTTTGGAGAACACCAAACTATTAAAGTGCATCGCTTTGTATGGCTTTTTAATAGGTTTTCCCTTCAGCGTTTTTAGAGGCATAATCGAATTTTATTTAGATAAAAATATAACTTGGAGTTTTGTGCATACAGTAACTTATGCTTTTGGCACAGTACCATTAGCTATTGCTTATGCTGCCTCAATTGCACTACTTTGTCAAAAGAAAACTACTTGGTTAACTTGGTTTGTTCCCGTAGGAAGAACAGCTTTATCTAATTATTTATTTCAAACATTAATATCGATAAGTTTATTTCACGGATTTGGTTTTGGTTTAACTGGCAAAATTGGCTATACAGGCCTATTTGGTTTAGTTATTGGAATATACATTTGCCAAAACTTACTTAGCCGTTGGTGGTTGCAATATTATAAATTTGGTCCTATCGAATGGATTTGGAGGCAATTGACTTATGGAAAACGTATGTCCATAAAAAAATAATATGCTATGAAGAAACTTGTGACGAATTGATATTGATGCTAAAATATTACTCATTAAAAAATTATTATCTATAAAGCTAACAATAAAGACAAATGGTGACTCAGCTATTTATAAAATTTTGATACGATGATTAAAAATGATGGTTTAAAAAGACGCATTGGCACTTTAGGTTTATCTGCCAACATTATAAATATAATTATTGGTGCTGGTATATTTGCTCTTCCTGCTATAATAGCTTCCAAAATGGGCGCTTCTAGCCTTATCGCTTATCTTTTTTGTGGTATTCTAATCGCATTGGTAATGCTTTGCTTTGCGGAAGCTGGAAGTAAAGTTACCAATACTGGTGGCCCATACACCTATATAGAAACGGCATTTGGTGACTATGCTGGATTTCTAGGGGGGGTGTTTGTTATGATAAGTGCCTTCTTTGCAGATGCTGCCGTTTCAAATGCCTTAGCAAACATGCTAGCATCTGTTAATCCGTTTTTTGAAATTGAATGGGTTCGATTATCCGTGCTTTTCATTATATTTTTTGGATTTGCTTACATAAATATTCTTGGATTAAAACAAGGTATCGGATTAGTAAAATTTAACACGCTAGCAAAACTCATTCCCTTGCTAATACTTGTAATTTTAGGATGGAAAGGAGTCTCATTTAATAATTTATCTATAGACTCCATGCCAAGTATTAAAACACTTGGCGAAACGTCTCTTATTTTATTTTTTGCTTTTCAAGGGGCTGAAACTGGGTTAATTGTTGGCGGAGAAGTTATTAATCCAAAGCGTACGGTTCCCAAAGCTATATTTATAAGCATTTTTGTTGTTGTAATATTATATATTCTAGTTCAAACCGTTTCGCAAGGTGTTTTAGGCAGTGACTTAGCAAACTTTACAGCAATACCTTTAGCAGAAACTGCTAGAGTAGCATTAGGACCAATTGGTTATACAATATTATTTTTTGGAGCTATCATATCCATGTTTGGTTACTTAAGCGGTTCCATACTTAATAATCCTCGGGTAGTTTATGCACTGGCTAGGGACAACGTTATTCCTGTAAAATCTTTAGCAAAAATTCACAAATCGTTTGCGACACCTCACGTAGCTATTATTGTTTATGCTTTTATTGTTTTTATAATTGCCGCTAGCGGTAGTTTTGAAAAATTAGCCATAATTGCAAGTAGTGCCATGTTAATTGTATATTTAGCCGTAGCATTATCAGTAATAAAAATGCGCAAAACCCATAAATCGAAAGAAGGGGAATTTAAAATACCTGGAGGGTTTATAGTTCCTTTACTGGCAATAATTGTTATTTTATATTTTTTATATAATATGTCTTCAAAAGAAATGATCGCTACAGTTATAGGTATTGCATTTCTTACTATTTTATTTGGTGTTATTAAGTTTATAAAAAAACGAGTCTAAAGTATTTATTTTTATCTTAGTGCTGTTATTAATTAGCCTATTTGAAATGCCTCCTACTCAGTCCTTCAAAAATTTAGTACTTCTGCTTGCTTTTTTTTGCTATAGTTTAAATGCTATTGCACAAGAATTCGGATATAAAGAAGAACAACTCACAAACACGACATCGGATAACAGATACGCTAGTTATAATAAAGATGGTACAAAAATATTATTTGAATCTAACAGAACCGGTAAGTGGCAGCTATACACCATGGACATAAACGGAGGGAATCAAAAAAGGTTACTTACAAACTCTTTTAACGACAGGCGTCCCACTTGGCATCCATACAAGAATATCATTCTGTTTGAATCGGATAGATTAGGAATGACCGAAATCTACAAACTTAACTTAGATAATTATAAAGTTTCTAAAATTGCAATTCCCTTAGCTGGAAATAAATCACGAGCTCAATACGCTCCTAATGGTGTTGAAATCGTTTTTAATTTAGAAGACCCAAAAGGCGATTTCGATATATACCATATTCATTATAAAGGGAAACGACCAAAAAAACTTATTGACGACTCATTTAATAATTTATATCCGCAATTTTCAAGAAGAGGTAATTATTTTTTATATCATTCTAATAAAAATAATGAAAAAGAAACCGATGTAATTTACACCTACAATATTATTACCGAGAAACGTTCTAGACTTACTTATTTCAAGAATCACAGTAACTATGCTAAACTTTCTAATAATAAACTTAGAGTTGTTTATTCTGCTACGGTTGGAGGTGGAAAACCCGAAATTTATATTATGAAGCACGATGGAAAAAGTAAACGGCAAATAACATTTAATGATGAAGTCGATATACTCCCGTCCTGGTCGCCTAAGGATATAAACTTATTAATATCAAGTACAAGAAATGGTTATTTTCAAATCTGCAAAATACTTTTAAAGGAGCCAATAGAACCTTAAACTTTACATCAATCTAATTATCAGTAGTTTAAATTCGTTATATTTATATCAACTAACCAAACTTCTTTATTGAAGTTTATAAAACTAATGATAATGAAAAATAAAGTTCTTGCCATTATTGGTGGCACAATTTCCCTTTTTGGTCTAGGGTATTTAATTTATGTTATTATGGGCTTTCATGCCCTAACTGGAGAAAACGTTTCAGAAGTTTTCACTAAACTAGACTTGCCAATTATTATCTTAATGGAAGTATTATATGCTACCTTGATTGTAATAATATTTAGCAGATGGGCTCAAATTAAAACATATGCAACTGGTGCCCAAGCAGGTTTTATAATTGGTGCCTTTATTGGAGGTTGTCAAACATTAGAAACTCTTGCTACAAGTGATTTAACAGACCTAACTGGTGTAATTATTGGTGCGCTTTCCTTCGGAGTTCGTTTCGGAGTTGCTGGTGCCGTAATTGGCTATTTATTGGGAAGAGACTAAAAAAGTATTAATTAAATTGAAAGAGGCTGTCTAAAAAGCCAATAGAATCCATTTTGTCAAGTTGAGCTTGTCGAAACTGATATTGATTATCAGTAAGTAAAAAATATTTCGATATTCTCAATATGACATTGAGTTTACTTTTTAGACAACCTCTTTTTTATAAAAAACTCAAACTAATGAAACTTTCTTTATTTTTATTATTATTTATCTCTTTAAATAGTTTTTCTCAAAGACCAAGCGCAAAAGAAAAGGGTAAATTTTTTGAACTAAACGGAAACAAAGTCCTTTATGGTGGTAAACTAGAAAGCCAGCATTTTATTATAAATAATTTGGACTTAAAAGAAGATCAATTCCATTATGGTATTGGTCGCGAACGATTTCCCGCACTTCTCAACCCAGAGTTCGAAAATGTAGCATTAGCCGATAAGAAATGGAACGATGAAGATCGTTTTTTAATAGCTCATAAAGGAAATGATATAAAAGCCTATTCAGTAAAAGATTTAACCAAACATGAAATTGTTAATGACAGCTTAGATGGTGAGCCCATAATGGCGGCTTATTGTATTTTGGCAGATTTAGGGGCTATTTATAAACGAAAATATGATGATACTACTTTAACATTTGCTTTAAGTGGTTACACCTATTTCGATAAAGACATTTGGAATGGATTAGATGGATTTATCCTTTGGGATAGAGATACCGAAAGTCTTTGGTGGCCTTTAATTGGTAAAGCAGTATCAGGTCCTCTAAAAGGTGTTGAGCTACTTGAAATGAATAAAGCTTTTTGGGAAGACACTACTTGGAAACAAATAAAAGAAAACTATCCTAATGCATTAGTTCTTATTTCCGGACAAGATTTTGATAGACCCAAAACATGGAAAAACATTAAGAATGTTAACCATATTGTAGAAAAATATTCAAAGTAAAATCTAATCCCTTAATTTCCCAGCAAACACACTCACATTAGAATTAAAAGGATTCCCAGAAGCACGCCTTAGCATTACAATTTGACCGCAATGCCATAATGCATCTGCTATAGGACCGTTTATAAGATTCCAGAAAGGAAATCTATTATTATCAAATTCTGAAAGATCTTCACTTTTCATCAAAATATCTGAAGCCTTCTTAAAATTAAGTAAAGTCTCTCTACGTTTATCTTCAAAATTGAATTTCACTTCTTCTTGTTTACCTGTTTCTTTTAATAAAGTCCGTAATATAAAATTAGAAAGATTATACATATGGCCTAAGTTTTCATCCATGGTTCTCCCTGTTTCACTAGGTTTATAAGCTAAATCAACTTCTGTTAATCCTTCTGTTGCCCAATAATATCGAAACCCTAATCCATCAACCATTCTCGCTGCTACCGCCCCAGGAGTATACGTCTCTGGCGTATTCGAAATATCAGAATAAGGTAAATCGTTTGTGTTCTGTGAATAAACCATTGCCGATAAAAATACGGCTAAAATTAAAGTGACTTTTTTCATTTTATAAAATTCTAATTTTTTATTTTATTTGGATTAGCAATAGGGTTCACGCCGTACTTATCAAACAAATACACTAATGATGTCATGGTTGCAGCGCCTAATTCTAATTCTCTTTTATTAACGGCATCGAACGTATCATTACTAGCGTGATGATGATCGAAATAACGCTGTGAATCGGGACGCAAACCTGCTAAAACCATGGCATCACTTTTTAATGGACCAATGTCTGCACCGCCATAGCCTTTTTCAAAATAATGGATTAAATATGGTTTAAATAAGGGCTTCCATTGTAAAACTTGATTAAAACTAGCATCATTACAATCGAAACTAAAACCTCTAGGTGTAAAACCACCAGAATCACTCTCTAATGCAAATACATGTTTTTCATTTTTCTGTTTACTAATTTCTGCATATTTATTACCACCACGTAAACCGTTTTCCTCATTCATAAACAAAACTACGCGAATACTCCGTTTTGGTTTAATACCAACTTCTTTCAACAAGCGTAATACTTCCATAGATTGCACTACTCCTGCTCCATCGTCGTGTGAGCCATCACCTAAATCCCATGAATCTAAATGGCCACCAACGAGCATATATTCCTTAGGAAATTCGGAACCAGTAATTTCTCCAACAACATTATAAGACAATACATCCTTTAACTGCTTACAGCTTTGCTTAAAATAGAAACTTATTGACTTATCTAACTTAAGCATAGCACTCAACAATTCAGCATCATTGGTACTTATCGCTGCAGATGGTATGCGCTTGTTTACTGGTAAATCATCATAAGTCATCGCGCCTGTATGTGGCAAATCATCTAAACGTAAATTCATAGAACGGACAAGTACACCTATAGCTCCATATTTTGCGGCTTCTACCGCCCCTTTGTAGCGTTGATCAACACAGCCCCCATAAGCTTCAAACGTATGAATTAAATCTGGCTGCATCGGGCGATTATAAAATACAATTTTGCCAGCAACCGTCTCTTCACCAAGAATTGCTAATTCTTCAAAATTTTGAACTTCTACTACACCTGCTTTTAAACCGAGTGATGGTGTTGAAACAGAACCACCTAATGCACATATATTAACTATAGATGTTTTACCTGAACCCGATTCGATATAGGCATATTCCTTGGCACCTCGAATCCATTTTGGAACCATTACTGGTTGCAACCAAACCTTATCCAAACCTAATTTTTCTAATTCCTCCTTTGTCCATGCGACTGCTTTTTCTGCACCATAAGATCCCGACAAACGGCTACCTATTTGGTTTGACAAATAATTTAACCAATGATAACTTTGACCATTAGTTAAAGATGTTTTATAAATATCTTTAATAACTTCTTCATCTGTTTGTGAAGTTGAATTAAATGAAAATGTAAGCAAGCAAATTACTATAAGTAATCTAAGATTTATCATAAAATATAACGTGAAATTTGATGTCTAAAATACTATTTTATAAAAGCATTAGTCTAAAAGAAATCATAAAAAAACTACTCACTCTTTAGTTGTTGTTTATACAATTCAATATTGGCTTTAATATCATCATCCAATTCAGGTTCTTGAATATCGGTATACTTACTTAATGTATCATACATTATTTTAGCGACAATGTAACGCGCCGTAGGTTTATCATCGGCAGGAATATTATACCAAGGTGCATGTTCTTCAGAAGTTCTATTAATAGCATCTTCATAACAATCCTGGTACTTTTCCCATAGCTTACGCTCCTTTAAATCGCCAGGTGAAAATTTCCAATTCTTTTCTTGCTTATCTAAGCGTCTTAAAAGTCGATTTTTTTGTTCTTCTTTAGATAAGTTTAAAAAGAACTTAAATATAATGGTACCATTATCTGCTATATGCTTTTCAAAATTATTGATTTGTTCAAATCGTTTATCCCAAAAAGCTTCGTTAACATCTTCAACAGAATTTACTGATGGTATGTTTTCACCCAAAATATATCCAGGATGCACACGAGTTACTAAAACATTTTCATAATGTGTTCTATTAAAAACTCCAAATTTTCCACGCTCTGGAAGCACAATATAGTGGCGCCACAAATAGTCGTGATTTAACTCAACTTCAGTTGGCACTTTAAAACTATGGACTTCAATACCTCGAACATTAAATTCTTTAAACACTTCACGAACCAAACTGTCTTTTCCAGAAGTATCCATCCCTTGTAAACATACAAGTACCGAATATTTACCGTGCGCGTACATCGTATTTTGAAGTTTTCCTAGCTTCTTACTAATATCATTCAGTTCATCTTCTATGGTGTTTTTAGAAGCGTCTAAATTGTAAGTTGATGATTGTGATTTTATTTGGATTGGTGATTTTATTTTGAATTCTTCAAGGTTTATTTTCTTCATAGGTATATTTCGATATTAAGATTCTATAAATATACTAAATCCATTTTTTCGATGAAATACATGTCTTTTAACGATATTTTTAATACATTCGTCGTTAATTTACATAAACTTAACCTGTTTAATATGGAAAAATCTTACTTTTTAGTCTTGCTTTTTTTAGTTTCAACGCTTTCATTTGCGCAATCTAAATGTGAAGATGCAGACTCAGACTTACTCTATGCCTATTCTCATGTGAAATCGGCATATAAATCTAACAATATTTCGCATTTAAAATATTATTCAAATAGATCTTTAGAAGCTTTTGAGCGATCTAAAGAAAAACTAAAAGCATGTGGTTGCGAAAGCGCTTATGATTTAGCCTATGATGGCGCTAAACTTTTAGCTCACGTCGAAAATGCTGGTACCTATGAGGATGGTCGTTTTTATGTAAAACGTGCCAGAGATATTGCTCAAAAAAGTATTGTGGAACTCGACAAATTCACAGTTTTGACAAATGACGAAGAAGAGCTTTTGACTTTAGAGTCTGAAAAAAATGAACTTGAACAGTTACAAATTGAATTGAAAGAGAAAGAAGCACAAATTAAAGCAAAACTTGCGTTTCAAAAAGAAAAGGAGGCGAATCTTAAAAAAGAGCGCTTAATTAACACTTATAAAGAAGCTATTGCAAATAATATAGAAACGTACAATAGTATATTAGAAATTTGTGACTGCGACCCTAATACTTTAGCAGATATAAAACCTAAAGAAGAAAAAATTGAAGATAAAAGCGTTGAAGAAATTAAGCTTTTACTAATAGAAAACATAAAAGGTTTAACGACTAATTATTTGTCTCGATTAGATCTTTGCGATGAAGAATAAGCAGAAAAAAATACACATATAAAACTCAATAAAAAGGGATTAGTTTAAAGACTAGTCCTTTTTTATTTCGCAATTATTACTATCAATTTCATAAAGTATTGTATTAATTGTTTCTATTTAAAACCTATCATTAATAGGCTTTTTTACTGTTATTTTGAATTATGAAAAAAACAGTAATTATTCAAGCGAGTTCTAGAAGTAAAGGAGATACCGGCAAAATTGTAGAATATATAAAATCAAAAATTGATGTTGATATTATAGACTTGCGAACAAAAAATATTGGTCATTATGACTATGAATACCAAAATGAAAATGATGATTTTATAGATTTAATGACTCACATTATAAATACCTACGATACTATTATTTTTGCAACCCCAGTTTATTGGTACGCAATGAGTGGGATTTTAAAAGTATTTTTTGATAGAATTTCAGATTTATTAAGAATACATAAAAATACTGGAAGAGAGTTACGCGGAAAGAACATGGCTATGATTAGTATTAGTAATCAAGATGATATAAAAGAAGAATTTTCGATGCCTTTTGTAGAATCTGCAAACTACTTGGGAATGCACTATTTAGGAGATATTCATACCTACGTTGAAAATAATTCAATTAATAACCAAGTAAAACTTATAATAGATAACTTTATAGATACAATAAAAAAGAGGCTGTCTTAAAAGTCTAATCCTATGTCATATTCAGCTTGCCGAAATATTCTATCATATTGATAATCAATATCGATTTCGACAAGCTCAATCTGATAAATTAAAAATAAGTACTTATATCGATGCCTCTATATATTATTATTTCGAAGCAAACAACTTAACATCTTCTTCACTTACTTCTTTACCACCAAGGATAATTAAGCGCTCAATAACATTTCGAAGTTCACGGATATTTCCAGTCCAATCATAATCTTGAAGCAACTTAACAGCCTTTGTTGTAAAAGTCTTTTTAGCTGTACCTTGTTCTGTAGCTATTTTATTAGCAAAATGCTCTATTAGCATCGGAATATCATCACGTCTTTCATTTAAAGCTGGAACTTTAACAAGTATAACTGCTAATCGATGGTATAAATCTTCACGAAATCTGCCTTCTGATATTTCCTTTTTTAAATCTTTATTTGTTGCAGCAACCACACGAACATTCACCTTAATGTCTTTATCACTCCCTACACGCTGTATACGACTTTCCTGTAATGCTCTTAAAACTTTAGCTTGCGCTGATAAACTCATATCACCTATTTCATCTAAAAAAATAGTACCTCCGTTCGCCGCTTCAAATTTACCTGCTCTATCTTTAGCCGCACTTGTAAAAGCGCCTTTAACGTGTCCAAACAATTCACTTTCTATTAACTCGCTAGGTATAGCGGCACAGTTAACTTCAATCATAGGCCCTTTAACACGATCACTCTTTTCGTGTAACCAGTGCGCAACTAGCTCTTTTCCAGTTCCATTTGGACCAGTAATTAAAACACGAGCGTCTGTTGGGGCTACTTTGTCTATAATGTCTTTTATTTGAGAAATAGCATCACTCTCACCTACCATTTCATATTTCTTACTTACCTTTTTCTTTAGAATTTTATTTTCAACAACCAATTCTTTTCTATCCAAAGCATTTCTTACCGTATTGAGTAAACGATTTAAATCTGGTGGTTTAGAAATATAATCAAAAGCGCCTAAACGCATTGTATTTACTGCGGTATCTAAATCACCATGACCAGAAATCATAACAATTGGTATTTCTGGTTTTATTTTTTTTACAGCTTCTAATACTTCAACGCCATCCATTTTCGGCATTTTAATATCACAAAGAATTAAATCGAAATCTTCTTTCTTAATTTTCTCTATACCTAACAAACCATCCTCTGCTTCATCTACCTTATAAGTATCATTTTCTTCTGATAAAATTTTCACAAGTACGCGTCTAATCGCAGCTTCATCTTCTATTACTAATATTTTTGACATATTTTATATTTTAAATTTAATTCCAGTTCTTAAATAAAACGCATTCAAATCGTCTAATTTAAAAATTTCCTCTCTACTTTGGTTTCGCAACACATTATTTAATCTCAATGTATTTCCTATATACATATAGGTTACTAAATGTTTAGTAAAGCAATATTCGTACCCAAAACCTCCAATGATTACAGATAACGAAATATGTTCCACATTTTCTCCGTTGACAATTGTTGGTGATTGTAGATGAGCCAAGTAGCCATCTAGTCCAACAAAGGCTTGCAAATTATTTCTTTTATTAAATGTATATTTTAAATTAGACTTAGGAATCCCTGCATTATAACTCCACTTTTTATTTATCTCTCTATAATAACTAATAAATGGCAACGGAAAAGGTAAACCCGTTGTCGCATTATACGTTAATCCTAATATTAATCGGTAAGGGTGGCTCAAATTCTCATCTTTAGTTTTGTCTTTAATAAAAAGCACAGCCCCATTCATAAATAAATCATCCTCAGTAATTTGACCTGTTAGTGTAGATGCTATTCTAGGATTAAACTTTATTGCAAATCGCCATTCTTGATTCCATTTGAATGTATAGCCTAGGTTCAAATCTATAACATGTATTTTATTTAGACTTTCTGTGTTAAAAGGATAAGCATCTTCAAGATTAAGTAAAACTCGATTATACTCTGCTCCTACCAATAAATAAGTGTCTTTTTTAAGTTCTATAGGGTAATTGAAAATACCTCTTAACCTTGTGTATTGGTCTTCGGAATTACTTTTAGGAATAAAAGAATACTCAATACGAGCTATGTCTGTTATTTGAGCTCCAACAACTGCTGACAAAAGAATAAAGCCAAAAATTAATTTCTTTTTAAGGCTATTTCGATTCACAAGCAATTTCAAATAATGACTCAATTAATTTTTATTAAGAGTTTTAGTTATCTGGTTTTTGGATAATATGAATATCCCTTTGAGGGAAAGGAATACTAACATTATTTTCTCTAAACAATCGGTCTATTTCAAACCTAATTTCGCTTTTTGGGAAACGCACATTAAAACTATCATTGATTGTAAATGCTACTTTGAAATCTAATGAACTCTCACCAAAGTCCGTAAATAAAACTGTGGGTTCTGGATAATCTAAAATATATTCATTGCCTTTTGCAGCCTCAAGTAATAATTTTTTAACTAGCTGAACATCGCTTCCATAGGCTACTCCCACGTCAACACTCTCGCGAGTAGTTGTTCCGTTTTGTGTCCAATTATAAAGACTGTTTGTTAGATATAAATGATTAGGAATAACCAATACTTTATTATCGATTGTAGTTGCCCTTGTAGTCCTTAATTTTATCTCTTCAACGCGCCCTACTTTACCTTCTAACTCAATAATATCTCCTACATGTACTGATTGATCTACTAAAATAAAAATTCCCGAAATAATATCCTGAAATAGCGTTTGGAGCGCCAATCCAATTCCAATTAATAATGCAGCAGAAGCGGCGAAAATTGCTGTAACATTAACACCAATTGAATCGAATACTATTAGTGTTACTATGATATAAATCATCCACCTAGCAAAGGTGAAAACCGTATTAAATTTAGCTTTGTCCTGGCTAGGCATATTTCTGGTCACGAGCCTCTTAAACCATCTTAAGACATAGGTTGTTGCCAACATTACAAATATAATAAGCAAAACATATTTTACTCTTAAAATAATATCGTGAGCTTCTTCTCCAACCCCATACGTAAAATCAATAATTTTGAATTCCAGAAAATCTACGAACTTTTCCCACATAGAACTTTGTGTAACAACTTCTTCAACCTGTCCTGCTTTATTTTCTAATTTATATGATATTTTCTCTTGCATTTTAGTACTTAATCCATTTAATTAATTCCTTATAGCTTGGTTTTTTGCCATACATTAAAATACCCACACGATAAATTTTCGCTGCAAACCAGACCGTCCCCATAAAAGTCGCAACCAATAACAGCAACGAGACTATTTGTTGCCATATGGGAACCCCAAACGGAATTCTCATGAGCATAACTACTGGAGAAGTTAACGGAATAAACGAAAACACCGTTGATACAGTTCCATGTGGATCTTCAATTACTGTGAAAATACCAATATATACTGCCAAAATTAGGGGCATTAAAATGGGTAGCAAAAACTGTTGTGTATCAGTTTCATTATCTACTGCAGCACCAATTGCAGCATAAAACGAACTATAAAGTAGATAACCACTAATGAAGAACAATATAAAAGCTACAATTAAATTAGTTAGCGGCATATTGAAAAAAGCCATCATAATATCTTGAACTTTCATTCCCATTTCTGGATTCTGCACAGCCTGTTGCATCATTTCTTGCTGTGGTGATTGCATTTGCGCAAAATCAATACCTAGAACTGATGATACTATAAGCATAAGTAAACCTCCTAAAACAATCCATATAACAAATTGAGTGATTCCAGCAAGTGAAGTTCCTATAATTTTACCAAGCATTAATTGTACTGGCTTTACCGATGAAATTATAACTTCTATAATTCTACTCGTTTTTTCTTCAATTACGCTGCGCATTATCATGTTACCATAAATAATTATAAACATAAATAATAGGTAACCTGCAGCCCCACCAAAAATAAGTTTCACAATACTATCAATCTTCGAAGTTTCTTCTCCTTCAAAACTCTCTTGAATCATATTAACCTTGATTTTAGATGACTCTATTACACCTACTTCAACGCCATTATTTTTAAGATTAATGTTTGTTAATTTATTTTCTAATTGATCTTCCAAATCTGAAATTACTGTTATAGAAGGAGAGTCTTCTGAATAAAATTTAACATGGTTCGACACGGTATTTAAATCTTCAATTTTTGCTATATGTAACAATCCATAATTTTCTGATTTTATGGATAATAACTTAGCATCTTCTAGAGTCATTTCTTTTAATACATCGTACTTTATTTTTTCTGAATCTTTAAATATATCTTGCACTAAACCGGATTCATCTAAAACCGAAATATTACGAACTTTATCATTATTTAATTGAGACAAATAAGCCACAACAGCTATGAGTGCAATCATAATCATCGGACTTAAAATAGTCATGACTATAAATGATTTGTTTTTAACTTTTGTTAAATATTCGCGCTTAATAATTAATGGCAAATGATTCATAAATTAATGATTCTTTACGGTTTGAATAAAAATATCGTTTACACTTGGAATTAACTCAACAAAGTGAGATACTTCTCCCCTAGACCCTAAATAACCGAGTAAATCGCTTGGTTTTTCTGAATCTGATAATTTAATATTTAATTTCAATTCATCTTCAAGTGTCTTGAAACTAGCTTGAGAAATATCAAATTTTTGAGATAATTCAGTTTGAAGCAATTCTTTATTTATTGCCCTGATACCCACTTCATAAGTATTGGCTTTATATTTTCTTTTTACATCAATGAGCTTACCGTCTAAAATCTTATTAGATTCATGAATTAAAGCTATATCATCACAAAGTTCCTCAACAGATTCCATTCTATGGGTTGAAAAAATAACTGTCGCCCCTTCTTCTCTCAAGCGTAAGATTTCATCCTTAATAATGTTAGCGTTTATAGGGTCAAATCCAGAGAAAGGTTCATCAAAAATTAGCAATTTAGGTTGGTGTAACACAGTAACAACAAATTGTATTTTTTGTGCCATCCCTTTGGACAATTCCTGAATCTTCTTATTCCACCAATCACCTATATCAAAACGGTCGAACCAATATTTCAATCGTGCTTTTGCTTCAGAATGTGTCAACCCTTTTAATTGTGCTAAATATAATGCCTGTTCTCCAACTTTCATAGACTTATACAACCCTCGTTCTTCTGGTAAATATCCAATATCTTTTATATGGGTATCTCGCAGCAATTCACCGTCCAAATGAACAGTTCCTTCATCCGGCATCGTGATTTGATTAATAATTCTAATCAAAGTTGTTTTTCCAGCCCCATTAGGTCCCAATAAGCCAAAAATACTGCCTTTTGGAACTGATATGGATACTTGGTTTAAAGCTTTAAAATCTCCGAAATTTTTAGAAACCTGGTTAACATCTAAGAGGTTTTTCATTCTTGTTTTTTAGTATAACTAGTAGGTGTAAATATATTAAATGTAATAAACTTTAATGTAAGATTTTCACTAAAGCTTAAAAAAACAAAACCCACCCTCAAAACTAATTAAGGATGGGAAAAAAATTGCTATGAAAAAGAAAAATTACCACTAAAATAAATTAGTGATACTTCAAATATAGTTTTTTTTTCAATACTAATAGCAAAACTATTAAATAAGTTATTCCAAAAAATAATCCGCTCAATGGCAGATTATCTATGTTTTATGATGTTTAACTAAGAAAACATGTCCTTAACTTTTTCGAAGAAAGACTTATCGGAACTTTCAGGTTTAGGTGAAAAATGTTCGTCATCACGCATGGTTTCAAAAAAATCTTTTTGTTGTTTATTCAAAGTTTTTGGAGTCCAAACATTTACGTGTACTAACAAATCTCCTTTTCCATAACCGTTTATACTTGGAATACCTTTTCCGCGTAAGCGCAATATTTTCCCAGACTGGACACCGGCTTCAACTTTAATACGCACTTTACCAGTAACCGTATCTATTTCTTTAGAAGTACCTAAAACAGCATCTGGATAACTCACATATAAATCGTAATGCAAATTGTCGCCTTCTCGTTGTAATTTATCATGCTCAATTTCTTCAATAGCAACTAATAAATCTCCAGAAATTCCATTACCTGGAGCTTCATTTCCTTTGCTAGATACTTTAAGTTGCATGCCATCTACAACACCTGCTGGTATTTTAATAGAAACCGTTTCTTCTGCTATTTTAAGGCCTTGAGCATCGGCATCGGCAGGTTTTTTATCAATAGTTTGTCCTGCTCCACCACATGCATTACAAGGTGCAGATGTTTGCATTCTTCCTAATATAGTATTAGCTATTCTAGTAACTTGACCGCTACCATTACACGTAGAACATGTTTTGTATGTTGTACCTGGAGCTTGTATTTTACGCTTTACTTTTATTTTTTTCTCTACACCATTGGCGATTTCTTCTAAAGTAAGTTTTACGCGAATACGTAAGTTACTTCCTTTTACACGACGCTGACCACCGCCACCGCCACCAAAACCAGAGAAGCCACCGCCACCAAAACCGCCACCAAAAATATCACCGAATTGACTGAATATGTCGTCCATATTCATGCCACCACCAAAACCACCGCCATTTTCAAATGCTTGGTGGCCAAACTGATCGTAACGTGCTTTTTTATCGGCATCACTTAAGACTTCATAAGCTTCGGCTGCTTCCTTAAATTTAGCTTCTGCATCCTTATCATCTGGGTTTTTATCCGGGTGAAATTGAATCGCCTTTTTTCTGTAAGCTTTTTTTATTTCAGAATCACTAGCGCCTTTGCTAATCCCTAATATTTCGTAATAATCTCTTTTTGCCATCTGTATATTTTATTGCCCAATAACAACTTTTGGAAAGCGAATAATTTTATCTCCAAGGGTATACCCTTTTTCAACAACATCAATAATTTTTCCTTTTAAATCGTCACTTGGTGCAGGAATTTGAGTTATTGCTTCATGATTATCTGCATCAAAAGCACTTCCTTTTTCCACAGTCATTACCTTTAAACCTTTTTGTTCTAAATTATTAACCAACTTTTGATAAATAAGTAAAACACCTTTGCGTAATTCTTCAGCTTCTTTATCCTCTTCAATATGCGTCAATGCACGCTCAAAATCGTCAAGAATTGGCAACAATGTTTTCATAACATCTTCACTTGCGGTAGAAAATAATTCTATGCGCTCTCTGGCCGTACGCTTTTTATAGTTTTCAAACTCTGCAAAAAGCCTTAAAAACTTATCTTTTTCCTGTTTCACCTCGGCTTGAAGTTTTTCTTCAATCGTTTGTTCTTCAACAACTTGCTCTTCTACCTCAACCGTTTCGGTTTCTGCATTAGCAACCTGTTCTTCTACTATATCTTTTTTACTTTTCTTACTCATGCTAAACTTAATTTGTGCAATACATTATTTGAGTTGGCAAAAGTACTGCCAATATTATAAAAATGTCATAATGTCACTAAAATATTTTAGAGTAAATATTTATGTAGATTTTTTAATATTATTTAAACATCAATTTTGAGATGCGTCCTTTTCCCGCAGCATAAGCAATCGAATCGTTTAAAAATCGAATAGTATAAAAGCCTTCATCACTTAAGTGTTTCCATGAAGCTCCAAAATCGTTGGAATAATCTATACCATTAAAACCCAATGCTACGAGTTCCTTTCCTTTGCCATTAGGCACAAATTGAACACAACTTCTATATCCTGGGTTTTGGTTTTGGGCTACTAACTCCCATGTTTTACCGCCATTGGTAGTTCTAATTTTATTAACACTATTGGTATCTGGTTGCGTATAATCACCTCCAATAGCAAAGCCAATTTTTTCATTATAAAAATCGATGGAATACATACCGGTTGTTTCTTTGCCTTGGACTATAGGTGTTTCAAATACTTTCCAAGTTTCACCTTTATCTGGAGAATATAAAACTCTACTTGCCTTACCACCTGTTGCTACCCAAGTATGATCGTTAACAATAGCAATATTTGTGTCACTTGCTGCAAATGCAGCTTCTCCTTCTTTTGCCTTGGGTAAATCATCACATAATAGTTTATTCCATGTATTACCACCATCTCTAGTGATGATGATGCTCAGGCAATCATCTGTTGGGTCTCCAATAGCAATACCTTCTTGGTCATTCCAAAAATCCATAGAGTCGTAAAAGGCTTTAGGGTGAGTTTCTTCGTAGACAATTACTTTTTCATCATTCTTCATTTTATATAACCTTGCAGGCGTCCCTATAGTAAGAGCAAAACCATTTTTTCTAGTAGAACTGACAGCTCTGAAATTATTTTTCACACTATCGTGCGCCATAGGAATTGGGTAGATCACATTTGTTTCTTTGTCATATTCACTATTATAAATAACACCGCCAAAACCATTCGATGTTAGAAAAAAAACTTTATCCTCTTTATTGATATCTAAAGCTCGAATACTTAAAGAGGAATCTAAAGAATGTGTTTTAATTTCTACTTTAGAAATATTTCTAGGTAAATATTTAGTTTTCTCTTTACAAGAAAAAATAAAAGTACAGATTATAATTACCTGAACGATTTGCTTCATAATTTTAAATTTCCATAAAAGTAAAAAAGCTTCATGAACAATCGTGAAGCTTTTCATCAAAAACCATTAATCGAATCAAATTTCTTTTCTGAGAATATCGATGTGTCTTTTTAATCTCAATACATCAACCTCTAAAGTGCCATTATATACGCCTCGTATATAACCTTTTTTATCTACTAAAATAAAATTCTCAGTGTGGATAAAATTGCTATCATCTTGGGTTTTTATAAAATCTTCATCGGCAAAATAACCTGTTCTGGCAATATTATAAAGCGCATCTTTATTGCCAGTAACAAGATTCCATTTTTCATCATTTACTCCATTTCTTTTCGCATATTCTTTTAAAACAGTAATTGAATCTTTCCAAGGCATTACAGTATGTGACAGCAACTTAATAATATTATCACTTTTATATTCCTCTTGCAAACTTGCCATATTCTTAGTGAGTTTTGGGCAGATACCAGGACAACTAGTGAAGAAGAAATCCGCTATATAGATTTGTCCTGTATAAGTAGCATTATTTACAATTTCACCATTTTGATTTATAAACGAAAATTCAGGTATTTTATGTGTTGGTATTTCCCATTCAGGTGTGAAATCTGGGGAATTGAAATAGGGCAATTTTGTAATTTCTGAAACAGTAGTATCTTTTGATTGATTTTTACATGATAAGAAGCTTAAAAGTAATAATGCCCTTAAAAAAAGATTTCTCGATACAATTCCTCTTAAAATCTGAATCACTCGAAATGACATCATATCGATCTTGGGAGCTGAAATATAATCGGCGTGATACGTTTTATTATTCAATTTCATCTTCATTAACAGTTATAGTGTAACATTTTTTTAACCCTATGAGACCGAAACGTTCTCCATCAACTACTTCATAATTAGCTTTAATACTTCCGTCTAATTTCCATAAACGTTGGCGACCTTCTTCTTTTCCATTAGCGTAATTAAAACTCATATATAACAAACCCGATTGCGTCCATTCTTTAACTGTTCCATGAAACTCTCCTCGCTCATTAAAGTAATATTCGAATTTTGGTGTTCCATCTGGCCAACAGGCTTTATGTATGCCTGATTTAAAACCATTGGTGTATGAACGCTTTTCAATTACATTTCCATTTTGTGACCATTTTTTTTCTAAACCATTTTTCCTGCCTTTTGCATATTGAATTTCATATTTTAATTGCATTGAAGTGTAATTTGAAATTACTTTGCCAGAAAAAGGTAATTCATTATATAACAAAACACCATTTGCTAATCTTAATCTTGAATCTGTATTCTCTACAATACTATTTGATGAATCATTACAAGAAAGCATCAAAACTAAAATGGAAGCGATATGTATAATTCTAAATTTCAACTATCGAGATATATTTCCTGGTGTTCCAAAAAAGCCGTTTCCATTTAAATAAGGATCCTCGCTTGTAATGTGGTAATGATAAATGCCCTCTGGAAAATCTGGTGTTACTGAAGTATGCCCATGATAAGCATCTAAATCACTATTTGTTATAGTTTCTCCATTTTCAACAGGTCCATAAACCGGAAATCCATCTGACAATAACCCTAAAAATGCGTCAACTCCAAATTCTTGAGTTAAATAAGTAGGTTCTACATGATAATGGTAGGTTGTCATAGCTGGATGGCCTAACCATTGATCGAATGAGTTAATCTCGCCTGTTAAAGGAGACCCACCTGCTGCATATTGATTAAAAAATATAACTCCATTTCTAGAAATGCCAATGGGCCCCATAGGAGTAGCCTCTTTATTAGTTGCTTCTTCTGGGTTTAATGTTATAGTAAATACAATATTTTGTGTGCCTATTGAACCTGGGTTTTGATTCCAATTAGCATTAGTCCCATTATAAGCTTCATACAACGGATTACTAGTATCCCAGTAAGGACTTGTATGATTTGGCAAATCTGCCGTAGTAAACGTAACCGTATTCCCGTTAACTTCATAAGATAAGCCGGTTCCATCAAATTTCGAAAGTATATTACTAGTATCGTAATTAGTATCTGTATTTACTTCTTCTTGCTCTTGTCCTGAAGTTGAATCATCTCCACTAGAACATGCTGTAAGAATTAATAAGAAAAGCAAGCCGAACCTTAAAGTGTATTTTAAATATTTCATAGTATTTGGGTTTTATATTATTGGTTTTTAATGTTTATAACTTCGGCTTCTAAGGCATCTTTTGCCACCTGAGCCTCTTCAGATAAAGGAAGCCGATTAGCAATTAATAAATTAATTGATTCAAAAGGATCTTCAGCTAAATGATAAAGAGCTTCATTACCATTATTAAATTTCATCAGTTTGTAGTCGTTATTTCTAATGGTATAGTCCAGATTATTTATATCATCACCTATTTCACTATAAACATAATCTCTAACAGTGACTCCAGATCCATTAAACATAGATTTAAAATTCTTACTATCATTTATTTCAGTATTATTAGAACCCGCTATTCCCGATATGGTCGCAAACAAGTCTGTAGTGCTAAGAAGCGCATCTTCCTCTACTCCTAGGCGCTCTATGTTTTTTCCTGAAATTATCATAGGTACATTAATACCTCCTTGATAAATACTTCCTTTTACACGTCGATTTGAATATGTTTGGGCTACCTGATTAGGTGTACCATTATCTCCAATAAAAATAATAACTGTATTACCTCTTTCTTCTTGACTCATAGAGTTTATTAGTCTTCCCATTTCAGAATCCATAGCTTCTATCATAGCTAAGTAATATGGTAAAGGATTTATATCTATACTTGATTGATCTTCAGGCAAAACACCTTGTGAATGTAATTCACTTGGTGGCAAATGAAAAGGGGTATGTGGCGCATTATAAGCCAACCACAAAAACCAAGGTTGATTTTGACTTCCTATCCAATTAATTGCTAAATCTGTAAACTTTGTAGTGGTATATTCTGTTGAACTAGAACTTTGCATATTTTCTACCAAATTCCAATTCCAGTAAGATTGTACACCTCCACCTAAAACTCCTGAATAGTCATCAACACCAATAGCATTAGGGTGATTAATATCCCCAGATAAATGCCATTTACCTATTACTGCATGGCTATATCCAGAATTCATATTATCTAAATAGCTTTGTATAGACTGTTCCGTACTTGATAAATTCTGCCCAACATTTGTTACGTTTGTTCTAAATCCATATTTACCGGTGAGGATGCTTGCTCGTGTTGGTGTACATAATGGATAAGACCAAAAGTTATTAAACTTAATACCGTTGCTCATAAGTGACTCTAAATTGGGCATACTTGGTTTAATCCCTGCTATATCATAACCGGGTGTAGCATCTAGCCCCATATCATCAGCAATTACTAGTAATATATTTGGTTGTGAAATTGTATTCTCCTGTTCCTCTTCTTCCTGATTAACAACATCAACGTCTTGAGCATTACTACATCCAGAAAGGACAACAAATAGAAATAGTAGTTTTGAATAGAATAGTTTCATTTGGTATAGCAATTTGGTTTTAGACATCATAAAAGCAGAAAGGTTTAATTGGGTGCATTCTATTCATATTAATAAACATTATAACTACATTTGCAGATTGATAAAAACAACATGCGATTACACAGAAATTTATGCTTTGCGGTTATTGATGGTTTAACCTTAATTTTTAACGAAGGCAAGTATGCCGATAAGGTTATACAACAACTATTAAAACGAGATAAACGATGGGGCTCACGGGACAGAGGCTTTGTAGCCGAAACTACTTATGACATAGTTAGATGGAAGCGTTTGTATGCAGAAATTGCTGAAGTTAAAGAACCATTTGACAGAGAAAACCTATGGCGCATGTTTGCTGTTTGGGCAACCTTAAAAGGTATTAAATTACCCGATTGGAAATATTTTGAAGGGACGCCATTACGACGTATAAAAGGCAAATATGATGAGCTTTCAAAAACTAGAAAATTTAAGGAATCTATTCCTGATTGGATGGACGATATTGGTATAAAAGAACTAGGGAAAGACGTATGGAGTAAGGAAATTGAAGCTTTAAACGAACAGGCAGATGTTATTTTAAGAGTAAATACGCTTAAAACTACTAAAGAGAAATTACAAGCCGAATTATTCAATTTAGATATTGAAACAGAATTTTTAGATAACCATCCGAGTGCATTAAAACTAAGAGAGCGTGCCAATGTATTTCAAACAGAAGCTTTTAAAAATGGTTATTTTGAAGTTCAAGATGCATCATCGCAACTAGTGGCTGAATTTTTAAATGTAGAACCAGGTATGCGTGTGGTAGATGCCTGTGCCGGTGCAGGGGGAAAAACATTGCATTTAGCGGCTTTAATGGAAAATAAAGGTCAAATTATTGCTATGGATATTTATGAAAATAAATTGAACGAACTAAAACGCCGTGCAAAACGAAATGGTGCTCATAACATTGAAAACCGCGTCATTGAATCTACTAAAGCTATTAAAAAATTATATAATAAAGCCGACCGTGTTTTAATAGACGCCCCATGCTCTGGCTTAGGTGTTTTACGTAGAAACCCAGATGCCAAATGGAAATTAGAACCTGAGTTCTTAGACCGTATTAGAGTTACGCAACAAGAAGTATTGCAGCAATATTCAAGAATGGTGAAACCTGGCGGTAAATTAGTATATGCTACCTGTTCAGTTTTACCATCAGAAAATCAAAATCAGGTTGATAATTTCTTGAAATCAGAATCAGGAAAAGATTTTATATTTGTAAAGGACAAAAAAATATTAGCCCACGAAAAAGGATTTGATGGGTTTTATATGGCTCTTTTGGAACGAAAAAATTAATCTTAGAGTATGAAACATTTTTACTTTCTTTTTTTTATAGCATCATTTGGATTTGCTCAAGTTCCTAATGGCTATTATAATAATGCTAATGGAAAAACCGGTACTGATTTAAAGACTGCTCTTCATTTAATTATTGACGAGGTTAATGATTTAAATGGGCAACCTTTTCATGATACTAGTGTAACATATTCAAATTTATGGACATTATATCAAACATCAGATATTAGAAATGATGGTAAGGTTTGGGATATGTATAGCAATTGTGACTTTACCTTTGTAACAGATCAAGATACTGGAGGATCTGTATCTGGTGAATGCGAAAAATATAATAGAGAACATACATTTCCAAGAAGCTGGTTTGGAAACATAAGTAATCACCCAATGCAAGCAGATGCTTACCATATAATTCCTACTGATAAAACCATAAATTCACTTAGAGGTAATTTTGCCTACGGAGAAGTTAATATTACAACAGGAAACCCCTCCTCAAATGGATCTAAATTAGGTTCCAGTATTATTTCTGGCCCAACTGATGATGTTTTTGAACCAATTGACATGTATAAAGGTGATATCGCTCGAGGCTTATTTTATATTGCTGTAAGATATCAAGACGAAATATCCGGATGGGAAACAGAAAACCCTAATGGAAATAGTATGCTTGACGGCTCTAGTTATCAGGTATTTGAACAATGGGCTTTAGATATGCTATATGATTGGCATATTAGCGATGAAGTAAGTGACAAAGAAAGAACTAGGAACGAAGAAATTTTTAAACATCAAGATAACAGAAATCCATTTATAGATAACCCAAGTTATGTTCAATCTATTTGGGGTAATTTACTTTCAACAAAATTCATTGAAAATATAACTTACAAAATGTATCCTAATCCAGTAAAAGATAATTTTGTTTACTTTTCTGCAACTCAAAACTTAGAAGTTGTCATTTACAATGTTTTAGGCAACGAGATTCTTATCAAGAACCTTGATAAAACAAATAATAGCGTAAACATCTCAAACCTTGCCAAAGGCATCTACTTAGTAAAACTAAAATCTGCTGAGGGAAGCATTACCAAAAAACTAATTAAACAATAACCAATTATAAGTTAATTTGAATTTAATATGGTATATTTAGATTCATAAAAAAATGAAAAAACAACTTCTTTTTTACTTTTTATCCCTTCTCTCTTTTGTTTTGCTAGGTCAACAAAGTTATTATGACGACGTTAATCTTAATTTAACAGGTTTAACACTAAGACAAAATTTAGCAACCAAAATAACTACAACACATTTTAAAAATCTCCTATATACTCCAGACATATGGGAATCTGTTAAGATTACAGATATTAACCCATCAAATAATACAGAGGTTTTATTAATTTATGGTTTCGAAAACGGTTTAGATGGAGATGAGACAAACGATCGTGAAAGAGGAATTAACGACAACGGGGTATCAATTGGCCAGTGGAACAGAGAACACGTATATTCAAATTCATTAGGAACACCAGATTTAGATGAAGGAGGAATAGACGGCCCTCCATATGCCGATGCACACAACTTAAGACCTTGTGATGCCCAGCGCAATTCGTCTAGAAGCAATAGGTTGTTTATAACAGGTTCAGGTGATTCTGGTCCTGTGAGTGCGGGCTGGTATCCAGGCGATGAATGGAAAGGAGATGTAGCACGAATTGTAATGTATATGTATTTACGATATGGGGATCGTTGCTTACCAACAAATGTTGGGATAGGAAATAGCTCAGCCACACCTGATAATATGATTGATTTATTTTTGCAGTGGAATGCAGATGATCCTGTTTCTGCCATCGAAGAGCAAAGAAATACTTATCATGAAAATATTGCAAATACTTATGCTCAAGGAAACAGAAACCCTTTTATAGACAACCCTAGATTAGCTACAAGAATATGGGGCGGACCAGATGCTGAAGATATTTGGGGAATCTATACAAGTGCAGACAATGAAGCACCTACAGTTCCAATGAATTTAGTTGCATCAAACAACACTACTTTTTCTATCGATTTAAGTTGGGATGCCTCTACAGATAACGTAGCAGTAACCAGCTATAATATTTATGTAAATGGAAACTTTGAAACCTCAACATCCAATACTAATTTTACAATATCAAATTTAGCATCTAATACTTCTTATAGTTTGACTGTTTTAGCCAAAGATATAGCAGAAAACGCATCAGCACTAAGCACTAATCTTGTGAGTTCTACTCTGCAGGATACTGAAGCTCCAACTATTCCAATTAATATTATAATAAGTAACGAAACTGACACTTCTTTCAAAATTACTTGGGATCCTTCTGGAGACAATACAGGAGTAACAGGTTATGATATTTATTTAGATGGAAGCTTTAATGCTACAACCGCAGATGCAACATATACAGCCAATGGCTTAACGGCATCAACAAATTATTCCGTCACTGTATTAGCTAAAGATGCTGCAGACAATAAATCTTCTCAAAGCATCCCTATAAACGCTATGACCACGGATGGTGGAACAGGAGGTGCCGAAGAATTGTTCATCTCAGAATATATAGAAGGAAGCTCAAACAATAAAGCCTTAGAAATAGCAAATGTCACGGGTAACACTATAGATTTATCTGCTTATAATTTAAGACGACAAGGAAATGGAGCTGGCTCATGGTCAACAAAATTTGATCTATCTGGTAATTTAAATTCAGGAGATGTTGTAGTTATTATTAACGGCAGTGCTATAAATTCAACTATTATAAATCAGGCAGATATAATAGTTCCAAATAATGTTGACACTAATTATGGAGAGCCATTAAATTTTAATGGTAATGATCCTGTTGGATTATTTAAAAACGACGATTTAATAGATATTATTGGTGTTTTTGATGGCGGAAGTAGCAATTTCGCTCAAAATGTAACATTACGAAGAAAACCATCAGTTGTGCAACCAAATACTGCTTACGATTTTCTAAATGAATGGACGTCATTCGCTCAAGATACAGTAGATGATTTAGGCATGCATTCGACCACATTAAATACTTCAATATTTAATAAGAATAGTATTTTAATTTTCCCTAACCCTACAAAATTAGATTATATTTTTGTCAAGAACAGTGAAGGTATAAGTGTTGAAATATTTAATATTTTTGGTAAAAAACTGCTTCAATCTAATATCACAACTTCCAATCCGAAATTAGATATTTCATCATTAGCAAGAGGTATTTATATAATTAAAATCAACAACAACGGTAGGAGTATTACAAAAAAAATAATAAAACAATAAAAGCAATCGACTTAATTCGATTCTTATATGTTTAAAACCTAGTGAATAACTCCTACTTTTCGACATTGCATTTACTACAAATTCCATTAAAAAGAAGTAAATTTGCACTTTCTTTAAACAAACAAATAAATACATAATGATTCATTTCTTTGGAAACGTAAATAGCAAAGTCTTTGCTGTTCAAACAACAAAAGAATTATCTACCAAAACAATCTCAAAATTAACATGGCTTTTTGACAACCAACCTAAAATAGAGCAAGCATCATTGGATTCTTTTTTTGTTGGTCCACGTGCCGCTATGATTACACCATGGAGTACTAATGCGGTTGAGATTACTCAAAACATGGGAGTTTCTGATGTTATTAGAATTGAAGAGTTTAAAGCTGTTTCAAAAGATTTCAAAGATTTTGATCCTATGATTTCTGAAAAATTTAAAGGTTTAAATCAAGAGAGTTTTACCATTGATATTGAGCCCGAACCCATTTTAAATATTCAAGATATTGCGGCTTATAATACGCAAGAAGGCTTATCGCTAAGCGATGAGGAGGTTGAGTATTTAGAAGGTGTTTCTGAGAAAATTGGAAGACCACTAACGGACTCTGAAGTGTTTGGGTTTTCACAAGTGAACTCTGAGCATTGTAGGCATAAAATTTTTAACGGGACGTTTGTGATTGATGGTGAAGAAAAACCAACCTCGTTATTCAAATTAATTAAAGAAACATCGAAGCAACATCCTAACGATATAGTTTCGGCATATAAAGATAATGTGGCTTTTATTAAAGGCCCAAAAGTAGAACAGTTTGCACCAAAACGTGCTGATATTCCTGATTACTATACAACCGAAGATTATGAATCCGTAATTTCACTTAAAGCGGAAACACATAATTTCCCAACAACCGTTGAGCCTTTTAATGGTGCTGCAACAGGTTCGGGTGGAGAAATTAGAGATAGACTTGCGGGTGGGAAAGGATCACTTCCATTAGCAGGAACTGCGGTTTATATGACCTCATATTCGCGTTTAGAAGAAAGTCGTCCTTGGGAACATCGCGTTTTAGAACGCGATTGGTTATACCAAACGCCAATGGATATTTTAATTAAAGCCTCTAACGGAGCTTCAGACTTTGGAAACAAATTCGGGCAGCCATTAATTTGTGGTTCGGTATTAACTTTTGAGCATGAAGAGGAAGCGCGTAAACTTGGTTTCGACAAAGTAATTATGCAAGCTGGAGGTATTGGTTATGGAAAAGCAGACCAAGCTTTAAAAGACACGCCAAAAACTGGCGATAAAATTGTTATTCTTGGTGGTGAAAATTACCGTATTGGTATGGGTGGTGCTGCGGTATCATCAGCTGATACTGGTGCATTTGCTACTGGCATTGAATTAAACGCCGTACAACGTTCTAACCCAGAAATGCAAAAACGTGCTGCAAATGCCATTCGAGGAATGGTAGAAAGCGAAGAAAACTTTATAGTATCAATTCACGATCACGGCGCTGGTGGGCATTTAAATTGTTTATCTGAATTGGTTGAAGATACAGGTGGAAAAATAGATTTAGATGCATTACCAGTTGGGGATCCTACCCTATCTGATAAAGAAATTATTGGTAACGAATCTCAAGAACGAATGGGATTGGTCATTAGTGAAGAACACCTTGAAACTCTGCATAAAATAGCAGACCGTGAACGTTCACCAATGTATACTGTTGGTGATGTTACTGGTGATGATAGATTTACGTTCCAATCTAAAACCAAAGGTAATAAGCCAATGGATTTAGCCATGGAAGATATGTTTGGAAGCTCTCCAAAAACCATCATGACAGACAATACGGTTGAAAGAAATTATGCCGATGTTACTTATAAGGCAGATGATTTTTACAAATACTTAGACCAAGTATTACAACTTGAAGCCGTTGCCTGTAAAGATTGGTTAACAAACAAAGTAGACCGTTGTGTTGGTGGCAAAGTAGCCAAACAACAATGCGCTGGGCCTTTACAATTACCATTGAATAATGTTGGTGTAATGGCGTTGGATTATAAAGGTAAAGAAGGTATTGCTACTTCTATAGGGCACTCACCTATTTCTGGATTAATTAATCCTGTGGCAGGGAGTAGAAACTCTATTACCGAAGCTTTAACCAATATTATTTGGGCACCTTTAAAAGATGGCTTACGCTCGGTTTCCTTATCTGCAAACTGGATGTGGCCTTGTAAAAATGAAGGTGAGGATGCCCGTTTATATGAAGCGGTTAAAGCCATTTCAGAATTCAGCATTGATTTAGGTATCAATGTGCCAACAGGGAAAGATTCGCTTTCAATGAAACAGAAATATCCTAATGAGGATGTGATATCTCCGGGTACAGTTATTATATCCGCTGCAGCCAATTGTAATAATATTTCTAAAGTTGTTGAGCCTGTTTTTAATAAAAATGGTGGGGATATTTATTACATCAACTTATCTCAAGATAACTTTAAATTAGGTGGAAGCTCATTTGCACAGATTCTGAACAAAATTGGAAATGATGCTCCTAATGTTAAAGATGCAAGGTATGTTAAAAACGTTTTCAATACTATTCAAGACTTAATAAGAAATGAACAAATTATAGCGGGACATGATGTGGCATCTGGTGGATTAGTCACCACGCTTTTAGAGTTGTGTTTTGCCGATAACAATTTAGGTGCTGAATTAGACCTATCGGCTTTAAACGAAAAAGATTCGTTTAAAATCTTATTTGCTGAAAATGCTGGAATTGTTATTCAAGCAAAAGATGCTTCAATTGAAAATACCTTATCTAATGCCAAAATTGAATTCTTTAATATTGGAAAAGTTACTGAAAGTGATAATTTAAGTGTGATTAACCAAACGGAAGTATTCACCATGACCGTTTCTCGCTTAAGAGATGTTTGGTACAAAACATCATTCTTATTAGATCAAAAACAAACAGCGGATAATTTAGCTGAAGAAAGATTTAACAATTATAAAAATCAACCTTTACAATATACATTCCCAGAACATTTTACTGGTAAATTCCCTGAAGTTGGAATTAAAAGACCTAAAGCCGCTATTCTACGCGAAAAAGGGAGTAACTCTGAACGCGAAATGGCAAACGCTATGTATTTAGCAGGTTTTGATGTAAAGGATGTTCACATGACTGATTTAATTTCTGGTCGTGAAACTTTAGAAGACATTCAATTCTTAGGAGCTGTTGGTGGTTTTAGCAACTCAGATGTTTTAGGCTCTGCCAAAGGATGGGCGGGTGCTATTAAATACAACGAAAAAGCTAATAAGGCCATTCAAAATTTCTTTCACAGAGAAGACACATTATCTGTTGGTATCTGTAACGGATGCCAGTTATTCATGGAATTAGAGGAAATTAATCCAGACCATAACATTCATGGTAAGCTCACTTATAACGATTCTCATAAACACGAGAGTTCATTTACTTCAGTAAAAATTCAAGATAATAATTCGATTATGCTATCAACACTAGCTGGAACTACTTTAGGTGTTTGGATTTCACATGGAGAAGGAAAATTTAATTTACCTTATAGTGAAGATAAATATCATATCGTTGCTAAATATGGTTATGAAGGCTATCCACATAACCCGAATGGTTCTGATTTCAACACCGCTATGATGTGCGATAAAACGGGAAGACATTTAGTAACAATGCCGCATATAGAGCGTTCCACTTTTCAATGGAATTGGGCCAACTACCCTAAAGGCAGAAAAGACGAAGTTTCTCCTTGGCTCGAAGCTTTTGTGAATGCTAGACAATGGGTTGAAAATATTTAATATTATAGACTATACTAAAACCCCAAAGTAAATTTATACTTTGGGGTTTTTCAATTTTAAAAATTTAAACTTATTTCTTAGCTTTTATAGCTGCTTGTGCTGAAACCAATCTTGCAATAGGCACACGATATGGTGAACAACTAACATAATCCATTCCTATATTATAGCAAAACTCTACGGAGCTTGGTTCACCTCCATGCTCGCCGCAAATTCCAACTTTTAAGTTTGGTTTTGAACTTCTTCCGCGCTCCGTTCCTATTTTAATTAATTGTCCAACACCTTCTTGATCCAATACTTCAAAAGGGTCAACTTTTAAAATACCTTTCTTGATATAGATTGGCAGAAACTTACTAGCATCGTCTCGTGAGTACCCAAAAGTCATTTGAGTTAAGTCGTTTGTTCCAAATGAGAAGAAATCTGCTATTTCCGCAATTTTATCTGCCATCAAGGTTGCTCTTGGTATTTCCATCATAGTACCAACAAAATATTCAATAGTATCATCTCTCTCTTTAAAAATAGTGTCTGCAGTATTTCTGATTATTTGTTCCTGTACTTTAAACTCATTGACAGTGCCAATTAACGGAACCATAATTTCCGGTTTGCAAATAACACCTCGCTCCTTCAAATTTAATGCAGCTTCTATAATAGCTCTCGTTTGCATTTCGGTGATTTCAGGATAGGTATTTCCTAATCTACATCCACGGTGTCCGAGCATAGGATTAAACTCCTCTAATTCTGCTACTTTATTCTTAACAGCCTGCAATGAAATATGCATGTCTTCGGCTAACTCTTTTTGTGTAGCTAGTTGGTGAGGTACAAATTCGTGTAAAGGTGGATCTAATAAACGAATGGTTACAGGCAACCCTTCCATGGCTTCAAAAATACCTTCAAAATCCATGCGTTGCATTGGTAATAATTCCTCCAGAGCTTGCTTTCTACCTTTTACAGTATCTGCCAGAATCATTTCTCGCATTGCCTTAATTCTATCGACTTCGAAGAACATATGCTCTGTTCTGGTTAATCCTATACCTTGAGCTCCAAAACTACGAGCTACTATGGCATCCTTTGGTGTGTCTGCATTGGTTCGCACCTTCATAACACCATACTTATCTGTAAGTGTCATAAGTTCTGCAAACTCGCCACTCAACTCGGGCTCCTTAGTTCCTACTTTACCTTCTATAATATTACCTGTAGAACCATTTAAAGAAATCCAATCACCTTCTTGGTATTCATGATCTCCAACCGTAAGTGTTCTATTCTTATAATTAATTTTTAAAGCGCCTGCGCCAGATATACAACATTTTCCCATACCCCTAGCTACAACAGCAGCATGAGAAGTCATACCACCACGAGCAGTAAGAATACCTTTAGCAATATTCATACCTTCTAAATCTTCTGGAGATGTTTCAATACGAACTAAAATACTATTCTTAAATTTATTGGCTTCGTCTGCAAAAAACACAATTTTACCAGTTGCTGCACCTGGAGATGCTGGTAGCCCTTGAGCAATTACATTAGCTCTTTTTAAAGCATTTGGATCAAAAATTGGATGCAATAATTCATCTAATTTATTGGCTTCAACCAACAATAAGGTTTCTTTTTCATTAATCATGCCTTCTTTTAGCAAGTCCATAGCTATTTTTACCATGGCTGCACCAGTACGCTTACCATTTCTGGTCTGTAATATCCATAGTTGACCATCTTGAATAGTAAATTCCATATCCTGCATATCACGATAGTGCTTCTCTAGAGTATCTTGATATGTATTTAGTTCTGTAAAGATAGATGGCATTAATTCTTCTAATGAGGGGTAATTTTCAACTCTATCATCCTCTTCAACTTTTGCTAATTCCGCCCAACGTTCTGAACCTAACAATGTAATTTGTTGAGGTGTTCTTACACCCGCAACTACATCTTCTCCTTGTGCATTAATTAAATATTCACCATTAAACACATTTTCTCCTGTTCCTGCATCACGAGTAAAACAAACACCTGTACCTGAGTTATCTCCCATATTCCCATAAACCATAGCTTGAACATTTACTGCAGTTCCCCAGTCGGCTGGATAACCATTCATATTTCTATAGTATATTGCTCGATCACCATTCCAACTATTAAATACAGCTATAATTGCTCCCCATAGTTGGTCCCATGGATCTGTTGGAAAATCTAATCCTGTCCTTTTTTTAACCGCACCTTTAAAATCGTAAACTAAATCTTGCAAGTCCTGAAGTGTAAACTCTGTATCCAAATGAATACCACGTTTTTCTTTCAGGTTTTCCATAATTTCTTCAAAGGGGTCTATATCTTCTTTTGAAGCTGGTTTCATTCCTAGGACAACACCACCATACATTTGAATAAAACGACGGTAAGAGTCCCAAGCAAACTTTTCGTTATTTGTTTTTTTTGCCAACCCTAGTACAACCTCATCATTCATCCCTAAATTAAGAACAGTATCCATCATTCCTGGCATAGAAACCCTAGCCCCTGAACGCACTGATACTAATAAAGGATTATCTTTATCACCAAAAGTAGTTTCCATTAATGATTCTATATTTGCGATAGATTGCTCCAATTCTTCTCTAATCATCGAAATAACAGCATCCTGACCTAAAAGATTATATTCTGTACACACCTCTGTGGTTATAGTAAACCCGGGTGGTACAGGAATACCAATTGAACTCATTTCTGCTAAATTAGCCCCTTTACCACCTAGGAGGTTTTTCATTTTACTGTTTCCATCGGCAGTTTTTTCTCCAAATTTGTAAACCCTTTGTTTTACCTCTTCTAATATTTCCATATCGTTAAAATTTCACATTAAAATAACAGCATAAATTTATTGACTTTACAAAATGTATCTTATGATATAAGTCATGTTTATAGTATTACCATAAGTAAAAATGAGACACTCAAGAAAGCTAATTTGAAATTCCTTTTTTATTTCATACTTTGCAATACTAGATTTCACTAAACTATTTATGGTAGAAGTAGCAAGATTATTCGATTTCCCCTATTATCAATTGGAAAATGCCCCTTTAGAGGGTTCTTTAGTTACAAAATACAACGGAACTTGGGCTAAAACTAGCACCCAAGAATACTTAGATAAAGCAAATGCTTTAAGTAGAGCTTTATTAAAATTAGGCGTTAAGAAAGATGATAAAATTGCTATTATTTCTTCTACAAATAGAACAGAATGGCACATTGTAGACATTGGTGTATTACAAACCGGCGCACAGACCATTCCAATTTATCCAACCATTTGCGCCGAAGATTATGAGTATATTTTAAACCATAGTGAATCTATCTACTGTTTTGTTTCAGATGAAGAAGTTTTAGGTAAAATCAATAAAATAAAAGAGAAAACAAAATTGAAAGAAGTCTTTTCTTTCGATACTATTGAAGGTTGTACTAACTATTCTGATTTATTTGAAGTAGGTAAAGACACTTCTAACCAAAAGGAACTAGATACTAGAAAAGATGCTGTTAAATCATCAGACTTGGCAACTATTATTTACACATCGGGAACCACAGGAAAGCCTAAGGGTGTTATGTTATCTCATTGGAATATTGCTTCAAATGTATTTGCAGTTGAAAAAAGATTCCCTCTAGAAATTGGGGACAAAACACTCAGTTTCCTTCCTATATGTCACATTTTTGAAAGAGTATATCTTTATGTCTGTCAATACTGTAGTATTTCTATTCATTTTGCAGAGGGCATAGATAAAATTGGTGATAATCTAAAAGAAGTAAAACCAAGTGTCATTACATTAGTTCCTAGATTAATTGAGAAGGTTTACGATAAAATAATGGCAAAAGCCGAAGATTTATCTGGAATTAAGAAAAGTTTGTTTTTTTGGGCGGTGAAACTTGGTGAAAAGTTTGAGCCTTATAAACAGAATGGCTGGTGGTATGAATTAAAATTAAGCATTGCACGTAAATTAATTTTTAGCAAATGGCAGGAAGCTCTTGGTGGGAATATTGTATTTATGGCATCTGGTAGTGCGGCATTACAACCACGTTTAGGACATATATTTGGAGCCGCAGGATTACCTATTATGGAATGTTATGGGCTTACAGAAACATCTCCTGGGGTTACGGTAAGCGATAGAAGAGACAATACATGGAAAATTGGATATGTTGGAAAAGCCCTTGAAGGTGTAGAAGTAAAAATTGCAGACGACGGTGAAATTCTATGTAAAGGTCCAAATGTTATGATGGGTTATTATAAGGACCCTGAAAAAACTGCTGAAGTTATGACCGGTGATTATTTCCATACTGGTGATAAAGGAGAAATTGATTCAGATGGTTTTCTTAAAATTACAGGACGTAAAAAAGAAATGTTTAAAACTTCTGGCGGTAAATATGTCGTTCCTACACTACTTGAAAATGATCTAAAACAATCACGCTTTATAGAACAAATAATGGTAATTGGTGAAGGCGAAAAAATGCCAGCTGCCTTAGTACAACCAAATTTTGACTATCTAAAAGAATGGATTAACAAAAAAAATCATTCCATTGGTAATTCTCAAAAAGAAATAGCTTCTTCAGAAATAGTGCATTCGAGAATCCAAAAAGAAATAGACAAATGCAATAGCAAGTTTGGAAAATGGGAACAAATAAAACTTTTCAAGCTAACTCCAGAAATATGGTCTATCGATGGTGGTCATCTTACTCCTACTTTAAAAATGAGACGAAGTATCATTCAAGAGAAATACTCAGAATTGATAGAACAAATTTACCGACCTTAGACTAAATAATTGTTTTAAACTTTAGATAATTTATCCTACACAATATTGCGATATCATCATTTCTATATATAATTAATTATGTATTTCGTATTTTTTTAATACTTTTAACTCACTAACTAATAATTTAAATAAAATGAAAACAAAAAATTTTCTAGTTTCTGGAGTTGTTGGAGGCATAGTTGACTTCTTATTGGGTTGGCTTTTCTATGGTATTCTTTTTAAAGACTTTTTTCCACAACCAGAGGAAAGTTCTAATACTATGATTATGATATTTTTAGGCTGTATTACTTTTGGTTTATTTGTTGCTTATATCTACACCAAGTGGGCACAAATAACCACAGCAGCTACAGGCGCTAAGGCAGGAGCCATTATTGGTCTATTTGTAGGGTTATATTTTAACTTCTTTAATATGGCAATGAACTCAGGAGCTACAGGACAAATGTTCGCCATGGATGTAGGTATTTCTATTGTAATGACAGCTATTATTGGTGCTGTAATTGGTATGGTTAATGGCAAATTAGGCGAATAACTATTATACACATTTTTAAAACCACCTTATTAATAAGGTGGTTTTTTTATACTTCTTACATTTTATTAATATATAAAAAAATACTATGCATGCATAGTATTTTTTTATATATTTGAACTCACCAACCTAACCAAATGAAAGATAAAACAATAGAGTACGTTCTTAGAACAACGTGGCTTGCTGTGCAAAAAATGTATAACGAAGAGGCTGCTAAATTTGAAAGCACCATGGCGACCGGATTCACGCTACTTAGTATAGATCCAGAAAAAGGAACGCCATCCACAGCTTTGGGTCCTAAAATGGGCATGGAAGCAACAAGTCTTTCTAGAATATTAAAAACAATGGAAGAACGCGGTGTTATAGAAAGGAAACCAAACCCATCTGATGGCCGAGGTGTTCTTATACATTTAACTGAATTCGGGCGTGAAAAACGTGATCACTCAAGAGATAAAGTACTAAATTTTAATGAAGCCATACGTAATAGTATTTCTGAAGAAAAAATAAATAACTTTTATGAGGTAGCAGAGTTAATCAATGATATGATTACAAACAAAAAAATATACAACCAAAAAAAATAAAAGCTTAAAAATGAGTAAGCGAAGAATTAAAAAAGTAGCTATTATAGGTTCTGGAATTATGGGAAGTGGCATTGCTTGCCATTTTGCAAATATTGGTATAGATGTTCTTTTATTAGACATCGTTCCACGAGAACTCAATGAAAAAGAAAAAGCCAAAGACTTAACTTTAGAAGATAAAGCCGTTAGAAATAGATTAGTAAATGATGCATTGATGGCTTCATTAAAATCTAAGCCCTCTCCTATTTACCATCAAAAATTTGCGAAAAGAATAACCACGGGTAATCTTGAAGACGATATCGCTAAAGTTGCAGATGTAGATTGGATTATGGAAGTTGTGGTTGAACGTCTAGACATAAAAAAGCAAGTTTTTGAAAACCTAGAAAAACATCGAACTCCAGGAACATTAATTACAAGTAATACGTCTGGTATTCCTATTAAATTTATGAGCGAAGGTCGCAGTGACGATTTTCAAAAACATTTTTGTGGTACACACTTTTTCAATCCTGCGCGCTATTTAAAACTCTTCGAAATTATACCTGGTCCAAAAACAAATCAATCTGTTTTAGGTTTTTTAAATAATTATGGCGAACAATTCTTAGGTAAAACTTCTGTAATTGCAAAAGACACACCTGCTTTCATTGGAAACAGAATAGGAATCTTTAGTATTATGAGTTTGTTTCATGCGGTTAAAGAAATGGGATTAACTATTGAAGAAGTTGATAAACTTACTGGTCCAGTTATAGGTAGGCCAAAATCGGCTACTTTTAGAACGGTTGATGTAGTTGGTTTAGATACACTTGTTCACGTTTCCAATGGTATTGCAGACAATTGCAAAAATGACGAACGCCTAGCGTTGTTTAAGTTACCAGCTTTCATTAATACTATGGTGGAAAATAAATGGCTAGGTAGTAAAACTGGCCAAGGTTTTTACAAAAAGCAAGTGTCTCCTGAAGGGAAAAAAGAAATACTGTCTTTAGATTTAAATTCTCTGGAATATCGCTCATCTAAAAAAGCAAAATTTGCAACACTTGAACTAACAAAATCAGTTGATAACGTTATTGATCGGTTTAAAATTCTAATCTCTGGAAAAGATAAAGCGGGTGAGTTTTATAGAAAAACATTTGCTTCCTTATTCGCCTATGTATCGCATAGAATTCCAGAAATATCAGATGAATTATATAAAATAGATGATGCAATGAAAGCTGGTTTTGGATGGGGTCATGGTCCTTTCCAAATCTGGGATGCTATTGGTCTTGAAAAAGGATTGGAGTTAATTAAATCTGAAGGTTTAGAAGTCGGTTCATGGGTAAATGAGATGTTATCCTCTGGAAGTACTTCATTTTATTGCATCAAAGAAGGAGCAACCTACTTTTATGATATTCCATCGAAAACACAACAAAAAATACCTGGACAGGATGCCTTTATTATATTAGACAATATTAGAAAATCGAATGAAGTATTTAAAAATTCAGGAGTAGTTATAGAAGATTTAGGTGATGGCATATTAAACTGTGAATTCCAATCTAAAATGAATACCATAGGTGGTGATGTTTTAGCCGGATTAAATAAAGCTATCGATATTGCAGAAAATGACTTTGAGGGATTAGTTATCGGTAACCAAGGCGCTAATTTCTCAGTTGGCGCCAATATTGGTATGATTTTCATGATGGCAGTCGAACAAGAATACGACGAGCTTAACGCAGCCGTTAAATATTTTCAAGATACTATGATGCGTATGCGTTACTCATCTATACCTACTGTATCAGCGCCTCACGGTATGTCTTTAGGTGGTGCATGCGAACTTTCAATGCATGCAGATAAAGTAGTTGCTGCTGCCGAAACCTATATGGGTCTGGTTGAATTTGGTGTAGGCGTAATTCCTGGAGGTGCTGGCTCTAAAGAAATGGCATTAAGAGCATCCGATACCTTTAGAAAAGGGGATGTTGAATTAAACGTACTCCAAGAATATTTCTTAACTATTGGTATGGCAAAAGTATCTACATCAGCATACGAGGCTTTTGATTTGGGCGTGCTCCAAAAAGGAAAAGATGTTGTAGTTGTTAATAAAGACAGACAAATTGCTACAGCAAAAGCACATGCTATGCTTATGGCAAATTCTGGTTATACACAACCTGTAAAACGAGCTGATGTGAAAGTATTAGGAAAACAAGCGCTTGCTATGTTTTTAGTAGGAACAGATGCTATGGAGGACAGTAATTATATTAGTTCACACGACCATAAAATAGCCAATAAGCTTGCCTACGTAATGGCAGGTGGTGATTTATCTGAACCCACTTTAGTTACAGAACAATATTTATTGGACTTAGAACGTGAGGCATTTTTAAGTTTATGTACCGAACGTAAAACCTTAGAGCGTATTCAACATATGTTAACCACAGGGAAACCATTGAGAAATTAAGAATATGAAACAAGCATATATAGTAAAAGCATACAGAACCGCAGTTGGTAAAGCTCCCAAAGGTGTTTTCCGGTTTAAAAGAACCGATGAGTTAGCTGCTGAAACGATTCAGCATATGATGAAAGAATTACCACAATTAGACAAAACACGTATTGATGATGTTATTGTTGGTAACGCGATGCCAGAAGGGTCTCAAGGTTTAAATATGGCGCGTTTAATTTCTCTAATGGGACTAAATTCGGTTGAAATACCCGGAGTAACGGTTAATAGATTTTGTTCTTCTGGAATTGAAACCATAGGTATTGCTACGGCTAAAATTCAATCGGGAATGGCAGATTGTATTATAGCTGGTGGTGCCGAAAGTATGAGCGCCGTTCCAATGACGGGTTTTAAACCTGAATTGAATTACGATGTTATAAAAGCTGGTCATGAAGATTATTATTGGGGTATGGGTAATACCGCAGAAGCTGTGGCTAATCAATTTAAAGTATCAAGAGAAGACCAAGATGAATTTGCATATAATTCTCATATGAAGGCCTTGAAAGCGCAATCAGAAAATCGTTTTCAAGATCAGATTGTTCCTATAGACGTTGAACAAATATATGTAGATGGAAGTGGCAAAAAAGCATCCAAGAATTATACAGTCACTAAAGATGAAGGTCCTAGAAAAGGAACCAATATAGAAGCACTAGCAAGATTACGTCCAGTTTTTGCTCAAGGCGGCAGTGTTACTGCTGGAAATTCATCGCAAATGAGTGATGGTGCAGCATTCGTTATGGTAATGAGTGAAGATATGGTTAAAGAATTAAACCTAAAACCTATAGCACGACTTGTAAATTATGCTGCTGCGGGTGTTGAACCTCGCATTATGGGAATTGGTCCTGTTAAAGCCATTCCAAAAGCGTTAAAATTAGCAGGTTTAAAACAAGATGAATTAGAATTAATTGAACTTAACGAAGCATTCGCATCGCAATCCATTGCAGTGATTAGAGAGTTAGACTTAAACCCTGACATCATAAATGTTAATGGTGGTGCTATTGCGTTAGGTCATCCATTAGGTTGTACTGGTGCTAAACTTTCAGTGCAATTATTTGATGAAATGCGCAAACGAGATATGAAAGGAAAGTATGGCGCAGTCACTATGTGTGTTGGTACTGGTCAAGGCGCATGCGGAATTTTTGAATTTTTAAATTAAGAAAAAATAACATGAAAAAAGATATATTAAGAGGTGGTCAGTTCTTAGTCAAAGAAACTAGTTGTGAAGACATATTCATTCCAGAAGACTTCAATGAAGACCAGCAAATGATGAAAGAAGCTGTTACCGAATTTGTTGATAGAGAAATTTGGTCCAAAAAAGCACAATTCGAGCAAAAAGATTATGCACTTACCGAATCTTGCATGCGACAAGCTGGAGAACTTGGATTTTTAAGTGTGTCAGTTCCTGAAGAATATGGTGGCATGGGTATGGGCTTTGTAGATACCTGTTTAGTATGCGACTATATCTCTGGTGCTACAGGATCTTTCAGTACAGCTTTTGGCGCACATACTGGTATTGGTACGATGCCAATTACATTGTATGGTAATGAAGAACAAAAACAAAAATATGTTCCAAAATTAGCTTCTGGAGAATGGTTTGGATCTTATTGCCTAACAGAGCCAAGTGCTGGTAGTGATGCAAATTCTGGTAAAACAAAGGCTGTCCTTTCTGATGATGGTAAAACCTATAAGATTACGGGTCAGAAAATGTGGATTTCTAATGCTGGATTCTGTAGTGTAATGATAGTTTTTGCTCGTATTGAAGATGATAAAAATATCACTGGATTTATTGTGGAATACGATTCCGAAAACCCAAATGGTATTACTATGGGTGAGGAAGAGCATAAACTCGGCATTCGTGCGTCATCTACCCGCCAAGTCTTTTTTAATGAAACGGTTGTGCCAATTGAAAATATGCTGTCTACGAGAGGTAATGGCTTTAAAATCGCCATGAATGCGCTTAACGTTGGAAGAATAAAATTAGCTGCAGCTTGTTTAGATGCACAACGACGTACCATAACAGAATCTGTTAAATATGCTAACGAACGTATTCAATTTAAAACGCCAATATCTAGTTTTGGAGCTATTCGACAGAAAATAGCTGAAATGGCAACCAATTGTTGGGTTGGTGAAGCGGCTACTTACAGAGCTTCAAAAAATATTGAAGACCGCATAGAACTAAGAAGAAATAATGGAAAAGACACACATCAAGAAGCAGAATTAAAAGGTGTTGAAGAATATGCTATAGAATGTTCTATTCTTAAAGTTGCGGTTTCAGAATTTGTTCAAAACTGTACAGATGAAGGAATTCAAATATTTGGAGGCATGGGCTTTTCTGAAGAAACTCCAATAGAATCTGCTTGGAGAGATGCTCGTATTTCTAGAATTTATGAAGGCACCAATGAAATTAATAGAATGCTAAGTATTGGCATGCTGATTAAAAAAGCTATGAAAGGTCATGTAGATGTTTTAGAACCTGCAATGGCCGTAAAAGACGAATTAATGGGGATTCCATCTTTTGAAGTTCCAGATTATTCAGAATTATTTTCTGAAGAAAAAAACATAATCAAAAATCTTAAGAAATTATTCTTAATGGTGGCTGGAGCAACATTACAAAAGTATGGAGAGAAAATAGATGAGCAGCAACAACTCATGCTAGCAGCTTCAGATATATTGATTCAGATTTACTTAGCTGAATCTGCAATTTTACGTGCAGAAAAAATGGCTAAAAAAGAAGGCGAAGACAATGTAAAGGAGCAAGTTGCGATGGCTAAACTTAATTTATTCCATGCCATAGATGTTATTGAAACAGCTGGTAAACATTCCATTATTTCATTTTCTACCGGCGATGAACAACGTATGATGCTTATGGGTTTAAAGCGTTACATTAAATATGTCAACATGCCAAATATTATAGAACTAAGACACATAATAGCAGAAAGAGTAATTAAAGAAAATAAATATTGTTTTTGAGTAAAACTCAAAATTTTAGAATGACTAATTCAAATGTAAAAAAGCTCCTAATTTCTTAGGAGCTTTTTTTATATAATTATTTATATACTAAATTTTATTCACTTACTGCTCTATAAGCATTTATAACTCCTTTACCATATAAAGCACTACTTCCATTAGTATCAATGTTATATGCACTCATCATTAATTGCTTTTCTACATCATGTGGGTGCATTTCGCCTCCATTTTTACCAATTATTAATGCTGCTACACCAGCTACATGAGGTGCAGACATACTTGTTCCTTGAGAATAATAAAAAGAATTCTGAGCTCCTCCGCCTGCACTTAATATCATACTACTTACTGAGCCGGAGTAAAAGAAGTCACCACCTGGAGCGGCTAAATCTATCAACGATCTTCCATAATTAGAATAATAAGCTAAAGTATTTTCTGGACCAGTAGCACTAACTGATATAAGATTATTTAAATCTGCAGGCAAAACTATTGTAGACCCGTTTCCATCTGCATTCATAGCATTGTTACCAGCAGAGGTTATTATAGTAACTCCTTTTTTGTAGGCATAATTTACAGCTCTTTGTTGCGCCATAACGAACTCTTGAATAAATTTAGATGGTATTTTAAAATCAAAATTTCCTTCATCATCGTAAAACTTACCATCTTTATTTATAGTAGTACCTAAACTCATATTGATTACATCAGCTCCGTGATTAGCAGCATAAACAATTCCAGCATTTACTCCACTAAAAGGGCCCGATCCTGTATATTCAGATAGCACTTTAATTGCCATAATTTCTGCATTTGGTGCAACACCTATAATTCCATAATCACTATCGGCTCCGGCTGCTATACCAGCAACATGTGAACCATGATTAAAAAATGTTTCACCACCGTTATCTCTAGTATACCATTCTTCTTCAGCCACAAAAGACATAGAAAGTTCTGAATTTAAATTTGGACTTAAGTCGGGATGGTCTCTATTAATACCCTCATCCAAAATTGCAATTCTCACTCCTTCACCAGTATATCCAGCTTCCCACGCTTCTGGTGCATCAATATCATCCAATCCCCATAAAAATCCAAGATCATAGAAAAATTCACCTTCCCCAGGATTAGATAGCTCGGTAACATCTAAAGGTTTTATCCATTTTACAGATAAATCTGGAACTATAGAACGCACGGCGGCAATTCTCGAGATATTACTTTCAAAATTAGGGTCCTTAGACTTCATAACCACTACTCCAATCTCTGGAATCGATCTTATTACATTTCCATATTTGGATACTGATGTAACAAAATCATTTGGAAGTGTTTCTGTTTTAGATAACACCATAAAAGAGCTATTAGAAGTGCCTTTTGGCTTACTACTTTTTTCTTGAAGGGTGGTATTCAATTCGCTGGATGAGTCATCAATTTCAAAAACTTCATTGTCACAAGAAAAAAATAACATTACTAATGAGCCAAGCACAATACTTTTTAAAAATTTCATAAATTAAATTTTTTGAGTTAGTCAATAATTAAATAACACAAGAAACTAGGTTTAATGATAGACTTTTGGGAAGTGTGTAGTAATTTAACAATAAAGAATACAATTAATGTTATACAGTTAATAAAATATTCGAAGAAATAGACGATGTGTATTAAATAATAGATTAATAGTTTAAATTTCAACCAAGACATTAAAATTAAGACCATTAATTATACATGAAGATTAACAAATACTTAAGAATTCTTTTTTTAATTTTGAATAAAATCATAACATGACAAACTTTATACAATTAGTTTTAGTATTTCTTTTACTTGCCACATCAAGTATTGTTCAAGCTCAATTGTTGCAAGACAAAGCTATATTTACAAAGCAAGACACCTTAAGAGGCAGTATAACTCCAGAGCGTGCATGGTGGGATTTAACTTATTATCATCTAGATATTAAAGTAGATCCAGATAATAAGTTTATTTCAGGTAAAAACACGGTTCAATACAAAGTTCTCGACAATCAAAATGTTATGCAAATTGATTTACAAGCCCCAATGACAATAACCAAAGCTACCCAGAATGGCAAAGAACTAAAAATAAAACATGAAGGTAATGCACATTTCATTGCTTTAATAGAAGAACAGAAAATTGACAGTATTAATAGCTTAGATATCTTTTATCAAGGACATCCTAGAGAAGCAGTAAGAGCCCCTTGGGATGGTGGTATTTCATGGAAAAAAGATACTAATGGGAATCATTTTATAGCTTCCGCATGCCAAGGTTTGGGAGCTAGTGTTTGGTGGCCTTGCAAAGATCATATGTACGACGAAGTAGATAGTATGCTCATTAGTGTGAATGTTCCTAAAAATGTAATTAATGTATCAAATGGTCGGCTAAGACGAGTTGAACAGATTGGCCATACAAAAACGTATAGTTGGTTTGTAAGCAACCCTATAAATAATTATGGTGTGAATATAAATATAGGTGATTATGTGAACTTTTCCGAAGTTTATGATGGCATGGCAGGAAACCTAGATATGAACTATTATGTCCTTAAAGATAATCTAGAAAAGGCAAAAGAGCATTTTAAAGATGCTCCAAAAATGATGAAGGCTTTCGAGCATTGGTTTGGCCAATATCCGTTTTACGCAGATAGTTTTAAACTGGTTGAAGTACCATATTTAGGCATGGAACATCAAAGTTCTGTAACGTATGGGAATCAATATAAAAAAGGCTACTTAGGTAGTGATTTATCTGGTACTGGATGGGGTCTTAAATTCGATTTTATTATTATCCATGAAGCAGGACATGAATGGTTTGCCAATAATATTACGAGCAAAGATGTCGCCGATCTGTGGATTCATGAAGGGTTTACAGCCTATTCTGAAAATCTATTTTTAGATTATTATTATGGAAAGGAAGCTTCAGCAGATTATGTCATTGGAACTAGAAAGCTTATTCAAAACGACAAACCTTTAATTGGTCATTATAATGTGAATAAAGAAGGTTCTGCAGACATGTATTATAAAGGAGCTAATATGCTCCACACCTTAAGGCAACTTATTGAGGATGATGAGAAATGGCGAAAAATACTGCGTAAAATGAATGTCGAATTTTATCATCAAACAGTAACTACTCAGCAAATTGAAAACTTTTTGAGCAGAGAAACTGGTTATGATTTAACCGAATTTTTTAATCAGTACTTGAGAACCATTAAAATACCAACACTAGAATATTCTGTTGAAAAAAAACAACTAAAGTATCGTTGGACTAACATTGTTGAAAAATTTGATATGCCAATTCAGGTTTCCATAAATAGCAAACTACAATGGTTATTCCCAAAGGCTGAATGGGAAATATTAGATTTTGAGTCAAAAATTAATTCTTTTGAAATTGACCGTGATTTTTACGTGAAATCGAAAAATATATAAATTTGAATCAGTTAGCAGAATTATTTTTTGAACGACATACTGACTGGTATGAGTGGTTGTTAAACAACCATAATCAAAGTAAAGGTGTTTATCTCATTTTTTACAAACTCGAGCTTAATGTTGCAACCATGCGCTGGGAAGAAGCGGTTAAAGTCGCCATTTGCTTTGGTTGGATAGATTCTACAGTTAAGAGTTTAGGGAATGGTAAAAGAAGACAATATTTCTGCCCTAGAAACCCAAAAAGCACTTGGAGCGCTTTAAATAAAAAATATGTTGAAGAACTCACCATTAAAGGGTTAATTCATGTATCTGGTTTTAACTTAATTGATATTGCTAAAGAAACAGGTACTTGGTCTGCTATGGATGATGTTGAGAATGGTATTATCCCGGACGATTTAAAAATTGCTTTTAACCAAAACAGTATAGCTTTTGAAAATTATCAAAATTTCGCAAAGGGCTATAGGAAAAATTACCTGTCTTGGTTACATAGCGCAAAAAGGGAAGAAACAAGAAATAAACGCATAGCTCAAATTATTGAATTATGCGCGAATAAAATTAAAAGCCGTGATAACTGGTAATACTTTTAATAGTTTAAGTCTTATTCACCATAATATATAATAACTAATGAAAATTAAATTAATCTCATAAATTGATAAAAATTAATTAAGTAGTAAAAATATTTAATTCCATAGATCGCTGATTGATAGAATTATTAAATACTTGAATCATACGTTTCGCAATTCCTGTCCATCCAAAATTACGGCGTGCAAAACGTGCTCCTTCAACCGATAATTCATTACGCATTTTTGGATATAGGAGCGGCATAGACATCATTGCTCCAAACTCAACTGGTCTATGTGGATCTGCAAATAAAGCCTGATTACCAAAATCTATTAAATCACATAAGCCCCCGTGCACAGTTATAACGCTTGGAGTTCCACAAGCCATAGCTTCAATGGAAACCATACCAAAAGGCTCATATCTTGAGGGCATTGCAAAAATATTAGCTGCTCTATAAACATTTGCCAAATCTTCATCTGCAATATAATTTTTCCATTTTATTTTATCAATCACACCAAGTTCCGTAGCCAGTTTTTTAAGTTTGGCAACTCCCTCATCATCTTGATCAGATTGATCACTACCAATGGCAGCGACTAAACGTGCTTCAGGACAAAGCTCGAAAACAGTCGGTAAAGCCTTTATTAAAAGATCATATCCTTTATTATGAGCCATTCTACCTAGTGTTAAAATATCGGTTGGATGAATATCATACTTCGATCTGATTTTATCATTTTCTTTGGAGGGAACTGGAAAGAAGCGGTTTTCATTAATTCCAGGTGGAATCATACCACAATTTTTAGGCAAAACATCATATTGTTTAGTAAGCAAATCTACTTGAGGTAAAGTAGTTGCAATAATATAGTTACACATTTGATAAACAAAGTATTCTTTTTGAATGCGTTCTTTAAAACGGTATTCCTTTTCCATATCCTTTTCATTCATATCGCTTCCCATGCTATGTTGTTTCCACCAACCTACCGAATGCGGTGTATGAACATGAGATATACCTAATTCTTCCGCAATTTTTTGTCCTGCCCAACCAGCATCCCAATAATGAGAATAAACTATATCGTATTTTTTATTACCTTTTTTTATTGCTGCCAAACAGTTGGTAACAAACTTTTTCAAATAATCGTGCATATCCTCTTTTCTAATAAACTTTTTACCTCCAAAAGGAATTCGCCATACGCTATAATTTTCATCCACATGATCATATTCTGGTTGATCTTCAAATTGACGCGTTACTAAATCTACTCGTTTACCAAGTCTGCTAAAACGCTCAGCTAGTTCTAAAACATAAACTACTTGACCACCAGTATCTGGTTTCCCTAATTCTGCATTTGCACCTACGTATCCGTGTAAAGAGATCATTAATATTGACTTCATAGTTTTAAGTTTTATCTATTTTCTAATTATTTTTAAGTCATGACAAGCAGAAATATATTGTGCAGCAGACCATGCTTGATATGCTTTACCCATTGCTTTTCCTGTAATTCCATGCGCCCATTCGTTGAATTCCCACTCTTCGGTTAATCCTTCTTTATTAATTAAGGCTAGTTTATGAAGCTCTGATATAGCCAAATCTCTAAACCCAAGTTTCGTAATATATTTAACCCAAAACCCACCTACAAAAGGCCATATACCACCATTGTGATAGTGGTTGGGTAAATTCAATAAATTAACGGTATAATACGGTTTCCAATCTGGATCTCCCGGCGTTACAACTGGATACACATTAGAAACAGGGAAGGGATCATTAACCCCAACCCCTAACATAAACTTAAAAGTTTGATGGGCTTTTTCTGCATCAATAGTACCATGTAAAAAGGCCAACACATTTCCAAAAACATCACAACGCCAACTAAAATCAAATGGTGTTGTTTGCTGAATTAAATAAGGTGTGTCACCAAGTGTAAACTGACGTTCTGCAAATGAGACTGATTGAAATAATTTTTGTTGCGTTGATGGCCAAAAATTTTGTAATATTTCCTTTTTAATTACTTGTGACCATCTAATATATTCTCCTGCTTCATCATAATTGCCTAACATTTCTAACATTCTACCAAAACAAACATTAGATCGATACCAAAGAATTTCATCATATAATATGTTGTAGCTACCTCCAAACAAATCCGTCCAGTCCCCAGCTTCAGGTATTTCTAATAAGGCATCATTATTACTATCGTGAGCACCTAACCATCGCATGGTTTCTTTAATATCGGAGATATATTTCCGTAAAAAACTAATATCATTTGTAACTTTAACATATTCATAAAAAGCAATAACGACCCAAATACCACTGTCTATAGAACAAATACCACCTACACCAGAATAGTCTGCAACATTATCCTTAATTCTTACGTTAGATGGAATTTGTCCGTTACGAGAAATATGCTCAAATAGTGTAATTAATGTTTGTCGCTGACATTGGTGAATTTCGTCATCATGAATTAGAGACAAAGAGCCTATAACAGTTATAGCTCCATCTCTAGCCCAAACACTATGATAATTTTCATCAGTACCATTCGTTACATTATCCTTTATTGAACAAGCCGAAAAACCTAATGGCGTAATATTTTTTTTAAGCGCTATAATAGCTTTATCATAACCTTCACGAATTAGTTTTAATTTTTCATTATCATCTTCTTCGGCTATAATATTTAATTCTTGCTGAATAATATAATCGTCTGTATGATTATCTTCATTGATGATTTTAGCTTCTTCAGGTAATATTCCATAATATATAAGTCCTTCAATAATACCATCTCCATTTTCACTTTCAGAATGATAAACTTCTCTATGCTTCGTAAACTTGTAAAGCTCTTCATATGCGTTGGCAACAACAATACCTTTAACGCCTTTAACATTAAACATAGCAGTATCATTACCACTATCACCAGCTACCAAAACATTACTTGATTTTAAATCTATTTTTTTTAATAACCATATTAATGCATTTCCCTTATTTGCCCATTTTGGAAGAATGTCTAAAAATTTATTTCCAGAATACACGACATTAATGAACATCTCTGAAACAGCAAATACCTGCTCAACATCATTTATTAACTCCTCACTGGCATCTTGAAAATAGTAACTTCTTTTATATGAATGTTGAAATCTTGCGGGTTGTTTACTAATAGGATGATTTATACCTTGAATGATTTCTTCAACGGCTGCCAAATCCCAGCCCTCGTCTAACACCTGATTAAACTCCTTAACAACTTGCTTTTTATTGTAATCATAAATATGAGTTCCAACACCCGAAATAATATAATCGGGTTCTGGTAAAACTCCTTTATTTATTAAATTAAGAACATCGTCTATTAAACGCCCCGTATTATAGGCGAGCAAAGTGTCGTTTTTAGGTTTGTAAGTCTTCCATGTTTTCGGAAAGTTACTTTTATGTGTATTAAAATCTATTAGGGTGTTATCAATATCGAAAGAAAGAAATTTTATATCTGGTAGAATACCATCCTCTGTTTTTCTCATAAACCATTATAATTTTTAGTTTTTCATCAGAATGAATAACTAAATTTCTTAAAAATTAAAGGTTTTAGCTTTAATATCCAAAAACTGAAGCACTATTCTTAATGAATTTATAATGTGTTAAACAGAGACTATTAGAATAAGAAATCATAAAATATTCCCTTGCTTTTTTTGGTATTTAACAATGTCATAAAAATATAATTTTATCAGATTTTTGTATTATTTAGAATATATAATTTTGATTATTCTAATTACCTGATAAAAAAAGGGAAACAATTTGCTTCCTTTTTTTTAAATACCACTTATAAAACTTCCATAAGGATCTCTAAATTGAACACCTTCTGTAAATCTGTGTTTACTTAGTAGTTTAAATTCTACTAATGCCCATAGCACAAATTCTTTTACAAAATAACTATCTTGTTTAGCAAGCTTAGGTTGATGTTTCCCTAACAAATCATCAAGAGGCGAAATAGCATCCAATAAACTTTTATAATCTTTATCTCTTAAATCGTCTAGTAATTCGAAACCATCTTTTTGATTGAAAAACCAAGACACAATATCATCATAAGGATTCTCTTGATCTTGTTTTTGTAACTTCTCAATTTTTGGAAAAAACTCAACAAACAAACTCTTAACGGCTTCGCCAATTAAATTGTAAGCAACCATAGCAGCTCCTTCCTGCTCGCCTTCATAAACCAATTCTACCTTCCCAGTTATTGATGGAATCACACCTACAAAATCACTCAAACGAACCATGGTTACTTTATCACCGGTTACTAGTGCTCTTCGCTCTGCTGTACTTAATAAATTCTCTAATGCTGTAATACTTAAACGTGCACTCACACCACTTTTAGCATCAATGTAATCGTGTTCACGAGCTTCAAAAACAATTTGCTCCAATAAATCTCTTGCTAAATCTGGAACAATTACCGTTTGTTTTTGTGATTCTAAAACTTTGGCCTCTTGTTCAGTAATACGTCTTGCGGTTTCAATATCGGTTGGGTAATGTGTTAAAATTTGAGATCCTATTCTATCTTTTAATGGCGTTACTATACTACCTCTATTGGTGTAATCTTCGGGGTTTGCAGTAAATAAAAATTGAATATCTAATGGCAACCTCAACTTAAAACCTCTTATTTGAATATCCCCTTCTTGTAAAATATTGAATAGTGCCACTTGAATTCTAGCTTGTAAATCGGGTAATTCGTTAATAACAAAAATGCATCGATTTGCACGTGGAATCATACCGTAGTGAATGACACGGTCATCGGCATAACTCAACTTCAAATTTGCTGCTTTTATAGGGTCTACATCACCAATGATATCTGCTACTGTAACATCTGGTGTTGCTAATTTTTCAGCAAAACGCTCACTTCTGTGTAGCCATGAAATTGGTGTCTTATCCCCTTTTTCGTTAATTAATTCTAAGGCAAAACGTGATATGGGATTAAAAGGGTCGTCATTAATTTCGGAACCTTCGACAATTGGAATATATTCATCTAATAAATTCAACATTAAACGAGCTAAGCGTGTTTTTGCCTGCCCTCTTAAACCTAATAAATTTATATTGTGTCTTGATAAAATAGCGCGTTCTAGCTCTGGTATAACCGTGTTCTCATATCCATGAACTCCTTTAAAAGTCGTTACATTATTCTTAAGTTTTTCAATTAAATTATGACGCAATTCATCTTTAATTGACTTAGAATTATATTTAATTCTTTTTAAGTCTCCTAAGGTTTTTATTTTTTCAATATTCATGTTAGCCTTTAATTCTTTTTTTTCTATTCGTTTCGTAATCTTCAAAAATCATTTCACCCAACCCTTTTAATCCAGTGTAAAATGCCTTTCCTTGATTTGCATAAGTGAATTCACGAACAAACTGCATAAGGTAATTATCTTTCGCAATCATAAAAGTTGTAATTGGGATATGTAATTTCCTTGCTTGCTGGGCCATCATGTAGCACTTGTTAATAATTTGTGTGTCTAGCCCCATACTGTTTTTATAGTACTGTCCGTCTGGTAATCGCAAGCAACTTGGTTTGCCATCAGTTATCATAAAGATTTGTTTATTGGTGTTTCGCTTTCGTCGAAGTAAATCCATAGCTAATTCTAATCCAGCTACCGTATTGGTATGATATGGCCCTACTTTTAAATAAGGCAAATCTTTAATCTCTATTTGCCATGCATCATTTCCAAAAACCAAGATATCCAACGTATCTTTTGGGTATCTTGTTGTAATTAATTCTGCCAAAGCCATCGCTACTCTTTTTGCTGGAGTTATGCGATCTTCACCATATAAAATCATGCTATGACTAATATCTATCATGAGCACGGTACTCATTTGAGATTTGTGCAATGTCTCTTCTATCACTAAGTCTTCTTCAGACAAAGTAAAATCTGCGATACCATGATTAATTTGTGCATTTTTTAAACTTTCGGTCATAGATACTTTATCTAAAGCATCACCGAATTGATATGCTCTAAAATCACCTGTATGCTCATCACCAATACCAGGACTTTTACTTTTATGATTACCTTGACCACTGCGTTTAATATTCCCAAAAATATGATTTAATGCCTGTTGTCTAATAGCACGTTCCGTCTTTGCTGTAATCGCTAAAGAACCATTTCCTTCAGGGTCAATTTCTTCGAACAGGTATCCTTTGTTTTTTAGGTCTTCTATAAAATCTTCAATCGTATAATCTGCATTGGTGATATTGTATTCTTTATCAAGCTCCTTCAACCAATCTATAGCTTCATCAAAATCTCCAGATGTATGAGTTAATAATTCTTTAAAGACTTCAAATAGTCTATCGAAAGTAGATTTTATTGGTGCTTCAAATTTTTTAAATATAAAACCTTTTTTAAAGTAATTATCATTTTTCATCGCCCTATAAAAGTACCTATTTTTTATACAAAGTAATGAGCTTAATGAATAGATTTATCTATAATTTAATAAGAATTTTAAATAGTAGTTATTCAATTCTTTTAAGACCGCTAATATTTTCAATCTTTATGAACTTACCGACAGTAGATATAAGGCCTTCTTTTTTAAATTGGGATAATACGCGAATTGCAGATTCTGTGGCAGTTCCAACAATATTAGCATAATCTTCACGAGATAAGATAACACTTAATGTACCATCTGGATTCACGCCAAAACTTTCATGGATATACATTAAAGTCTCAGCTAACCTTTGACGTACAGATTTTTGTGCCATATTTACTATTATATCATCAGCCTCACGCAAATCGTGTGCCATATCTTGCAACATATCAAATGTAAATTTTGGATTTTTTTGAAGATCAGCTATAATTTCAGCTCGTGGAATAAAACAAACTTCCATATCATTAAGCGCCGTCGCTTGTAAATTAGAATTTTCATTAGACACCAAAGAGCGCTGTCCTATCAACTGCCCCTTAACAACCATCTTTACAATCTGATCTTTACCGTTTTCGCTTAACTTGGACAGCTTACAAACACCATCTTTGACACAATAAACACCATTTATAGAATCACCCTCTTCAAAAATAATCTCCCCTTTTTTAATGATTTTAGATGTTTTACAACCTGAAATCCTCATTAACTCATCTTTAGTCAAAGACTTAAGTGCATTGAACTGTTTGATGATACATTGCTCACATTTACTCATACCCAATTTTTAGTGAAAAGTAAAAGTATAAAAATCATGATAAATATCATATTTTAACCATATCTAATTTTAAACCTTTGTAAAAGGTATAAATGAGCAAATATTATGAAATGAGTCAATTACAAATTTTGATTTCGTCACAGCACCCTATTGACGAATTGCATCTGTCAATTTACAAACAAATAAAACCCATAACATGAATAATAAATCATGTTACCACTGTGGGTTAGATGCAACATCTACCGAAATACTTTATGATAATAAGTCATTTTGTTGTAACGGTTGTAAAACAGTGTACGAGATATTCTCCGCAAACGATTTAACATGCTACTACGATTTACAGGAAGCACCTGGAGCAACTCCAAAAGAGATTGAAGGCAAATACAACTTTTTAGAAAATGCTAAAATTGTTGAAAACCTAATAGAGTTCGACAATGAAAAAACCCAAATTGTAACACTTTATATTCCGCATATACATTGCAGTTCTTGTATTTGGATTCTTGAGAATCTAAACAAATTACATCCAGCTGTAAGTTCATCTATCGTTAACTTTGGAAAGAAAACGGTAAGAGTTACTTATAATATTGATGATTTTTCAATAAAAGCATTAGTGGAACTTTTAAGTAGTATTGGCTACGAACCTTTTATTAGTTTAGACGATTATAGTGTCGGCAAAAAAAATATAGATCGATCTCTTATTTACAAACTTGGCGTTGCTGGTTTTGCTTTTGGGAACATTATGTTTTTATCGTTTCCTGAGTACTTTCAAGTAAATGGCTTTTGGATTGAAAAATATGCGCCTCTTTTTAGATGGTTAATGTTTGCCTTTTCATTACCTGTTGTTTTCTATTCAGCACAAGATTATTTTATTTCAGCATATAAAGGAATACGCTCTAAAATATTAAATATTGATGTGCCAATTGCTTTAGGAGCTGCCGCACTATTTATAAGAAGCACAGCAGAAATTATTTTAGATATTGGCACAGGCTTTTTCGATAGTCTCGCTGGGCTTATTTTCTTTTTATTACTTGGGAAGTTTTTTCAGCAGAAAACTTATACTTTTTTATCTTTTGAACGGGATTATAAATCGTATTTCCCTATTGGAATTACTAAGATTTCTTCTGATAGGTCTGAAGCTTCTGTTCAGGTCTATGATATAAAAAAAGGTGACAAATTACTTATTAGGAATGAAGAATTGATTCCAGTAGATTGTATTTTGATTAAAGGTAATGCATATATAGACTATAGTTTTGTTACTGGCGAATCTGAAGCAGTTTCAAAACAATCTGGCGATAAACTATTCGCTGGTGGAAAACAATTAGATGGCAGTATTGAAGTTGATGTTTTAAAAACAGTTGAACAAAGTTACCTAACCCAGCTTTGGAGCAATGACGTCTTTAGTAAAAATAAAGAAGATGGCTTTACGACATTAACAAATGCTATTAGCAAACGGTTTACCATGGCTGTTTTGAGTATTGCCGTTATTGCGACAACATATTGGATGTTTGCAGATTCATCTAAAGCATTAAATGTGTTTACATCGGTGCTTATAATTGCCTGTCCATGTGCCATTGCTTTGGCTGCTCCTTTTACATTTGGAAACTTGTTGCGCATTTTTGGGAGTTTGAAATTCTATGTTAAAAACGCTTCAGTCATTGAACAGTTGGCTACTATTGATACCATTATTTTTGATAAAACAGGAACGATTACTGCTAATAAAGAAACATCAATTGCCTATGCTGGATTGGAACTTTCTGGTGATGAAGAATCGCTTTTAAAAAGTACGCTACGGAATTCTAATCATCCTTTAAGTAGGTCTTTATATTCTCTTTTAAATGATCATAATATTGTTACTTTAGATGATTATGAAGAACATATTGGTGAAGGTATTACTGCCAAGCATAACCAAGGTTCTATAAAAATTGGTTCTGCTCCTTTTGTTGGTTATGCATCTGAAACTACAGCGTTGAATACTGCAGTTCATGTTAGTACAAACAACCATTACAAAGGGAAATTTACATTTTTTAACAAATATAGAAAAGGACTTTCTAAGCTATTTAATAAACTTAAAAACGAGTTCGATTTGGTTATACTTTCTGGTGATAATGCAGGAGAAAAAGAAAACTTAACTAAACTACTGCCGGCTAAAACGAAACTATTTTTTAATCAGAAACCTGAGGATAAACTAGAATATATTAAGCACCATCAAAATTCAGGGGCTAAAGTGCTGATGATTGGTGATGGCTTAAATGATGCCGGTGCTTTGGCTCAGAGTAATATTGGGATTGTGATTGCAGAGAATGTGAATGTGTTTTCTCCAGCATGTGATGCGATTTTGGATGCTGTTAAATTCAATCAATTATATGGTTTTATTAAGGCTTCTAAATCCGCAATGAAGATTATAAAATGGAGTTTTGCTTTGTCTTTAATATACAATGTTATTGGGCTATATTTTGCAGTTACAGGACAACTAGCACCTGTAATTGCTGCTATTTTGATGCCCTTGAGTTCGATTAGCATTGTGGTTTTTACTACAATTTGTACTAATATTTTAGGAAGAAACTTAGATTAAAAATAGAATATGACAAATGTCATATAATTAGAAAACAGATGAAAGTATTTTTGAAGCATAACTTCAATTAGGTATGAGTGTTATATATATTTTATTAACTATAAGTATTATAGTTGCAGTAGGCTTTTTTGTAGCCTTTATCATTGCTGTAAAAAGTGGTCAGTATGACGATAGTTATACACCATCGGTACGCATGCTTTTTGAAGACGAATTAACAAAAGATAAACCAAAGAAAACGATACTAACCAAAAAGAATAACAATTAATTATGGAAATGCAACAATTTCATTACGATAATAAAATCGTTAAAAACTTCCTTTATGCCACAATAATTTTTGGAGTTGTAGGAATGGCGGTAGGCTTGCTACTCGCTTTTATGTTTTTATTCCCAAACCTAACTGATGGAGTTTCGTGGCTAAGTTTTGGAAGGTTAAGACCTTTGCATACCAATGCTGTGATATTTGCTTTTGTAGGGAATGCGATGTTTGCAGGGATTTATTATTCACTTCAACGTTTATTAAAAACCCGAATGGCAAGTGATCTTTTAAGTAAGATTAACTTTTGGGGTTGGCAACTAATAATTGTAGCTGCTGCAATTTCACTGCCTTTAGGATATACAACTTCTAAAGAATATGCAGAATTAGAATGGCCAATCGATATTGCCATTGCGCTTATTTGGGTCGTATTTGGTGTAAATATGATTTGGACCATTTTAAAACGTCGCCAACGGCATTTATACGTTGCGGTTTGGTTCTACATTGCAACATTTGTTACGGTTGCTGTACTTCATATTTTTAATAGCTTAGAATTACCTGTTAGCGCAATGAAAAGCTACTCGGTTTACGCTGGTGTTCAAGATGCCTTAGTACAATGGTGGTATGGACATAATGCAGTTGCCTTCTTTTTAACAACACCGTTTTTAGGATTGATGTACTATTTTGTTCCTAAAGCAGCTAACAGACCCGTCTATTCTTATAGATTATCTATTGTACACTTTTGGTCGTTGATCTTTATTTATATCTGGGCTGGACCTCATCATTTATTATACACGGCTTTACCAGAATGGGCGCAAAATCTAGGTGTGGCCTTTTCTGTGATGCTTTTAATGCCTTCTTGGGGTGGTATGATAAATGGTTTGTTAACGCTGCGTGGTGCTTGGGATAAAGTACGAACTGATCCTGTTTTGAAATTTATGGTAGTAGCCATTACAGGTTATGGTATGGCAACTTTTGAAGGCCCAATGCTTTCGCTTAAAAACGTAAATGCCATTGCCCACTTTACAGATTGGATTATTGCTCACGTACATGTTGGTGCTCTAGCTTGGAATGGTTTTATGGCCTTCGGTATTATTTATTATTTAATTCCTAGGTTATTTAAAACGAAATTATACTCTTTAGGTTTAGCCAATTTACACTTTTGGCTAGGCACTTTAGGGATTATTATATATGCTTTACCCATGTATGTTGCTGGATTTACTCAAGCAAGTATGTGGAAACAATTTAATCCTGACGGTACTTTAGTTTATGGTAACTTTTTAGAAACGGTTACTGAAATTATGCCTATGTACTGGATGCGCGCAATTGGCGGAACCCTTTATATAATTGGTATGTTTATACTGGTTTATAATGTGATTGCTACTGTAAGAAGTGGAAGCAAGGTTCAAGATGATTTAGCCGAAGCGCCTGCTTTAGAACGCGTGACAAAAAAACGTACTTCAAGCGAAGGATGGCACACTTGGTTGGAAAGAAGACCTATTCAATTAACCTTATTGGCTACTGTAGCGATTTTGATAGGTGGTATTATTCAGATTGTTCCAACGATTATGGTAAAATCGAATATCCCAACAATTACAAGCGTGAAACCCTATTCTCCTCTTGAATTAGAAGGAAGAGATATTTACATTCGAGAAGGATGTGTAGGTTGTCACTCGCAAATGATACGTCCTTTTAGAAGTGAAGTAGAACGTTATGGAGAATACTCGAAAGCTGGAGAGTTTGTTTACGACCATCCATTTTTATGGGGAAGTAAACGAACAGGACCAGATTTACATAGAATTGGTGCGAAGTATTCTGATAACTGGCACTTTAACCATATGTACGATCCACAGAGCACCTCATCAGGTTCTATTATGCCTCGTTATCCTTGGTTGATTACAGGCTCTTCTAGTGCTCTTGATAAATCGCAGACCGAATCTAAAATGGAGGCTATGGTAACTTTAGGCGTACCATATACAGATGAGGAAATAGCCAATGCACAACAAAGCATGCTGGATCAAGGTGCCCAAATTGAACAAAACTTGTATAGCGACCCAGACTTTGCCAAAAACTATGAAGCTGACAAAAAATACGCTTCTGAAAATGGTGAGGACTTTATAGAGATGAAAAACAGAGAGATTGTAGCCCTAATCGCATATTTACAGCGACTAGGAACAGATATTCATGTTAAGCCAGAGCAACAACAATAACCGTCAAAATTATTTTTATCATGTTAAAATTTGTAAAAAATCATATGGATAGTATCGCAGGGATAGAGATATACCCAATAATTTCGCTACTCATATTTTTTATCTTTTTTGTAGCACTTTTTTGGTGGGTACTAACTGCAAAAAAAGACTATATAAAAACTGTTAGTAATATTCCATTAGACAACCAAAACGACGATATATCATGCGAAATTTAATTCCATCCTGGATTCGTGTTCCAGTAGCATTCTTTATTATTTTCGGAGCCGTAGAATTCTTTATAGATTCTGGAGAGAAACCCGCATTTATAGAATACCCAGCAGTATTACTATTTTTACTGTTAGTACTTTTAATTCTTATAGCAATTGAAGCTATTATTGGTGCTTTAGAAAACGTAATGCTTCATAAATTAGATGAAGAAGCTAAGGCTCGTTTTTTAGCTGAAAAAGAAAGGTCTTTTGAGTTTACTTGGCTCAAAGAAACTTACAACAAGCTTTTAGGTCAAAAACCTATTGAAGAAGAAGGTGAAATTATTCTTGACCATAACTATGATGGTATTAAAGAATTGGATAACAACTTACCACCATGGTGGCTATATGGCTTTTATGCTTCTATTATTTTTGCTGCGGTATATCTAGTAAAATATCATGTTTTCGATGGCGATAATCAAATAGATGAATTAGAAACCGAATTGGCCGATGCAAGAATTGCTATTGAAGCCTATAAAAAAACCGCAAAAAATTTAGTAGATATTAATACTGTCACACAACTTACTGAAGCTTCAGACTTAAATGCAGGTAAAACTATTTTTGAAACTAACTGTGTAGCTTGTCATATGGCAGATGGTGGCGGTGGTATTGGACCAAATTTAACTGATGAACATTGGATACTTGGTGGTGGTATTAAGGACATATTTAAAACTGTTTCTGAAGGTGGACGATCAGGAAAAGGAATGATAGCATGGAAAGCGCAACTAAAACCTTTAGAAATGGCTCAAGTATCTAGCTACGTCTTAACTTTTAAAGGTACCACACCAGCAAACCCAAAAGCTGCTGAAGGCGATATTTGGGTAGATGAAAATGCTGAAACACCAATTGAAACCGTTACAGATTCAACACAGTTTATATCAAACTAAGCTAAACACAACTAAAACCTGTTAGTTCAACTAAACTAGCAGGTTTCTTAAAAAAGCATTAGTACTTTGGAAACTCCAGATACCGAAAATTTTCGAGATTCAATTGGCACCATTACTGAAGAAGGTAAACGTGCTTGGGTATTTCCTAAAAAACCTATTGGAAAGTTTTATGAGTATAGAAAATATGTAAGCTACTTTTTATTAGCTTTTTTATTATTGTCACCTTTTATAAAAATTAATGGGAATCAATTTTTGATGTTCAATGTGTTGGAACGTCGTTTTAATATTTTTGGATTTCCATTTTGGCCTCAGGATTTTCATTTGTTTGTGATTTCGATGCTTATTGGTGTAGTTTTTATAACGCTTTTTACAGTTGCTTTTGGACGTATTTTTTGTGGATGGATTTGCCCACAAACCATTTTTATGGAAATGGTTTTCAGGCGTATAGAATACTGGATTGAAGGCGACAGGAATAAACAACGTAAACTTGATAGACAAAAATGGGATGCTGATAAAATACGTAAAAAAGGATTTAAGCTTATAATATTTGCCCTTATCTCATTTATAATTGCAAATGTCTTTTTAGCTTATTTAATTGGAAGTGATAAGCTCATTGTACATATTACTGAAGGGCCATTAAACAACCTAAGCACTTTAATTTCATTATTGATTTTTACTGCGGTATTTTATTTTGTTTTTGCATGGTTTAGAGAACAAGTTTGCATTATAGCTTGTCCTTACGGAAGGTTGCAAGGGGTTTTATTAGATACTAAATCTATTGTTGTGGCGTACGATCATAAACGTGGTGAAGCTGAAAATGGCAGAAAGAAATTCAGAAAAAATGAAGATAGAGAAGCTTTAGGTTATGGAGATTGTATTGATTGTTTACAATGTGTGCATGTATGCCCAACTGGAATAGATATTAGGAACGGAACGCAATTAGAATGTATAAACTGTACAGCTTGTATTGATGAGTGCGATCATATTATGGAAAGTATAAATCTTCCAAAGGGGTTGATTCGTTACGCAAGCGAGGAGGAAATTCAAAATAAAGCTCTTTTTAAACTGACTCCAAGAATAAAAGGTTATATAGCCGTATTAGCCATCTTGACCGGTTTATTGATTGGAATGCTATTTTTAAGAAATGATTTAGAGGCCAATGTTTTAAGGCTACCAGGTCAGTTATACGAGCACAAACAGAACAACATTATTAGTAATGTGTTTACTTATAAATTGGTAAATAAAACCTCGGCTGATATTAATGATGTTAGTTTCAAATTGATGTCGCATAAAGGCACGTTAAAATTGGTTTCTACTAGTGCTTATTTTGTGGTACCAAGCCAAGGGATTGCTGAAGGGACTTTATTTATAGAAATAAATAATTCGACATTGTCTGGAGACAGAAATAAGATTAAAATTGGTGTTTATAAAGGGTCTAAGTTGATTGAAACAACTACGGCTAATTTTTTAGGACCAAGGAGTTATAAGTAGTTAATAGAATTATAACCAGTAACTAAATAGAAATGAATATGAAATTTAATTGGGGTACCGGAATTGTGTTAGCATTTATTGGCTTTATTGCTTTTATAATGTACTTCATTGTGAGCATGAATATTAACGATAAGTACGATCATGACTTAGTGAGTGAGGATTATTATGCAGATGAACTGCAGTACCAAAATGATATTAATAAGTTAAAGAACTCAAAAGATTTAGAAACCAATATTAGTTACCAAAAAAACACGGATGGCTTATTAATAAAATTTCCAAAAGATATTGATTACAAACAGATTAAAGGAAAAGTGTTCCTATATAGACCATCTAACAAACAATTAGACTTTGAAGCTGCTATTTCATTGTCTAATCCATATTTGCTCATACCTGACAAACGTTTGGTAGATGGTCGTTGGAACATTAAAATTGATTGGCAATATAAAGGAAAATCTTATTTGTTTAAAGAATCTATAAATTATTAATATGCTCTTATCTGCGTTAATCTTAGGGTTATTAGGGAGTTTTCATTGCATAGGTATGTGTGGTCCCATTGCTTTTATGTTACCTGTAGATCGAAGCAATTCGGTTAAAAAAGTATCACAAATCGCGATATATCATTTTGGCAGATTGCTAGCTTATAGTATTATCGGGTTGATTTTTGGGCTAATTGGTAAGAGCCTACATATTTTTGGATATCAACAACAACTCTCAATAATTATTGGTGTATTAATGATTTTGGTAGTTGTAGTTCCACAAAAACAAATCAACAAATACAACTTCTCTAAACCTATTTATAGGCTTATTTCTAAAGTAAAATCTGCATTAGGCACCGCACTAAAGAAAAAAACTATGGATACCTTTTTAACTATTGGTTTTTTAAACGGCTTCTTGCCTTGTGGTTTAGTATACATGGCGTTATTTGCAGCTATGGCTGCCGGAAATGCAGCAAGCGGTGGTTTATATATGGCTGTTTTTGGTATAGGTACCATTCCATTAATGACAACAGCAATTTACTTTAGTCAGTTTTTAAAAGGAAAAACGAGGCAGCGTATCCAAAAAGCAATTCCTGTTTTTGTTATACTTATCGGAGCTCTTTTTATCCTTCGTGGCCTTGGTTTAGGCATCCCTTACCTTTCTCCTGCTCCAATTTATGATATAGTTTCTAACGAAATCAATTGCCATTAGAGTCTTATTTGGTGGTATTTATAGGTATTTGGGAAATAATATATTCTAAAACTTCTTCATTAATAACTCATTTTCAAATAGTTATTATATGCATAAATTTTCTTTATCAAACCCATTAGCAGAATCAATAGTTTAATTCACAATATTAATAGTAATGCTATTATATTTGCCATTAAATTGATTAATTATGGATTCATTACTTTCAAATTTAAAAATTGCGGTTCCTGAAAAAATCTATGTAAAAGACCCTGAGTCATCCGATTTGGGAAAGCGTATTATACAGCATAGTATCTTATTAATAAACGATATTGGTTTTGATAGTTTTACCTTCAAAAAATTAGGAACGTTAATAGGCTCTAACGAGAGTTCCATCTATCGCTATTTTGAGAGTAAACACAAATTACTTCTTTATTTATCTTCTTGGTATTGGGCATGGATTGAGTATCAATTGGTATTTGAAACCCATAGCTTAAACCCAACCAACAAACTTGAAAAAGCAATTGAAATTGTAACAAGAGCTATTAAAGAAGATTCCAAATTCTCGCATATTAATGAGATCATTTTAAACAAAATCATGGTGAACGAAAACTCCAAATCGTTTCTTACAAAGGAAGTCGATCAAGAAAACAAAGATGGGTACTTTGTTATTTATAAGCGCATCGTACATCGCCTACGAGATATGATTATAGTTTTACAACCTAAATACAAATTCCCTTCTAGCCTTGCAAGTACCATTCTAGAAGGAAGCTTACATCAACATTTCTTAAAAGATCATTTCACATCTATGACAGATTGTAACGATGGGCTTTCTCCAACTGAATTTATTAAAACCTTAGTCCTTAACACTTTGAAATCCTAAATATGGAAAACAAACAAATGACACCATGGCAGCGTTTGCTGGGATTACTTCAATTAGAAAAAAGAGATATCCTTCAAATTTTTTACTATGCCATTTTTGCTGGAATCGTGGCATTATCTTTACCGTTAGGTATACAAGCCATTATTAACTTAATTCAAGGTGCACAGATTTCAACCTCTTGGGTCATATTAGTAATTATTGTAACACTGGGTGTAGCATTTTCGGGAGCCTTACAACTTATGCAACTTCGAATAATAGAAACTATACAGCAACGCATTTTTACAAGATCTTCTTTTGAATTATCATACCGATTTCCAAAGATAAAAATGGCTGAATTACGTAATTATTATCCGCCAGAATTAGCAAATCGCTTTTTCGATACGTTAACCATTCAAAAGAGTTTATCAAAAATTTTAATCGATGTGCCAACGGCAGTTCTGCAAATTTTATTTGCTTTAATTCTACTATCCTTTTATCATCCTTTTTTTATTATTTTCGGATTACTTCTTTTAATGCTAATTTTTGTTGTTTTCAAATTCACAGCTATCAAAGGGCTTGAAACCAGCTTAAAAGAATCTCAATATAAGTATAAAGTTGCACATTGGATTCAGGAAATTGCGCGTTCCGTTATAAGTTTTAAGCTTTCTGGAAGTACAAACTTAGGTATCAATAAAAATGATGACTTAGTAAATGATTACTTAAAAGCTAGGGAAAGTCACTTTAAAATATTGATGCTTCAGTTTATTCAAATGATAAGTTTCAAAGTGATTGTAACTGCTAGTTTACTATTAATTGGTGGTGCTTTGGTGTTAAATCAAGAAATGAATATTGGGCAGTTTGTTGCTGCAGAGATCATTATCATTTTGGTAATTGCTTCGGTTGAAAAACTCATTCTTGGTTTAGAATCGTTTTATGACACTTTGACGTCATTGGAAAAAATAGGACAAATTGTAGACAAAGATTTAGAAAGCCAAACAGGGGAAACACCTCAATTTAGTAAAGGCATCCATATTGAATTGGAAAATGTTTCTTATGAAGTTGGTAATAGAGATAAACATATTCTAAAAGACATCTCATTAAAAATAAACTCCAAAAGTAGGCTATTAATTAATGGCGAAAGTGGCTCTGGAAAGTCTACTTTATTAAGATTAATTGCTGGGGTTATTCAAGCTACATCCGGACATGTTTATGTAAACGATATGTCTATTAATAGTTTGCACCTAAACTTTTACAGATCTCAATTAGGCCTTTCATTATCTGATGAAAGCCCTTTCGAAGGCACTATTCGAGACAACCTTAATTTTGGCAACACTAATATTCAAGATGAAAAAATATATGAAATTCTTGATATTGTAGGTCTGAAAAATTTTATAAAGGAACAACCCAAAGGCTTAAATACAGTGCTTTATCCCGATGGAAGACAAATGTCTTACTCATTGTCTAAAAAACTTGTTTTGGCGCGTGCCATTCTAAAAGAACCAAAAGTATTAATTCTTGAAGATGCTTTAGATAGATTTAACAGATTAGAAACAAAAGCTATCGTAGATTATTTATCACACAAAGACAGACCTTGGGCCCTAGTCGTAGTTAGTTTCAGCACCGTTTGGACAGATAAATGCAACGAAAGTATCACTTTAGAAAAAGGACAAATAAAATCTAAAAACTAGTTTATGCTTAATATATCTCATAACCAATTGAATAAAAAAATAGATTTAGCTCAATTTAAGTCGGGAAAAAACATCATGAATGTGAATTATTATAAATATTTCAACAGGTTTTTATTGGCAGCTGCTATTATTGGTTTCATAACATTGTTTTTACCATGGACTCAGAATATTTCAGGTCAAGGTATTGTTACAACATTGAAACCAAATCAACGTCCGCAACACATTCAATCTCAAATACCAGGACGTATTGAAGAGTGGTTTGTTCAAGAAGGTGATTATGTAAAAGAAGGTGATACTATTTTAAGAATTTCTGAAGTAAAAAGTGACTATTTTGATGATAGGCTTATGGAAAGAACCAACGATCAAATAGAAGCTAAATCATCTTCTGTAACCGCTTATGGAGGTAAAGTTGATGCCTTAAACAGACAAATTTCGGCTTTAAGAAATGAGCAAAAGTTAAAAATGGAGCAAACTAGAAATAAACTATTGCAATCTCAATTAAAAGTAAAAAGTGATAGTATTGATTTGGAAGCTTCAAAAACCAATTTAAAAATTGCAGAAACACAATTTAATCGTATTAAAACATTACAAGCAGAAGGATTAAAAGCAGTAAAAGATGTAGAAGAAAAACGCTTAAAATTGCAAGAAACACAGGCCAAACTTATTTCGCAAGAAAACAAATACTTAGCTAGCCAAAATGAAGTTATTAATGCTAGGTTAGAATTATCAAGAACTAATGCTGTTTTTGTTGATAAAATTTCCAAAGCACAAAGCGATATGTTTACAGCACAATCTAGTGGTTATGACACCCAAGCACAAGTTACAAAACTTAAAAACTCCTATAGTAATTATAAAAAACGAAATAGCCTATTGTATGTTACGGCTCCCCAAAACGGATTTATAAATAAAGTTCTAACTGGAGGTATAGGAGTTACCTTTAAAGAAGGCGCAGAATTAGTTGGCATAATGCCTGCCCAATATGATTTGGCTGTTGAAACATTTGTTAGACCTATAGATTTGCCTTTGCTTCATATTGGGGAAACTGTTCGCGTTCAATTTGATGGATGGCCTGCTATTGTATTTAGTGGTTGGCCTAATGTATCTTACGGAACTTATGGAGCAAAGGTTGTAGCAATTGAAAGGTTTATTAGCGACAATGGTAAATATAGAGTATTGCTAGCACCAGATAAGACCGACCATGAATGGCCAGAAGCCATACGAGTAGGTTCTGGAGCCAAGACCATTGCGTTGTTAGAGGACGTTCCTATTTGGTTTGAATTATGGCGTCAAATAAACAGCTTCCCCCCTAATTATTATCAACCAGAAGGAAATAAATCAGCTTTAATGATGAATAAAAAATGAAACATTTAATAGCAATTATATTATTATTGGTTGGCAGTCTTGCCCATTCGCAAGATTCGACTTCTGTTATTACGTTAGCTGAATACCTAGGGTATGTAAAATCATTTCACCCCATAGTTAAACAAGCAAATTTAGTGGTAAACGAAAGTGAAGCAAATCTAATGAAATCGCGAGGAGCTTTTGACCCAAAGCTAGAAGTCGATTATGACCGAAAGAAATTTAAGAATACCGAGTATTACGATAAACTAAATGCTACCTTTAAAATACCTACGTGGTACGGTATAGAATTAAAAGGAAATTTTGAAGAAAACACAGGTGTTTTTCTAAACCCTGAAGCAAATGTACCTATAGATGGTTTATATAGTGCTGGTATTTCGGTATCTCTTGCTCGCGGTTTTCTTACAAATAAACGTATGGCTATGCTAAAACAGTCAAAACTGTTTGTTAAGCAAGCTTTAATGGATAGACAATTGCTGGTAAACGACATTCTTTTTGATGCAACTCTCAGCTATTTTAAATGGCTAAAGACCTTTAATGAAAAACGTGTCTACGAAGATTTTTTAGCAAACACAGAAATGCGTTTTAAAGGTATTAAAAAAAGTTATGAGGTTGGTGACAAACCTGCTATAGACACTTTAGAAGCAAGAATAGCATTAAATAATAGAAAACTAAATTTAGAAAAATCAAAAATTAAGTTTATCAAATCATCATTGGAATTATCTAATTATTTATGGCTTAATGATAATACGCCTATTGAAATTCGTGATGGTATAATTCCAGATATTAATACATTCGAAAATATTGATTTAACGTTAAATACTTCTGAATTAGATGTCGAAAATTTTAATTTAAATAACCATCCTAAACTTCAATCGTTAGACTATAAATATCAGAGTCTTAATGTTGAAAGACGCTTAAAGCTAAACAACCTTTTACCAAAAATAGATTTGCAATACAACTTTTTATCGCAAACTCCAGAAGTATCAAGGTCATTTAGTACCTCTGCCTATAAGAGTGGTTTAAATGTTAGTTTTCCTCTTTTCTTAAGGAAAGAACGCGGCGACTTGAAATTAGCCAGACTAAAGCTACAAGACACTCGATTCCAAATACAATCGACTAGAGTTACTTTAAAGAATAAAATAGGTGCCATAAATCAAGAATTAGATTCTTATGTTTTACAAAATAGTTATACAAAAACTATTGTAAGTGATTATGCCAAAATGCTGAACGCAGAAGAACGAAAATTTTTTTTGGGAGAAAGCTCGTTGTTTTTAGTAAACTCTAGAGAGTCTAAACTTATTGATGCCAAGTTAAAAGCGATTGAAATTGAAAATAGTTTCTTTAAAACAAAAGCCAGCTTATTTAACGTACTGGCAATACCTAATTTTGAAATAAACTAAAATAACAAGAGGCTCTAAAAAGAGCCTCTTGCATTGAATATTTGGTTGCTATTACCAATTCATAAAAGCCAGCTAAATCTTAAAAGTCATTACTGGTAAAGTAGCATGATTTGCTAAATCTTCACTAATACTTCCTTCAAAGAAATGCGCCAACCCTTTTCGTCCATGTGTAGGTATAGCAATTAAATCTGCACCAACTTTATTAGAAAAATTTAAAATACCTTCTTCAACAGTATAATCACTAATATAGTGAATAGTTTCCATTTTATCTAAATTATCGTCTGCTTTATTCAAAAACTCAACAACACTTTGTTCAATTTCTTGGGAGCTTTTAAAACGATCGTTTGGCAAATTAACATGAACTAAATACATTTTTGCTTTCATGTATTCAATCATATTTTTTGCCTTTAAGTAAGATTCGATAGAGTCTTTCGAAAAATCGCAAGCGTAAACCACCACTTCAAAATCTACTTCAGGCAGGTCTTTTTTAACCACTAAAACTGGAATTTCTGAATGTCTCACTACCCTTTCTGTATTTGAGCCAACAAAGAATTCTTTCATTCCGCTAGAGCCATGAGACCCCATGACAATAATATCAGCTTCGTTCTTTATGGCAACATCATTCACTTCACTAAACACCTTAAAATGCTTTACGATAGGAACAACTGTAATTCCTTCTAAATAATCTTTCTTTAAAAAATTCTCAAAACGTTGTTGAGCTAGCTTAAAAAAGAAAGCGGCCTTTTGATTTTGAAGTTCGTCTGTGGCTGTTAACATAATATCAGACATTTCTAACATATGCAAGACTAATAATTCAGCATTATTTTTTCTTGCCAATTTAGCTGCTGCCTTTAAAGCAAATTCAGAATGCTCTGAAAAATCTATGGGTACAATAATTTTTTTCATGATAATAGTGTTTTAAGTTAAACAGTCATCGAAAACAACTTTGTTTCAGGTTGCTTTCGTTGTAACAATAAATCGAATGCCATACAAATATTCCGAACAAATGGACGGCCTTTTTTAGTCACCTCAACATAATTAGTTCCTATGTTGATTAATTCATCAGCCTCCATTTCTTTCAGCGCAATGAGTATGTCTGGTAATTCATTAAAACATAAACTTTTATCCTTCCATGATGTTTTAAATTGACACATTAGGTTTAGTATATGCTTTCGAATAATCAAATCTTCTTTATTTAAAATATGACCTCTAAAAACAGGTAAAATATTTTCTTTGATTAAATGGTAGTATTCTTCAATCCTTTTTACATTTTGAGCAAAGCCATACCAACTATCACTAATTGATGATACACCCAAGCCAATCATCACTTTGGTTTTAGAGGCCGTATAGCCCATAAAATTTCTGTGTAATTCACCTTCAATCATCGATTGGTATAAACTATCTGTTGGCAACGCAAAATGATCCATACCTATTTCAAAATAACCAATTTCAGTTAATAGTTCTTTCCCATGTTCGTACTGCTGTCTTTTTTCTTTAGCGGTAGGCAAATTGGAATCGTTAAATCCTCTTTGTCCATTACCTTTTATCCAAGGCACATGTGCATAGCTATAAAAAGCTAATCTATCTGGACGCAAAGCCTTGGTCTTAACAATAGTTTCTTTAACATGTTCTAATGTTTGGAATGGCAATCCAAATATAATATCGTGCCCTATAGATGTATATCCAATTTCTCTTGCCATTTCTATGGCTTGCTTAACATTATCAAACGGCTGAATTCTTCTAATTGCTTTTTGAACGGTTTCATTATAATCTTGCACACCATAACTCACACGCCTAAAACCAACATTAAACAAAGCTTGCAGATGCTCTCTGGTGGTATTATTTGGATGCCCCTCGAAGCTAAACTCATAATTTTCAGCAAGAATAACATGCCTTAAAATACCATTTACTAGTCGTTCTAAATTTTCTGGACTAAAGAAAGTTGGTGTGCCACCTCCAAGGTGAATCTCTTTAATTTTTGGTTTATCTCCTAAAATATCTAAATACAAGCGCCACTCTTTTAGCACCGCACTTATATAAGGCGATTCAACATTGTGTTGTTTTGTTATTCGCTTATTACAGCCACAAAACGTGCACATGCTTTCACAAAAAGGCAAATGAATATAAAGACTAATGCCTTCTTCTTCGTTACTTTCGTTAAAAGACTGCACTAATGAGCCTTTCCAACCTTTGAGGGAAAATGTGTTTTGATTCCAATAAGGAACCGTTGGATAACTGGTATAACGTGGACCAGCTACATTGTATTTATTTACTAATGAACTTAACATACCTAACAATTAATAATTCAAAACTACAATTTGGATTTAGCAAATAATATGATATATGTCATATTGAATATTTGCAATTCATTTAATATTCCCCTAACTTTCCATAAAATAAAAAACTACTAAAATGAAAAAAATCAGCTTCCTATTAATTGTATTGGTATTAGTTGTAATCGCTTGTAAAAATGAGAAAAAGACAGGAAAACCTATTGAAATTGAAACTGTTGTTGAAGAGTTAAAAGTAGTTAGCCCTAAAACAGTAAAAGCGTCTTTAAATGCGAAAAGCAATAGTAATGTATCAGGCGAAGTAACATTTAACGAAGTTGAAGGCAAAGTAATTATGACTGCCGTAATGACTGGTTTAGAGCCTGGTGTGCATGCTATTCACTTACATCAAACTGCAGATTGTTCTTCTGATGATGGGAAATCGACTGGAGGACATTGGAACCCAACCAATCAACCACACGGGAATTGGGGAGCTTCAGAAGGCTATCACAAAGGTGATATAGGAAACTTTACCGCAGACGAAGCTGGAAATGGAAAGGTAGAATTTACCACAGACCAATGGTGTATTGGTTGCAACGATGAAACCAAAAATATTGTTGGTAAAGCCGTTATTGTTCATGCAGGGGAAGACGACTTAACATCTCAACCTTCTGGTGCAGCAGGTGCTCGTGTAAGTTGTGCTGGTGTTATTGAGTAATTACTCATTAGATTATTTAAGTAGTTAAGATGGATATATTCTTTTATGGCTTATTTATGGATACTACCATTTTATCAAAAAATGGTATCAAACCATCTAACCCCAGAAATGGGGTCTTAAATAATTATACTTTAAAAATAGGGAATCGAGCATCACTAATTTCATGTAAAATAAAAAATCATATGGAGTTGTCATGACAGTTGATAAGACTTCTATAATAAATCTATATGCCGAAGCTAGTGTATCAGATTATATTCCAGAAGAAGTCAATATTATTATTAATGATAATATTCCTGTAAAAGCGACATGCTATAATTTACCAACCACGTTAATTACTGGTGCTAATACCATATATGCGAAATCGCTGTATAAATTAGTAAGGAAAAAAGGCTTCCCGAAAGAATATTTAGATGAAATTTATGAGCTGTCGAAAACTAACAACAAAATTTAAATGAAAAACCATTCTAAAACTACAAGAAGAAATTTTATTAAAGGGACGTCGCTATTAACAGCTGGTTTAATTGCAGCTCCGTTAATAAATCACGCACAACCAACAACAATAAACAAAGAAGACAAAAGCATTTACTTGATTGGGCCACAAGAAGGGTACACGCTACATGTTGGTACGCTGTTGTCTACTATGACGATGATGCGTAAATGGGTAATTGATACAGTGAAAGACTTAACCATTGAGCAATTAGATTTTCAAATAGATGAACAATCAAACTCCATTGGTGCAATGCTACTGCATCTTGCAGCTACTGAGCGATACTATCAATTAAACACATTCAATGATTTAAAATGGGGAACATGGGATGACGAAATAAAAAAAAAGTGGGACATCGCTAGTGGTTTAGGTGAAAAAGGGCGTGAAATAATTAAAGGCAATGACATTAATTATTATCTAGGTAAACTTGAAGATGTTAGAAAAGTTACTGAGCAAGAATTTGCCAAAAGAGATGATCACTGGCTTATGAAATCTGAATCATTTTTTGAAAGAAAACCAACCAATAATTATTGCAAATGGTTTCATGTGTGTGAACATGAATCGAACCACCGTGGACAAATTAAATTTATTATTAAAAGACTACCATCTTAGATTAAATTAAACTTGATTTCATTATCCAACTTTTCATATATAGACAATTTCTATTTGGAATAAAACAAAAAGCCTATCAAAAAAATTGATAGGCTTTTACTTAGAAAAAAATTTGAGTTAGTCTTTCTTCTTTCCTTCTAGTTTATTTACTGTATCATACATAATTGGTGTCGCGATAAATAAAGACGAATATGTACCTACTATCACACCAACAATTAATGCAAACATAAATCCTCGAATAGAATCTCCACCAAAAATAAAGATAGCTAGTAATACAACCAACGTTGTTAAAGAGGTATTTAATGTTCTACTTAATGTACTACTTAATGACGTGTTTACTACGCGATTAAATTCCCAGCTTGTATGCTCGTTAAAGAATTCACGAATCCTGTCGAATACCACCACCGTATCATTTAATGAATAACCAATAACTGTTAATATCGCCGCAATAAATGCTTGGTCTATTTCCATATTAAATGGCATAAATTTGTACGTTAAAGAGAATATTCCAAGTACAATTAAAACATCATGAAATACTGCTGCAACTGCACCAAGTGAATATTGCCATTTTTTGAAACGTAATAAAATATACAAGAACACTACTATAAGCGAACCTAAAATAGCCCAGAAAGATGCTTGTTTAATATCATCGGCAATAGTTGGACTAACTTTGTAATATTTCATTAAACCAGTGGTTTTCGTATCGGCATCGCTTATAAAATCATCATAAGACATACCTTCTAAATGAGGAATTAAAGCATCATATAATGATTTTCTAATTTCTTCATCTACCTCAGCTCCAGTTTCATTTACTTTATATTTTGTGGTAATTTTTAACTGATTAGCATCACCAAAAGTTTTAGCGTCTGCACTACCAAAAGCATCAGTCAATGTAACCGAAATTTCTGAAGGACTAACATCTTGTGCAAAACGCACTTGATAGGTTCTACCACCCACAAAATCGACCCCTTGGTCTAATTTATTAACTACTAACGACCCCAAACTTAAAGTAATAAAAATTCCCGAAATAATATAAGCAACCTTACGTTTTTGTAAGAATTTGATATTAATATTTCTGAAGAGGTTTTTAGTAATTGCTGTTGAGAAATCTAATTTACCTCCTCTGTTTACGTACCAGTCAACTAATAAACGTGTAATAAAAATAGCTGTGAATAATGATGTACCAATACCAATTAATAAGGTTGTTGCGAATCCTTTAATCGGACCTGTACCAAATATAAATAAGATTAAAGCTGTTAAACCTGTAGTAATATTTGCATCTAAAATTGACGATAAGGCATTGCTAAAACCATCTTGAACAGCTTCTTTTTGTCCTTTTCCTTTGGTAAGTTCTTCTCGAATCCTTTCATATATAAGTACATTCGCATCTACCGACATACCAATTGTTAAAACAATACCTGCAATACCTGGTAATGTTAATACTGCTCCTAAGCCAGATAAAATTCCGAAGATTAAAAGTATATTTAATAGCATGGCAATGTCAGCAAAAATTCCCGCTTTACCATAGTAGAAAATCATCCAGATAAGAACTAATGTCAACGCAATTAAAAATGATGTCGTGCCACTATCAATAGCTTCTTGACCTAAAGATGGCCCCACAACTTCACTTTGAATAATATCAGCCGAAGCTGGTAATTTACCTGCTCGTAAAACGTTTGCTAAATCAATAGCTTCATTTAAAGTAAAATCTCCAGAAATAGAAGAACTACCACCTGCTATAGGTCCAGTAGTTACTCCGGGTGCAGAATACACAACATCATCTAAGACAATGGCTATTTGACTTCCTTGAGTATATGCCTTTCCAGTCATTTCTTCCCATATTTTAGCCCCTTTAGCATTCATCTGCATAGACACTTCAGACTTTCCTGTTGGTCCAAACTGGTTTCTAGCATCGGTCACAACCGCCCCACTTAATTGTGGTGTATTTTCTCTATTACCTACTAAGGCATATAATTCTACTAATTCACTATCCTTCTCTGGCTTACCAAACACAAACTCTGCATAACGTTGTTCTACAGGCAATAAAGATCGAACTTCTGGCATATTCAAATATTCAAGAATAGTTTCTTTATCCTTAAGTTCAAATCTCCCAATAACTGGCCCACCTTGATATCCTGGTCCTCTAAATAAATCTAATAAAGGATTTGCAACCGCTACAGCTGTAGAATCTGTGTCTGCTTCACCTAAAAGATCATCAATCGCTGCATCTTGTGCATCTTCTTCATCTTGACTTTCAACTTCAGCTGTTTCTGTTTGAACATTAACTATACCTTTTAAAGTTTCATTAGCTTGTGATAAAAAACCAAAAAATTGCTCGCCTTTATAAGCATCCCAAAATTCTAATTGTGCCGTACTTTGTATCAATGAAAGTGCACGATCTTTATCTTTTACTCCAGGTAATTCTACTAAAATACGTCCAGAATTACCTAATCTTTGAATTGTTGGTGATGTTACACCAAATTCATCAATACGTTTACGCAATACTTCAAAAGCTGAAACTACAGATTCATCTATTTTTACTCTAATGATATCTTTAACTTCATCATCAGACATACTTCCATCAATTTCCCCATCTAATGCTTTTGTATAAAATATATCTGGTGACGCTAATTTTGTATCGCCTTTAATGGCATCAAAAGCAACGAAGAAATCTTCTAAAAAAGTATTCTGACTATTTTTTTGAAGTTCATTGGCATCCTCTAACGCTTTATTAAAAACGGGTTCTGTAGTGTTATTTGCTAGTCCTTTTAAAATATCTTTTATTGATATTTGTAAAATGGCACTAACACCACCTTTAAGGTCTAAGCCTAATGGCATTGCTTTTTGCTTCACATCATTATAAGAGAATTTTGCAATACCTATATTAAATACTGTATCGGTAGCTTTCGCTTCTAAATAATTAACTTCTTCCTGACTTCTTTTTGCACGATAGTCGGCTTCTGTTTCTGGAACAGCGCTTATGGCTGCTTGTTCCGCTTCGCTTTCAATTTGATTTGCTTTGAATGTAAATGATAATTGATAAATACTTACCAACCCAAACAAAAGCGCGAATAATTTCACTAATCCTTTATTTTGCATTTTTCTGTTTTTAAGTCAAATTTTATGTGAAGATAAATTTGAAATTCACTTATTAAATTGACAATTTATTATGTTTAATTAAAATAATTTAGGCTATTCAATATATATGGAATAGCTTTTTTATGAGATGTTTTTTAGGGATGCTTTAAAACTGAAAATAGTTTCAAATTAACCAATTTAGCAAGCAGGGCCTGCTCTAACTTCTGGAATGTATTGAAGTGTATTATTTATTGCTAAGGCAATAGTACTATGTATTTTTAAAGCTAGTAATGTTTCGGTATCATCTTGTTCAGAATTCGATATTGGAACAGATGCACCCATTTTAGGTTTGAAGAAGCGATCTGCTTTAGGCTTAAATTCTGAAACAACGATTCCATTTAAACCAGAATCAGCATCAGCTGTTTTTTGAATTTCATAAACATCGAGATTATAAGCAATATTCTCATCATGCAAAGGGAAGTTTATAGGCGCTTCTTCTTCATCAGAAGACGCTTCTAATTCAGCACGTATTCTTTTTGAAAGAAGTCCTTTAATTACAGTAATATCTGCTTCACTATAGTAAGTGATTTTTAATCTTCCTGTATCATTTTTCTTAACCTGAAAATTATGTACACCTATATTTTGCAATGTTTCCTTAACAATTGCAATTGTAGCTAGAGTATCTTCAGAAGCTAATTCTACGTCATTAAATTGTAATACAATTTCTTGATTAGGAAGCGTAACTTGCTCTCTATCAATTATGCCAAGTACGGCAAGAAGAACTACTAAAGTACCTATGTACCATTTTTTCATGCGCCAAATATAAAAAAATAAAGACTGTATCACTACAGTCTTTAAATAAATATCCATTTAATAGTTTAAAGATTATAACTCTAATAAGCCATTAGTCTTTTTAACACCTTCAGCGCTTGCTTGCATATGTGCTTTTTCAGCATCACTTAAAGGAACATCAACGATTTTTTCAATTCCGTTTTTACCTAAAATAACTGGCACCCCAATGCAAATATCATTTAAACCATACTCCCCTTCTAAGAATGTAGAACATGGAAACATTTTCTTTTGATCACACGCGATAGCTTGAACTAGCCCACTTACTGCCGCTCCTGGTGCGTACCACGCAGAGGTACCCAATAATTTGGTAAGTGTTGCTCCTCCAACCTTAGTATCTTCTTTCACTTGATTTAATCTATCCTCACTTAAGAATTCTGAAACTTTTATACTATTTCGTGAAGCCTGAGATGTTAACGGCACCATACCAGTATCGCTATGCCCACCAATTACCATTCCATCTACATCACTAATAGGTGCTCCTAACGCCTCCGCTAAACGGTATTTAAAACGTGCAGAGTCTAAAGCCCCACCCATTCCAATAATTCTGTTTTTTGGAAGATTCGTAGATTTATGAGCTAAATATGTCATAGTATCCATAGGATTACTCACAACAATTAGAATCGTATTCGGAGAATGCTCGATCAAGCTAGACGATACCGCTTTTACAATTCCAGCATTAATACCAATTAATTCTTCACGTGTCATTCCAGGTTTACGTGGAATACCAGAAGTAATCACACAAATATTACTATTTGCTGTTTTGCTGTAATCATTAGTAACGCCTGTAATTTTGGTGTCAAATCCATTTAAAGATGCACATTGCATCAAATCCATAGCTTTACCTTCGGCATACCCTTCTTTGATATCTAACAAAACGACTTCTGAAGCAAAGTTTTTAATTGCAATATACTCTGCGCAACTTGCTCCTACGGCTCCTGCTCCTACTACTGTAACTTTCATAAGTTTATATTTAAATTGTTTTTGATAAGTTTAAAATTCTTGTCAAAATTCACAATTTCTAACTATTTAAAACATGACTTATGTTTGTTTTTGTTATTATAAATTTTGAAACACAAAAGTATGAATTAAAATACTTTTAATGAAAAAAGCACAGGATAAAATCCCGTGCTTTTTGTAGTATTTTTTACTTAGAATTTTATCTAAAGCTAAAAGCTATTCCAGCCGAAAAGATATTATACTCTTGCAGCGTATAACTTCCATACATTTTAAAGAACCCTAAGCTTAATCTAGCACCTAAGGTTGCTCCAAATCCACTGGCATCAAAATCTAAATCAATCGGATCTGTTACAGTATCTACAACAGTTCCTCCATTGTACTCCAGATTATATGTTCCTAACATCTTTAGTGTTGAGCTACCACCAGAATAGCCAAAACCTCCATAAATATTAATTATTGGAAAGTTTAAAGAGGCAATTGCTTGAGCAGTAAATGAATTCAAATTAAACTCAGCTTTTTGGTTTTGTCCCGAAAATGTATCTTGATCAATAGCGTAATCTACATTCATTGAAGTATAAGCTGCCAATAAAGAGACATGCAAAGGCAACTTCTCTAACGGTCCAAATATACTTGTGATTTCCTTTTTAAGACCTATACCAAACAAATTTCCTTTAACATCATCATCCCCAATTTTGGGCACAGCACGTAGCATAATATCAAATTTATAAGGAAGTCCTAAACTAACTTGAATAGCTGGTGCAGGAACAGCATTTAGAGGAAGATCATCCTTAATTCCCTCTGGCATTTCAAAGGTAGTAGCTACCGGCTGTCCTTGCACGGTTGTAGTAACAACTAATGATGCAACATTACCAGAGCCTGCAACTGTAGGAGATGTAACTATACCTGAAGGCAAGTTTATTGATTCCAAGCCAGAAAGTGTAAATATTTCATCTTCAGAAGGTACAAAAGAAGCATTAAGTCCAATGGATATATCGAAACCTAATTTTTTATGAACCTTAGCTGTATGATACCATCCGCTATTCATGCCATATATCATTCCAGTCATCGCAGGATTAATATAAGCTTCTGTTAATTTATTAGCATCTTCTCTTGCCGCCAATAAAATGCTTTCAAACTCTTGTGATATTGAAACCTGAGTTCCAAAAATCAATACGATAAGTAGGGTTAACTTTTTCATCTGTTTATTAAATTTGGTTACAACAAAAATATAACATTTTTCACACAAATCAACTTTTAATCGTTAAAAAATACATTTAATCGGATTTTTATTATATTAGCATAAAAAAATGAAAAATAAAGCTTTAGCTTTCCTTTTACTCTTTGTCTTCATATATGGCTGTTCCAAGGACACGGTTAATGAAGAAGATACAATAAACGTATTTGATAATAGACAATTAACAGGAAGTAGTGCTAATGATATTTTATCTGACGACTTATATACAAGTATTGTTATTGAGCTAGTTTATGTGCAAGGGTTTGAACCAACACAAGCAACTATTAATAATTTTGTGTCTTTTTTACAAGCACGAACTTTTAAACCGAACGGAATTATAGTTGAAAAAAGAGCAATTCCCTCACCCGGAATAGAAATTTACTCGATAGAGGAAATAGCCGATATTGAGCGAGAACAACGAACCATATACAATAAAGGTTCCCAACTTGCAATTTGGGCTTATTTTTCTGATGGAAAATCTGAAAATGATTCTGAACAAGATAATACAACTGTTTTAGGTACCGCATATTGGAACACCTCATTTGTTATTTACGAAGAAACTGTTCAAGCATTAAGTAATAGCCCTTTTGAGCCTGATCGAACGGTACTAGAAACGACAATTATTAATCATGAATTTGGTCATATTCTAGGTCTCACAGATTTGGGTTCGCCTATGCAAACAGAACATGAAGATGAAACACATGAAAACCACTGCGACGTAGCTAGCTGTTTAATGTATTGGGCTTCAGAATTTGGATCTGGAATTAGTAATATGAGTGCTATCCCTCAATTAGATTCACAATGTATTGCGGATTTGCAAGCAAATGGTGGGCGATAATATTAATAAAAAATGCCGCTTAAATTAAGCGGCATTTTTTATTTTACAAACTGTCCGGTCTATGCATCAATATTAGCATAAACCGCGTTTTTCTCTATAAATTCTCTTCTTGGCGGTACCTCATCTCCCATAAGCATCGAGAATATTCTATCAGCCTCCGTTCCATTATCAATCTGTACTAAACGCATTGTTCTAAACTCAGGATTCATAGTAGTATCCCAAAGTTGTTCTGCATTCATTTCTCCTAAACCTTTATAACGTTGTATTTTAGAACCATCTCCAAAATCAGACACAATATCATCGCGTTCTTTATCAGACCATGCATATTGTTTTTTAGCACCTCTTTTAACTAAATATAAAGGTGGTGTAGCAATATATATATGACCAGCTTCAATTAGTTCCTTCATATATCTAAAGAAGAAGGTCAATATTAAAGTAGCAATGTGACTACCATCAATATCGGCATCACACATAATTACTACTTTATGATAGCGTAATTTTGAAAGATTTAAAGCTTTACTATCTTCTTCCGTCCCAATAGTAACTCCAAGTGCTGTAAAAATATTTTTAATCTCTTCGTTTTCAAAAACTTTGTGAACCATCGCTTTTTCAACATTCAAAATCTTACCCCTTAAAGGTAAAATTGCTTGAAATGCTCTATCGCGGCCTTGTTTAGCGGTTCCACCTGCCGAATCTCCCTCTACAAGAAATACTTCACATTTAGCAGGATCTTGTTCAGAACAGTCAGATAATTTCCCAGGAAGACCACCAATACTCATTACCGTTTTACGCTGCACCATTTCACGTGCTTTTTGAGCTGCATGACGTGCTTGAGCTGCTAAAATTACTTTTTGTACAATTATTTTAGCATCATCTGGATGTTCTTCTAAATAATCCGTCAACATTTCTGAAACCGATTGACTTACCGCTGCAGAAACCTCTCTGTTTCCTAATTTTGTTTTAGTCTGACCTTCAAATTGAGGCTCCTGAACTTTTACAGAAATAATTGCAGTTAGCCCTTCACGGAAATCATCACCTGCAATATCAAACTTTAATTTGTCTAACATTCCAGAACCATCAGCAAATTTCTTCAATGTATGGGTTAACCCACGACGGAAACCAGATAAATGGGTTCCACCTTCATGTGTATTGATATTGTTTACATAAGAATGTAGGTTTTCGGCATAAGATGTATTATAAATCATCGCCACCTCAACAGGTACGCCATTTTTTTCACCTTCAAATGCAATTACATCTTTCATTAAAGGCTCACGAGTGGCGTCCAAATATTGGATAAATTCTTTAAGTCCTTCAGTAGAATGGAACGTTTCTCCTTCAAACCCTCCATCTTCTTTTTTAGTTCTTTTATCTACCAAATGAATTGTAATTCCTTTATTTAAATAGGCCAACTCTCGTAATCTACTCGCTAATGTATCGTAGCTGTATTCTAAAGTTTGTGTGAAAATTGTTGAATCTGGTCTAAAAGTTACCGTAGTACCCCTTTTATCCGTTTCACCAATTTGCTTAACCGGATACATGGTTTTACCACGCTCGTATTCTTGCTCGTATATCTTACCATCTCTAAAAACAGTAGCCTTTAAATGTTCCGATAAAGCATTAACACAACTTACACCTACCCCGTGCAATCCACCCGACACTTTATAAGAGTCCTTATCGAACTTACCTCCTGCACCGATCTTAGTCATTACAACTTCTAGGGCAGAAACACCTTCTTTTTTATGTAAATCTACAGGAATTCCACGACCATCATCCTCTGTAGTTATAGAATTATCTTCATTAATAATAACTGTTATATTATTACAATGCCCAGCTAAAGCCTCATCAATAGAGTTATCTACAACCTCATATACTAAATGGTGTAAACCACGCGTTCCAACATCTCCAATATACATTGATGGACGCATACGTACGTGCTCCATACCCTCTAATGCCTGAATACTATCTGCCGAATAATTGTGCTTATTAAATTCTTCTTTTGCTTCGCTCATATTCTATTTTTATCTTAATTTGAGTTAGTTTTATTTCATAAAAAAATGACGCAATTGCATCATTTTTTGATACTAACAAATATACGAAATATCGAAGTCAATAAAAAGCATTTTGGCTAGTACATACAATAATTATCAACAATTGTTAATTATTTGAAAGTCGCTTAAATCGCTTAAAAAGTGTCTTAAAATTGATTTTGATTATTTTTTAACTATTCTAAAAGTCAGAATTTTACAAAATGTTTTAAAAGCTCTTAAATGAATGCCTCTCCCCTGAAAAATACATTTTATTCAAAATTTAACGTGATAATATTTTACTAATTATAACTAACTAATTGTCAGATTTTTAAAGGAATTTTGTATATTATTATGAGAAAATCCCTCATTCATGAATTTCAATATTTATAATACAATAATTATTGCTGGAATTTTTCAAGGGATTATTTTTGTGACCGTAGTTCTATGCTCTAAAAAGTTCAGATCTAAAAGCACCCTATTTTTAGCAACCTTAGTATTTTGTTATTCTTTAAGTAATGTTATTTACATAATTCCAGATATTGGACTTATTCCCTTAATTGAAGCTTACCATTACTTCTTTATTCCTCTGGCACCACTGATACCTGTTTTAATTTATTTTTATGTATTATTCTTTTTAAATCCTATACGAAAGCTCTCCTATAATGATAAACTCTTATTTGTGCCATTTATATTTTTTCTTGCTATTTTTTTAGCTTTCAAATTTGCCGTATTGTTCGGTTCGCTTAAAACCACAGAATTGACACCATCCTTTTTATTTTGGATTAGATGTAATGAAATTTTTTCTGTTCTTTATAGTATTGTTTTATTGGTTTTAGTACTAATTAAAGTTTATAATCACCATAAGTTAAAAGAGACATTCAATTTAAAAAAGATTAAATCTAGCCTCGCATGGCTAAAATTAATGCTAACCACCATTTTTTTCTTCACTTTGTTTTGGGCTTATCTTACTTATGCCAATATTTTTGGAAATACCGTTGGTGAAAAAGACTTTTATATTCTCTGGATTTCTATGGCAGCCTTAATCTATTTAATGGGGCATATTGGCATCTATAAATTCGGAGTTCTTAAAGAGCGTAATAGAATTAGACGTTTTATTATTTCTAAGCAAATTGATGTTTCCCAAGTTAGCATAAATCAACATATCAGAGATTTTGAAAATTACCTCAAAGAAGAAAAAGCTTATTTAAACCCTAATTTATCTTTAGAAAGTGTTGCTGAGCACATTAAAATTAGCCCAAGTTATTTATCCAGAACAATACATAATGAACTGGGTACTAGTTTTTCAGATTATGTTCATAATTTAAGAGTTCAAGAAGCCAAATTGTATTTATGTAAATCTGAATTTTCAAATTACACTATGGTTTCTATAGGTCTTGAGGCTGGTTTCAACTCTAGATCTTCCTTTTTTAACACCTTCAAGCTGGAAACAGGAAAAACCCCATATCAATACAAAAAGGAGTGTTTAAAAAATGACTTAAAGTGTTAGTACTATATTGTAATAGTCAAAAAAGAAGTTTATTTAAATATTACTGCATACAAAATAAGTCCAGATAATTGACATCTACAGAAAATTGGACTCCAAAAATAACTCAAGTATATATATTTAAATATCCAATTCTCCCCATAATTTCATCTTCTTTCTCTGAGCATTAATAGCAAAAACACTTATGCTTTTACTAAATGTAAAAGCAATGACATTCTATTAACTCATTTAAAACACTTGAATCATGAAAAATTTTATTTCAATTTCAAAGAGTCCCCTAATCTTTTATGCCTTTTTACTGACTACAACTTTAATGGTCGCACAAACAACACACATAGTTAACAACAACCCAGATGTTTCTACAAATTTTACCGATTTACAGGCAGCTATAGATGCTGCCAATAATGGTGATATCTTGTACGTACAACATTCTCCTTCAAGCTACGGAAATGTCGAATTAGATAAAGAATTAACAATTATTGGACGTTCTCATGCCGATGTGGGTTATACCACCACCATCGGAACTTTAAGCTTAAACGGTGGTGCAGACAATTCTGTTATTAAAGGATGTAGAATTAATAGCGTTAATAGATTAGGTAGTGGCTCTACCATAGACAATGTTTCCTTTAATGACAACAGTATTGGGTCTTTCGATTTAAACAATACTCATAACTGGACCAATTTCACAATTAAAGGCAATGTAATTACAGGCTCCGTGACTATTAGATCTACCATGGAAAATATCGTCATAACAAATAACCTTTTACTAGGTGCGGGCTTTACTTTTTATGAGGTTGAATCAGTATTTTTTAGTTATAATGTTATTGGCTATGGCACCAATTACCCTATTAATAATTTTGACACAGATGACTCTCAACAGTTAAATATAAGTAACTGTATCTTTGTTCTTAATAGTGGTGCCAATAGAACCATTAATTTAAATCCTAATGGTACTAATATTATACAAATAGACAATTGTGTAACCTATAATTATGGTAGTGGAAATTACACGTTTTCGGGCGGCAACATAAATGGAAATGTACAAGAGAACACAAACCCAAATTTTACAAGTGTCAATTCAGGAAGTACTGCATCATTAGCGGGAACTGGCTCAAATTACGACCCTCTAAATGACGATTTAACCTTAACAGATGGACCAGGATTATTTGGTAGTGAAGGCTTATTTGAAGGGTATAATTTTATCAATTTAGGATTACCTACAGGGTATCCCAGTGTAAAAATATTATCCCATGACCCCACCATAGCTAAAAACGGGAATTTAAGCGTTACTATAGAGGCCAAGACTAACTAAGAAAATCCAGAAATCATGAAAACAAAAATCATAACTTGGTTATGCTGTTGTTTTGCTGTACTTGGATTTGGGCAATCTATTGACAAAATTGAGTACTTTTTTAATTCAGACCCAGGACTTGATAACGGTATAGATATTACACCAAATGCCAACTCTGGAAATTTAACACAAACAGAAAGCATCAGCATAAGTTCCTTAACAGGCTTTAATAGCCTCTATATTAGAACCATGGATAACAATGGAACCTGGACCATGTACGAAAAGCGCGTATTCTATGTCACCGATTTTATGCCCATAGTAGGAGCATCATCAATAACAGCAGCAGAATACTTTTTTAATACTGACCCTGGTTTTGGCATGGGTGATCCCATTTCTTTAGGGAGTTTTCCACTAACCTTTTCTATAGACACGTCATTGGAAGGCTTACCTGTAGGATTTAACAGCATCTACGTGCGTGTTAAAGACAATTTAGACGTATGGAGTATATATGAGAAACGGATCTTTTATATAACAGATTTTATGCCTATGGTTGGTGCTTCAAACATAGATGCTGCAGAGTATTTTTTTAATTCTGATCCAGGTTTAGGTAATGGTAAGCCAATAACGTTAGGCAGTTTTCCTCTCATGTTCGATATTGATACTACTTCGGATAATTTATCAGTTGGGTTTAATAATTTATACATTCGAACACAAGATGATTTAGGTGTATGGAGTATATACGAAAAGCGAATATTTTATGTAGAAGACACCTCTAATTTAAACATACCAACAATTACAGGAGCCGAATACTTTTATGACACCGATCCAGGGTTTGGAAATGCCTATGCCGCTTCTATAACAACAACTGGCAATCCTAATGAATTCACCATTGATTTAGGAACCTCACTAGAAACATGCGATTTGCACGATTTTTATATTCGATTACAAAACTCAGATGGCACTTGGGGGCTTTACGATTATAGTGAAGATTTAGATATTTTTGATAACGCACCACCAACAATTGTAGTATTTCCAAATATTACAGCAGAATTGGATGCTAGCGGTCAAGCTTCCATAAGCCTTGCAGATGTAGACAATGGCACATTTGATGATTGTGAATTGGTTTCTGTGGCTCTTAACCAAGCGCAATTCGATTATACTTGCGCTAATTTAGGAAGTAATTCTGTAACCATTACAGCCGAAGATGCAGAGGCTAAAGTAAGTAACCAAAATGTTAATATTAACGTTGTGGACTTAATTAATCCGGTTGCAGCTGCTAAGGATATTACCGTTCAATTAGATGGTACGGGTAATGCAACTATTACAGGAGCACAAATAGATGATGGGTCGAGCGATAATTGCTCTGTAACCAGTTTTTTTCTAGATATTTCTAGCTTTGATTGCAACGATTTAGGAGCAAATAGTGTTACACTAACTGCAATTGACCAAAGTAATAATAGCAGTACTAATGCGCCAACGGCAACCGTTACCGTGCAAGATGTTATGAACCCAACAGTGGTAACACAAAACATTAGCGTGCAACTAGATGCTTCAGGTAGTGCTTCAATAATAGCAAATAATATTGATAACGGATCCACAGATAACTGTACAATAAGCAATCGTAGCTTAGATGTTTCAGCGTTTACTTGTGCCAATTTAGGAGCTAATGTAGTGACACTAACAGTTACCGATCAAAGTGGAAATTCAAACAACAATAATGCAACTGTTACCGTTCAAGATATCATTCAACCAACAGTGGTAACACAAAACATTAACATGCAATTGGATGCTTCAGGTAATGCTTCAATAACAGCAAATGATATCGATAATGGTTCTACAGATAATTGTACAATAAACAATCGTAGTTTAGATGTTTCTTCGTTTACTTGTGCCAATTTAGGAGCTAATGTAGTGACACTAACAGTTACCGATCAGAGTGGAAATTCCAATAATGACACAGCTACGGTAACGATCGAAGATATGATAGACCCTGTCGCTATTGGTAAAGATATTACGGTCGACTTAGATGGAAATCCATCTGTAAGTATTACCGCTAACGATGTCGACAATGGATCTTCTGATAACTGTGGGTTCTCATTGAGTATAGATATAGACACTTTTAATACAGAAGGTGTTTATCCTGTGGAATTAACTGCAACCGATGGTTCTGGAAATACACATAATGTAACCGTTATGGTAACTGTTGAGGACACTTCTTTGGGAATTGAGGATTTTGAAATTGCTGCCAAAAATATTTTGGTTCACCCGATTCCAACTGATAATATTTTAAGCATTACCACAGAATTAATAATTGACAAAATCACGATATTCGATTTATCTGGTAAAAAGATTCGAAGCGAGACGTTTTCTAAAAACCAAATAGATATAGGTAATTTATCTTCTGGATTATACTTTATCAAGTTTGATGTTGAAAACAAAGCTTTAATAAAACGAGTAATTAAAAAATAAAACACTTAATCAACAAAAAGGCCAATAACATTTAAAGTATTGGTCAACTATCTTAAACGACCATTTCTTTGAAAGCAGGAAAACATTATTATTTTAAAAGTGTTTTAATTAATGATTTCCAAGTTCTGGAACTGTTTTCTTAGGAATGGTTTTTATTAAAAAAATAAAAACTAAACAATTCCCACATATTCAGAAGCAACTTTTAACTAAGTGCAAGTTTTTTTTAATATTATGATTTATCTCAAAAACTACATCGATTAAATTATTAGATATGATAATTAATTTAGGAATTCAACCATTAACAAAAGATTCTAATAAAATAAATTATTTCAAAAGCTATTTGAATGCAGAAAAAAGTGTTCTTTTATCATTTTCAAACAATTACATCTTCAAATTGAAACATATATTTCCCATATTTAAATATATTTTTTATAACTTTAAAAAACTAATCAAATTCACATATTATGAAAAAACTATTATTATTTGCATTTGTGCTTGTGTTTACAGGTACTGCATTTGGCCAGATTGCCTATTTGCAATATCGCAATGTACCCGCTGAGCACCAAGCTAAATTCGAAGAAAGAGAAACCAAACATTGGTCGAAAGTTGCAAAAGCTGCTATTGAAAAAGGCCAAATGACTGGATGGACCTTGTGGCATAAAGTTGGAGTTACTAAATCTGATGCCCCAAATTATGTATTTGTCAACTCTCATGAAAGTTTAAAACAACTCGATGCTAATATGTGGGGAGAAAATATGGATGCTTTAGGTGATGTAAAACCAGAGGATGTGGAGACCAATTCTTTTACAACAGTTACATTTGATTATTATATACAAATGGAAGATTTTGTTGCTGGAGATTATAAGTATGCAATTGTTAACTATGCAAAACCAACAAATTTGGGGCAGTTTATTCAGGAAAATAAAACGTTATGGAAACCTTTCCACGAAAGCAATATTAAAAATGGAGGTGGCATGACAGCTTGGGGTATGGCTTCAGTTATTTATCCAAGTGGTAATCAAGATCGTTTTAGCGTAATGACATGGGACGGATTTAATAAACTTTCTGACGCCCTGAATTACTTAAGTTATCGAGCTCCATCTGATGATTCTAATTCTGGAGATAATCCTTTTGCCGAAATTATGTCTGAATCTAAAATGGGAGAAATTCTTCCTGATGGATTTAATTATAGCATTATATATGAACGTGTTATGACTATAGAATAAATAATTATAATAAAATACAATTTATATTAATCAACTGTCTACCGGTTTATACTTTTTATAATTTTGGCTAGAAAATCAGTCAGTTGTTGAACCAATAATAAATAATTGAATCCTTAAATTATAATTCATAACCAAAAAGAAAGGCCAATATGATTAAAATATTGGCCTTTCATTTAAAAAACCATTTCGTTGAATGCAGGAAAACATTATTATTTTAATAAGTGTTTTAATTAATGATTTCCATGTTCTGGAACTGTTTTCTTAGGAATGATTTTATTAAAAAAAATTAAAAACTAAACAATTCCCACATATTCATAAGCAACTTTTAACTAAGCTCAAGTTTTTTTAATAATATTATAATTATGCTAAGTTAGTTCGAACAAATTGTGTGCAGTACATTTTTTCTACATATATTTGATCTCAGCAAAACGTAATGATAAATAATAACAATAATAATTTCAATAATCCTAATACTTAGGATAGGAAGGTTATTGTTTAAAAATATATGAAGCCTTCCTAATACGGAAGGCTTTTTTTAATCTAAATATTTAGAAAGATGAGTAAAATTATGACAGTCGACATATTGTCGAGTATTAAAGGAGCACAGCCATCTGAAGCAGTGAACAAATTGTTTGAAGTTATTAAAAATGCCAACCCAAATAATAATAACTCTTTTATTAATAATCATAATTATAGTGTGTCATTAGATGACTTAAGGGATGATGTGGTGATTGAAAGTTCTGTAACTGAAAAACAAATCATCATCGAAAATTTTCCTAAAGAAAAGAACGGCTATTTAGTAGTATCTAAAGTTATTGAAGCATAAATTATGGAATCTCAAATACATAAAATTCATCTACAACTGGTAAACAGAAAAATAACTTGTACCAATTTGATTCAAGAGAAGTTAGATTTACTAAAAAGCAATACTCATAATACGGTCAATTCCTTGCTTGATAATTTAGCTCTTGATTTAGCTGCAAAAGTAGACGTAAAAATTGCTAAAGGCGAAGCTATAGGGTTACTAGAAGGCATCCCATTTGGCATCAAAGATGTGTATATGGTCCAAGGCACTTACACAACTGCAAGTTCAGACTTGCTTAAAAATTATAAAGCGGCTTACACAGCAACTGCCATTCAAAAATTATTGGATGCTGGGGCTATACCTTTAGTTAAAGAAAACTGTGACAGTTTCGGGCATGGATCATCAAGTGAAAACACCATTTTTGGAGCTGTAAAAAATGCTATTAACCCGGAATTGGTGGGAGGTGGTTCTAGTGGTGGTTCTGCTGTTAACGTTGCTAATGATTATACTGTTTTTTCTATTGGTGGTGATACTGGTGGTTCTGTACGTCAACCAGCAGGATATAATAATGTTTATGGTTTAAAACCTACTTACGGACGTATTTCGCGTTTCGGATTAATGGCTTATGCATCTTCTACGGATTGTGTTGGACCTATTGCAAAATCAATAGAAGATATTCGTATTGTTTTGAATGTGATGAGCGGTAAAGATGTAAAAGATCAAACCACTTACTCTTCCACGGAAATATCGCAAGATGCTATTTCATCTTCTGAAAACATAAAAACCATCGGTTATTTTAAAAACTTTATTGAAACTGATGCGATTGACGCTCAAGTGAAAGCAGATTTTCTTGATACCATTGAAAAAATAAAAGCTAAAGGTCTTGAAGTTAAAGCACTGGATTTCTTTGAATCGAATACCTTAGTTTCTACTTACTATACAGTAGCAATGGCCGAAACAGCTTCTAACCTATCAAGATTAGACGGCACAAATTACGGAAACCGTATTGAAGCAGACAATTTAAAAGAAACTTATGCTGTAACACGTTCAGAGAACTTCTCAGAAGAAACGAAACGTAGAATTGTTGGAGGAAATCAAGTATTATCCCAAGGATTTTCGGATGAAATATATTTGAAAGGATTGGCGCTACGCGATAGTATATCTGAAAACTTTGAAAAAGATTTTGAACAGGTAGATATCATCTTATCACCCGTTACGCCAAACACACCACCAAAAATTGGAGAAAGCCTAAAAGACCCTTTAGCTATGTACTTATCTGATGTTTATACTGTTGGTTTTAGTCTAGGTCAATTACCAACGCTTACTGCCCCTCAGGGTACAGAAACGGGATTACAAATTACAGCCGCTAAAAATAATGACGAACTCGTTTTGAAGTTTGCTAACTTCTTAAAAGATACGCTATAATGGAATTAGAACAATTAAACGACTTATTAAAAAAGCACGAGTTAGAATTAGTTATAGGACTGGAAACTCACGTACGTCTCAATACAAATACAAAGTTATTCTGTTCTTGCCCTAATCAAGAAATAGAAACACCTAATCAAAATATTTGTTCGGTTTGCACAGGACAAATGGGAGTTTTACCTGCAATAAATAAAGAAGCTATTACAAAAGCAATTTATTTTGGGAAAGCTGTAAAATCGACTTTTGAGAATGATGTCATTTCATGGGATAGAAAACATTACGAGTATCCAGATAACCCGAAAAACATACAGATAACTCAGTTTCACAACCCCGTTATTCCTGACGGCCAAGTGTCTTGTTTCCGTAATGATGGCTCACAGTTTACAGTAAATTTAACACAGGTGCATATTGAGGAAGATGCTGCTAAACTAGTACACGAAAAGAAAATTTCTTTGGTAGATTTTAATAAAGCTGGCGTGCCTTTAATTGAAATTGTTACCGAACCTTGTATTCGCCATATTGAAGATGCTTCAACTTACGCACAATACATTCAGCGTATTGTTCAAAATTTAAAAATATCTGAAGCAAACCTTGAAAAAGGTGAATTTAAATCGGATGTTTCGGTCTCGCTTCGTAAGAAACGTGATTATAATTTAAATCCGCGTACCGAAATAAAAAACTTGAATTCGTTTAAGTTTATGGTAGAAGCTTTAAAAGAAGAAGTTGAAAAACAACTCAACTATTTCTTAGAACATAACGAATTTAGACCAGATCAAACTACTGTGCTTTGGGATGCCGATTTAAAGCAAACCAATACCATGCGAAAAAAGGAATATGAAGCAGATTATCGTTTCATATCTGAACCCGATTTACCATTTGTAAACATTAAAAATGTTGTAGAAAGCATTGATGTCGACACTAGCACACTACCATTTGCGGTAGAACGTATTTTAATTAAAGGTGGTGTTTTACCTCAAGACGCCAAATTTTTTACGGCAGATTCGTTACGTTCTGAAACTTTTGTTGCGATTAACAACATCATAAAAGAGCCATCTTTTGTTGCTAAAACTTTAACTAATAATATTAAACCAGAAGACTACTCAAACATTGAACAAATTTCAGACTTCATTGAAATATTCAGTTTGTTTAAAGATGAAAAAGTTACACCTGTTTTAGCGCAACATGCGATTAAATCTTTGCTAACAGATTCTCAATTTGATTATAGAACTTACTTTGAAGACCACTCTATTTCAGAAGAAAAAATTACTGATGCTATTAGAGAAGTAATTTCTAACAACGAAGGAGTTGCAAATGACATTAAATCTGGAAACCAAGGTAAAGCAGGTATTTTAGTTGGTAAGGTAATTGGCATTATTGGTAAGGGCGCTTCAGGAAAAGTAATTCGCGAAGGGATTTTAAGCGCTCTTACTGGTTATACTGATGAAAAATCGCAAACCGAAGACGGAAGCAAGACGGATATTATGCCGAGTGAAGTCGAAGCACAATCAAAAACCAAAAAAGACGAAGAAGTTCTGCCAGAAATCCCGTTAGTAATTAAAGAAAATTACCGTACACATAAAGCCTCACAGCTAGCGGAAGAATCAATTTCTAAAAAAGTAACTTTAGCCGGATGGGTATCAAGTGTGCGCGACCATGGCGAACTTGTTTTTATCGATTTAAGAGATTCTAGTAACGAGATATTTCAGGTACGATTAAGCAGAGAGTCCTTTCCAAATTTAGACGACCTTGTAAAGTTAAAACCAGAATCTGTAATTACTGTTACAGGTATTATTGTTCAAAGAAAAGCAGATGACTATAATGCATCGCTAAGAACTGGAACTATAGAATTAGAAACATCGGAATTAGAGATTCTAAACCTTTCTAAAACACTACCATTTGAAATTAAAAGAGCTACAAAAACAAATGAAACCGTTCGTTTTCAATACAAATATTTAGATCATAGAAACGATTCTGTTAGACGTGCCATAGTAAATCGCCATAGAGTGATTAAACTGATGCGAGATATTTTAGATGAACAAGAATTCTTAGAAGTAGAAACCCCTATTCTTACAGCAGGAACAGACGAAGGTGCACGAGAGTTTATTGTTCCCACAAGAAAAAAAGCAGGTCATTTTTACACATTACCACAAGCACCACAACAGTTTAAGCAGATCTTGATGGTTTCTGGATACGAAAAATATTTTCAAATTGCCCGTTGTTTTAGAGATGAAGATTCTCGTGGCGACAGACAACCAGAATTTACACAACTAGATATAGAAATGGCATTTGCCAGTATGCAGCAAATAATAGATTTAAACACTAAAATGTTTAATGACATAGTCACAAAAATCTATGGTAAGAAATGGCTTTTGCATCCGTTTGAGATTATTACTTATAAAGATGCTATGGATAAATATGGTTGCGACCGTCCCGATTTACGTTTTGGCTTACAACTTCAAGATATTACCGAAATTGTAAAGGAAACCTCTTTTCAAGTATTTAGTAAGCCAATTGACGAAGGGGGTATTGTAAAATGCATTAAGGTTTCGGCAGAAGAACAAGGTAAAAAGCGCTTATCTAAAGGTCAAATTGAAAAATTAACAAGTATTGCTCAGGATTATGGTCTTGGTGGATTAGCCTATATTATTGTAAATGAAAACGATTTACAATCGCCAATCATTAAATTTTTGGGTGAAGATATTGCGGCTGGTATTATTAAAACCACCAATGCTCAAGTTGGGGACATTGTATTTTTCTCTGCTGCAGATTATGAAACGGCTAACAAAGCCCTAGATGCTGTAAGACAAGAACTTGGTAAAATGCTCAAGCTAATAAATTCGAAAGAATTAAGGCCTGCATGGGTTGTCGATTTTCCAATGTTTGAAAAAACAGATGACGGCCATTGGACTTTTACACATAATCCGTTCTCTATGCCTGCGGTTTACGATATTGATAAGCACATGAACGGCAAAGAAGATGAAATAGGGGCAATTATAGCTCAACAATACGATCTTATACTAAACGGTTACGAAATTGGAGGTGGCTCCATTCGTGCGCACAAGGCAGACATTCTTGAAGCGACTTATAAAAACATGGGGTATAATAAAGAAGAAATGTTGAAAAGTGTTGGAACCATGTATGATGCCTTCCAATATGGTGCACCACCACATGGTGGTATTGCATGGGGTGTGGACCGGTTGATGATGATTTTAGAGAAAAAATCTTCTATTAGAGAAGTTATGGCATTTCCAAAAACAGGTACCAGTGAAGATTTATTATTTGGAGCGCCTTCTCCTCTATCTGATAAAAAGGTTGAAGAAATGAATGTGAAGGTTATGAGAAAGTAATAATACTTTTTCTGAAAAAATTACTTAGTGAAATTAATAATAATTCCCGGTAGTTTTCTGCTGAGAATTTTTAATGAAGATTAGTCATTATTAGCGATTTTATAGAGTTAGAAAACTCAGAATATTTTACAGGTGTTTTGTATAACACTCTACTTAAAACAAATCGCTATGTTATACAAAATGCATGATTCTATACTATTAATTTTATAACTGTTTACGGGAGATTTTTAAAATTTATCATACCTTGTTGGATGAAAATAAATACAGACTTATTTAAGAGTTGAGGGTCATTGCACAAGTGACGTGTTACTACGCTGCAAAAAAACCATCACTCATAGGAATAGGTGGTTTTTTCACGTCTCCCATAACACTCAATAACCCTCAACGGTCAGGGTATGGATGTGCATCAATTAATCAATTGTATATTTGTTAAATTATTTTTCTAACTTGTAAAACAGACACACAACATAGTATATGCCCTATAGATGCACAGCCAATGCTCTTAATGTATATGCTGCGCATCTACAGAGCATATACCCTGACCGTTCTCAATAATTAAACTCTATCAATATGAATAAAAACAAACCAGTTCTAATACTCTTTTTGGCAATGCTTCTTTTGAGTTGCAATGACCAGAAAAGCACTGAAGGCAAAGAGACGGCAATTGATGAGAATGCCAACTTAGTTAATTTTAAAGGCAGAGAGATTGATCTTAGTCCATTTGTAGAAGGTTTTCCCTATGCTAGATTTAATCCGGATTATGAAGCCGGTAAGTTGTATTACATGAAACGTGGAAACACCACGGATTTACTGGCGCTTGATTTGAATGGTAATACTGATTTGGCGAATGGGAAAAAAATCTCTGATATAGATTACAGTACCCGAAATGTGTGGACGATCAGATATAACGTAAATGACAAGCACTTGTATTGGATTGGTGACGAGTCAAATGACGAAATCATCAATTTAACACGGCTTAATCCTGAAACCAAAGAAGTTGAAAAACTTACAGACGTTCCCTACATTTTTGGTTATCGATGGAATGATACCAAAGACAAGGTGGCGTATGTAGCCCGTTTGGGTGATAAAGAGGAACGTCTAGGCGAGTTGAGAATTTTGGATTTGAAGACGAAAGAAGAAAGTTCGATAGTTCAAGATACCCCTGAAATGCGCTTTACATGGGGTTCTCCGAGTTGGCAACCTGAAGGAAAGGGTGTGGTTGTTAACACCTTGAAAAATGCCGACAGAACCTGGGGTAATCTCATGTATATAGATTTTGAAACAAAAACGCGCACATTGTTGACGGATGCAGAAAAGGAGCGTTCAAACCCTGGGGCATACTCCGAGTGGCTAGATAAAAACACCTTTCTTTACATCTCCAATGAAGATGGCTTTTCAAATGTGTATCTCTTTGATCTGACCAAAAAGGAATCGAAACAACTAACGAAGTTCACCACCGATTTAGGAACTTCAGAAATACTGACCATCGATGAGAACAAGTATTTGTTTGCAACCACATCTTCCCCCATAGAAACACAAGTATACCTTTTATCCCTACCCAATGGAGATGTAATACTTCAACAAAACAGTGAGGCTGTTTTGAACATCTATGACAGTGAGGCTGATAAGATGTTAGTCTCAGCCACATCGAATACATCAATGTTCCGAATTGATGAAGTAAAGGTGAACACAAATCAATTGACTTTCAGTACGATGGTGGATGTACCTAAAAACCTGAAAAATAAAATATATAATTCTACGGTGAAAAGAATCACCTACCCAACATTTGATATAGACCCTATTACCGGGGAACCTAGGCAAATTCATGCGTATTTGTATAAACCTAAAAACCCCTTACCTGAAAATGAACGGATAGTGATGATTCAATCTTTTTACGGAGGAGGTAATTCCTTTAGCACAAGGTATCAAATTCTGGCAAATGCCGGCATTTATGTTCTAAGTCCATCTCCTCGAGGCAGTAGTGGATTTGGTAAAGAGTTTTCGGCCCTGAATGACAAGGATTTAGGCGGCAATGAGATTATTGATGTCTTTTATGCGGCTAAGTATATATCAGAAAAACTTAATGTTCCTCCGAGCAATATTGGTGTATTTGGAGGTAGCCATGGGGGATATGCAACAATGCGCACACTTACCTTCCCTGGAGAAGTAAATAGTAATAAAGTTGAATTTGATTGGGGTTTTGGTATAAGTCATGCTGGTTTTAGCGATATTATTCATTTTTATGAGAACTGTAACATTCCGGATTGGGTAACTCTGGAAGCAGGAGACCCAAAAACTGAATCGGCAAAACTCAATGATCGTTCTCCGTTGTATCATGCAGATAAGATGAATGGATATTTGTTACTTACCCACGGTACTAATGACAGTCGTGTGCCCATTGCAGGAAGTGAAATGATGGCTGACAGCCTTAATAAATATAATAAGAATGTTAAGCTGGTGAAATTTGAAGGTCAGGGGCATGGAATTAAAGGATTGGACAACACAATGATTTTTTATCAAACATGGTTTGACTTCTTGGAAGAGGTAACAAAAGAAAAATGATTAAACTATTGAGAACAATGTATAAACCGCATTGAAACGCGGTTTATACTTAGCGTTGTAAACAAGCTAAGAATTATACAAGATAAAGTAACATTATGAAAAAAGACTATTTAAATAGAATATATGGAAGCGCTTTTATTTTGATTTTTCTTTTTTTAACATTTTCCGAATACGAGAGAATACTAAATCCAGTTCCTGATTTCGTAGCTTCAGGAAGATACATTGATTATTCCATTTTATTGTATTTAAGTCGTTGGATTATTTATCTCTTGCTTCTAATAGCTGGGATTGCAATATTTTTTAAATCAAAAAGAGTAAATCTATTTTTATTTATTTTTAGCGTTACAGTCTTACTAGAAATTTATTTCAACAATGCAATATATATTATTAAAAGTCTTACTGGTTATCCAAAATATATTTTATTCGGTCTTTCTATATTATGCTTAGTTGTTTTTGGTTTCAGTCTGTTAAAAACAAAAAAAACATCCTTTATTGAGATTTTTCTAAGCTTCATTTTGGCAATAACAATTGTCTACTTACCTAATGCCTTAATTACATTTTATTTTTAAACCACGCTTTTATGAAAATAGCTAATTACAATAAGACTTGTTTTTTGATTTCAATCCTATTTATTTTTTTCAGCTGCAATAACAAAGTAATAGAAAAGCCTGAAATGACCGCTGAAAAATGGGAAGTTGATATTGAAAACCTAATAAAAACTTTAGAATCAAAACATATAAATCTTTATCATAGTATATCTAAAGAAGAAGTAAAGCAAGAAGTAGATAGTTTATTGCATCAACTTCCGAAACTTTCAAATGATGAAATTTTTATAAGTCTTTCAAAAATAATAAGGTCGTTAGATGATAGCCATACAGGAATATGGGCTCAATCAGAATTCTACGAATCTTACCCCTTAGGTTTTTTTGTGTTTGATGAAGCTGAAATTAGAGTAATAAGAGCACCCAAAAATAATCCTGAACTATTGGGTGCAAAACTACTTCGTATAGATAACACCTCTTTGGAAGATATAACACGTAAAGTAGAATCAGTCATTCAGTGTGCTGATAATTGGTACTCGAAAAGTGAACGATTGGCTAGGTATATGAGATACGCTAGAATCTTAAAAATATTAGGTGTTAGTAAAAATGAAAGCTCTACCAACTTTGAGTTTTTATTAGAAAATGGATCTCCAAAAACCGTAAAACTTGATGCTATTTCAGAAGTTGAATATAGTGCTTCACTCGGTAATCCTATAGTTTTAGAAAGTCCATTCCATTTTGACAAATCATTGATTGGTACTCCATATTTATGGTATCAAACAATTGAAGAACACACCACAGGTTATATTTATTTTGCAGGATATCCCAATGCCTTACAAATGAGGCGTTTTTCTGTTGCCCTATCAAGAGATATAATTCAAAGAGGTACTAAAAATATAATTATTGATGTAAGAGATAATGGAGGTGGTAATTTCTTTGTTGGTTTAGAACTTGTCAAACTACTGGCAATTATTGACCAAATTGACTGGCAGAAAGGTGTTTACGTGATAACGGGTAGACATACCTATTCTGCAGGAATGAGTAATACTGCACATTTTAAGGAATTGCTAAACGCTAAAATCGTTGGTGAACCTACAGGTGCTAACCCAAATGATTATCAGGATGCTGAGATGTTTCAATTAAAGAATTCAAAATTGTGGGTGCAATTTTCAAAAAGATATTACAGATTTCAAGATTCTGTTTCAAATGGAATTATACCTGATGTTCATATCAAACCAAATTGGAATGACTTAAAAAATGGTATTGATTTAAATATACTTTGGATATTAGAGGATATTAAACGGAATGAAAGTCAATAAAGAAAAGCCAGTTTACAACACGAGGCTATAAGTAATTGCTCGGATTAGGCTACTATGGAAAGTTTCTGCCGAATTCCTGAAAGAAGTTTTATATTTGTGAAAGTCCGTGTTAAACTCACGCATCTACCCATAGCCCAAACGATGATGTACAATTCACCAAAAGGTGAACCCAAATTGCTACATCTCACTACGTTCGATTCCCGCCCTTTGGGATATGTACATCATCGCTGCGCTATGCCAGATTGCATTAGGCTTATGAATTAGGCATATAACTGGCAATCACCTTTGGGTGCCATCGAGGAAAACTCTACATATCAGGTCGCTAAATGCAATCTGATCACGTTTAATCTGTATTTTAAATTTATTCCAATAAATTGCATAAATTTAAAATCCAAAACGTGACTGCAAATAGCGCAGCGTTGAGGGTCATTGCACAAGTGACGTGTTACTACGCTGCAAAAAAACCATCACTCATAGGAATAGGTGGTTTTTTCACGTCTCCCATAACACTCAATAACCCTCAACGGTCAGGGTATGGATGTGCATCAATTAATCAATTGTATATTTGTTAAATTATTTTTCTAACTTGTAAAACAGACACACAACATAGTATATGCCCTATAGATGCACAGCCAATGCTCTTAATGTATATGCTGCGCATCTACAGAGCATATACCCTGACCGTTAGGTGTAATTCTAAATAACTCGATTAAAATACAACATGAATTCAATCAATAAACTAACAATTCAAATCATGCTAGCTTTTGCTAGTTTCCTTCTATTTGGTTGCGATTCTGAATTAAAAAAAGGCAATCAAGATAATGAAATCTCTTATTTAGTTACTATTGATAAAAAAAATCCAAAACTTGCAAAAGTTAAAATCACGTTTACGCCAAAGGACAGTACCTTATACATGAATCCAGGTGCCAATAAACTTGAAAATCGATGGGCTACATTTGTTCATAACCTTAAAATTCAAGATAAAAATGGAAAACCTATTCAAGTTGAAACATTAAAAGATGCTCAATGGAAAATGCATACTTCACTAAACCAAAAGCTTATCGTTAATTATGATGTACATTTAGATCACGAAAATTATGAATGGAGTGGTGGAATTGACGGAGCAGCATATACAACAGAGTTAGGTGTTTTTTATACAGGGCGATCATTATTTATATTGAATGGAGAAACAAGACAAGATATAGATGTTGATTTTAAACTTCCTAATGATTGGAAAATAACTACACCATGGGATTTAAAAGGAGATAGTAAATTAGGTTATAAAGTAAGTAATATTTCAAATTTAGCAAATTCATTAATATTTGCTGGAAGACATAAAGAAATTTCCTTTAATAGAGGTGATTTTGAATTAATACTAGCTCTTGGAGGTGATGAAATGATAGCAAGAGAAAATGAGTTTCGCGATCTAGCAAATGGTGTATTGGATTATTACATCAAGCTAATGGGCGGAATACCGAACACTCCTCCAGAGAGTAAATTCAACAAGGTTGTCGTTGTAATAAATTCTGCCGCTACAACGGATGGTGAAGCCATTGGCAATAATATTAGTATTTTATTTGAAAGGGGCAGTGATAAAATGGCAGAAACTATATCTAAATTCATTTTCGCTCATGAATTTTATCATCTTTGGAGTGGTAAATCTTTTTCGCCAATTGATGACAGTACAGAATGGTTTAAAGAAGGATTCACCAATTATTATACAATTAAAGCTTTGCGTCATGTAGGGTTTCTAAATGACGAATCTTTTCTTGATATTTTAAGTGATTTCTTCTATGAAAAATATGCCAATGACCCTGGCGTTGGCAAATTATCAATGACAAATGGAGAAGAAAAACATGATCATTGGGGGTTAATTTATTCGGGCGGGTTATTTGTAGGTATTTCTCAAGACATACTTATTAGAAAAGCCACAAATAATGAGAAAAGTATAGATGACTTAATGCGACTGCTATTTGATAAGTATGGAGGTAAAAACGAGAATTACTCATTAAATGAATTACAACAAACAATGTCAGAATTATGCAGTATTAATCAAGACGACTTTTTTAATACATATATAACTGGAACAAAAAAAATTCCACTTGATAGATATTTGAAAATGGCAGGTCTAAATGCTGAAATTTCGAATAAACACTTAGTTATTTCCAAAAGGAAAAATATTACTCTTGAAGATCAAAATATTATAAATGGGCTATTAGGCAAGAACTAAAAAAACTACACCTAACAACGTGTATAGTTCATTGCTTCTGATTTTCCTTACGGAAAATCCTTGCTACTGAACAATGGGTTTCTTTCTTTTTGCTAACTTAGTGCTCAACGCAACGAAACCATACACGAACACGTTACCCACAAGCTGAAAAACACAATCAAACAAGTATGAAAATTGCGACTGATTTGTTTTACATTTACTCACAGATCAAGTTATAAAAATGGCAAAAAAAAAATTAAGCTTTCTTGACAGAAATCTGACTTTGTGGATATTTGTTTCAATGGCTATTGGAGTTGGGCTTGGGTATTTTATCCCTACGTTTCCTAACATCATAAATTCATTTAGTAGAGGAACAACGAATATTCCTATTGCAATCGGCTTAATATTAATGATGTATCCACCTTTAGCAAAGGTCAACTATTCCCTCTTACCAAAAGTTTTCAAAAACACAAAAATCCTATCTATTTCACTTATTCTAAATTGGATAATTGGTCCCGTATTAATGTTTTTTCTAGCAATTACATTTTTACGTGATTATCCCGAATATATGGTCGGATTAATTTTGATTGGTTTGGCACGTTGTATTGCTATGGTTTTGGTGTGGAACGACCTTGCCGAAGGAAATGGCGAATATGGAGCAGGTTTAGTTGCTTTAAATAGTATTTTTCAAGTGTTTGCGTACAGTTTTTATGCGTGGGTTTTTATAACTGTTCTTCCACCTTATTTTGGATTTGAAGGTGCTATTGTAGATATTTCAATCGGGACAATTGCAGAAAGTGTAGCTATTTATTTAGGTATTCCATTTGTAATGGGAATATTGAGTAGACTTTTTTTAGTAAAATTAAAAGGAGAGGAATGGTATACAAAGAAATTCATTCCTACTATTTCTCCAATGACCTTAATTGCTCTGTTATTTACAATTGTGATTATGTTCTCGCTGAAAGGTGAATTGATTGTGGAAATCCCAATGGATGTTCTAATTATTGCAGTTCCTTTACTTATCTATTTTACGTTAATGTTTATTATCGGATTTTTCTTTACCAAAGCAACAGGAGCAGAATACGACAAGACCGCTTCAGTTGCTTTTACAGCAGCAGGAAATAATTTCGAATTAGCTATTGCAGTTGCTATTGCAGTTTTCGGACTAAATTCAGGTCAAGCATTTGCAGGAGTAATTGGTCCATTGGTTGAAGTGCCTGCATTGATTTTATTGGTTCGTGTTTCTTTTTGGTTAAGAAAAAAGTATTACAAAAAATCCAACGCCTAAAGCCAGTGGGTAACATCGTGTATAATTAATTGCTAGTACTCGCCTACTCACGAAAATCCTCGCGGATTTTCTATTCGGTTTGTATTTGCTAATTTAGTTGCTGAAACACGCAACGAAATCATACACTAGACCGATGATGTACAATTCACCAAAAGGTGAACCCAAATTGCTACATCTCACTACGTTCGATTCCCGCCCTTTGGGATATGTACATCATCGCTGCGCTATGCCAGATTGCATTAGGCTTATGAATTAGGCATATAACTGGCAATCACCTTTGGGTGCCATCGAGGAAAACTCTACATATCAGGTCGCTAAATGCAATCTGATCACGTTTAATCTGTATTTTAAATTTATTCCAATAAATTGCATAAATTTAAAATCCAAAACGTGACTGCACATAGCGCAGCGTTAGCAAATATTACGAAATCGAGTAGAAATAACAGAAGTCGTTGTGACTTAATTTTTTGTCCAAAATTCTGGGAGAATATAAAATTGAAATAACTTGAAACAGAAATCACCAAACAAATAAATATTCTTAATTTAAACCTCTCTTAAAAATAAATTTTATGAAAAAACCACTTTTGATTTCTCTTTTATCATTTTTTTTCTTTGTTAACAGTGAAGCCCAAGAAATATCTACAGGAAAATCAAAGAATTCTTTTGTAGAATGGAATTTTGGTGTTGCCTATATTGTTGACGATGATTTCGTTTTTCCCGGAACTTCAGTTCTTTGGGGGAGCACATATATCACTGAAAATAATTTTATTTTTGAATATGAAGCAGGGTTTGCGCTTCCATCAATTGTTACTGGTAAATTGGGAATAGGTAAAAAGTTTAATTATACTAAAGTAATCGTTGGAATAAGACCATTCCCATTTAATGTGTATTTGCAATCTAGCTTTACGAAAGGAAAAAAAGGATATTGGATTACCTCTGTTGAATTTAACCCACTTAATTCCGATTCATCATTATCATTTGGATCAAAAGCGATTTTGAATTTTGGATACAGATGGAATATAATTAAGAATAAGTAGTTAAACATTTCGTGTGCCATAATCTGTTTTCCTAGGTATGAGTCGTGATTTATAGTTGATGATACAATTATTTTATCTCTTATCCATAACTAAATTGAATAATTACAGAAGAGAGATTTCCTCAAAAACGGAAAATTAAATTTGGGAAAACTACCTTAATGAGTGAAATACATTTGCTAACAAGGTATAACCGCAATTACGGCGGATTCGACTACGTCCGAATCCACTCAGAATTGCTAAAGTCTGTGCTAAACCAAAAGTTAACGCATACTAACCCGTCACTGACGGTTATACTAGACCGTTGGCAATAATTTAACTAACCAATTAACAACAATGATTTGCAAAAATTGCGATTACGAATTTAATGGTAAATATTGCCCAAATTGCTCTCAAAGTACCAAAGCAAATTCTAGATTAACATTCAAAAATATTATTGCTGATTTTTTTGATACAGTCTTCAATTTAGACAGAGGCTTTTTTTTTACATTTTGGAATTTACTTAAACAACCTGAATTTATAATACAAGGTTTTATAAACGGTAAGCGCAAAAGATTTACGAATCCTGTTAAATATCTAATCATAGCAACAGCAATTCAAGCACTTTCTGAATCCATAATAATGTTTGAGGAACAAGGTATTCCCTTTACTTCCTTTTCGTTTTTATCGAACGAATTGAACCAAAATATGCATTTGTGGAATCAATCATTGACTTTAGACTATCCTATACTTTTTGGAATTATTAATCTACTTGTTTGGCCTATTCCATTTTACTTTCTATTCAAAAAATTAAAACATAATATTCCTGAACTGATAGCAGTAATGATTTACATTTATGGGACTGTTGTCATACTAATTCAGGTTATGGCCTTTATACACAATCCATTGACAGGAAAAAATATGTCTATTGAATTAGTCAGTTTAATGGCGACTGTATATATGATATATGTTTTACTTAAATTTTATAGAAGAGGCAGTATTTCTTGGCGAATACCAAGAATTATAATTGCAATGATATGTCTTTTTGTTTTTAGGATGTTCATTTTGCCTTTTTCGCTAGCATACTTTTTTCCATTAAATTAAAAAACAATTGCCAACAACGTGTATAGTTAATTGCTGGAGGTGTAATTAAAATTGAAAGTATTTGGTATCTAAATCTTGTAAATGTTGAATATGCAATTGAGAAATATTTTCAAGAGAACACTTATGTAGTTGAGAAGTATGAAACAACTTCTAATAATGTAATGGCTAGAATCAAAAAACAAAAAAGTATTGGAGCTGAGGCTATTGAACACCTATCAAAAGATTACAATATTCAGTCAATTGATATTGATTTCGAGAGAATTAAAGACATAAGTGATTTTTTTAAAAAAATAATAACGAAGCCCAACAATGTATATAGCAAATAGGGCTCAAGTTATTTAAGATCATAAATTGCTAAAATAATATTCGCCAAATCGTTAATTTGGCTTTTAATAAAAAATAAAAACAAAATAAAACGTTCGGCTTAGTGCATCCAAGAGCATTTTCTGCTCCCGTCTGCCCTACTTGCCATATACTAAACGATGATGTACAATTCACCAAAAGGTGAACCCAAATTGCTACATCTCACTACGTTCGATTCCCGCCCTTTGGGATATGTACATCATCGCTGCGCTATGTGTAATTTGAGAACAAATAGCCTCGATGGTAACATTATATCATTTGTATCGTCTTCATACTAAAAAGCAAAATGAATATACTTAGAAGCCTTATTTTAGTTATCCCAGTAGTATGTGTTATTTCCTGCAATTCTAATGTGAAGAAATCCCCAATAGCGACAGTAGATGTTGTCTTTCAAGAAGACTCTCTCAAATTTACGGAATCGCAAAAAGTTTACATCCGTGAAGTGATAAGCAATTCAGAAGAGAAGGTGCGCGATCTTTTGCCGAATCTACCAGATAGTATAAAAGTTATTGTTGAAAATGTAGATTGGAATCTTGATATTGTGAATGGAGTAACTGGAAGAACAGAAACCAATTATCCACCTCTTGTTCTGGTTCAAATATCAAATAATTATAAAGGCGGCGTAATTGATTCGACATATCAGGGTATCAAATCGACAATTTTTCACGAATTTCATCACTTGTCACGAGGTTGGGCAATTCAGGACAACAAATTTAGTTATGGAATACCTAATGCAATGGTTAATGAAGGTTTGGCAGTTGCCTTTACCGAAATATATACAGGAAACATAAATGATGTAAATGCCTATAGTGATGAGGCTGATAGTTGGGTAAAAGAGATATTGGCTCTTCCTTTAGATGCAGATTATGCTCAGTGGGTAATGGGTAAGCATCCTGATGGAAGAACATATATAGGATATCGAACTGGAAATTTTTTAGCCAGACAAGCAATGAAAAAATCAGGAAAAAGTATTTTAGAGTTAAGCAACTTAATGCCGAAGGAAATAATAAAACAAGCTGGCTACTAATATTATAAAAAACTACACACAACATTGTATTAACGCAATAGCGGTTTAAGTCATTACTTATGCCGCTATTTTTTTATAAAAAAAACTTATCTTGACAATTGAAAATTTGGTCATTGTAATCCGCTACTGAGTTTATACGAGACCGATGATGTACAATTCACCAAAAGGTGAACCCAAATTGCTACATCTCACTACGTTCGATTCCCGCCCTTTGGGATATGTACATCATCGCTGCGCTATGCCAGATTGCATTAGGCTTATGAATTAGGCATATAACTGGCAATCACCTTTGGGTGCCATCGAGGAAAACTCTACATATCAGGTCGCTAAATGCAATCTGATCACGTTTAATCTGTATTTTAAATTTATTCCAATAAATTGCATAAATTTAAAATCCAAAACGTGACTGCACATAGCGCAGCGTTAACTACAATTATTTTAATCTAAAATTGTAACAATTCCATATTTCAGTCGTGTTTTAAATAAACTATTAAACTCTAAAAATGAATTCAAGGAAAAAAAACGCTAGAATTGCAGGAATTTTATATTTACTTATTGCAATAACTGGAGGATTTGGAATAATGTATACACCTTCTAGTATTATTGTTTCTGATGATGCAACAGCCACCGCAAACAATTTAATAAATTCTGAATTTATTTATAGTTTAAGCATAATAAGCTATTTAATTAGTCAAGCCTTAACAGTCTTTTTAGTTCTAACCTTAAGTCGATTATTCAAGGATATAAATCCAAAATTAACAAAGTACATGGTTACTTTTGTATTAGTTGCAGTGCCAATATCTTTCCTTAATGTACTCAACCTTGCTGCTGCTCAAACGTTTGTTAGTGGAGTCGAATTTTTAGAAGTTTTCAAGACTGACCAGCTGAATTCCTTAGCTTTAGTATTTCTTAATTTATATGAATTTGGAATTGCTGTTGTTGGAATTTTTTGGGGTCTTTGGTTATTTCCATTTGGAATGCTTATTATAAAATCTAAATTCATTCCGAAAATCATAGGTATATTCCTAATTATTGGTTGTTTTGCTTATCTAATAGATAGTTTTATTTCAATTCTTTTACCAGAATATAAAGAATCAGTTTCCGCAATTATAATGTTACCTCTAGCTATAGGAGAGTTTTCAACGATTTTATGGCTTTTAATAAAAGGGGTAAAAGAAAATTAACAGTAGTTAACAACGTGTATAGTTCATTGCGTCTGAAATTCCTTTCGGAATTTCCTCGCTGCTGAACAACAGGTTTATCTTTTTTGCTAACTTAGTACTCAACGCAACGAAACCATACACGAACACGATGATGTACAATTCACCAAAAGGTGAACCCAAATTGCTACATCTCACTACGTTCGATTCCCGCCCTTTGGGATATGTACATCATCGCTGCGCTATGCCAGATTGCATTAGGCTTATGAATTAGGCATATAACTGGCAATCACCTTTGGGTGCCATCGAGAAAAACTCTACATATCAGGTCGCTAAATGCAATCTGATCACGTTTAATCTGTATTTTAAATTTATTCCAATAAATTGCATAAATTTAAAATCCAAAACGTGACTGCACATAGCGCAGCGTTAGTGGTAAGCGTAAACAAGCCATCCGATAGAATTAGTTGTCTTTAGGTTTAATTATCTCTTCTTACTAATACCATCTATAATAGTTGAAAATCCTTCTCTATAATTACTACTTATAGGAATCTCCTTAGCGTCAATAACTACAGTGTGTTTTTTGACCGTTTCTATATGTTTTATTGCAACAATGAAGGAACGATGTATTCTTACAAAGAACTGCTGAGGCAATAACTCTTTCACTTCTGATATTTTGTAACGTGCAAGAATAGAACGCTTGGTAGTATGGAACGTCACATAATTACCATCACTTTCTATGTATTTGATATTTTGAATAGAGACTTGATGAAATTCCGAACCGCTTTTAATAAAAACGGTTTGTTCAGGTATCTCTTGAGAAGTTTCAGGACTTGCTTTTACCCCTGTCTTATTTTGATTTAATACTTCTTTCGCTTTCATTACTGCTTGTAGTAATCGATCAAATTCAATAGGTTTTAATAAATAGTCCACCGCTTTAAGTTCGTAACTCTCCAAAGCATATTCTGAATAGGCTGTTGTAAAAATAATAAGTGGCGGTTTTTCTAAAAATTTAGGAAAGCTAATTCCAGATAATTTAGGCATATTGATATCTAAGAAAAGAAGATCAACGGTATGCTTTTGAAGGTGTTCAAGAGCGTCCAAAGGATCTCTAAATGTTGCTTTTAATTCCATAAAAGGAATATTATTTAGATGAAACTTAAGAACATCAATAGCATCTGGTTCATCGTCAATTATTATATAATCCATAAAAAGTTAATCAATTTGCAGTTTAAGTAAAGATATAAAATATCCTTTTTCCACTTTTGTTTCCATTGTATGTGCATTGGGATACAGAATAGCTAGTCTTTTTTTTAAATTATCAAGACCGAATCCAGAGGCACTATCCTTCAAACCATAAAAGGCTTGATGTATTGTATTGGTCACTTTATATGATAAACTATTTTTAGTGACCTCCAAAGATATATCTATGATAGATTTAGTCTTTGGGTCTATTCCATGTTTAATGGCGTTTTCAACAAATGGAATAAGCAACATAGGGCTAATTTGCACGTTTTCAACAGCTCCTTTAATAGTGAAATTAATAAATACATCATCGTCTTCAGCAATGCGTAACTGATATACTTGAATGAACTTTTTGAGATGATGAATTTCTTTTTCCAATGCCACGTTATCTTCATTAGTTTCATACACCATATAGCGCATCAATTCAGCTAATTTAGCTATGCCATCTGCCAATTCGAGTACATCATTTTTTAATGCTTTGGCATAAAAACTATTGAGCACATTAAACAAAAAATGAGGATTTATTTGAGCCTTCAGAAAAGCCATTTCTGTAGTTAGCTTCTCTTCATATAAAACCCTCTTCAATTTTTCACTTTGAAACCAATACTTAATTAAGGCATATGATAAACCAAGTAAGAGTATAAAAAAACTACTTATTGAATTATAGTTCAAATAGCTAAGATAAGACTCACTTTCACTGGAGAAAAAGCCAACCAACCAATAATAGTCAATAAAGCTCTCGAATAAATTAATGAGGATAAAAGCACTTATTAAGGTAACGATTAAAAGCAGTATTCTTTTTTCACGTAAAAACCTTGGAACAATAAAAAAAGCGGTAGAATAAAATATAACTTGGTTCATAAGCATTCCAAACAATATTGCAAGCCAAAATGGGCCTTGACCTTTCCTGAAATCAGAGATCGTATTTACATAATTTAGAATCAAGAAATAGGCAACTCCCCAAATCAAAACATGTATTATCGCTTCTAAATACCTTTTCATTCTAACTGTTTAAGTCTCAAAAATAGGGTTTTAATCGCGTTCTAAACCACTATAGGGATAAAGCAAGTCCTTAAAGTGACCAAACTCCATATTCCTGTGAAGTTTATGCTGTTTCACATCGTTTAGAGTATCTACCACATTAAAAGACCTAACGATCACATTCTTTTTATTCTATGATTATTACGTATTACTATTGCTTCATATTAATCATAAAACATTTATAAAATGAAGAAAGCAATAATAGTTGTAATGGCATTAATCCTTGGGTTTAATACATTTGGACAGACAAGTTCTAATAAGAAATTAGAAGAAAGCATCAACGAAGTATTTGAAAGCTATGCACATTATAATCGTTTTATTGGTAATGTATTAATAAGTCAGAATGAAGATATAATTTACAATAAAAGTTTCGGCTATGCTGATATGGAAAATCACAAGAAGAATACTGAAAAATCAATTTTCAGCATCGCTTCTATCACCAAATCTCTGACTGCTGTAGGTATCATGAAATTAGTAGAAGATGGAAAGCTTACCTTAGAAACATCTATCAGTACTTATTTTCCAAATTTCATACCTGATTTTTCTAAGAAAATAACAATTCGTCATTTGTTAAACCATAGTTCTGGTATGCAAGCTAATGTAGGTAGAATAGACGACCAAGGAAATGGCCTAATGCCTGGAGAAAATCCGATTACACTAAATGAACTTTTTGAAAAATTTAAAGATTCAAAACTAAAATATGAACCAGGAACAGGGTATGAATACAATAATTTTGGATATACGCTTTTAGCATATATTATTGAAAATGTAACTAAACTGTCGTATGCTGACTATATGGAACAGGCTGTTTTTAAACCTGCCAACATGAAAAACACAGCTGTTAACGATTATAAAGTATTAAACCAAAGAGCTTTTCCACATACTGGCTTAGGTATGAATGAGTTCACAAAATTGAGTTTCCCCATCCACTCTTCTTGGATAATTGGTGCTGGAAACATTAATTCTACTACTGGAGATTTATATAACTTTATGAAAGCCTTAGAAAACGGAATAGTGTTAAACCCAGCTTCTGTAGATAAACTTTACAGGTTAACACAATCTAGAGACGTTAATGATTCGGAATATGGGTTAGGATGGAGAATTGAAAATAAAGGAGGAGAAAAATGGATTAACCATACCGGTTTACTTCCAGGTGTTACTTCTATAATAGGTTCATTACCACAAAAAAATATAAAGATCATCATCTTATCCAATGCAACTTCTAATGATCTAATTACAGAAAGTGACTTTCAAGGAAAAGGTCAGTTCGTGGATGGGGAAATAATTGATAACGTTATTGCTGTTTTGCAAGGTAAAAATCCTGAATTGCTCCCAGTAGCGGTAAAGATGAATAACCAAAATACTGCAGACTTTAGTAGAACATATATGCTAGATAGCGACCATTCACTGCTACTAAGAAAACAAGGTGATGGGTATTCACTTGAAACATTAGGAAAAGAATCTTGGGCAGTTTTTACATATAAATTTTCAAGAGATGCTAAAGAAGATAACAAAACAAGTGAAACTGCTTTATTTTTTGCCAATGCAATGAGTACCCAAAATTTCGTAGGTCTGGCCGATTTTGCCAATGATGATATGAAAGGTTTTTTAGGTTCAGAAGAAGGTGTAAATCAGTTAAAAGGAATGTGGGCTTATTATGTAAAAGAAGCTGGAGAATTCAAATCTTACAATATTTATAAAACTGAAGGAGAGGAAGGCAGTAAGACGGTAAATATTAGATTTCATTTTGAAAAAGAAGATGTAGGTTTTGTCCTAGGAATTAATTCTAAGAATCAAATTCAAGGGATGTTTAATGATGATAACATTAGAACAAGCTCTATTCAAAAAGTAAAATTAACACAGGTTAGTGAAAATGAATTTTTTATCAATGGTCACCAAAATGGAGGCATGCAGGATTTGAAAATAAAAGTATCTGAAAAAGGATTAATTTTAATAGACGATAACATAAATTATAAAGCAGCAATTAAACTTTCCTTATAAACAAGAAAATAGCCAACCGCTAACAACGTGTATAAAACATAGCTATTATAGGCTTTCAGAGAGATTTTTGTATATTTACAAAGTACGCCAAATTTTTTATTTGGTTATATTTATAAAAGAAAATTAAACATAAAAATTAAAAATTCGGCTCGTGCAAAATCCGAAAAGTTAGTGTCTATTTATACGCTACGTTTCATACACAAAACCGATGATGTACAATTCACCAAAAGGTGAACCCAAATTACTACATCTCACTACGTTCGATTCCCGCCCTTTGGGATATGTACATCATCGCTGCGCTATGCCAGATTGCATTAGGCATATGAATTAGGCATATAACTGGCAATCACCTTTGGGTGCCATCGAGGAAAACTCTACATATCAGGTCGCTAAATGCAATCTGATCACGTTTAATCTGTATTTTAAATTTATTCCAATAAATTGCATAAATTTAAAATCCAAAACGTGACTGCACATAGCGCAGCGTTGTGTTTCATTATTAATAGCGTAACTAATATTCATAAGAGAGCCTAAAAACTAAACAATTAGAGATCATTAAAATGAAATTACTGATAAAAATATTTGTTGTATTAATATCTGGTATTATTGGTTTATATCTTGGAGGTAGATACGGTATTTACTTAACAGAAAACAATATCGTCAATTTAGGCGCACCAGCAGGAAATCTCTTGTACCCTTTTTTCTGGATTATAATGGCTATAATCGGTGGTATACTCTCTGTTATCACTAGTCTCATAACAGTTATTATTATTTCAAAATTCCATAAACGAAATAAAGATAAAAAACTCACTAATAATTTTAATTGAATAAAAAATTAAAAAATAACAAAAGCACAACAACGTGTATAATTAATTACTTACTACTCGCCTACTTACGAAAATTCCGCTGGAATTTTCTATCTGTGATTTGTTTACTAAATTAGTTGTTTAACCACGCAACTAACCATATAAAAACAAGTTGTGCTCAATTTGGATTAGAATAATAAACTATGAATAATGCCAATTATAAATTCTTTCTAAAACTTGCTGGAATTTGCTCTATTCTTGGAGCGATAACAACCAGTTTGTTAATATTCCTGCCAAATCCAGTAGCTTCAGATTTTGAATCTCAAACTTTACTTTTTGAGAACAAACTATATTTGACCAAACTTTGGATATTATTTATCCACCCTCAGATAAACATAATTGCAAGTTTAGGTATCGCTTGTATTCTTTTTAGAAAATATCCCACACAAATGATAGTTGGGAGTTTATTCTTGTTGGTTTGGGCATATACCGAAATGTCTCAACAATCCTTATTAATAGACACCTTAAATCAAATATGGAGGCCTAACTATATAAATGCTGAAAGTGAGATTACCAAAAGTATGTTCAAATCATTGATTAATGCTGCAAACGGAATTTCAGACAGCAAGTATTTTCTTGTTATTTACGGTTTTGGACTTGGTTCATTCCTATATGGTACTGCACTCATTCAGGAAAATGGGCTTGGAAAATGGATTGGTGTTTCACTTTTATTCATCGGAATACTGAGCCTTTGTTCATTTATAAGATTCTATTTCGGGATTTATTCATTGAATAAGCCAGTAAATTGGCTATATGAATGGATTTATTCCTACCTACAACCAATAGTTCGAATTGTTATTGGGATTTGGATATTTAGAAGAATAAAAACTGAGCACAACAACGTATATAATTAATTGCTTTGGTCGTTGCTTATTTGGAAAATTCCTATAGAATTTTCTCGCGTTCGGTTTTGTTTACTAAATTAGTTGCTTAAACACGCAACGAAACCATATGCAAACACGTTACCTGTAATTACCAAAAAAGAACAATTATGAAAGTAAAACTTTATACAATGCTTTTGACTGTTCTAATAATTGGTTGTACTATAAAAAAGGAAAGCCCTGCTGATATTGAATTCACCGTTTTACCAAACTTAAAGGACAGCATACCCGCTGTTGAAATGAATTTTGATTATAAAAGTGATAAAAGGGGACTAATTACATTAAAATATGAAAATAATTCATGGGGAGATAATGATGTATTTAATTGCATTCATGACTTACAGGTTTTTCCAAAACCAGAAAATATTGAATTTAATAGGGACAGTAGTTTAATAACAATTAAAACAAAACCTAATTTACTTTCATCTATTAACTACAAAATTACCCAAGACTATAAAGGACCGCCATTAAATCAATATCGCTACAGACCTATGATGGATAAAAACTATTTCCATATTCTAGGCATGAGATTATTTATGGTTCCTGAGGGAATATTTGAATCAGATAACAGTAAAGCGAAGATAAAAATCAGTTACCAAAGTAAATCAGATGAGGACATATTTCACAGCAGTTTTGGTAAAGAGAATGTTCAAAATATCGAAGTGAATAGAGATGATTTGTATGGGTCATTCTTTGTTGGAGGGGACTACAGAAGATATTCCTTTACATACGATAATGATAGTATCTACTTTATTACTAGGGGTAATTGGAAAGCATTTACAGATCAAGATATTTTAAACCAATTAAAACAAACTATCAGCTCTCAAAGAAAGTTTTGGAATGACCCTCGAAAGGGAAATTTTTCAGTATCGCTCACCCCAACTTATGAGACTTGGTATTCTATTGGAGGAAGTGGGTTTTCAAACTCATTTGTTTCTTTCGCCTCTAACAATGAAAAAGTAACCCTAGCGCAAATGAAATGGCTCTACAATCATGAATTACTTCATAAGTGGATAAGCAGAACCATAATAAATGAGAATGAAGTAGAGCAATACTGGTTCAGTGAAGGGTTTACAGATTATTATGCATATAAATTAATGCTTAAAAATGACTTTTTGGATGTGTCTGAGTACGTTAAAATTTTAAATCACGAAGTGATTATTCCCCATTATCAAGACCCTTTTAATACCATTCCAAATTCTGAATTAACATTTGAAGAATATTGGTCCAACTATGCTAAATACATGAAACTACCTTATAGACGAGGGCTCCTTTACGCTTTTCTTTTAGATAATCAAATCAAGAATCAAAGCAACTACTCACAAAGCTTAGATAATTTAATGATTGATTTATTTCAGTTGTCTTTAAATGATGATTCCTTGAGATTAAATCAAAAAGTGTTTATCAGAAATTTATTGAGTTATTTAAACCATCCTGAAGTAGAGTCAGACTTTGAAGAGTATATTTTAAAAGGCAATTTAATAGATTTTAAAGATGAAATACCTGATGGATTATCAATTGAATATAAAAATAATATTCCACTATTGAAATTAGATTCTGAAGACTTCTCTGATTTAGGAAAGAGACTTAAATTTTAAAACTACAAGTAACAATGTATAAAAATAATAGCCGAAATAGTAGTGATTTCACTGTTTTTAGCGCGCTTCAGTATTCTTGTAACTTGATAGGAAAGTGCTTGGCGATCGGCTACTATTTTTATACAAAACAGATGATGTACAATTCACCAAAAGGTGAACCCAAATTGCTACATCTCACTACGTTCGATTCCCGCCCTTTGGGATATGTACATCATCGCTGCGCTATGCCAGATTGCATTAGGCTTATGAATTAGGCATATAACTGGCAATCACCTTTGGGTGCCATCGAGGAAAACTGTACATATCAGGTCGCTAAATGCAATCTGATCACGTTTAATCTGTGTTTTAAATTTATTCCAATAAATTGCATAAATTTAAAATCCAAAACGTGACTGCACATAGCGCAGCGTTACAAGTAATTAGTATTTGGAATAAGAAAACACCCTCTGAAATGGGAGAATTAAAATGCTGGACGACATCCATAGAAAATTTTTTATTTTGCATGGATATAAAGTTAACTTAGTGTCATGTTTGAATCTTTGGCGAATAGAAAAACGATCATGTGGCCAAAAGGCAGCAGCATTTATATAGAAACAGTTGTTATTATTTTACTAGCCATAGTTTCAATGTCCCTCCAGTACGGCAAGCTCGATTCTACCTTTTTGCGAAGCCCTCAATTGGGAGTGAGGGTTGTTGGAAGCTTATGCATATGGTTTGCGAACAAATTCATACTAGATTATATACTTCAGTCAAGAATTGACTCCAATAAGGTGTCCCAATATCTGCCATTTGAGATGACTATAGCTTCTGTTGTCGTGACATCGATCATCTACCTTGTTTTTTATCCAATTTTACTCCACCTGAACGATTTGAGTTTTGTATGGACCAAATTTCTTCATGGGCTTTTTGTCACCTCCGGTCTCAGTTTACTTATTGTGATTTTTTATGCTGGCATTCATATTTGGAGATCTTGGTGGAACGATGGCGAATTCTTATTCCGTATAAAAATTAACGAACAAGCTGAAAACGAATGGAAAGACTTTATAACGATAAAAAATTCCAGAGAGACGGTCAATGTTGACCTCACTAAAGTGCACTACTTCATAAGTGAATTTAAGATTGTATTTTTGGTCGATACATCGGGAAAAAAATGGATCACCCAATACAATCTCTCTGAGCTTGAAAAGAGCCTCGATGACAGGTTTTTTAGATTGAACCGAAGAATTCTGGTTAGCCGCCAGATTATCTCCCATATTAAAAAGCTGTCAAATCATCGGCTTCTCGCAACCATTGGTCAAGCAAATGAAAGTCACAAAGAGACGATTAGCAGATATAAGTCCACGAGATTTAAACAATGGTTTCACAGCGATTAGCAGTTAGTGACCATTCAGTAATAATTCAATGACCATTCGGAAAATGATTTGCCCTAGCATGAAGAATTAACATGACAGTGTTGGTTATTTGCACCTATAAACAAATCATTTTATGGATAATAATAAAAAAAAACTCATCGGATTAATCGTATTTCTCGCGACACCATTTATTTTTAAGTTTTTGCACATTGAGAACATTTTGTTACGCGAAGTAGGCATATGGCTACTTCTACTATTTTCCATAATTTCATGGATTTATTTTGTTGAGAAGCGAACTATTGCCTCCATAGGATGGAAAAAAATAACAGCAAAAACGGTCTTTGCTGGAATAGGGCTCGGACTAGTTGCTTTTATTCTTTTCGGTATTTCAAACGTTGTTATTCAAGCACTAGGACTTGAACTCAACCAAGAAGCGGGGAAGCTATTTGCAAGCCAACCCTTTCTTGTGCTCATGCTTATAGCACTTAGAGCCGCTGTAGTTGAAGAAGTACTCTATCGAGGATATGCCTTCGAGAGGATTAACGAATTGACAAAATCTAAATGGATTGCCGCACTTGTGCCTGTAATCATTTTCATGTTAGCTCACTTGTCATGGGGTATTGGACATCTAATATTCGTATTCTTTGCAGGCGGATTATTCATGCTCATTTATATTTCAAAAAGAAATCTGGGATTGGTAATGATTGCACATTTTATAATTGATTTTATTGCTATACTTGTATTGCCTATGATGCTAGAAGCTTAGCAAAGCCCTCATTACTTTAAATTACTCTAATTAATTCATAATCATTGCCTTATTATGCTTTTGTCATCACATTAATTTATCAAGATTAAATAGGGTTTCTTAATAAAAAAGGAAGCTATATATACCCAGAAATTATTATGCGGCAATGTAAACTGAGGGAGAAAAGTTGCTAACAACGTGTATAATTAATGGCTGGTTCTCGCCTTCTCCAAAAATCCTGCAAATTTTCCTCTTGTTCGTTCCATTTTTGCTAAGTTAGTTGCTGAAACACGCAACTAAACATACACAAAACCGATGATGTACAATTCACCAAAAGGTGAACCCAAATTGCTACATCTCACTACGTTCGATTCCCGCCCTTTGGGATATGTACATCATCGCTGCGCTATGCCAGATTGCATTAGGCTTATGAATTAGGCATATAACTGGCAATCACCTTTGGGTGCCATCGAGGAAAACTCTACATATCAGGTCGCTAAATGCAATCTGATCACGTTTAATCTGTATTTTAAATTTATTCCAATAAATTGCATAAATTTAAAATCCAAAACGTGACTGCACATAGCGCAGCGTTAGCATTAATTCAGAGAAAAAATGAAACAATACCATATATTACTAATAATATTAATGATTTGTTCTTGTGTGGATAATCAAACTTCAAATAGAATTTCTAAAATTATTTCGAATCAAACATTAAATCAAAAAAGTACATCCTTAATTATCCTTGGAACTATTCAAGATGCAGGTTCTCCTCATATAGGTTGTAAAAAAGAGTGTTGTAAAGACTTATTTAGCAATCCTGACAAGAATAGACAAGTTGTTGCATTGGGTTTGGTTGATAATAACTACAGTAAAAAATATTTATTTGAAGCAACTCCTGATATATCAAGACAAATGAAGACTCTACTGAAGGATGATATTCAAAATAAAAATGAAATGGTTGATGCAATTTTCTTAACACACGCACACATAGGTCATTATACAGGATTAATGTATTTAGGGAAAGAAGCAACAAATGCGAAAAATGTTAATGTATTTGTTATGCCAAAAATGAAAAAGTATTTAGAAACTAATGGTCCATGGAGTCAGCTTGTTTCAAACAATAATATTTCACTTACTCAAACTGAAAATGAACAACCTATTTCACTTACACCAAATGTAATAGTTACACCTCTTATAGTGCCTCATAGAGATGAATATTCTGAAACGGTTGGTTATAAAATTAAAGGACCTAATAAAACTGCACTATTCATTCCAGATATTGATAAATGGAATAAGTGGGATAAAAACATTATAGAAGAAATTAAAAAAGTTGATTATGCCTTTTTAGATGCTACATTTTATAGCGGAAAAGAAATAAATAATCGTGATATTTCTCAAATCCCACATCCATTTATTATTGAAAGCCTTGACATGTTTAAAGTGCTAAATTCAGAAGAAAGAAAAAAAGTAATATTTATTCATTTCAATCACACTAATCCTGTAATTAACCTAAACAGTAACGAAGCAAAAAATGTTTTAAGTCAAGGATTTAACATTGGGAAAATTAATGATGTATATCATTTATAACTAATGCTAACAAAGTGTATAGTTCAGACACAACGAAACCATACACCAACACGTTAAGCACATTTATTAAAATTCACACTTCTTTTACATAATTTTACATTTAATAATACCAAAACAAAAATTTACTTGATAAGTTTGAAAAAAAACATAATGAAACTCACATATTTATTCTCACGAATTTGTTTATTAGTTTTCGTAATCTCTTTTACAACTTCTTGTAGAGGGCAATCTAATTCGGACACCGAAAAAAATATTCCAATAAGTAAATCGCTAATAAACGTAAATTCTCAAATTGGCAATTTTGTCTTGGATATTTTTGAAGATTCTAAAGAAAATATTTGGTTTGGAACAATTGAAAAAGGTGTCGCAAAATATGATGGTAAGAGCCTACAATATTATACAACCAGTAGCGGCTTACCTTCTAACAGAATAGTTGAGATAATTGAAGATAAAAGTGGTAATTTATGGTTTGGCACTGGCTTGGGGTTATCAAAATACGACGGAAATACTTTTACAAATTATTCAGAAAAAGACGGTCTATGTAATAATTCAATTAGTAATTTATTTATTGACAGCAAAGGCATTTTTTGGATTGGAACCTGGGGTGGCATATGTAAGTATGACGGTAAAAACTTTACTAAATTCCCTATGCCATACCCAAAAGTAGAAACTAGAATAAACGAAGACACAAAAGATTGGATAACTGAAATCACAGAAGACTCTAAAGGGAATATTTGGTTTGGTAGAGATGGTTATGGTGCATGTAAGTATGACGGAACAACTTTTACACATTATTCTAAAAAAGATGGTCTTGCTTCAAACAATGTTCAAGCCATTCAACAAGATGAAGAAGGTAATATTTGGTTTGGTTCTAGAGTCACAGAAAAAGATGATCCGAATCCTGACCTACGGTATGGCTCAGGTGGACTAACAAAATACAATGGAGAAACCTTTATACGTTTTCCTGACTTAGAAGGTCTAAATAAAAATGACGTCTATCAAATTTATCGTGATTCTAAAGAGAACTTATGGATTAGTACAATTAGTAATGGTATTTATAAATATAACGGAGAAAATTTCACTAACTATTCTATTATTGATACGGTGAATAAAACTCCTAAAGCCACAGTAAGCTTCCTAGAAGATAGTAAAGGTACCATTTGGATTGGTTGTGCTGGAGGACTTTATCGTCTTAAATCAGGTATTACAATTAATATAACTACAAATGGGCTGTGGAAATAAAATAACTAAAACATTTTTGAGTCAATACATATTGAATTTCTAACTCTTCTTTCTTTAAAATGAAAATAGTACTATTGAATCGTTAATTCATCAATTCTAAATTAAACTATAGTTTTATAATATCATTAAGATATTTTAAATCAAGAATATTATAACTTCGTGAATTATTTTGGTTTTTATTTTACTATCCAATATTGCATAAACTTTAAATTATTATCTGCATGAAGAAATTAATTGTACTCATAACCCTTTTAACAGCCCTAACAAGTCTGTCACAATCTAATCCATTATGGTTAAGGTATTCTGCTATCTCACCAGATGGCAATACCATCCTATTTAACTATCAAGGAGATATTTATAAAGTCGCAGCTTTAGGTGGAGAAGCAATTCCTATGACCATTTCAGAAAGTTATGAATATAATCCTGTTTGGAGTCATGATGGCAAGCACATTGCTTTTGCCTCAAACCGATATGGGAATTTTGATGTTTTTGTGATGTCCTCTAATGGAGGTCAAGCTAAGAGGCTAACTTTTCATTCTAATAATGAAGTTCCAAGTGATTTTAGTAGAGATAATAACAATATTATTTTTTCTGGTTTAAGACAAGATTTGCATACAGACGTACAATTCCCCTCAGGAGTCATGGCAGAATTATATAGTGTACCTATTTCTGGAGGTCGAATTCGATTAGAGCTTACCTCTCCAGCCCATAATGCAACGTATAGTCCAGATGGTAAAAAATTAATTTTTCATGATAGAAAAGGTTATGAAAATGATTGGAGAAAACATCATACATCTGCAGTCACTCGCGATATATGGGTTTATGATTTAGTTAGCAAATCGTATACTCAATTATCTCAATTTAATGGTGAAGATAGAAACCCCGTTTTTGATAATAACAATGATGATTTTTATTATTTATCAGAAGAAAGTGGATCTTTTAATATCCACAAAAGCTCGTTGACGAGTCCCAACACAAATGAAATTATAACCTCATTTAGCAAACATCCTGTAAGATTCCTTACACGCTCGAAAAATAACACCTTATGTTTTAGTTTCAAAGGAGAAATTTACACGCTATCTGCTGGAAATGAACCTAAAAAAGTTAACATAACAATAAATTATGATGGTCGAAATACCATAGATAAAATAGTCCCTGTAAACAATAATTTTACTGAGGCTGATTTGTCTCCAAATGGCAAAGAGGTTGCTTATATTTTTAGAGGTGAAATTTTTGTTAGCAATATTGATAATGGCACAACTAAAAGAATTACTAATACATCGTATCAAGAACGTTCTGTGCAATTTAGTCCTGATGGCAAGTCATTACTTTATGCCGCAGAAGTAAACAATAGTTGGGGAATTTATGAAACCTCAATTGTTAGAAAAGACGAACCCTATTTTTACGCGTCTACGCTATTAAGGGAAAAAGTTATTATTCAAACTAATAAAGAAGAATTTCAACCTTCCTATGCCCCAAACGGAAAAGAAGTAGCTTACCTTGAAGATCGTACTACAATAAAAGTTATCAACCTCGAGTCCAAACAATCTCGTATCGTTGTTCCTGCCAAACACAATTACTCTTATGCAGATGGAGACATATGGTACCAATGGTCTCCAGATAGTAAGTGGTTCTTATTTCAATTCGGACAACAGGAAAGTATTATGTTGGATGAAGTAGGATTAACCGAGGCCTCAGGTAAAGGAAAAATACGAAATTTAACTCAAAGTGGTTATGGTGATTATGCACCCAAATGGTCGATAGATGGAAAAATGATGACATGGGCTTCTACACGTCAAAGTGGTAGAATGGAAAATGGATTCCCAAATCAAGTAGATGTTTTTGCCATGTTCTTTTCTAAAGAAACGTTTGACAAATTTAATTTATCAGAAGCTGATTTTGATCTTCTTAAAGAAATGGAAGAAAAGAAAGAGAAAGAAGAGGATGATACTGATAGTAAATCAAAAAAAGAAAAAAATAAGGAAGAAGAAAACAGCAAAGTTGAAGACCTTATTTTTGATTGGCAGCATATGAACAAGCGCAAAAAAAGACTAACCACACACACTTCAAATGTTCGCGATTGGTTACTTTCAAAAGACAATAGTAAACTTTATTATATATCAAGATTTGAAGGTAAAAATGAACTATGGGTATCTGACTTAAGAAAAAAAGAAAATAAACTTTTTGTGAAATTGGATGCAGGAAATGCTAACATGCAACTATCTAAAGATGGTAAATTTATCCTATTACGTGCAGATGGCAAGCTTAAAAAGATAAACATCTCTGATGGCAAGATAGAACCTATCAAAACCAAAGGTGAAATGATTCTTAAGCAATCTGAAGAGCGCGACTATATTTTTAATCACAGTTGGAGACAATTAAGAGATAAATTCTATGTAGAAGACCTACAAGGCGTGGACTGGGATTTCTATTATAATGAATACAAAATATTTCTTCCTCATATCAATAACAACTACGATTTTACCGAAATGCTAAGTGAAATGTTAGGTGAAATGAATGCATCGCATACAGGCAGCGGTTATCGAACCAATTCGCCTAATGGTGATCGCACAGCCTCACTTGGTGTACTCTATGATTATGACTATTCTGGAATAGGATTAAAAGTAGCTCATGTTATAATAGGAGGTCCTTTAGACAAAAAAGCTTCTAAAGTACGTTCTGGTTACATTATTGATAAAATTGATGGTCAAACCATTACAGAAGATATAGATTTTTATAAACTATTGAACAGAAAACAAGGAAACAACGTTTTACTTTCTATTCTAGATCCATCGAATAATACCCGCTGGGAGGAAGTAGTTAAACCGATCTCTCTTAGGGCTGAAAACCAACTGCTATATAATAGGTGGGTTGAAACAAGACGTAGTGAAGTAGATAAACTCTCAAATGGAAAATTAGGATATATACATGTTCGAGGCATGAATGATCCTAGTATGAGAGTCGTTATTGAAGATGCACTAGGTAAACACTTAAGTTCAGATGCATTAGTTGTTGACACGCGCTTTAATGGGGGTGGAAATTTACATGATGTCCTTTCCGATTTTCTTAATGGTAAAAAATATATGGAAATTATCCCCCATGGACAATATGTAGGACACCAACCAAGAAATTTATGGGTTAAACCATCTATTGTGGTTATGGGAGAAAGCAATTATTCTGATGCGCATTTGTTCCCTGTAGCGTATAAAATTAAAGGCGTTGGAAAGACTCTTGGTATGCCAGTTCCTGGAACGGGAACATTCGTTTGGTGGGAAACTCAAATAGATCCGACTATTTATTTTGGTATCCCAATGGGTGGATGGCGACCTATTGGACAACCATTCTTAGAGAATAATCAATTAGAACCAGATATTAAAGTTAAAAATGAACCAGGCTTAATGGCAATAGGTAGAGATCAACAAATTGAAGAAGCGGTTAAATCATTATTAGAAAACAATTAAAACCAAATTGTAAACTTTAACACTTCTAAACGACTTTTATCAAAACTTTAAGACAATTTCACTTTAACTTTAAGCAATTCTAAAATTTAAAAAGACGTTATGAAAAAATCAACATTATTTACAACAATCACTTTCGCATTTATTATGCTATTAAGTACCAATGTAGATGCTCAAAAATTTAGAGGGTTAGATAAAAGTCCTATGGATGCTGCATCGTTTCCTGCGAGCTACAAGGTTTCAGATAAACTTATAAAAGTAGTGTACAGTAGACCGCAATTAAAAGGAAGAGAACTTAGTTCTTTAGCTCCAAATGGAAAAGTATGGCGTACAGGTGCTAATGAAGCAGCTACCATTACACTTTATAAAGACATGAAAATTGGGGGTAAAGCTGTTAAAGCTGGAACTTATGGATTATTCACTATTCCTGGTGATGGTGAATGGACTGCTATTTTAAATACCGATGTTAATATTTGGGGATCCTATGCCTATAGCGAAGCTAATGATGTTGCTCGCGTTAAAGCGGTTACATCCAAAGGTGAATCTGTTGAGGCATTTTCTATTGCTTTTGAAGAAGTAGATGGTGGAGCTCATATGCATTTAGGCTGGGGAACAACACGTGTTGCTGTACCTTTCAGTAAATAAATAAAAGCACCCAATTGATAACAAAAAAGACCTTGAATATTCAAGGTCTTTTTTTATGGGATATTCAAATACTTATGGGTCTGCAAAGACACTTTCCATCTTGGGTTTGCCATTACATAATCAACAATCTCTGGAACTACTTTGTCTCTTTTACTCCACTCAGGTTGTAAGTACAAAATACAATCCTTATTAACTTTGGCAGCTTGTTCTTCCGCGAAGCGGAAATCATCTTTATTATATACAATTACTTTTAACTCATCTGCCTTATCATAAATTTCTTGTGTAGGTAATTTTATTTTCTTTGGAGACAAACAAATCCAATCCCAAGTCCCTGTTAACTTATAAGCTCCAGATGTTTCAATATGCACTTGCATTCCTTCGGCTTTTAATTGTTCTGTTAAAGTCGTCATATCCCAAGTTAATGGCTCACCACCAGTTACAACTATAGTATCACTATACTTTTTAGCATTCTCTACAATTTTAGAAGTCTCGGTTGGTGGGTGCAAATTGGCATTCCAACTTTCCTTTACATCGCACCAGTGACATCCCACATCGCAACCGCCTATTCTAACAAAGTAAGCTGCTGTTCCTTTATGATAGCCCTCTCCTTGAATAGTATAAAACTCTTCCATTAAGGGTAACATTTCACCTTTATCAACTAATAATTGTAGTTCTTTTTTCATCGTGCGCAAAGATAGAGCATTGTAATCAAATTGTTCAAAGTTTTGTATATCTTGTTCATTTCTATTCACGTAGAATAGTTATTTTTATCAAAATTTAGTTCTTATGAGTAAAACCGAAGATTTTTTTAATTATATAACCGAAGGCAACAAAACAAAAGGTGATTTTATTCCTATTGGTGCTGCCATACTAGACGGTAATACTGTTACCGGCGCTCATGTAAAAATCCCATTAAAAACCATGAATCGTCATGGGCTAATTGCTGGAGCAACAGGTACTGGAAAAACAAAATCTTTACAAGTATTTGCTGAAAACTTGAGTGATAAAGGAATTCCTGTTTTATTAATGGATATAAAAGGTGATTTAAGTGGATTAGCAGAACCTAGTCCAGGACACCCTAAAATTGATGAGCGTCACGAAAAAATAGGCTTACCATTTGAACCAAAGAGTTTTCCTGTTGAGATATTAACGCTTTCTGAACAGAATGGTGTGAGACTAAGAGCTACAGTGAGCGAATTTGGGCCTGTTTTATTATCACGAATTTTAAATTTAACAGAGGCGCAATCTGGAGTTGTTGCCGTGTTATTTCAGTACTGTGATGATAATAAGTTACCTATTCTAGATTTAAAAGATTTTAAAAAGATATTACACTATGCCACCAATGAAGGCAAGCAAGAATTCACAAAAGCCTATGGTAGAATTTCAACTGCTTCAACAGGAGCTATTCTTCGAAAAATTATAGAATTAGAACAACAAGGAGCCGATTTATTCTTCGGTGAAACTTCATTTGACACTCAAGATTTATTACGGATTGATGAGAATGGTAGAGGTTACATTAATATTATTAGACTAACTGATATTCAAGATAGACCTAAGTTATTTTCAACTTTTATGTTAAGTCTTTTAGCCGAAATATATTCTACATTTCCAGAGCAAGGAGATAGTGATAGGCCGGAACTAATTATGTTTATTGATGAGGCGCATTTAATCTTTAATGAAGCTTCAAAACCTTTAATAAATCAAATTGAAAGTATTGTTAAATTAATCCGAAGTAAAGGCGTTGGTTTATATTTTGTAACTCAAAATCCTACCGATGTACCCGAAGCTGTTTTAGGACAACTAGGATTAAAAGTACAACACGCCTTAAGAGCTTTTACAGCAAAAGATAGGAAAGCAATTAAGCTTACTGCTCAGAATTATCCAGATTCAGAATATTATGATACAACAGATGTTTTAACTTCTTTAGGTATTGGTGAAGCCTTGGTATCTGCTTTAGATGAAAAAGGTCGCCCTACCCCACTTGCCGCAACGATGATGCGTGCGCCCATGAGCAGAATGGATGTATTAACCGATTTAGAACTTAGTTCCCTGTTATCTAAATCGAAACTAGTTAAAAAATACAATACTACTGTTGATAGAGAAAGTGCTTATGAGATGCTTAATGAAAAAATTAAGAAAGCTGAAGCAGAAGAAGCAAGAGAGCAAGCTAAGAAAGAACGCGAAGCACTTAAGAAAGCTGAGTCTAAAAGAAAAACTCCTGTAACCAGAAGTCGCCGTAGTACCCGAATGAATCCCATAGTTAAAGTTTTAACCAGCGCCACTTTTATAAGAAGTGTCTTTGGTATTTTAACTAAGGTTATGAAAAAATAATTCCAGTAAGTTTTTAATATAAATTTTAAACCATATTCACTTAATGAACAAACCATTTTTAGTCATCATTGTTTTTCTTTCATTTTTTATGTCTTGTGAAAATGAAAAAGATCCTTTTCATATTAGTCAACACCATGTTGGCTTTTTAACAGATTCAACACAAGTAAAGGATTTAGAAATAATTTTTGCAAAAGATTCGATTGTAAAGTTTACAAGTGGTGATGAATTTGTAGGTAACATTAACAATATTCAGGTTTTTGAAAAAGGAGGCAAAAAATTATTAGTATTATCTCCAAAGCATTCATTAGATTCTAATTCAGTAATTCAAAATGTACAAATAGTAGATTCTAGATATAAAACAGATGAAAATATTTCGTCACTTAGTACTTTTAATGATATTACAAGTACTTACAAAGTGTCGCGAATTAACAATTTAATTAATTCTGTGGTAATCTTTGTAAATGAAATAAATGCAACTTTTACAATTGACAAGAAAGAATTACCGGCAAACCTGCGTTTTGATATGAACTTAACTATAGAGGAAACGCATATACCAGACAACGCCAAAATTAAATACTTTTTCTTGAATTGGAACAATTAATTTTATAATACAAAAAACTATGAATCCATTTATTTCCAAGATATTAGTTGATTTTGCTCGCAAAAAGCTTGAAAACAAATATCATAAAAAGGAAATAAGTCAAAAGGAAATAGTTCCGCTTGTCCGAAACTTACAGGTCGAACTAATCCATACTATCAGGAAATATATATTTATACTTATTGGTGTATTTTCAGCAGGTTTTGGATTAAAAGGTTTCTTATTACCTAACCGTTTTATTGACGGTGGAGCAACTGGTATTTCTTTATTATTAGAAAACATTACATCAATAGAACTTGGTGTTTTATTAATTATTATTAACCTTCCTTTTGTAATTCTTGCTTCAAAAACAATAAACCTCAAATTCGCCATACGAAGTATTGTGGCCATAACTTTATTAGCAATCGTGGTTCATTTTGTTGAATACCCTGCGATAACGGATGACAAACTTTTAATTGCGGTTTTTGGAGGTTTTTTTTTAGGTCTTGGAATTGGAATGTCTATGAGAGGTGGCAGTGTTATTGATGGCACTGAAGTTTTAGCAATTTATTTAAGTAGAATATCCACTCTTACAGTTGGAGACGTCCTTTTACTTATAAATATTATTATTTTTTCATTTGGTGCCTATATCCTATCGGTTGAAACAGCTCTATATGCTATTCTAACTTATCTTGCAGCAGCAAAAACAGTTGATTTTGTTGTGGATGGTGTTGAGGAATATGTGGGCGTAACTATTATTTCTGAAAAGCATGAAGATATTAGGATCATGATAACCGAAAAATTAAGAAGGGCTTGCACAATCTATGCAGGTAAAGGCGGTTTTGGAAAACATAAAGAAGGCTACGACAAAAATATAATTTACACAGTTGTTACGCGTTTAGAACTACCTAAGCTTAAAACCGAAATTGATAAAGTTGATAAAAAAGCGTTTCTTGTTATGGGTATTGTTAAAGATTTAAAAGGCGGTATGATAAAACGTAAACCACTAAAGGACTGAAATGAAAAAATATAAAATTCAGGATAGCCCCTTTGAAGTTCCAACAGATGATGGCAAAATTATTAATGAACATTTTGGATTAGCCACAGATGGGAATTCTCAGTTAAGCATTGCCCATATGAAAGCACCCGCAGGATGGAGCGAACCATATCAAACTCCAGAGTTTGATGAATACACGTTTATTATTAAAGGCAAAAAGCAATTTATAATTGAAGATGAAATAATCGTATTGGAAGCTGGACAATCTATAAAAATACAAAAGAATACACGTGTTCAATATTCTAATCCATTTACAGAAATGTGTGAATACATCGCTATTTGCCTACCTGCATTTTCTTTGGATTTGGTAAATAGAGAAAATATATGAAACTGGTTTTAGCTAAAGTCACAGGATTTTTTATAAATATCATCGCATATATTTCTCCTAATTATGCAGCTAGATTAGCTATAAACTTGTTTAGTACTCCAAGAAAAGGTAAGCTTACAGAAGAAGCAACCGACTTTTTAAACTCTGCGTTCCAGGAAGAAGTAACTTTCGAAAACTATTCTATAATGACTTACCGGTGGTTGGGTGAAAAAGAAACAATTTTATTAGTTCATGGTTGGGAGAGTAATTCGTTTCGATGGAAAGGTTTAATCCATTCCCTAAAATCTCAAGATTTCAATATCATTGCTTTAGATGCCCCTGCCCATGGTAAATCTGGTGGTAAATCATTCAATGTCATAGACTATGCAGAATGCATATATCTGGTTGCTAAGAAGTTTAAAATAAATACAATCATTGGACATTCTCTCGGTGGTATGGCTACCATTTTATTTCAGCATAAATATAAACTGCCGAATTTAAAAAGAATTGTATTACTTGGAGCACCTTCAAATTACGAAGGTGTTTTTAAACGTTATATAAGCATGATGAGCTATCATAAGTCTTTGGTTAAAAGTATCAACGATTTTGCCTTAAAACGATTCGGGAACTTTCCCGAATACTATGATACAGCAATGTTTTCCAACCAACTTAACACTGAAGGTTTGATAATTCATGATTTGGGAGATGACGTTATTCCTTTTGAAGAAGCAATAGATTATAGCGAAAACTTTAGGAAAGCAAAACTTATATCTACTAAAAATCATGATCACAGCTTAAAATCTGAAGAAATTGATAAATACATTATAGAATTTATTACAGATTAGAATATTCTAAAAAATGAGAGAAGAATTAAAACGGATAAATAAATTTCTAAGTGAAGCTGGTTATTGCTCTCGTAGAGAAGCTGATAAATTGATTGATGCAGGTAGGGTTACTATAAATGGTACTGTTCCAGAAATGGGTACAAAAATTAGTAAGGATGATGTGGTAGCGGTTGATGGTGAAGAAGTAACCAATACTAAAACATCGTTTGTTTATTTGGCATTTAACAAACCAATTGGTATTGTCTGTACTACAGATACAAGGGTAGAAAAAGATAATATTATCGATTTTATAAACTATCCAAAACGAATTTTCCCTATAGGTAGACTAGATAAGCCAAGTGAAGGACTTATACTACTTACTGATGATGGCGATATTGTGAACAAAATTCTTAGAGCGAGTAACAATCATGAAAAAGAATATATTGTAACAGTAGACAAGCCAATTTCACAAACGTTTATTCAAAGAATGTCCAGTGGTATTCCTCTAATAGATCTAGGCAAGACAACAAAACCATGCATTGTAAAAAAAACAGGGAAATTTGAATTCAAAATTATACTAACCCAAGGTTTAAACAGACAAATTAGACGCATGTGCGAGTATCTAAATTATGAGGTACATACACTTAAAAGGGTACGTATAATGAATATTAAATTAGATATTCCTTTAGGTTCTTATAGAGAATTAACAAAGGATGAGTTTAGTGAATTAAACACTTTAATAGCTAATTCAATAAAAGAATTCAAACCTTGGATGAGAAGTGACAAAAAAAATAAAAATGAGTGAAAATATACGCCCTTTTCATTTAGCAATCCCTGTTTTAAATCTTAATGAATGTCGCGTGTTTTATCGAGATACTTTAGGCTGTGAAGAAGGAAGAAATAGCGACAATTGGGTTGATTTTAATTTCTTTGGGCACCAATTAGTTATTCATTACAAGCCCAAATTAGAAACTATTGATTTACATACAAATCCCGTTGATGGTAAAAATGTCCCTGTTCCACATTTTGGTGTTGTTTTAACTTGGGAAGACTTTCACTCGTTAGCAAAACATATAAAAAACAAACATGTAGAATTTGTTATTGAACCCTATGTTCGTTTTGAGGGTTTAGTCGGTGAACAAGCTACAATGTTTTTCTATGACCCTTCTGGAAATGCTTTAGAGTTTAAAGCCTTCAAAGACATGTCCCAATTATTTGCTAAATAACTTTAGACTCTTTCTTCGTTTTACCATTTAAATAAAAAGGTAAATAAATCAACATAAAATAAGGGAATATTATCAACTGTCCTACGAGTATATAATAGGGCCACTCTCCAAAATAATCTAATAATGATGCCGTTACTGGCTTCTCATTCAAATAAAAATAATTAGAATTGAATATATAGTTAATCACTACCATAGCAATAACATAAGCCTGCAAAGACAAAAATGATTTCACAACACTTTTAAAAGTAGGTCGCATGTGAAACACAAAAGTCATATAGAAAATAACAATTAACAAGCCAAGATGTACAAACCAATATCTATAATAATCCAGTGAAGATATGTCGTTAACTACATCTGGTGTAATAACAGCTTGAAGCGTGCCTCCTACTATCCAGAACAACAATATTTCATACATCCAATACTTTTTATAATAAGTAAATAACGGAATCATGAGGCCGAGTAGACTGCATAAATGAAAAGGTAAATCTGTTTGAAGATTATAGTTTCCCAAACTGATTTTATACGTATCGTTTATAATTACAATAGAGCTAATAAAGCAAGCAAAAATATGAATCGCTCTTTTTTGCTGAAGACTGCTTCCTTTATTTCTAAAATAATTTATAAATAGGCCCCCAGCTACAATAGCTATTCCAATAGGTATTATATGCGGAAAACTTCCAATAACAACTTTTGATAACAAAAAAATTGCATTACAAATCGATAAATTCATAATGCAATTTAAGTAAATCTATTTTTAAGATTATAGCGCGTGTCTTTCTCTTGCTAATAAGGTGTTTTTAAGCAACATGGCAATTGTCATTGGACCTACACCTCCTGGTACTGGGGTTATATAACTTGCTTTTTTACTAACACTCTCAAACTCTACATCTCCCGCGAGTCTGTATCCTTTCTTTTTAGTTGCATCGGGTACGCGTGTGATGCCAACATCAATAATCACCACATCTTCCTTTACCATATCTCCAGTTAGAAATTCTGATATACCAATGGCAGCAACAATTATATCGGCACTCTTGGTAATATCTTCTAAATTTTTTGAACGACTATGAACAACCGTAACAGTGGCATCTCCAGCTTTTCTTTTTTGGCTCATTAATATACTCATAGGACGACCTACAATATGGCTTCTCCCCATAACAACTACATTCTTACCAGAGGTCTCAATTTGATACCTTTCTAACAGTTCCATAATTCCATAAGGTGTTGCTGGTAAAAAAGTTGGCAAATCTAAAGCCATTCTACCAACATTTGTTGGGTGGAAACCATCAACATCTTTGTCTGGATCTACAGCCATTAGAACCTTCTGTTCATCAATTTGCTTAGGTAATGGTAATTGAACGATAAACCCATCTATATCGTCATTAGTGTTTAACGCATGTATTTTTTCTAATAATTCTTCTTCAGAAGTATATTCTGGTAATTCAATTAAAGTCGATTTAAAACCAATACGTTCACAAGCTTTTACTTTAGCATTCACATAAGTCATACTTGCTCCATCAGACCCTACTAAAATTGCAGCAAGGTGCGGCACTTTCTCTCCTTTGGAAATTATTGCTTGAACGTGCTCTGCGATTTCATTTTTAATATCGCCGCTAACTTTTTTACCGTCTAAAATTGTCATTTCTGTTTTTCTCACAAAGGCGCAAACACGCCAAGTTTATATTTATTTATATGAAGATGCTTCGACTGCGCTCAACATGACTTTATAACTACGAATAAGATTAACGCATCCCCTTCATCATTTGCATCATCTTTTTACCGCCACCGCCTTGCATCATTTTCATCATTTTACTCATTTGGTTGAATTGCTTTAAAAGTTGATTTACCTCTTGAACAGATGTACCAGAACCACTACCAATACGTTTCTTTCTACTAGCATTAATTATTGACGGATTTGCTCGCTCTTTAGCTGTCATAGAATGGATTATGGCTTCAATTCCTTTAAATGCATCATCATCAATATCGACATCTTTCATCATTTTTCCAGCACCTGGAATCATTCCAACAAGGTCCTTCATGTTACCCATTTTCTTTATTTGCTGAATCTGTTTCAAGAAATCGTCAAACCCAAATTGGTTTTTAGCAATCTTCTTTTGAAGTTTACGGGCTTCTACCTCGTCAAACTGCTCTTGTGCACGCTCAACAAGTGACACTACATCACCCATCCCTAAAATACGGTCTGCCATACGAGACGGATAGAACACATCAATAGCCTCCATCTTTTCGCCAGTACCAATAAACTTAATAGGTTTGTCTACTACAGATTTTATAGAGATTGCAGCACCGCCGCGGGTATCACCATCTAATTTGGTAAGGATTACCCCATCAAAATTAAGAATATCATTAAAAGCTTTCGCAGTATTAACCGCATCTTGCCCTGTCATAGAATCTACTACGAACAAAGTTTCTTGAGGTTGAATAGCTTTATAAATATTCGATATCTCAGTCATCATCGCTTCATCTACAGCTAAACGACCTGCTGTATCTATTATAACAACATTGAACCCATTGGCTTTTGCATGTGCTATAGCAGCCACAGAAATTGCAACTGGATCATTATTTCCTTTATCACTAAAAACTTCAACACCTATTTGCTCACCTACAATATGAAGTTGATCAATCGCAGCAGGACGATACACATCACATGCAACTAATAAAGGTTTTTTAGTTTTTTTATTTTTAAGATAATTAGCAAGTTTTCCTGAAAAAGTCGTTTTACCCGAACCTTGCAAACCTGACATTAAAATAACACTTGGTGTACCTGAAAGATTAATTCCTTCTGCATCGCCGCCCATAAGTTGCGTTAATTCATCCTTGACAATTTTAACCATTAATTGCCCAGGCTGTAATGTTGTTAATACATTTTGACCTAAAGCTTTTTCTTTTACCTTATTGGTAAAATCTTTTGCTATTTTAAAATTAACATCGGCATCAAGTAAAGCACGTCTTACTTCTTTTAAGGTTTCAGCAACATTTACTTCAGTAATGCTACCATGTCCCTTTAGTACGTGTAAGGCTTTATCTAATTTATCGCTTAAATTATTAAACATAATTTTTCATTGAAATTTTAAGAAGTGCAAATTTAATGATTTGGATGCTATTATAGAAGTCTCAATCACTAAAAAAACATAAATAAAAAGGCTGTCAAATATAAATTGACAGCCTTTTAAAAGGAAACATTAACTAACCAACCAAAAATCTTATTTCCTTTTCAATATAAAGACTATTTTATAATAATTTCTCGAAGGTTAGATAATCTGTACCTCCATTACCCCCGCTAATATCAATAAGCTCTATTTTATTTGAAGAATACTGGATAATTTCCCAATCGTCGCTTAATTCTTGAAAATTAGCTGGAGCCGAAAAAGTTATATTAAAGTCTATGTCATCACTACTGTCATCGTTACTATTACTATCTGTAACAGACCAATCACCCTCTATAGTTACAGAGCTATTTATGGCAATTAGTTTTCCATTACTATTAAATGTAAAACTATACCCGCTAAAATTACTCGTCTCCTCTTTGTCTGTATCAAAAAAATACGTTAATGACCATGAGCCTGATGTAACTGTATTTTTAATATTTTGAATTTCCAAAGAATTATCCGATTGATTTGTACTGTCATCTGACGAGCAACTAAACGATAGTAACATTATTAATGAAACTAATAATAAGCTGAAATTAATATTCTTTTTCATTGTTATATAATTATTATATTTTTTTCTCAAGGACTAATATATCTTGAGAACCGTCTCCACCACTAATATCTAGAAGTTCTATTCGTGTTTCTGTTATTTCAACGATTTTCCATCTATCATTAAACTCATCAAATGGCATTTCAAGTCCAAAATTAAGTGCTAATTTCAAGTATCCATCATCTCTTAAAACTAACCAAGAACCATCAATAATTCCATTATTTGGATCGGTTACTTTAATCCATCCATTCTCGAGAAAATCAATAGTATACATGAAAAACTCGCTAGTTTTATCAACATTATCCTCTTTATAAAGTGCTACTTCCCATTCTCCACTTATAAGTACATTCCCAATAAAGTTTAAATCCTCATCACCATCTGGACAATGTCTTTTCAATACCATTTTATTATCTCTATTACCTAAAGACTCTAACTTAATTAACCCAGGCTCCAAGAATGTAACAAACCATTCTAACTGTAAATTAGGTCTTCCTTCTAGGTTAATCTGCAATACAAAGCCAGCAGTATTATAGGCTAATATATTATAAGTACCTGCTATAAACTCTCCATTTACACGAATCTTAACTACGTTATTTTCAAAGAATTTTAATGGTGTACCTATATAGTCTTTTTCATTATCATTTTCATTAACGGTTAAACGTGTAACTCTCCAAAAACACTCTTGTAAATAGTTTTCAATTCTCTCTTTTGTAATATCCACAATATCACAGTTTTTCTTCAGGATAATTTTGTTACCACCTTCTTGGTACAATTTAATTTTTCCTGGTTCAAGATCGTATACAAACCATTCTAAAGTAAAGTCCACTAGGGTTTCAAATTCTAATTTTATTAAAGCACCGTGATCAGTTACTCTTGTTGTCCAAGTTCCAGTAAGTAAATCTCCATTTCTTTTACGAACTTTTACAACATTATCTTCTTTGAAATTCATTACGTATTCAACGTATACATCTCTTAAATTATCTTGATCTCTTTCAAATTCATAAACAACCCAAGGACAAGACATTAATAAATTATCTAAACGTTCTTTAGTGAAATCGTCGTCTCCATAATCGTTATCATCATCTTCATCACAAGCATCCTTTGCTTCTTCAATAGTTCTTGCTAATTCTTCATTGTTATTAACAACAACATCCGAACCATCTGCATATAATAAAGATACTGGATAGTTAATACTCGCAATAACTTCAGCAGTTTTTACACGCTTAATGAAAAGGTGCAACTCTCTATCATTTGCCACAGAAATAACATCTACAATTTGAAAATTAGGATTGAAAATAGAAAACGAAATTGGGTATTTAAAATCAATGCATTCTATATCATCATCCTCTTCATTTTCACCTTTACATTTCGCAACAAATTCTTGCATTTCGGACGAACTATTAATGGTGATTTCATCGTGATTATCTGTAATTATCACAATAGGAAATACAATATCTAGACGATCATCGTCATCTTCAAACTCATTATAAATAGCCTCGATTATTTTATAGTCTTCTTCCGAATCTATAATAATTTCAAGACCATTAACAACAACCGTTACAGGCAAATTAACAGATAAGCAATTTGCTCTATCTATAATATTGTCTTTAGAACCGTCAAACTTGGCAGTAGCACTTACCATTGCAGTTAAATTAGAGTCGGCAACAAGTGCTTCTGCTTCATTTGGATCGGTAATCTCTGTTACTTCATCTTGACAGGAAGTAAACATAATAAGGGCGAAAAAAGGTAATAACAGTAGGCTTTTCATAAAAGATTTCATAATAATTGAATTTGGGTTAAACATAGCTTTTTATTGATAAAACAGGATAACTTTAAAAATTCCTACCCTTCTTTTAAAAAAAATTGAAAAAATAAAAATTCCAAATTCCAAAAAACCTTATTTTAGTGCAACCAATCACCGCTATTAATGAGCAAACAACTGCATGATAATATTTGTGAAGAACATTTATTTTCTTCAATATTTAATAAGTACTCTAAAGATTTACACAACTTTCTTTACTATAAGTTTGGTGATTTATTAAATCCAAAAGATAAAGTGCAGGAAGCCTTTATTAAGCTTTGGCAAAATTGCGCAAAAATTTCTCCAGACAAAGCAAAGAGTTTTGTTTTTACTACAGCAAATAATTTAATGTTGAATGAAGCCGCGCATCAAAAAGTGGTTTTAAAGCATCAACAAACGAAACCTAAAATGTATACCAACGAAAATCCTGAATTTTTAATGCAGGAAAATGAGTATATGGATAAACTCCAAAATGCATTGGCAAATTTAACCGAACCACAACGAGAAGCTTTTTTAATGAATCGCATAGAAGGAAAACGTTTTAAAGAAATAGCCGAAATTCTTGATATCTCGACTAAAGCAGTTGAAAAACGTATTTATGGTGCATTGAAAAAGTTGAGGAAGGAGATTAAAGAGTTATAGTTAGTTGTTGAAAACTACATTTTAGAATTTGGAATTTTTTTTTAATTTTTTTTTGAGTGCAGGGTAGGAAAAAATAAAAGCAACCTGTTATATAGTTGAATAAGTAATCATGAATAGAGAAACTTTAATATCGAAATGGTTAGATAACAATCTAAATAATCAAGAACTTGAAGCATTTAAAAAGCTTGAAGATTATGATGAGTTAGTAACGTTAAATACCAGTTTACAGGCTTTTAAGGCTGAAGATTATAACACTAGAGAAGAACTTCAAGGTGTGCTGTCGGCTATTAAAAACACTAAAGCTATAGATACTAAAAAGCAAACAACTAATTGGGTTAAACCACTTATGCGTGTTGCGGCCATACTCGCTATAAGTTTTAGTTTATACTATTACACGACTACTTTAGACACGACAATAACTACAGAATTTGCTCAAAAAACTACAATAGAATTACCAGATGCTTCTAGTGTTTCACTCAATGCTAAATCTACTTTAGCCTTTAATAAAAAAGATTGGAAACAAGAGCGCGAGGTAGAACTTAACGGTGAAGCCTTTTTTAAAGTAGCTAAAGGATCATCATTTAAAGTTAATACAAAATCAGGAACCGTAATGGTTTATGGTACTCAATTTAATGTAAAACAAAGGGACTATTATTTTGAGGTTATTTGCTACGAAGGTTTAGTTGGGGTTACCCATAATTCTCATGAAACGAAATTAAAACCTGGCGACAGTTTTTTAATTATAGATGGGGAAATTATTGCTAAAGAAAAAGAAAACCGCTCAACGCCTTCGTGGTTGAATAACGAAAGTCAGTTTAAAAGCATGCCGTACAAAGCGGTTATTGAAGAATTTGAAAGACAATACAATGTCGATTTTACTCTTTTAAATATTGATAGCACGCAGTTATTTACAGGTAGTTTTGCCCACGATAATCTAGAATTGGCATTAAAAAACATTACACTACCTTTACAATTAAGTTATAGTAAAGAACATAATTCCATAATCTTAAAGCGTGAATAGTAAAGGACTTCTTCCACTATTTATCTTATTATTTTTTTTGAACATTACCTACTTAAATGCTCAAACTGTTCAAAAAGAAAAACAAGACCTTACCTCTATTTTAAACACTTTAGAGAATCTATACAACGTCAGGTTTTCCTATGCTGATGAATCACTAAAAGACATAAAAATAATACTTCCTGAAAGAGATTTAACCCTAACAGATGTATTAAACATTATAAGTACAGAAACCAATCTAAACTTCGAGTTACTTGATAATAGATTTATAGTTGTAACAAAAAAAAAGGTAGATAATCTAGACGACTATAATATCCAAAGACTCGAAGAAATCGTGGTAGTTAATTACCTAACAACTGGTGTAACAAAACTAAATGATGGAAGTATTGCTTTAAAACCTGAAACATTTGGCATTCTTCCAGGTTTAATAGAGCCTGATGTTTTACAAACTATACAAGCACTTCCAGGTATATTGAGTATAGATGAAACTGTTTCGAATATTAATGTAAGAGGCGGAACACACGATCAAAATCTATTTTTGTGGGATGGGATTAAAATGTACCAATCTGGGCATTTTTTCGGATTAATTTCGGCATTCAATCCATACACTACTAAATCGGTTAATGTTTCAAAAAATGGCACGAAGGCTAAATACGGTGATGGAATTTCGAGTATTATCGATATGCGTCTTTCTAATATAATCGACAATCAATTTAAAGCTGGTACTGGATTTAATTTAATTAATGCTGATGCTTTTGCAAAAATACCCCTTTCACAAAATACCGAATTGCAATTATCTACAAGACGCTCTGTTACTGACCTGATTGTAACACCCACCTACAACCAGTATTTTAAGCGGGTTTTTCAAGATTCCGATTTAAATCAATTTAACGATACGTCTATTTCGAAAAATGAAAATTTCTTTTTTTACGATTTTACGGCTAAATTTCTTTATGATATAACTGGTAAGGATAAAATTAGGCTTCATTTTTTAAGCGTAAATAACAAACTAGATTACGACGAACAATCTAGAATTAATGACAGAAACGAAGCTCTTAACAGCAAACTATCACAACAAAATTTAGCGACAGGCATAACCTATACAAGAGATTGGAATAATAGATTGAAAACAACAGCACAAGCCTATGTATCGAATTACGATTTAGATGCCACTAATTTCGATATTATAAACGACCAACGCCTCATACAAGAAAATGAAGTTTACGATGGTTCAGCAAGGTTAGATGTGGATTATGTAGCAAATAAGAACTTAAAAATTAACGGAGGGTATCAATTTACCGAAGTGGGAATTAGTAATTTAGAGGATGTTAATAATCCCGTTTTCAGAAGTTTTATAAGAGAGGTTATAAGAAGTCATGCTGTTTATGGCGAAGGATCATTTTTATCAAACAATGTTAAAACCAAATTGAATTTAGGCGCTAGAGTTAATTATTTTAAAAAATTTGATACGTTTTTAGTAGAACCTCGATTAAGTTTCAGTCAGAGGTTTTTAAACAACTTTAGGCTTGAAATATTAGGGGAATTAAAAAGCCAAACAACATCACAAATCATCGATTTGCAAAATGATTTTTTAGGTATTGAAAAACGACGTTGGGTACTTTCTAATAATGACGAAATACCCATTCTAAAAAGCAAACAAGCGTCTATTGGACTTCACTACAATAAAAACAAACTATTAATAAGTGCTGAGGCTTACTTAAAAAAAGTAGATGGTATTACTAGTAGAAGTCAAGGGTTTCAGAACCAGTTTCAATTTATAAATGATACTGGCAGCTATAAAATTAAAGGTGTCGATGTTTTAATAAATAAACAATTTCAGGATGTTGTGAGTACTTGGCTAAGCTATTCTTATAACAAAAATGACTACACTTTTGCTACTTTAAATAGTGGTAATACTTTTCCAAATAACGCCAATATTACACATGCAGCAACGGTAGGTGGAACCTATACTTACAACGATTTTAAATTATCTATTGGGATTAATTGGCATTCTGGAAAACCCATTACGGAGCCTACTGGTTTAGACGACAGTTCTTTTCGAACCATAAGTTACGAAGAGCCCAACAGCAGTAATTTAGATGATTATTTACGAACCGACTGTTCTGCAACCTACACCTTCAATCTTGTTAATGATGCCAAAGCAACTATTGGTGCTTCCGTTTGGAATGTTTTAGATAAAAAGAATATTATTAATAAATATCACATTTTGAACGAAGAGGACGACTCGATAATACCTGTCGAAAATTTGTCTTTAGGCATAACTCCTAATGTAAGTTTTCGGGTTAATTTTTAGAAAATTTGTACATTTGTATTATGGTATTAGATAATTACATACAAAGATTACTAACAGGTTTTGCTTTATTACTAACTCTGTTAAGTTTTTCTGGATTTGTGCCAGTAAGCGCTAATTGCCAAAAACCTACTACAGAACTTTTAGCTGAAAAACCTCAAGCAAACAAAAAGTTAATACCATACTCTAAGGCTTCACTGAATACGGTTAAAAAACATGTTTTTAATAAATACATCGTTTTTAATTTTAAATGCTTGGTAAGTGCTTTTAATTTCGATTTTACTGTTCGTTTAAAATCACAAAAAGAAACCGTTTTAAAACTTGTTAACTTTCATAGTATCTTAGAGCGAAACCTTATTGCTCAACAACATTCAAGTCATCTTTCCGATAGGTTTATAAAGTAATTTTTATGCCGTATTCTAGGCAATAGTTTCAAAACATTTTAACATAAGTAATATCAATTTTATTGATACTACTCTAATACCATTACTTTATGAATATTAAAAGAATATTAAGGGTAATTGCTTTAGCACTCCTGATAGCTTTAGCATGCGTTTTACCAGTACCATTAAATTTTTACAGAAAAGATAACCCACCTAAATTTAAGATTGAACAACTTGATAACAAAGATGATAATAGTGAAAAAAAAGACATAAAAGAACTGTTTTAATGGCTTGACTTTGTGGAAAAAAATGGATAACTTCGTTTAACGGCTCAAATAAATCATTAAAACGATTTCATATCAGTTGAACATTGTAGCTCATTATTTGTAAGATAAAGAAACCTACTAACTTAAAATAATAAGAAATGAAAAGAAGAAAATTTCTCTTATTGTCAGGATTAGGGATTTCAACTATCGCAATTTCAACGTGGTATTATAAATTTAATACTTCAGAATACGATCAATTATTAACCGAACCAGAATTGCTTTCGCACATCTGTGATGATACTACAATCGGTGAAATCGGTGAAATCTACCGGAAACAATTTTCAGATGAAAATAGCGAACGTAAATTGGTAAAACATCTATCAAATTATGAATCAACTGAAACAACCACAATTACCGAAGTCTTACGACAACAAATTACAGATGATTATAATACAGGAAATACTGTGATGGTTGATGGATGGGTTTTATCGAGGACAGAAGCACGCCAATGTGCACTTTTTTCATTAACTCAAACCAACTAATCATGCATATTGACGCCAGAGAATTAGAGAACAATTCGATAATTGAAGGAGACATCTGTATTGTTGGAGCAGGAGCTGCAGGAATCAGCATAGCTCTAGACTGGATGGATACTCCTTTCAAGGTAATCTTACTTGAAGGAGGGGGATTTGAATACGACGATAAAGTGCAGGAACTTTATGCTGGTAAAACAACCGGTCAAAAGTACTTTCCACTAAAATCTGCCCGTCTTCATTATTTCGGTGGAACAACAGGTCATTGGGCTGGCATGTGTGCACCTTTTGATCCTATTGATTTTAAGAAACGAGATTGGGTGCCAAATAGTGGTTGGCCAATCTCCAAAACTGATCTTGACCCTTTTTATGCAAAAGCGAATAAAGTTCTGAAACTGGGACCTTATAATTATGAGTACGAATATTGGAAGAACGAAATACCAAACTTAACCCCTTTCCCTCTCGATAATAAAGTAGTGTGGAACAAAATGTGGCAATTTAGTCAAGCGCGATATGGCAATTTATATAAGAAAACCATTATCGAAGCAAAAAACATTCACCTCTATACTTATGCAAATGCAGTGGATATCAAAACTGATGACAATATATCAAACGTGAAAGAAGTAATTGTCAAAAATTACGCAGGAAAAGCACATACCGTTAAAGCAAAACATTTTGTCATGGCTTGCGGAACAATTCAGAATGCTAGGATACTCCTTGCAGCAAATTCCCAAACACAACAAGGTCTAGGTAATGACAATGATTTGGTTGGAAGATATTTTCAGGAACATTTAGAAGTTGCTTCTGCCGAATTATGGTTGTCCAAACCATTTCCTACAGATTTGTACTCATGGGATTATGGAATCACAAAAGCAAGTGCAGAATTGGCTATTACTGACGAGGTACAGGCCAAAGAAAAAATGTTAAATGGGACAGCTTCACTTCTACCCCTAAGTATAGCCAAATATCAAAAACCCAGAATGGAAACTTGGCAAAATAATGATCCCAGAAAAAGTGCTGATAACATGTTTGCGAACTGGGGTGAGGCAGAAGAAAAAGCAAAAGGAGAAAAAGGAAATATTGAAAGAGCCTATCAGCTCAATACTCGTATTGAACAGGCACCCAATCCAAATTCCAGAGTAACGCTTGGAGAGGAAAAGGATGAACTGGGAGTCCCGCGGGCGAATCTTCATTGGGAATTAACGCCACTTGATAAATATAGCGTGCGTAAAATTTATGAAATTCTAGGTCAGCAGTTTGGTATTGCAGGAATTGGCAGAATAAGACTTAATGAATTCTTAAGGGATGAAAATGACGACACTTTCCCTGATAGCACTAATGGAGGATGGCATCATATGGGCACAACTAGAATGGCTGATGACCCAAAGAAAGGAGTGGTAGATTCGAATTGCCAGGTTCATGGTATTTCAAATTTGTTTATTGCTGGAGCCGCATGCTATCCTACTTCAGGAGCATCAAACCCTACGCTAAATTTGACAGCATTATCACTTAGACTATCGAATTATTTAAAAAACAAAATGTAAATACCTTATTCGAAATCAAACAGTTATTAAAAATGATTCAAACGAGCTACAACAAAGAACTGTGGTAAAAAACAAGTGAAACTTACTTAATTTTTAACCCTCTAATTTCAAAATCAACTCAGGATTCGGACAATTACTCAAATAAAACTCTAAATCTTTCTTATTACAAACGCCAGGGTAATCGCCATTATAGTCTTGTATATCTTTTATAATTTGAAAATGCAAATGTGGTGGGTAATCGCCATTAACGTAAGCGTCACCTAATTTTGCAATACAGGCTCCTTGTTTAAATGCTTGCCCCTCTCTTAGGTTTTCAATAGAATTCAAACTTAAGTGCCCATAAAGTGTATAAAACTCAACCTTATTTATTTTATGTTTCAATATTATGGTTGGCCCATAATCACCGTAATTGGTATTGTTTTTAAAGCTGTGTACTATAGCATCTAATGGCGTATAAACAAGAGTTTCGTGATCGCGCCAAAAATCAACACCTAAATGGATATTACGTTTGGTATCTGCGGTTTCATTAAAATGATTGCTTCGGGTATAAATAGACCTTGTTTCATTATACCCACCAAAAGCTACTAGGCCATTATGTTTTTCAATATGTGAATTAACAAAATTTGCTAAAGCGTTAGAAGAAGATACATCTATCTTTTTAAGGGATGTATTATCTTTAGATAAGTCTATAGGAATATATTTCGAATTTGGAATAGAAGCATCTAAAATGCGAAGTGGACTTGTGCTGATGCTATTAAGAATTTTTGAAAAGGCGTTTGAGTCCATACAAAGTATTTTCTCAAAACTAAGAAATCTATTGCATAACTACATTGCTGTATTTAGCATTTACGACAATACTTTTACCTGAGTCTAAATTTCCTGTGGAAAAAGAAGAGGTATTCTCTTTTGCTATTTTTTTAGGATGCGTAAAACGTGTACGGTCTCCTTTATACTGCAAGTTATAATTTACATTTGGCAAAGTAATAACAGCATCTGTATTTTGTAGAATCACATTTAAGTTAGTAAAGTTATCATCAATTTTTAGAATTCTTAAATCGCCTATACTACCATCTATAATAGCATTTCCTAGTAAGTTTTCTATTTCAATATCTGAGGAATTAGCAGTGAGCACCATTTGTTTCACATTGCTTAATTGCGCTTTCTTTACGTAATTTAAGTTGAGTTCACCTACATTCCAATACATCACTTTAACTGGTGAATAAGATGCATTAATGGAAGTAGAACTTCCATTAATGCTATGAGCTATAAACTTTGTATGCGATAAATCTGCTTTTAAGTTATCTATATTCGCAGCAAACTTTAGTTCGCCATGTCTTACATTCACCTTTAATTTCGCACCTTTAGGCATTTTAATTTTAATCGTCTTTTTAACTTTAGAATTAGACTCACGATGTACTAACTCTTCTATTTCAATTCTTCTATGCTTTGCTAATTTTTCACGCTCTTCGTGCATTTTTTTACGTTCTTTAGCTAATTTCTCGTGTACCTTAGCTCGTTTTTCATGCATTTTTTCTTTACGATGAGCTTGTGCTTCGGCTCTTTCGGCATGACGTTCCATTTGTTCAGCGTAACGCTCGCCCCAAGCTTCCATTTTCTTACCGTATTTCTCACCAAATTTTTCTCCCCATTCTTCCATTTCTTTGCCGTATTTCTCACCCCAATCTTTACCAAATTCATCACCCCAAGCTTCCATTTTTTCAGCAAATTCTTTTCCGAAAGTAGATTCAAACTGCTTAGTATACTCCTCTAAATATTTGTCTCCATCTTTTTGATAAGCATCATAATCGAAATGCATATTGTTTACTCCTTCTGGTAACTCTGGTAATTCTGGCATTTCGGGCATCTCCGGCATTTCGGGCATCTCAAAATTGAAATCAAAATTCATTTCTGGTAAATCGGCCAGTTCAAATTTTAATTCTTCTAAAACGGCTTTAACAGCATCACCATCAAAATCACCATGATACGCCCAAGCAGTATGACCTTTTCCTTTTGTTTTAATTGTAACGTTATCTGATTCGGCATCTATATTTACATCCCAATTATCTAAAGCTTTTTGTAAAGCTTCTTTGCTTAAATCGTCGCCTTCAATATAAGCTTCAATTTCAATGGTGTTTTTGTTCCAAGTATCAAATTCAATATTACAATAGCTCGTATTTAAATCTATAGTAACATCTTTATCAACTTTTATCGATTGCGATACTTTAGTTAATTTCTCTTGACCTATTAAGCTTCCAGTAATAAGAAAACATACTGTCAATAATTTCAATTTTATAATTGTCTTGCTCATTTTTTGATTTTTAGATTGATTGTGATACATCAGATATTGTAGCATCTGAAGTGTTAAAATTCTTTATTTGTTCTCGTAGTCTATATAAAAGTGTCAATCGAAATTTTAAATTATCAATTAAAGCGTTTATTGTTAATTCACTAGGTCCAGATTCGTTTAACTCTGCAGATAAATGCTCATACTCTTTGTTCAGCTCACTTAACTGCTTCAAATAACCATCGAATAAATCTTTGGTTTCTGGAGTTGGCTTCATTTTAGATAATTCTAAATTAATACTGGCCAGATAATAATCTTCAACCTTTTTAAGCCCTGGTGAGACATCGCCCAAAGTTTTAGTTTTAACAACATCTGTAGAAGCAATCTCTGTTGTGCCTACATTTTCAGATTGAAAATGATTATAAGCTCCAAAACTGAGTCCTAACAAAACTAACACACTAGCTGCTATATAAAACCAAGTAAAATTAGGTTTGCTGCTAATAGGCAAAGCTTTATCTAACTTATTAAGGAATCGTTCCTCATGGTTATTAGGCATTTTTTCACCACTCAAGGTATCATCTTTAAACATATCTCTAATATCCTGTGCCATGTGTTTTTGGTATTAATTGTTCTTTTAATTTCGCTTTACCTCTAGATAATTGTGTACGTGATGCAACTTCGGAAATTCCCAATATTTCTGAAATTTCTTGATGATCGTACCCTTCAATTAAGTATAACATCACAACGCATTGATACTTTTCAGGTAAATTATTAATCGCTTCTTTCACATCTTTTAATGTAATAGCGTCTGCTACCAACCATTTGTCGTCATCTGGTGTATCGATTACTTTTAGGTGCACCTCTTCTAATTCAACTAAGCGTTGTTTTTTAGATTTTAAAAAGTCAATACTTTTATTAACAACAATACGTTTTAACCATGCACCAAAAGTAACTTCTGCCTTATATTGATTGAGTTTGGTAAAAGCTTTTATAAAAGCCTCTTGAACTACATCTTCGGCATCGGCAGCATCTTTTAAAAAACGCTTGGCAACAATATACATACCATCGCAGTACTGGTTGTATAACTGCAGTTGTGCTTTGCGATTGTTTTGTTTACATTTTTCAATAATGTCAACTTGAAACATGCTTTCGATTACTTTTGGTTTAAGTTAGTTCGATTAAAAGACGACAAAAAAAATAGACTGTTGCAAAAAAGAATATTTTTTCTACTAATTATAACAAAGCTAAATAAATATGCGTTTCAATTTTATTAATTGTTTAGTAATTAAATTATCTTTATACACATAAAAAATTGCTCTCTATGAATACCTTTTTAAAACGCATCATAGCTATTTTATTTGCCATTGCTATTGGTGTTTTTGCTTATTCCTACTTTAATGATGGTCTTCAAAAACCTAAAAGTCCAAAAAAAACAGTAAGTTTTAAAGTTGACGATTTAAAGGTTGAAGTTTTTTATAACCGTCCATCAAAACGCAATCGAGAAATTTTTGGAGCATTAGTGCCATATGACAAAATTTGGCGTACGGGTGCGAATGAAGCTACTACATTTGAAACGAACAAAGCGCTTAAAATTGGAAACGATTCGTTACAAGCCGGTAAATACACGCTTTGGACCATACCAAATGATACTGCTTGGAATGTGATTTTTAATAGAAAGCAATATGAATGGGGTGTTGATCATGAAACCATGCAACCCATGCACAAAGCGGAATTTGATGTTATAAACATCACAGTCCCTGTTCAAAAAATAAATAGTGTAGTAGAACAATTTACCATAGCTTTTGATAATTCTACAGATAATCTTGCATTAACTATGGCTTGGGATGATGTAAAAATTGAAGTCCCATTAAAGTAAGTTTTAGTCGAGCCTAAATTAATTGTAAATTAGATAAACATTAGAATATTCGTGGCAAAGCAAAAAAAATCGGCTTTAAGTGAACAAAAAGGAGTTTCGCAATCTGAAATCACCAATATTTCTTCTATAAACCAAATAAAAGAAAAACGCTTAAAAAAAATAAGTAACGACGCTTTAATCTCCGCCATTTTGAAAAAGGATATTACTGCTTTAAGTAAAGCCATTACATTAATAGAAAGTAAAAATCCTAAACATTCTACCGACGCCAAATCTATTATAAAATCCTGTTTACCACATGCGAATAAATCTATTCGAATTGGTATAACAGGTGTTCCAGGGGTTGGCAAAAGTACCTTTATAGAATCTTTTGGTACGCACTTAACAAGTCTAGGAAAGCGCGTTGCGGTTTTAGCTATAGATCCAAGCAGTACAATTACCAAAGGAAGTATACTAGGTGATAAAACCAGAATGGAATCTTTAGTAAAAGATAAAAATGCATTTATAAGGCCTTCTGCTTCAGGTGACTCTTTAGGGGGCGTCGCCAGAAAAACACGAGAGACTATAATTCTGTGTGAAGCTGCTGGATATGATGTTATTATTATTGAAACAGTTGGTGTTGGGCAAAGTGAAACTACTGTACATAGTATGGTCGATTTCTTTTTACTTTTAAAATTGGCTGGAGCAGGCGATGAGCTGCAAGGTATTAAACGGGGGATTATTGAAATGGCTGATGCTATTGCTATTAATAAAGCAGATGGCAATAATATGAAGCAAGCAAAATTGGCAAAGGTAGATTTTAATAGAGCTCTTCACCTCTACCCCGAAAAGTCTTCGAATTGGCAACCAAAAGTAACCTTATGCAGTGCTTTGAATAATGAAGGTATTTCTAATATTTGGCAGGTAGTATTAGATTATATAGAAACTACCTCAGCTAATAATTATTTCAATAAAAAAAGAAAGGAGCAAAATAAATATTGGCTCATTCAAACTATTGAAGAGCAGTTAAAGTCAGATTTCTTTAGTAAATCAAAGATAAAAAAAGCCTTAACAGAACAGTTAGAGCTCATTGATAAAAATGAAACAACACCTTTTGCCGCTGCCGACTATTTATTGAGCTTATAAAAAGGTCTCTTGGTACCAGGTTACTTGACTTTTAACGGCATCCAGTAATGAAGTTTGCGGATTATAATTTAATAATCTTCTAGCCTTATCAATATTAGCACAGGTGCGTAATTGGTCTCCTGGTCGCTTAGGTATAATTTTTAATTCAATGGTTTTTCCTAAAACCTGTTCAACAGCTTCAATACCTTCTTTTGTGGTGTATTCATTTTCGGTTCCGATGTTTATAATTTCACCATCTACAATACTTTCGTTACCTATGAGACTTACCAAACCATCTACAATATCGCCCACATAAGTGAAGCTTCTTAAATGCTTATCACTGCCTTCAAATAAAGGAAATGATTCATTATGAACCCCAGCAGCTATAAGCTTGGTAAACATTTTTTCAGGACGCTCGCGCGGGCCAATTACCGAATATAAGCGCAGAGAACAAGATTTTAGTTGCAACGCTCTACTTTTCTGCAATACTAACTGCTCTGCTGTTAACTTGGTTACTCCATAATAAGAAGCGGGCTTAGGAGCCTGATCTTCAGCATAGGTAGCCTCTAACCCATAAACGGAAGAAGTACCAATATTTACAAATAATTTTAGATCTTTCAGTTTTTCAGCATAATCCAATAAATTTTTAGTAGCCAATACATTGTTTTCAAAATAATCTTTAAAAGTAGATGTCGAAGAAATCCCAGGCTGTGCTGCGAAATGGAATATATAGTGAATATCCATTGGTAGGACTTCAGCCAATTCTAAATCGTTTAAGTCCTTATTGATTACAGATATTCCTTTCGAATTAAGAGAACTTTCGTTTATTCTTTTCAATTCAACATCGTAATGAGGAGAAAAATTATCAAGACCTAGAACTTCATGCCCTATTTTTTTTAAATGCTCGGCAGTATGCGAACCAATAAAACCAGCTGCTCCAGTAATTAAAATTTTCATAAAAGGTTATAGGTTAACATTAGTAGGGAATTGATGTGGCGAAGGTACAAATCGGTTTAAAAGATAACGAGCTAATTTATAAAATATGAAACCTCCTATGGCTCCAAAGGCTAATCCACAAATAATATCCAATGGATAATGGACACCTACATAAATTCTACTATAAGCCACTACTGCACTCCAAAACAATAAAATGAAAATTAAATTTTTATAATAAGGTCTCAATAACAATCCTGCAAAAACAGCAACTGCCATTGAGTTTGATGAATGCCCAGAGAAAAAACCGTAAAGACCACAGCGCACTGCTATAAATCGCATTTGATCCATAACGCCTTCTGTTCTGCATGGTCTTGTCCGTTCAAAACCACGTTTAAAAACATTTGTCATTTGATCTGTGAATGTTATCATTAAAGCGATAACTACTACAAAAACTAATATCGATTTTAAACCAAACTTCTTATAAAGTAAGAATAACAAAATGGCATAAAACGGAATGAAAATCAATTTATTAGTAATAAGGAGCCAAAGATTATCCCATGTTTCAGAACCTAAATTATTTAAGTAAAGAAATAGTTCGGTGTCTAATTGTAAAATTTCATCGAGCATATTAATGACTTTAGAAGGTATTAATCTTCATACTTAGCTATTTCACCATCGTAAAACTCGGTGGCTAATATTATAGCATTTTCTGTTTCGGATTCTAGTTCTTTTTGGTCTTCAGAATCAAAATCTTCAAACCATTCAACTTCATCATCCTCTAAATTAATTATAAATCTTGGAAACTCTGTATGAATTACAAATATAGCATTTGGATGTTCTGTATTATCACCTAATATGAATTTTGGAAGTGTCATTTTGTTTTTTGTTAGAGTCAATTTCCGAAAGCATCCGGTATTATTATGAATGACAAATTTATAGATTTCTAACTACTTGTGTCTAGAACTTCTGTTTTAATTAACTTATTTGTTAAATAATTAAATCGGATGTATAATAAAACTGCTGCAGTAGATAAACCTGCAAGTAGTCCTAACCAGATTCCAAAGCTACCATAAGCATCTTCTTTTCCTAAAAACCAACTTACTGGAAATCCAATGAGCCAATAAGATATAAAGGTGATTATAGTTGGTATCTTCACATCTTGCAGACCTCTTAATGCACCGAGAACAATAACTTGGATACTATCACTAATTTGAAATATAGCCGCGGCCAACAATAACTTGGAAGCAATCTTTACCACTTCGGTATTATCTGCTAGGTTCTTAACATCATCAAAATCAACATATATCTTTGGTAATATATTATGAAACAAAAAGAAAATCAGCGCAAAAATAGTAGCAAATAATATTCCCATAAGGAATAATGAAAAAGCAATTCGGCGTAATTCAAAATACTTTTGCAATCCCTTTTGATTTCCTACTCTAATCATGGAAGCGACACTTAAGCCCATAGCTACCATAAATGTCATGGACGATAAGTTCAAAGCAATTTGATTTGCCGCTTGTGGATTTTTGCCCAACAAACCACTCAACCAAATAGCCGCAGTAAAAATAGCTACTTCAAAAAACATTTGCATAGCGCTCGGTGCGCCAAAATTAATTATTTTTTTAAGCATTAATTTATCTAATACAAAAAACTTTATATTGGTAACAAAGTCCTTAGATACTTTTTTACTTTTTAGTAATAACCATAGGTGTCCTACCATTATGAACCTTGAAATTAAGGTTCCGTAAGCAGCACCAACAATACCAAGTTCTGGAAAACCGAATTTCCCAAAGATTAAAATATAATTAAGAATAACATTTAGAATATTCGCCAAAATAGTTGAATACATAGGATACTTCGTCATTGACAAACCATCACTAAATTGTTTAAAGCCTTGAAAAATTACTAACGGTATTAGTGAAAACGCCACTAAATCCAGATAAGGAATTGCTAGTTCAACAACTTCTGGAGGTTGTTTCATTAAGTACATAAGTGGCTTTGCAAAAAACACTAGTAAAAAAAGGAGCACTCCTAGTACTGTGCATAAAAATAATCCATGTTTAAAGGACGATTTTCCTTTAACAAAATTTTGCTCGGAGTCTGCTTCGGCTATTAATGGTGTAATTGCAGTAGAGAAGCCTATACCTAAAGACATGGCGATAAACATAAAACTGTTACCTAAAGATACAGCTGCAAGTTCTGCTGTTCCCAATTGACCAACCATAATATTATCGACAAAACTCACAAATGTATGCCCAAGCATTCCAAGCATAACAGGAGCTGCAAGTCGCCAATTATATTTAAATTCTTTTGTGTAAGCCGTTAATTGCATATTGCTAAAGTAATATTTAGACCTTTCTTATTAGCGATGAAATAATAGATTTAATAAATTCAATTATTGTTAATTGAATAATTGTTAATAAATCAATCCAAGTGACTTAAAATGAAGTAGTTATTTTTTGTAGTTTTGACTTATCTAATTGCCCAGTTAGCAAATACTTAAATCGAAACAACAATATATAGAAACATTTAGCTTTTATTTTATAGGGATTAAAAATATACTACAGCTTATAAGTTTCAATATTAAAAGGGGAAAATTTAATTTCCCCCTTTTTAATTTCAGGTAATAAATTATTTGTTCTATTAATTAGATAAAAGTTGAGTTACATCTAGTTTAGCCTTTTCAAATTCATTCATAATATCTTCAACTATTTTCGATACTGGTTTAATATCATGAATAAGTCCAGAAATTTGTCCAATTTCAAGTTCACCTTCAACTAAATCACCTTCAAACATGCCTTTTTTGGCACGTGCTCGTCCTAATAATGCTTTTAATTCCTCTGTAGTTGGAGATGTTTTATAAAGTGCTTGCACATCATCATAGAACTTATTCTTTATTAAGCGTACAGGTGCTAATTCTTTTAAAGTCAATTGTGTATCCCCTTCCTTGGCATCAACAACCACTTTTTTAAATGCTTTGTGAGCAGAACTTTCTACACTTGCAACAAACCGACTACCTACCTGTACACCATCAGCTCCTAAAACCATAGTTGCCAACATCGCCTTTCCTGTTGCAATACCACCTGCGGCAATTAATGGGATAGTAATTTGTTCTTTAACCATTGGTATGAGTGTTAATGTGGTTGTCTCATCTCTACCATTATGACCTCCAGCTTCAAATCCTTCGGCAACGATAGCGTCAACGCCAGCATATTGTGCTTTTAAAGCAAATTTTACACTGCTTACAACATGTACTACTGTAATCCCTTTTTCTTGTAACCAAGATGTCCATGTTTTGGGATTACCTGCAGAAGTAAAAACAATTTTCACATCTTCTTCCACAATAATATCCATGAGTTCTTTAATATTTGGATATAGCATGGGTACATTAACTCCGAAAGGCTTATTGGTTGCTTTTTTGCATTTCTGAATGTGCTCACGTAATACTTCTGGATACATAGATCCGGCTCCTATTATTCCTAATATTCCAGAATTACTAGAAGCAGATGCTAATCGCCAACCACTATTCCAAACCATACCGGCTTGAACAATCGGGTATTTTATATTAAAAAGTTTGGAGATTCTATTGGTCATGAAACCAAATTAAGAAATAACACCTGAACCCACAAGTTCTTTATCTAAATACCAAGCCACAAATTGACCTTCGGTAATTGCCGACTGAAAATTTTCAAATTCAACGTACAAGCCACTATCCACTTTATACAAAGTTGCTTTTTCTAAAGCTTGTCTGTATCTAATTCTCGCCAAGACCGGCATAGATTCATTTACTTTCAAGGCTAAATCTTCACGTATCCAGTGTAATTCTTTATTATTAACAAACAAGGCTTTTTTTAGCAATCCAGGATGTTCTTTACCTTGACCCGTATATATAATATTTCCTTTAACATCGGTATCTATAACAAACAAAGGTTCAATAGTTCCCCCAACTGCGAGACCTTTTCGTTGCCCTTTTGTAAAGTAATGTGCTCCTTGGTGCTTACCTACTACTTTGCCTTTATCAAGCGAATAATCAATTTTTCGTGATAAATATTTAAGTTTTTCCTCTTCCGAATTGAAGCCAGGTACTTCTTCATTAAATACAGATTGCTCCTTTGATACTTCAACAATTACTCCTTCTTTTGGTTTTAGTTGCTGCTGAAGAAAATCAGGTAATTTAACCTTCCCTATAAAGCAAAGACCCTGAGAGTCTTTTTTTTCTGCAGTAACCAAGTCCAATTCATTCGCAATTTCCCGAACTTCTGGTTTTGTTAATTCACCTATTGGAAATAAAGATTTAGATAACTGCTCTTGTGATAACTGGCATAAAAAATAAGATTGATCCTTATTAATGTCAGCACCAGCTAGTAATTGATATAATTCTTTTCCATCTTTCTGAATGACACCTTTTCTACAATAATGCCCAGTGGCCACATATTCTGCTCCAAGATCTAAGGCTATTTTCATAAAAACATCAAACTTTATCTCGCGATTACACAAAACATCTGGGTTAGGTGTTCTTCCCTTCTCATATTCGTTGAACATATAATCAACAATACGCTCTTTATATTGTTCACTTAAATCTACTGTTTGAAATGGAATACCTAACTTTTCTGCTACAAGCATAGCATCATTACTATCGTCTAACCAAGGGCATTCGTTAGAAATAGTAACAGAATCATCGTGCCAGTTTTTCATAAACAAGCCAATGACCTCATAACCTTGCTTCTTTAACAAATAAGCCGCAACGCTAGAATCAACACCACCTGACAATCCGATTATAACTCGTTTCATTCAAAAAATTTAGGGCACAAAGATACATATTAATAAGGTAATTTTCTTCATATCCAAAAAGACAAAATATAGACGAACAAGCCTTTTGTTTAATTATTTTTAAAATAAATTGAACAAAATTTGCTTTTTTGTTTAATATTTTTTTATATTTGTCAAACAAAATAAAACTTTAAAAAATATATTATGAAAATTTTTGCACAAATTACCAAACTATTTTTCCTGATAACAGGATTAATATTTATCGTATCATGTAGTGATGATGACGATAACACAATTATGATTCCAGAACCGACTAACAACATTGTAGAGCTGGCGCAATCAACAAATGAATTGTCAGATTTAGTTAGAGCTTTAGTAAAGTTTCCAGATTTAGTAGATTTACTTAGCAATGATGGTACTTTTACCGTATTTGCACCAACCAATGATGCTTTTGATGCGTTATTAGCAGCCATTGGGCAAGCTGAAATTGATGATATTCCAGAAGATGTATTGAAAAATGTTTTACAATATCATGTCTTCACTGCTGCCGCTGTAGAGGCGAGTGCTGTTACTACAGGTTCAATTACTATGGCCAATGGAGAATCTGCTGCTCTTGTATCCGATAACAACGTTGTAACTGCTCAAGGGGCGCAAGTTATTATACCAGATGTAATAGGAACAAATGGTATAGTACATGTTGTTAATAATGTAATGGTACCACCTTCAATTTTACCGATTGTAGGAACAATTGTAGCACCAGCTTATTTTAATAAAGAATTTACCACGTTAATAGCTGCAGTACAAGCTGCTGATTCAAGTATATTAGAACTTTTATTAAGCAATGGACCGAATGATAGTGGTTTAACATTGTTTGCTCCAACAAACGATGCTTTTACCGCTGCTGGTATTACAGACCTGTCGGCAGTAGCAGACGTTGTAGATGCAGTTTTGGCATATCATGTTATTGATGGAACAATAATGAAAGATATGTTACCTACATCAGGAATTGCGGCTTCTGAAGTGTCAACTCTAGGTGGAAATATATTTGTAACAAATAATGGAGGAGATGTCTCAATTAACGGTACCACAACAGTTACGGCCACAGATATTATGGGGTCTAACGGTGTTGTGCATGTAATTAACAGAACTTTATTACCTCCTGCACAAACCATTGCAGAAATTGTTACAAGTTCGTCTGATTTTACATTATTGACAGCAGCTTTAGTTAGAGCTAATTTAGTAGGTGCTTTTGATGAAGCAACAGATGGTCCATATACAGTTTTTGCTCCTACAGATGCGGCATTCTTAGCTGCTGGACTAGACGAAGCTACTATAAATGCAACAGATCCAGCTGCAGTAGCAGGAATCTTGACACATCATGTGGTAAAACCTAATGCCTATGTATTCTCATCAGATTTAGTAGATGGCGCAGTTCCAATGTTAAATGATCAAAATGTAACAATTAATTTAGGAAACTTAACAGTTCAAGATGCAGCTGGTTCAGATCCTGCTGCAGGATTAGTTGCTGAATCATTAAATATACTTGCAACAAACGGTGTTGTACACGTAATTGATAAAGTATTACTACCTTCTAGTTAATAATTTTAGTTTGGTTTGTTGATTGTAGACAATGAATTAGTTTTCCCTAAAATTGTCTATGAAAAAGAGGCTCCTCGACATCTAGTTGAGGGGTTTTTTTTTAGGATTTTTATAATACTTATCCCCTTTCTTAATATACTTCGGCACATAACTAAAGTCCGTTTCTTCAATTAATTTGCCGTTTTCGTAAAATTTCCAAACCCCATCTTTCTTTCCGTTTTTATAAATCCCTTCTGTTATTAATTCGCCTTTAGGATTATAATATTTCGAACTCCCGTTTAAATCGCCGTTTACATAATTGAACTCTTTTAAAACAAGATTATTCTCTGAATACCAGGTAGAAACGCCATGTAGTTTTCCCCGTTTGTAATTTTGTTTCTCTGCTATTTGTCCATTATCATAATAGACTATTCGCTCTCCATGGAGATTTCCTTCATTATCATAATATTCAAGCGCTAATAACTTACCAGATTTACTCTGATAATATTTCCAGGTTCCCACATAAACCTTAGCATCCATTTTTCCTTCGCTTATTACTTTTCCTTTATCATTAAAAAACTTCACCTCAGCTAAATCATTATCATTTGTAAAATTTCTAGTTGCGGCTAGAACCGGCTTCTTATCAATAATTTTATAAAACTTAAAAAGCCCCTGTTCTTGACCATGATTAAAAGCGCCTTCGTAACGTAACACATTGGTTCCTTCAAAATTCTTTTTCCATACGCCATGTCGTTTCCCATTAGAATCAAATTGATTGATGTCTTGTGCAGAAACTAAAATGGTTGTAAAAAGAAATAATATTGATAATGACTTTAAAAATTTCATAATCTGAATTTTATATATGGATTCCTACCTGTGGAGGAATAACAAAAATGTAACGATAAAATTAGTTTCAAATTGTATAACAAAAAAGCTGCCAAAAAATAATGGCAGCTTTATATTTTTTATAATTAACACCTTTAAACTTGTTAAATAACTCAAGAAGGCTTTAACTATTTACGCTTTTGTGATTGTTTTTGCTTTTCGGCTTCCTCCATCATTTTCTTCATTTTTGCTTGAAAACGATTTTGTTTTTTAGGCTTCTTTTTATTCTCTTGTATTTGTGCATGAATTTTATCTTCATCAAGAATATAATTCTTGATTACCAAAATAATACCAATACTAATTACATTCGAAATAAAATAATATAAACTCAACCCCGATGCGTAATTATTAAAGAAAAATAACATCATTATTGGTGAGAAGTACATCATATACTTCATCATTTTTCCCATATCTGGCATACCTTCTTGCTGAGGTTGCGTATTCATTTGCTGACCTGTTGTTAGTCGCATATAAAAGAATATGGCAATAGATGCTAATATTGGAAACAAACTTACGTGATTACCATAAAAAGGTATATTAAAAGGTAAGTTGGCGATAGTATCATAAGATGATAAATCTTCTACCCAAAGGAATGACTTTTGTCGTAAATCGAATGCCGACGGAAAGAATTGAAACAACGCATAGAAGACTGGAAGCTGAATTAAAGCCGGTAAACAACCCGACAACGGACTTGCGCCAGCCTTGGTTTGCAGCGCCATAGTTTCCTGCTGTGCTTTCATTTTGTTGTCCTTATACTTGGTACGAATCTCGTCTAATTCTGGTTTCAGAATTTTCATTTTTGCTTGAGACAAGAACTGCTTGTATTGTACAAAAGACAGCAGTATTTTTACCAGAATAGTCATCACTACAATAGCAATACCATAAGGCATAAAACCTCCTAAGAAGCTAAACAATGGCATAAATATATAGCGGTTAATCCATCCGAAGATACCCCAGCCAAAAGGTACAATCTCATCTAAATTTCTGTCGTACGCATTTAATACTTTAAAATCACTTGGGCCGTAATACCAATCCATAGATTGATTTAACTCACCACCTTGTAATTCTAATGGAATTGTTGCAGCAAAGTTTTTAGTATAAACCGTATCAATGGTTTCGTCTTCTACTAAATTTTCAGATTTAATACGCGACGTCTTAAAAGGTTTATCTGTAAGTAATACCGAAGTAAAGAAATGTTGTTTATAGCCAATCCAAGTAACGTCCTCTATATCCTCATCGACATCACCCATACCAGTATAATCATCTTTTCCGCCTTCGTATTCATAATGAATATCAGTGTATCTGTTTTCATAAGAAATACTTTTCGCATGGCGATATCCTTTTAATCCCCAGTCTAAATTAATAGCTTGAGAACTATTAATAATATCACTTAACCCTTGAGAACGAACAGAAAAGTCCATCATATAGTCACCTTGTTTTAACTCGTAACGATATTCAAGATATTTAGCTTCCGACACTTTTAGTTTCATTGAAACTACAGTAACATCCCCATTTTTAGTAATGTTGGGCTGAAAAGGTAAATCTTTGGTATTTCTAATACGACTATCTGTTGTTCCAAAATTAATATTGAAAGATGCGTTGTTATCTTTTATTAGATAAATTGGAAGCGAATCATAATCTACAAACTGTTTTAATCTAACTTCAGAAAGATACCCTCCTTTATTGCTAAACTTTAAAGCGAGTAAATCACTTTCAACAACTGTCTCAGCATCAGATGCTTTCGTAATGCTAAAAGCATATGCAAAATCTCCATGTTTGTTTTTTAAATTAACTTGACCTAGAGAATCTGTTGGAGACGTAATTGCAAAATCTTCTTGAGTAGTTACAATGGTTTCTTTTTGTTCTTCAACTTTGTTTTCTTCTAGAACTTGTTCTTGTTTCGCTTTTTCTTGAGCTTCTAGTTCTTCTGGCGTTGGTTGGTTTTGCCAAAGCATATACATTAAAATTCCAAAAATGAGGACAAACCCTATAATTGAATTAATGTCTAATTTCTTTTCTTCCATATTTTTATAATTTCTCCTAATTTAAAAGGAGAGGACAATTCATCTTATCAATAAGTTATCCAAATTTAATTTTGTGCCATACTGACACCATTCTTCTTTTTTTTATTATTTAAAGCCGCTTTTACAAAGGCCACAAATAATGGATGAGGCGACGCAACAGTACTTTTATATTCAGGGTGATATTGAACACCTATAAACCAAGGATGCTCTGGTATTTCCACAATCTCAACAAGGCCCGTATCAGGGTTTAATCCTCTTGCCTTCATTCCTGCATTTTCAATTTGTTCTTTGTAATTACCATTAAACTCGTAACGATGCCTATGACGTTCCTTAATATTTTCGGTCTTATAGATATCTCTAACTTTACTTCCCATTTGTAAATCGCAATCCCATGATCCTAAACGCATAGTCCCCCCTTTATCTGTAATGGTTTTTTGCTCTTCCATTAAATCGATAACCGGATTTTTTGTATCAGGGTTCATTTCGGTAGAATCTGCATCGGATATTCCTAAAACATTTCTTGAAAATTCAATAACTGCCATTTGCATCCCTAAACAAATTCCTAAAAAAGGAATATTGTTTTCACGCACATATCTTACTGCATCAATTTTCCCTTCAATACCACGTTCACCAAAACCTGGAGCAACTAAAACACCGTCTAAGTGCCCTAATTTAACTGCTATATTATCTGCATTTAAATATTCGGAATGTACAGACTCCACATTTACTTTCACTTCATTTTCTGCACCTGCATGTATAAAGGCTTCTAAAATAGATTTGTAAGAATCCTGTAACTCCACGTACTTACCAATTAAACCAATAGTGACTTCGGTTTTAGGGTTTTTGTGTCGCTTTAAAAATGTGTTCCATCTTGCTATATCTGGCTTTGAGCTTTTTAAAGCTAATTTTTCTAAAACCACTTTATCTAAGCCTTCTTTTAGCATGAGATTTGGCACATCGTATATGGTAGAAGCATCTATAGATTCAATAACAGATTCTTTCTTTACATTACAAAATAGCGCCAGTTTTCGTTTTAAATCGTCTGGTAAGTGGTGTTCTGTTCTACAAACCAAGATATCTGCTTGAATTCCACTTTCCATAAGTGTCTTCACACTATGCTGTGTTGGTTTTGTTTTTAATTCCCCAGCAGCAGATAAATAAGGTACTAAAGTTAAATGAATCACAATCCCATTATTTTCTCCTAAATCCCAGCGTAATTGACGAACTGCCTCTATATATGGCAAAGATTCAATATCACCGACAGTACCACCAATCTCGGTTATAACAATATCGTAATCGCCAGACTTTCCTAAAATCTGAACGCGTTCTTTAATTTCGTCTGTAATATGAGGAACCACCTGAACTGTCTTTCCTAAAAACTCGCCACGGCGTTCTTTTTGGATGACACTCTGGTAAATACGACCTGTGGTTACGTTGTTTGCTTGACTTGTTGGAACGTTTAAAAAGCGTTCGTAGTGACCTAAATCTAAATCGGTTTCTGCACCATCTTCGGTAACATAGCATTCCCCATGTTCGTAAGGATTTAAGGTTCCTGGATCTACATTGATGTATGGGTCTAATTTTTGAATAGTAACCCGATACCCTTGTGATTGTAATAATTTTGCTAAAGATGCTGCTATAATGCCCTTCCCCAAGGACGAGGTAACTCCACCGGTTACGAAAATGTATTTTGTAGTACTTGCCATGTTGCGCTTATAAACGCAGGCAAATTTACAAAATTAAAATAGTTAATTTAGAATTAGTTTTTAGTTATTTAAAGCTTATTATTAACAAGAAATAATCATGTAAAACCAGAATTAAACAACTTGACTATGTTAGAAAAATTAGATAGTTTCGTTTACCGGTTGATATAAGTCATTGAAACCATCTCATATCACTAAAGCTGTGTGTAATTTAAACCATCATTCGAAACAAAATGATTTTACCGAAAAATAAATACCTAAAGGCAAGAGATTTTATATTAACAAATGCAAGAATGATTGAAAGACGTTTATTTGAGTTTCATTTTGCAAACGGAGATATGAACGGTGTTTATCACGCAGTATATGCTTACCGAAATCCTGATGGCGGATTTGGACACGGAATGGAACCAGATGCAGCATCACCAGAAAGTCAACCTCTATTTAGCATTATGGCACTTGAAACGCTCGATGAAGTTGGTTATCTAAACAAAGAAATAATCCTAAATGACTTTATGCCTTATTTTACGAGCATAACAACAGAAAAAGGAGGAATTCCGTGGATGTTTAGACCAAAAAGCATCTATCCTTGTGAAGGACATTTTAGAACAGTTAAAGAATGGGCTGCTTTGAGTACTACTGCGCCACTACTTGGAATTTTGGAAAAATATAAGATTGATATTCCTTGGATGAAAAAAGCAGAGCAGTTTGTTTGGAGTGAATTTAAGAGAATAAAAGATAAACATATTTTTTGCTATTTATGTGTACCAAGATGGCTCACTTTTTTAGAGTATACCAAAAGTCAAGATAAAGCTAAAGCAACCATCAATGACTTAAAAAACTGGATATCTAATAACGGAATAATCTGCGAAGATAAATCTGATGACGGTTGGGGGCTTTATGGTAAACCACATAGTTTAAATTATGCAACATCTTCTGAAAGTATTCTATATTCGTTATTTACTAAAGAGACTATCCATTCTGATTTAAAAGAACTAATCAATAGACAAAAAAATGATGGTCGTTGGGATACTTGGTATGGAATTAGTGAAGGAACAAAATTAGAATGGGCTGGTATACAAACATTGTGGACGTTAAAAACTCTCAAAAATTATATTAAAATTGAAAAGTAAATAAAAGAACTAACTACAACAAAGTGTATCGTCAATTGATTATTCTATGTTTACTCGGAAAATCCTGCAGATTTTCCTTTGATTCATTTTCTTTCACTAACTAAGAGTTAGCCAACCGAACTAGTCATAAAAGAATGCGGAAAATGAACTCATCTGGAATAAAGATGTAATTTTTTAATAATTGTTAGTTTGCTTGTTTGGTTTTTGTTAATACTCTAAGAGTTAATTCACTTAGGATACCGCTTCTTAATATTCCGAATTAAGTCTTCTAAACCATTTAATTTAAGCTCGTAAACCTGAGTGAGCATATCGCCTAATTTCCCTTTTGGGAAACCTTTGTTATGATACCAAACTATATAGTGTTCTGGTAAATCAATTAAATAGCGGTCTTTATATTTACCATATGGCATTTTAGTATGTGCTAATTGTATTAGGAAGTTTTTATCTGGAGTCATTTATATAAATCTACAGATTTGTATGCTGCATACTTTTTAAGCTCAGCATTTATATATTGCTCCCACTTTTCTTGATTTTCCTCGTTTCTGGAGTAATCGGTTTCATTATCGTAACGCTCTTGAGTTTGTGCAAGTTCTTTATTGATTGTTGCTTGCAATGATTTTAACTCTCTTCTAATGGTATTAGACACCTTAAGTTTACCAATGCGTTGTCTAAACTTGCGTGCGTACAATTCGGTAATACTAAAGTGTAATTGTTCATGCCCTAAAACATGATTTGTAGCGCGTTCTGGTTTATACCAAGACTGCTCAGGGTAAAAATAAGCATTCACATTAGTTGTAAAGCTAAGTACCTCGTTTTTATCGGTGCTTTTAATAGAAAAACCGAATGTAATACCTGAAGCGGTAATTGCCACAGCTCCCGAATTACTTTGAGGCGACGCTTTAAAGTCTTCCCAAGTTAATTTTGAATTTTCATCCCAAGTTAAAACAGGTTCGTTTTGAATGCAAAGAATTAAAAAGATTGAAAAAATAAATTTTGCCAAAAGAAAATTTTAAAATTAATTTATACGAGTATGAACAAAAACTTCTCGATACTAAATTCTTTCAGAATTTAACTCGAAGTGACTTAACTTATAATTAGAATTTATTCAAATTTATTGTTTCGAATTAAAACGTTTCGAGAATGTCCTTATTGTTTAACCTCAACAATTGTTAAATCTTGATGCTTTAACAAGTACACCGCATCGTTATAATAACCACCAAATAATTTCTTTTTGTAGCCAAACTTGTTTTCAACATATTCGGTAAGCGGTGTTTCGTTAGCAGACATATACAAATCGTCGGAAGAAGCTAAACGCAATACAACATCCATAGTTAAATCGAAACCCTTAACAGCAGCGCCATTAGGTGTTGTATTATAAAGTTTTTTGTATTTTTTTACGAATAAATTATTTTCGCTTTCATTATAATTTCTGGAGCCATTCGCAAAATGAAATTGCAGTTTCGAAAGATGCTCGTTAGAAATCTCATCATTCTCGAAAGATCTATTAAAATTAGTAGTTGTTAATATAATAGAAATTTCTTCTTTCTTTTCCTCAATATTCTCCTCTTGAATCAATGAGGCTAAAACACTTGTTACATTAGATGCGAAACCTTCATTTTGAGTCTCTAAAAACACAATATTATTTCCAGTTTTTAAAGCACCTCTAATATCATCTACAAGCACATAGTTTTCATCCTTACCTTCTTTATTTTTTCTTGAAAAAACTATTTTCGAATGATTAAACTCGCGTTTAAGTTCATTAGCAACCGCCATGTTTTTTGAATCGGCGATAATAATGACATGATGTGGTAAACTATCTGATTTCACATGTGAAATGATTCTGTTCTTTAATAAATCGTCATGAGGCTTCGATTGAAAAACGTTATCATATAACTCTAAATTTGTTCCAATAGGAGACACTATCGGCACGTTATATTTTCGCAACGCAGAAGCTGCTTGTTTAAAATTGTTGTGCGTCAATGGTCCGATGACCGCATCAAGATTTTCAAAATCATTATTTCTAATAATCTTAGAAACCTCACTTACTTCATATTTGGTATCGTATACATCTACTTTTAAAGAAATACCTATTTTTTTCAAGGAATCTACTGCCATTAAAACCCCCGAATGAAAATCAAGCGAGGCATTTAAATAAGGATCTTTTTTAATACTATTTTTCATTCCAGATACAGAATCAGAATCCACACGATTCAATCGAAATGGTAACATAATAGCAATATGCTTAGTTTTGAAATCGGAAATACTGTCTACTAAATTCACCTTATCACCTTCGATAGGCATCAATGCCACTTTTCCTGAAAATGGCACTTTAAGAATCATACCATCTTTAAGACCACTTTCTTTTAAACCTGGATTTAAAGTTTCTAATTCAGCCTGTTCTAATCCTAGTTTTAGTTTTAACCTATAAAAGCCTTCCTTTGGCAAAACTTTATAGTAGCTATACTTCTCATCAATACTTTTAAGTGCTTCTTTTTCTTTATTAGGCACATTAATTTCTTGACCCTCTTTAAGTACATCACCCATGTCTGGATTTAAAATTTCCAATTCTTTTACAGTAATGCCAAATTTATAAGCTATACGCCATTTACCTTCCTTAGGCTGAACTTTATAAGTAGTCTTTGGTTTTGCTTCTTCAACAACCGTTATATTTTTAAATATGGGTATTTGAAGTTTATCTCCTTTTCGCAATGTGTTTGCGTATAAAAAAGAATTGTGCTTTTTTATTTCATCTTCGGTAACCTGATATTTTTTGGTTAAACTATATAAGGTTTCTTTACGTCTCGTTTTGTGTTCTTTAAAACCTTGCAACTCTCTTGTTGTGGTAACCTTAGGTTTAATAGCTTTAGAAATTGGAATTATTAAAACCGTATTAGGCTTTAATTCTTTTTTAGCATCTGGATTTAAACTATATATATCGAAAGGTGCCACGTAATAACGCTTAGCGATTTGTTCAATTGTTTCTCCTTTCTTTACTTGATGTGTGCTGAAGTTTTGCGCTTTAACCGATGTAAAACTGAATGCTAAAACTAGAATTAGGGCTAATATGAATTTATTCATGCGTTATTTTCTACTTAGGATAAATATAATAAACGAGGTTAATTAAACCTATATACGTTTCTTTTACTCTTTAGGACGGCTGTTCTTCAACTAAAAATCAAAGAATTACTCTGTTTACTCATACTATTACATATAGCATGCCAAAATAGTATCTCAATCCTTAGACACAGATTTTCTTAAATAGACACATTTATCTATTCCCATTCTATGGTCGCGGGTGGTTTAGAACTAATATCGTAAACTACTCTATTAACGCCCTTAACTTTATTTATTATATCGTTAGATGTTTTTTGAAGGAATTCATACGGTAAATTTACCCAATCGGCTGTCATACCATCGGTACTTTCTACGGCTCTTAGAACCACACATTTTTCGTAGGTACGCTCATCTCCCATAACACCAACGCTATTTACTGGTAATAGCATTGCTCCTGCTTGCCATACTTTATCGTAAAGCCCCCATTCTTTTAATCCGTTTATAAAAATAGCATCTACTTCTTGCAGTATCCGTACTTTTTCGGCAGTTATATCTCCTAAAATTCGAATTCCTAACCCTGGTCCTGGAAATGGATGGCGCCCTAAAAGCTCCGGATCGATTCCTAAGGTAGCTCCAACACGTCTTACTTCATCTTTAAAAATAGCTCTTAGTGGCTCTACGATTTTAAGTTTCATAAAATCTGGTAAACCGCCTACATTATGATGACTTTTAATAGTTGCTGAAGGCCCTCCCGTAGCCGAAACACTTTCTATAACATCAGGATAAATAGTCCCCTGTGCTAACCAATCTACACCTTCTACCTTATGTGCTTCATCATCAAAAACTTCTATAAATGAATTTCCAATGGCTTTTCGTTTTTTCTCAGGGTCTTCTATTCCTTTTAAGGCATCTAAAAATCTATCCGAAGCATCAACGCCTTTTACATTTAGGCCCATTCCTTCATATTGATTTAAAACACTTTCAAATTCATTTTTACGAAGCAGTCCATTATTTACAAATATGCAATACAAGTTTCTCCCAATAGCTTTGTTAAGAAGAACAGCTGCAACCGTTGAATCCACACCTCCTGAGAGCCCTAAAACAACTTTACCATCACCTACTTTTTCCTGAATGGCTTCAACCGTTTCTTCAACAAATGAATCTGGTGTCCAGTCTTGTTTTAAACCCGCAATATCCACCAAGAAATTCTCTAATAATTGCTTTCCATCGGTTGAATGATAAACTTCTGGGTGAAATTGAATAGCATAAGTCTCCTCGCCATTAATTCTATAAGCAGCATTTTCTACATCGTGAGTACTCGCTATTAAAACGCCATTATCTGGTAAATGCTTAATAGTATCGCTATGACTCATCCAAACTTGGCTACCAGTATGTATATGCGCTAAAAATGGCTCGTTACTTTTAATGAAAGATAAATTAGCGCGACCATATTCTCTTGTATTCGATGGAGCGACTTCACCTCCTGAAAAATGTGCCAAATATTGGGCGCCATAACATACGGCTAACAATGGCTTTTTTCCTCGAATATTACTTAAATCTGGATGTAAAGCCTCTTCCCCTCTTACAGAAAATGGGCTACCAGAAAGAATTACAGATTTGTATTCTTCTATATTTGATGGAATCTTGTTAAATGGATGAATTTCGGAGTATATATTGAGTTCTCTAACTCTACGCGCAATAAGCTGTGTGTATTGCGATCCGAAGTCTAAAATTAATACCTTGTCATGTTGCATGCGCAAAAGTAATAATTGATTTTATAATGGCACATGACCTCAACTACTTTTTTAATCTTTTTTACATCATAGAATCTAAAATAGCTTCAATATCTTCCTCTGTTGTGTCAGGATTAATAAAACAGAATCTCGAAACAGTTTCATATTGGTTTTTATTTTTCCATTTTGTTGGCGTAACTAAGGCAAATCCTTTTCTATGATTTTCATAAGTCCAATGTGTATAGTCTTCCGGTTTCCATCCTATTCTTCTATAGAGTACGCATGACAAACTAGGCGTTCTTACCAATTCCAATTTAGAATTTTTTTCAATCATCCTACCTGCAATTTGAGCTAATTCAACACCCCTTTCAACAGCCTCTTTATATCTATCGGTACCGTGCGTAGCCAAAGAAAACCACAAAGGTAATCCCCTAACACGACGTGTTAATTGAATTTGATAGTCGGTTGGATTAAAACCATGTGCTCCTTCATCTTTAAAAATATCTAAATAAGACCCTTGTTGTGAATGTGCTTGTTTAGCCAATTCAGGTTCTTTATAAATTACTGCACCGCAATCGTAAGGTGAAAACATCCATTTATGCGGGTCGATGGTAACACTATCTGCTTTTTCAATACCATTAAACAAATGCCTAACCGAATCTGCAGCCAAGGCTCCGCCACCATAAGCAGCATCGACATGAAACCAAAGGTTTTCTTTTATACAAACCTCAGCAATACCATCTAAATCATCAATAATACCAGCATTTGTAGTGCCTCCTGTACCAACAATTGCAAATAAACGTTTCCTTTGATGTTTTGTTAAATTATTAATTGTGTCCTGTAAAGCATCAGCATACATGACATCTTCTGTATCAACTAGCAAGATATCCACATCGGCTACTTTTGCCATCGCTTTAATCGAAGAATGAGCTCCTATGGATGTAATAACTAATCCTTTTTCAACTTTATTTTGGTCGTTTAAGCTTCGCCAATATTCTCTAGCAGTTACAATAGCAGAAAGATTAGCCGCAGTACCTCCACTAGTAAATACACCAAAGGCTCCTTCGGGTAATCCTGTTAATGACACAATCCATTTCATCGCTTCGTTTTCACAAAATATGCCGCCTGCACCTTCCATCCAATAAGCACCATGGATACTTGAAGCCGAGGTAACCAAATCGAACATTACCGCAGCTCGTGTTGGAGATGCTGGCACAAATGCTAAATGTCGTGGGTGATCAATTGGTACAGTCGCCTTGGATAAATGTTTTTTCCACAAATTAAATGCATACTCGCCACCAACACCCTTTTTAGTAATAGTTTCCCCAACTAGCATTTTAAGTTTTTCCTCTGTTTTAGGTTTTCCTATTTTACTTTGTGTTGAAGAAAGTCTATCGATAGCATATTTCATGATATCCATAGTCATTTCAATCAATTCAATATCAATTTTGTGCATGTTGCGTTATAGGTTTAATATTAAAAACTCTCCTTTTAAAGGTTTTAAATTTTCAATAAGCTTAGGAATAAGTTGTTCACCATATTCGAGATAAAACTCTGAAAAATTGGCATTTCTTTCTTGTAAACTTTGATTAGGGAATAATGCATTTTGAATATCTATCATTCTAGAGACTTGATCTGCCAATACTTTCTTTTGAGCTTTTAATAAGCGTTTCTCAAGCTTCTCAAGCCCCTTCGTTTGCTTGATTTCTTGAGCCTTTACAGCACCTACAAAAGATTCGTCAGTTTTCTTTGCTAGGCTGTACAAGTCTTCAAATTGCTTTTTAAGGTATTTCTTTTGTTCAGAAAAATCAATATTTATATTAGAAATCTCTCTTACTTTTTTATTAATTAGAGCGTCTCTCTTTAAAAATATTTCTTCAGCCGAAATATTTAAGTTCTTAAGTTTCTTTGCATGACTTTGAGTTTGAATGAGAACAGAATTACGCAGCAATAAAATAGGAAATGGCACACTAGTTTCATTAAAAAATTGTTTTAACTGAAACCAATAGGCTAATTCGCCGCCACCACCTATATAGCAAAGATTAGGTAAAATAACCTCTTGATACAGCGGTCGCATGATAACATTTGGTGAAAAGCGTTCAGGATGCCTTAAGAGTACTTCTTGAATTTCACTCTTGCTCCATGAGATATTAGTATTTAAAACTTTATATTTTTCATTTTGAAAAACAATACGCTCTCTTAAATTATTTGTCAAATAAAAAAGGTTAATTTCTCTAGGAGTCACTTGAATATTAGAAGACTTTACAAGTTTTTCATTCGTATTTGAAACCGCTTTATAAGATGTTTGATTTAATAATTCATCTTTAATAAATGGTATAAATTGTCTTTTTAAATCAGCATCATTTGCATCAATAACTACCAATCCAAAATTCTTAAATAACGCATTGGCTAGACACCTAGTGGCATCAGCCAAATTAGAATGCTCTAAATATGCCTTTTCGAACAAACTCTTTAAATGTTCGGCATTGTCACCAGTGCCTAATTGATCAGAAAAAACCTTAAATACTTTCCTAAGATCATCCGTTGACAACTCTCCAACTGCCCCACTCGATTCTCTATTCCATTGAATTTTTTTACCTTCAAAATTGAAATAATTTATTTCTTCAAAATCATGGTCTTCAGTTGCCATCCAATAAATAGGTACAAAATTATAATCTGGATATTCTTCCTTTAATTCATTAGAAAGATTAATTGCAGAAACTATTTTGTATAGAAAATAAAGTGGTCCAGTAAATAAATTTAATTGATGTCCTGTGGTAATTGTGAATGTATTACTCTTCTCTAATAAGTCTATATTTTCCTTTGTTAAATCGGAAGTATTTATGTTTTGGTATTGATTTTTCAAGACCTTAGCCAAAACTTTTCTATGTGATTCTGAAACCAGTTCAGAATTTTGTTTCTCTTCTATTTGAGCTTTAAAATTCTCCTGTTTAGGAAATCGATTATAGAACGGAGATGTTTCTGTTTTTTCATCCAAATAATTACATATTAATGATGAAAAATAACCGGTTTTATGAAAAGGAATATGTTGTTGTCCCATACTTCTATTTAAAATCATGTAAATATACAGTTATTCAGATTCGCAATTCTAAAAATTTAGTTAAGAATTAGTAGTTAAATTCCGTTAAAAACTTATATGCATCGTATTTTTTTTGTAACTTATAAGCTCCTTATTTCTCTAAATATCAATGCTATGAAAACAAAATCAATCCATGCTTTTAAAATAGTTTGGCTGCTTTGTATCTGTTTAACAGCAAATACCTATGCTCAAAACGATGAATCTTTTAAAGAGATTCAAGGTGTTGTTCTTGATGCGAATACTAAAAAACCTTTAGTTTTTACCGATATCGTTCTAGATAAGTCTAATATTAGTACCGTTACCAATACCGATGGCGAATTCTCTTTAAAAATACCAAACAGGCATTTAAACGGTATTTTATCTATTTCACATTTGGGATACAAGAAATTAACTTTAAAGATTTCAGAATTTAAAAATCGATCAAAAATAAAATTATCCCCTGCTATTACTACTTTAAACGAAGTAAGCATATTAACCTATAAAGATGATGCACGGTCTCTCGTTTTAGAAACGTTAGCTAAAAAAAGTACTGCTTATAATAATGATAATACTTTAATGACGGCTTTTTACCGCGAAACAATTAAAAAAAGACGTAAAAACGCCTCTTTATCTGAAGCCGTATTTAAAATACATAAACAACCTTATAACAATCAACGAAACGATAATATTGAATTGGTTCGGGCTAGAAAAAATACGGACTATTCTAAATTAGACACACTTGCGTTGAAACTCCAAGGGGGACCATTCAGTAATTTATATACAGATATCATTAAATATCCTGAGTTTATTTTTACTGAAAATGATTTACCTCTTTATAATTTTAGTTTTAGTGAATCTACCCAAATAAATAAAAACTTGGTGTATGTTGTTAACTTTAAGCAAAAAGAAAATACAAGCACACCATTGTATTTTGGTAAACTATATATTGATGCAAATACTTTAGCATTAACAAGCGCGGTATACAACTTAAATGTATCAAATAAAGAACTTTCTAGCAGAATTTATATTCGGAAAAAACCGAGAAAAGTAGACGTTTATCCTACCGAAGCTATGTATCGTGTAAATTACAGAACCACCAATGGTAAATGGCATTATGTATACAGCAATATATCATTAACATTTAAAGTAAATTGGAAAGGCAAACTGTTTAATAGTGTTTATTCATTAAACAGCGAAATGGCAATAACCGATTGGGAGATTAAAGATACTAAAATAGTAAAAGTTCGTAGTCAATTAATAAGACCAACAACTATTTTAAGCGAAAAAGCATCTGGATTTTCAGACCCAAAATTCTGGGGTGAGTATAATATTATCGAGCCAGAAAAATCAATTGAGAACGCTATAAGAAAAATTCAAAAGCAATTGAAACGAACCTAATAATTAGTTAACAACTAATCCATATAGGTCAAAATCCTCAGCTTCAACAATTTTTACAGTAGCGAACTCTCCAGTTTTTAGGTAAGTTTTTGTTGCATCAACAAGTACTTCATTATCTACGTCTGGTGAATCAAATTCGGTTCGACCAATAAAATAGTTACCTTCTTTTCTATCGATAACAACCTTAAACTCCTGACCAATTTTTTGTTGATTCAACTCCCAAGAAATCTGCGATTGAATTTCCATAATCTGGTTCGCTCTATCAATCTTAACATCTTCAGGCACATCATCTTCTAGATTATAGGCATGGGTGTTTTCCTCGTGAGAATAAGTAAAACAACCCAAACGCTCAAAGCGCATCTCTTCGACCCATTGTTTTAATTCTTGGAAATCTTCTTCGGTTTCTCCTGGATATCCAACAATAAGCGTTGTTCTAATAGTCATTTCTGGAACGGCCTCTCTAAACTGACCAATTAACTTAGTCGTTTTTTCTTTCGTTGTTCCGCGACGCATACTTTTCAAAATCGAGTCTGAAACATGTTGTAATGGTATATCTAAATAATTACAAACTTTTGGTTCGCGATTCATCACATCTAGCACATCTAAAGGAAATCCTGTTGGAAATGCATAATGCAAACGAATCCATTCAACGCCATCAACCTTTACCAATGCTTCAAGAAGCTCTGCTAGATTTCGCTTTTTATATAAATCTAAACCGTAATATGTTAAATCTTGAGCTATTAGAATCAATTCCTTTACACCGTTAGCAGCTAATTTTTCGGCTTCAATTACAATCTCCTCAATAGGTGTGCTTCTATGCTTTCCTCGCATAATTGGAATAGCACAAAACGAACATGGTCTGTCGCAACCTTCAGCAATTTTTAAATAGGCATAGTTTTTTGGTGTGGTTGTTAATCGTTCGCCTATAAGTTCATGCTTATAATCTGCTCCCAAGACTTTTAATAATCCTGGTAATTCCGTAGTGCCAAAATACTCATCCACATTCGGAATTTCTTTTACCAAATCTGGTTTATAGCGCTCACTTAAACAACCTGTTACAAATACTTTATCAACATCACCCTCTTCTTTCTTTTGTACGTATTCCAAAATTGTATTTACGCTCTCTTCTTTAGCTTTATTAATGAATCCACAAGTATTAATCACCACAATATTTCCTTCTTCTTCATGCGCAACCTCTTTACCATTCGCTTTTAATTGTCCCATTAACACCTCGCTATCGTAAACATTTTTACTACAGCCAAGAGTGACAACATTAATCTTATTCTTCTTTAGGGATTTTGTGCGCATATTATTTGTAAATCAGTTTGCAAAGATACGTAATCACTGTCGGATTAAATATTTTATTAAATCTCATTAGTTTTTAAAACACTAAATTATTTTAACTTTTCTTTATTTTTATTGTCCCTAAACCTTTCTTATCTTTAGGCTTTATTTTTTTAGTGTTTATTGCTCCAAAATCTCACCTACCTTTTATAAATGGATTTCAAAAATATAATAATGAATTTTGAATTTTATTCGAACTTAAAATATTTTTTTGTTTTATTATGGATTAGTTTATTTAGCTTAAATACGTTATCCTCTCAAAATTTTACAAGAGTAGAAACTCAATCAAAATTGGGAATATTGGCCGAGAACAATGCCGTAGCTGTAGCCGATTATGATGGAGATAATGATCTTGATTTATTTGTAGTTGCAAAAGCAAAAGATCAAGATGGTGTCGAAATTAGTCATAGTAGACTGTTAAAAAACAATAATGACGGTACATTTGAAGATGTTACCACTGTATCTGGCTTAATTAATCTATTCCCAGATGATAACACCGAAGGATTTTTTGGTTTAGATGGTTTTAAATATGGGGCTTCTTGGGGCGATTACGACAATGATGGATTTCCCGATATTTTTTTCACTTTTATGAACAGAATAAAACTGTATCATAATGAAGGTAATGGAACCTTTAAACAAAAGACAGTCGAGGCTGGTATAGAAGGTCAAAATAATTGCATGAATACTGGAGCTACATGGTTCGATTTTAATAAGGATGGATTCCTTGATATTTATATCTCTGAATGGGGAGCATGTAATTATAATAACTTTTATTTAAACAATGGTGATGGAACATTTCAAAATGTTTCGGAAACATATGGAAATACAGATATAAGAAGAAAATCTTATTTAAGTATTCCTTTTGATTTTAATGAAGATGGATGGATGGATTTATATATAACCAATGACAAAAATTATCAAAACGAGCTCTATATAAATCAGAATGGGATAAACATTTCTGAAGAAGCAGCGAATCTAGGATTGGATAATGCAGATGATGATATGGGATTAAGCATTGGAGACTATAACAATGATGGAAAATTTGATATATTCATTACTAACATCAATGAAAATGTACTTTTAAAAAATAATGGCAATAACACTTTTACCGATATTGCTATAGAAGAAAATCTTGATAGCACGGGATGGGCATGGGACACTGTATTTGCTGATTTTGATCTAGATGGAGATGAAGATTTATTCATAGTAAATGGATTTAATTTATCAAGGCCTCCTACTGAACATAACTTCTATTTTAAAAATATGCTTATTGAAGGTCAGAACAACTTTGCTGATGCAACTGATGAAGTAAATTTAAAAGATTTAACTATAAGTGTTGGGTCAACCCCTTTTGACTATGATAATGACGGTGATTTAGATTTATTTGTAACCAACAGTGATAGAGCTTCCTACTTCTATAAGAATCAAATTATTAGTGACAATGTACCGAGTGAATTAAAATGGTTCAAAGTTTCATTAGAAGGAACCACATCTAATAGAAATGCCATTGGAACAACAGTTTCATTAACTACAAATGTAGGTACTGTGCATCGCTATTATTCTGGTGTTGGCTTTTTATCCCAAAGTTTACAACCAGTGCATTTCGGTTTGGGTTCTGCCTCAGAAATTCTTGAAGTTAAAATTAAATGGCCTTCTGGTTTAGTGGAAGTGCATCAAAATCTGGCTTTAAATAAAACCATTAAAGCTACTGAAGGCAGTGGTTTTGAAGTTCTCAATATTCAACCCAGTATAAAAGCTGAAGGATGTATCGATCCTAATTCTTGTAGTTATAA